>NZ_JBWKEB010000010.1:0-349279 GCF_056435665.1 Amycolatopsis sp. NPDC043887
GCCGCCGTCGCCGCCCAACTCAACCGCCGCCCACGCAAAACGCTCGGCTGGGACACCCCAGCCGAGCGCCTAGCTAAACTCCTCGCCGAAACCAGTTGATCACCCGTGTTGCAACGACCCCTGGAATCCGCCCCCTCGGCTAGAACCCAAGGGGAAGGGGGCCTTCACGCGCATCAGGGCCATCGATCGATGTCACCCAGAAGGGTCATGTGCCGACCATGCGGGGTCCGGCGGCCGGCCACGGGCCGCACTGACGTCGCAGGCCAGACGGGTGCGCGGCGCCCCGCGGAGAGCGCGGGACGTGCCGGAAGCCGGTTCGCCAACCGGTCGGAGGCGGCTTACAGTCCCTCCATGCCCGGTACCCGCTGGAGCCGCTTGCTGCCTACAGCGCTGCTGGTCACGCTCGCCTTGACGGCGATCACCGTCTGGTCGGCCTCGGACGACATCGAGGCCGAGCTGACCGCGCGCGCCAAGAACGCGCTCGCCGACGTCGGCGTCTCCGGCGGCCAGGTGAGCTTCTCCGGCCGCGACGCGAACCTCACCGGCTTCCCGCCGGACAAGGCCGCGCAGGCGATGGACGCCATCCAGCGGATCGACGGGGTCCGAACGGTCGAGATCTCCGGCGACACCGCCCCGCCCGCCGGCCCGGTGACGACCAGCGGCGAGCCGTCGAGCCAGCCGCCCCCGAGCCCGTCGCCCAGTCCCACGCCGACGTCGGCCAAGCCGGTGGACAAGGCCGGATTCCAGGCCGAGATCGACCGCCTGCTGGCGGCCACGCCCATCACGTTCGAACCGGACACCACCGAACTCACCGCGGACGGCGAACGCGGCGCGCTGGAGATCGCGAAGCTGCTCACGGACGCGCCCCGCGAGCTGAGGTTCCGGATCACCGGGCAGGTCGCGACCGGTTCGGACCGGAAGCTCTCGCTGAACCGGGCGCTGACGGTGGAGCGGCTGCTGGAGCGCAACGGGGTCAAACGCGACCAGGCGTACTCCACCCAGCGCAGGAACTCCGACGGCGCGAACGGCGAGGGCCGCCGCGTCGACATCACGGCAGAACAGAGGTGATGGCCTGATGCTCTGGCTCTTCGGGCAGATCTGGCTCTGGCTGCTCATCTCGTTCGCTCTCGGCTGCGGTGTCACCTGGCTGCTGATGCGCGGCGAACGACGTGAGCGACCGGCCGCGGAACCGGTGGCCCGCGAGCCGGAACGCACGGCACCGGTGCCTGCCGAGCCGGACCCCGAACCCCTGCCCGAGCTGCTCTCCACCGAACGGACGCAGTTCCTCCCGCCCGCGCGGATCCAGGACGACGACGAGCCGTACGACCAGGAGGCGGAAGGCCACCGCGAGGGCCAGTTGACGCCGGAACCGGTGCGGGGCTACCACCCGGGGCCGCCGGAACCGGCCGCCCGGAACGGCGAGGGCGGCCACGAACCCGAACCCGTCTGGCCGAGCGACGAGGACTGGCCGCCCGCCGGGCACGCGCCCGAGCACCGGCCGGGGCAGGGCGGCTGACACTCGCCTGGTAAATTCGGCTACGCACTGTGAGCGGGACGCCGGGTACGTTTCTTCGATCGGGAGCTCCGGCACACGAAGGAGGCTCCGATTGGCGCTCCCCTATTGGACGCCGCACAACCTGCTGCCTCCTGGCCGCCATCCCGCCGATCTGGCCGACGTCTACGAGCGGCTGGTCTTCGACGCGCCGCACCAGAACGACCGTGAAATCCTGTTCAGCGCGCTGAACAGTTACCTCGGCGTCGCCCGGCGGATCATGCCGACCGGCCGCGCGTGGATCGGCGGCGATCTGACCGCCAGGACCCCGCACGCGCCGCTCGGGCTCGACGTGGTGCTGATCCCGGACGAATGGGGCGCGCTCAAACGGCTCGACGACGCGGGGCGCTCTGCGCTGTACGGGCTGCTGACCTTGCGCGGGGTCATCGTCGGCCAGCCCGCCATGTACCTGGACCAGGTCCAGCCCGTCGGCGGCATGCTCGACGGGTTCCTCTGCCGCCCCGGCGACGAGGAGATCTGGGAGGAAGTGTGGGCATCGGGTGGCAGGGGAATTCCGGAAGTGATCTGGTGAGGAACGAATTCCGGCGTATCGCCGACGAGATCCCCGGCGGCACCTGGCTCGACGACCTCGCCCGAGCGTCGGCGATGGCCGCGTACGCCAAGTTCGAGCGGACGTCGCGTTCGCCACTGCTTCGCGTTTCCGTGCTCGGAGAGTCGCATCTGGACGCGTACACCTTCTCCGACATCAGCCGCGCGCTGCAGGACGCGACGGCGAAGATCGGGCACATCATCCGCAACCCGTCGGGCGAGGTGACCTTCGTCCAGCCCGCGGACCGGGAGAAGGCCCCGCTGATCCAGCGTGGACAGGCGGGCAACGCGATCTTCTTCGGCTTCCCGGAACCGGCGCTCGACGACGCGCTCATCCACGACGGGATCGAGTCGCTGTCCGAACGCGCGGTCAAGGAACTGTGCGACTTCCTGCCCGCCAACGGTTCCGACGACGGCGCGCTGGACGCGGTGCTGCTGCAGCGCGACACCGTCCGCAACGCGGTCAGCGACATCGTCAACGCGGTCAGCAAACACGCCGGGATCGGCATGGCGCTGACCCCCACCGCGGGCGACGAGCTGACCCGCAGCATGACCACCGAGCAGGCGAGGATCCTTTCCGGGAGCCTGCGCGAGTCACGTGAAGCCGTCGGCTACGAGACGGTCAGCGGCAGGCTGGACGGCGTCCGCACGCGGCGCCGGATCTTCTATCTCGAACGCGAATCGGGCGGCACGATCCAGGGCGCGGTCGCGCCGGATCTGCTCGACGAGATCAAGGAGAATCTGGACCGGCCGGTGACCGCGCGGCTGCGCGTCGTGCGGACCACGACCATCGACGGCCGCCGCGGCCGCCCGGTGCACGAACTGCTGGAGATCACCCCGGAAGTCAGCCTGTTCGATCAGTGATCGGGTTTCCGACATTCGGCGATGCCACAATTCTCGTCAGAAAATATCGGTGACCGCTTGATCATCGTTGAATGATGACTTTTTCCGGCAGGTAACAATTTCGGCCATTGCCCCGAACGATGGGTTAACGTCTTCGGACGGAAGCCTTCGAAAGGGCATGTATGCCGACCGATCCACCTCTCCCGCACCCGCCCGCCACCCACTACGGCCCTGGGTTCGCCGCGCACGGAACACGGCACCGCAAACCCAAGAACGGCGTGGTCATCGCAGGTTTCCTGGTCGGCATGGCGGCACTCGGGGTCGCCTTCGTCCCGGTCGCCGGGATCGCCGCATGGCCGCTCGCCGTGATCGGATTGATTCTTTCCGTGATCGGTTTGACCAAAATCAAGAAGGGCGAGGCGGACAAGAAGGGAATGGGGATCGCGGGGCTCGCGCTTTCGATCACCGGACTGCTGGCCGCCGGCGGGTTACTGGTCTACACCAGTTTCTTCGCAACCGGCGAGTCGGGGCTGCACGTCCCGGCGGTCGCCGGCGACAAGAACACCGTCGAGTTCGTCGTCAGCGCCTCCGGCGGCGCGACCATCCGCTACGGCTCGCTCAACGACCAGCGGACCGAGACGACCCCGGCCAGCACCGACGAATGGCGCGGCACGGCGTCGTTCAACTCGGGCGACTACCTGCTCACCGTCACCGCGGACACCCGGAACTCGTCGGTCAGCAACCAGATCGCCTGCACGATCCTGGTCAACGGCAAGAAGGTGGCGGAGAACAAGGGCCAGACCATCGCCCTGTGCACGGCGGGCACCGGCTGACCCCACGCGTTTCGTCCTCTGAATGCGGTAGTTGCACACGCAAGGACCGCATTCAGAGGACGAAACGCGGTGGTGCCGCCTGGCGGCCGGCCGGTATCGCCCCCACCTCCACCGGCCGGACCGCCACGAGCCGCTCCTGGCGGCTCTTCAGACGGCCCCGGAACGGGCCCGCCCGAGCGCCGATCACTACCGATGCCCCTCCCCTAGGGCTCGATCGACACTGAATCGGACCCTACGCGCGTGCGCGGCGAGGCCACTAAGAATCCGCTAAGGATCACTCACGGAGTTTCGCCGAGGTCCGTGAGTTCGGCACGGACCAGTGCGGCGAGCTTGGGATTGGCGTCCGCGAGGATTTTCAGCGCGAGCGCGAATTGTTCGCGGGCACCGTCCACATCCGACCCGGACCGCAGCACCCGGCCCAGCGTCAGCCGCAGGACGCCCTCCTGGAGGACGAACCGTCTGCTGATCGTCAGGTCCACGGCTTCCCACACGTACCGCTCGGCCGCCGCGAGTTCGCCGATCCGCATGCTCAATTCGGCCAGGTTGTTCAGCGAGACGACGACGTAGCTTTCGTCGCCGAGGGTCCGGTCGATCTCCAGCGAGGCGACCTGGTGCCCGATCGCCTCGATGAACCGCCCGGCCCGCTTTTCGGCCTCGGCGCAGTTGTTGAGCGCCTGCCCGCGCAATTCGAGATCACCGGTCCGCTCGGTCTCCTCGACCGCCCGCCGCAACGTCCTGATCGCCTCGTCGTGCCGCCCCAGCAGGGTCAGCGCGGAGCCGAGATGGATGTTCGCGGAGTTCATCAGCCGGTCGTCGCCGATCGCGGTCGCGAGTTCGAGCGCGCGTTCGGCGTCGGCGAGGCAGCCCTGCGGCAGCTCGAAGGTGAGGGCGATGGCGCAACGGGAGATCAGCATCCAGCACCGGCCGAGGACGTCGCCGGATCGCTCGGCGGCCTCCAGCCCGATCCCGACCAGCCGCGTCCACTCGTCCAGCAGCGGGTACACCGCTCGATAGGTGTGCGCGACCCTGGCCAGCTGCCAGACGTCGTCGTGGCGTCCGGCGGCGCGGGCGGCTTCGAGGACCTCGATCAGGTTCTCCCATTCCGCGGTGAACCAGTCCTGCGCCTCGTCGAAGGAACCGATCGGCGGCGTCTGCGCGTCGGTCAGCACCCCGGTGAAGTCGAGCGGGTCGACGATCCGCAGCATCTTGCGCCGGGCCCGGTCGGCGACGGCCTGATAGAACCGCACCGAGCGCGACAGGACGGCTTCCCGGTCGGCTTCGTCGAGTTCGTTCTCCGCCAGTTCACGGAGGAACAGGCGGACGAGGTCGTGCGGGACGAAGGAGTCGCGGCCGGTTTCGGCGAGCAGGTTGTGCGCGGCGAGCACCCGCAGATGCCGCCGCGCCTCGGCGACGGTGATCCCGCCGATCGCGGCCGTCAGATGCGAACCGGCCGAAACGCACTGGACCACGCCGAGCCGCAGGAACGTGTCCGCGACCTCGGGCGGCAGCCCCCGGAAGGAGACGTCGAACGCCGCGCGGACGCCGTCGTCCGGGCCCTCGACGTCGAGCGCGGCCAGCCTGGTCCGTTCGTTGCCCAGTTCGTCGACCAGATCCTGCGCTGACCACTGCGCGCTGGCGGCGAGCCGGGCACCCGCGATCCGCAGTGCCAGCGGGAGATAACCGCAGAGCCGGGCGAGCGCGTGGTTGAGGTCGTAGCCGGCGGGCCCGGCGAGTTCCTCGATCAACCGGACGGCGTCGCCGGGCGCGAGGGTGCCGAGCACCCGCAGCTTGGCGGCGTTGGACACGGCGAGCCCGTCGAGCCGGGAGCGGCTGGTCACCAGCGTCATCGACCGCGAACCGGGCGGCAGCAACGGCCGGACCTGCTCGGCGCTTCGGGCGTTGTCGAGGATGACCAGCATCCGGCGTCCGGCGATCATCGAGCGGTAGAGAGCGACGCGTTCGTGGACCTGTTCCGGGACGCCCTCGGCAGGCACGCCGAGCCCGAGCAGGAACTGGGTGAGCAGGTCGGCGGGCTCCAGCGGCGGATGATGCGGGTCGAAACCCCGTAGCGAGGCGAAAAGGATGCCGTCGGGGAAGCGGCGGCCCGCGCGATGCGCCCACCACACCACCAGGCTGCTCTTGCCGATCCCGGCCGTCCCGGTGACCACGCCGACCGCGGTCTCGCCCGCTTCGGCCCGCTCGGCGAGGTCGTCGAGCCAAGCCAGATCGGCCTCGCGTCCGGCGAGGTTCGGCACCGCGGGCGGCAACTGCTGGACGGGCACCGCCTCGGCCTTCGGTTCCGCGGCGACCTTGACCGGCAGGTCGTCGTTGAGGACGCGTTCATGCAGCCAGCGCAGTTCCGCTCCGGGCTCGACGCCGAGGGTGCGCAGGGTCGCCCGGGACACCGTGCGGTAGAGCTCGAGCGCGTCGCCCCGGCGGCCGGCGTGGTAGAGCGCGCGCATCAGCTGACCGGCCGTGCGCTCGGCGAGCGGGTTCGCGCGGACCAGCGGGCTGAGCTCGACGATCAGTTCCGCGTGCCTGCCCAGTTCGAGGTCCGCGTCGACTCTGGCGCCGTGGACGGCGAGCCGCAGGTCCTCCAGTTCGGGAGCGCGGACCGACCCCGGCACCCCGGCGAGCGCGGGCCCCTGCCAGAGCGCGAGGGCCTCGGTGAGCAGTTCGGCCGCCTTCTCCGGCTCCTCCGCGGAAGCCCGCTCCAGCAGGGATCGGGCGCGGTGGACGTCGATCCGCTCGGGTTCGACGGTGAGCTGGTAGCCGGGCGGCGCGGTGAGGATCCGGGCGCCGTGCGGATGATCGCCCTGGATGCCCCGGAGCACGCGCCGCAGATGCGAAACGTTGCCGTGGACGATCGTGCGGGCCGTGGCAGGCGGGTCGTGCCCCCAGAGCGCGTCGATGATCTCGTCGAGCGCGACGACCTTGTTGACCTTCAGCGCCAGCAGCGCGAGCAGACCACGGACGCCCGGGCCGCCGACGGGGACCGGCCGATCGCCGTCGAGGAGGCGCACGGGACCAAGGAGTTGGAAGCGGGCAGGGGAACCGCTTTCGCCCATGACAAGCCCCCCTCCTCCGATCTCTCCCCTTACCGGAGTAGCCAACCTACCGCGCCAAGACGCCGCCAACCAGGACACTCAAGGTCGTGAAGGCCTCCTTCCCTACTTTCAGGGTAGGGAAGGAGGCCTTCACGACCTCGGCGATACGGCTCACTGCGTGTCCTGAGCCACGCAGCCGCGGCAGGTAGCGCGTGAAGGCCGCCTTCCCACGGCTCAGCCGAGGAAACTCGACCTCCCCAAGTACATGAAGACCCCCTTCATGTACTTCCGGCTCGCGAACCGCGCACCAAGGACGCATCGACTCACGAAAAAGAAAAAGGCTCCGTGCCATCAGTCCCGATCTGATGGCACGGAGCCGGGAGATATCCGATTTGGGCCGCCTGGGGGCGCGACCCACACCGGACATCGGCGTCCACGTCCGTCCGGGTGGGCTCACCCCGAGCGAAGAACCCGTTCGGTCGTCGACAACACCTACGTGAGCGAGCCCACTGGCCCGCTCACGTGGCGACAACGTAACAGGGCGCACACCGACGGCTACAAGCGCCCCGTCATGGCCTTCGCGACCTGCGGTTTCGTCAGCGCGACAGCGGGGTCGAGTCGCGGCCGGCGATGAACGCCGGACGCGGTTCGATCGCGGCGAACGGCTCCCGCAATGCGTTCTCGACGCTGTTGAACACCAGGAAGATGTTCGATCGCGGGTACGGCGTGATGTTGTTCGACGAACCGTGCATCACATTCGAATCGAACCAGAGCGCCGAACCGGCCTGCCCGGTGAATTGGTCGATTCCGTATTCGGCGGCGAGCGCGGTGATGTCTTCTTCGCTCGGGACGCCGACCCGCTGCTCTTTCAGTGAACTCTTGTAGTTGTTCTCGGGGGTCTCCCCGGCACACTGCACGAAGGTCCGCTGCGAACCCGGCATCACCATCAGCCCGCCGTTGAACGGGTAGTTGTCGGTGAGCGCGATGGAGCAGCTGACCGCGCGGGGTACCGGCATGCCGTCCTCGGCGTGCCAGGTCTCGAAGTCCGAGTGCCAGTAGAACCCGGTGCCCTTGAAGCCGGGCATGTAGTTCACGCGGCTCTGGTGGATGTAGACCTCGGAGCCGAGGATCTGCCGGGCCCGGTCGAGCACGCGCGGGTCGCGGACGAGTTCCGCGATCAGCTCGCTGGTCTCGTGGACGTCGAAGATGGAGCGGACCTCACCGGTCTTGGCCTCGGTGATCACGCGCTCGTCGTCGCGGTGGTCCCCCGACGACATCCTGACGAGTTCCTGCCAGTAGGCCTGGACCTCACCAGGCGACAACAACTGGTCGACGACGGTGAAACCACGCGTTTCGTGGTTCGCGAGCGTGGCCGCGTCCAAGGGACCGTCGGCCTCGGTGCCCCAGACGGTGGGGTGCGTCCTGGGCAGGTGTTCGGGCTTACCCGTGATGCGGGTCGGGTAACTGTCGTCGACTCGGGTGTCGGTCAGCGTCAATGCAGTCGCCTCCTCGAGCGATTTCTAGGGTTCGGTGACGAGCGGGTACACGCCGTGTTCGTCGTGGACCTCACGGCCGGTGATGGGCGGGTTGAACACGCAGACGCACTTGATCTCGGTCTTGGGCCGGACCTGGTGCTTGTCGTGGTCGTTGAGCAGGTACAACGTGCCCGGCTTCAGCTGGAAGACCTCGCCGGTCGCGGTGTTTTCGAGCTCGCCCTCACCAGACGTGATGAACACCGCTTCGATGTGGTTCGCGTACCAGAAGTCGTTGACCGTCCCGGCGTACAGCGTGGTCTCGTGCACCGAGAAACCGACGCCCTCCTTGGCCAGCACGATGCGCTTGCTGCGCCAGTTCGGGGTCTTGATGTCGGCGTCGGTGTCGGTGACCTCGTCGAGCGTTCTGACAAGCAACGGAAAACTCCTTCTCGTTCCTGGTTGAGGGCAGTCGGTTCAGGTCAGTTGAGGACGGTGGCGACGGCTTCGTCGATGATCGACAGACCCTTCGTGAGCTCGTCGTCGGTCAGCGTGAGCGGCGGGAGGACCTTCATGACCTCGCCGTCGGGGCCGGAGGTCTCCATCAGCAGCCCGCGCTCGAACGCGGCGGCGCAGACCTTTCCCGCGAGGTCGCCGTCGGCGAACTCGATGCCCCGGGCCAGGCCGCGGCCCTTCGCGAACAGGTTCGCGTCCGGGTACGCCTCGACGATGCCCTGGAAGGCGGCGGCGATGCGCTCACCCTTGGCCTTGGTGGACTTCTCCAGCTCGTCGTCGCTCCAGTAGACGCGCAGCGCCTCGGTCGCGGTGACGAACGCCGGGCTGATACCGCGGAAGGTGCCGTTGTGCTCGCCCGGCTCCCAGACGTCGAGGTCCGGGCGGATCAGCGTCAGCGCCATCGGGATGCCGTAGCCGCCGATGGACTTCGAGAGGCACACGATGTCGGGCTTGATGCCCGCGTCCTCGAAGCTGAAGAACGGGCCGGTGCGGCCGCAGCCCATCTGGACGTCGTCGAGGATCAGCAGGATGCCGTGCTTCTTGCACAGGTCGTCCAGCGCCTTGAGCCACTCGACGCGCGCGGCGTTGATGCCGCCCTCGCCCTGCACGCCCTCGACGATCACGGCGGCGGGCTCGTTCAGGCCGCTGCCGGAGTCTTCGAGCAGCTTCTCGAAGTAGAGGAAGTCCGGGATGGAGCCGTCGAAGTAGTTGTCGTACGGCATCGGGGTGGCGTGCACCAGCGGGACACCCGCGCCGCCGCGCTTCATCGAGTTACCGGTCACCGAGAGGGCGCCCAGCGTCATCCCGTGGAAGGCGTTGGTGAAGTTGATGACCGATTCCTTGCCGGTCACCTTGCGGGCGAGCTTCAGCGCGGCCTCGACCGCGTTCGCGCCACCGGGACCGGGGAAGACGACCTTGTAGTCGAGATCCCGCGGGCGGAGGATCTTCTCCTGGAACGTCTGCAGGAAGTCGCGCTTGGCCACGGTGAACATGTCGAGTGCGTGCGTCACGCCGTCACGCGCGATGTAGTCGATCAGAGCCCGCTTCAGCGCCGGGTTGTTGTGCCCGTAGTTGAGCGCGCCGGCGCCGGCGAAGAAGTCGAGATAGGCCTTGCCGTCTTCGTCGTACAGGTAGCTCCCCTGGGCCCTGTCGAACACGACGGGCCAGCCACGGCTGTAACTGCGTACTTCGGATTCGAGTTCCTCGAAAATGCTCATCACGTTTTCTTTCTCCCTGAGATCCCCGGATTTACGTTCTATTGACTGCTGAGCGGACCGATGCGGTACAGGTCCTCCTGCTCATGCGTTCCTTCCTCGGCCGGGAAATCCGTCGTGGAGAACAGATCCTGGCGTTCCACGGTGGCGTCCCACCGCTTGGCGAACGAGGCGAACAACCGGATCGAAGCCTCGTTGTCCGGCGTGATCGTCGTTTCGAGGTACCGGACGCCCTGGGCGGTCAACTGGCCGAACAGCTCGTCGAGCAGAGCTCCGGCCAGGCCTTTTCCTCGCTGGGACGCGTCGACGGCGACCTGCCAGACGAAGCCGGTGTCCTGCTTCCGGTACCCGATCACGAAGCCGACCGGCGTGCCGTCGACTTTCGCGACGACCGAGGTGTCGGCGAAATCGTGGCACCACAGCAAATAGGCGTAAGGCGTGTTGAGATCCAGCTTCTTGGAATCGCGGGCGATTCTCCAGAGCGCGGCACCGTCTGCCTTGGTCGGATTTTCGATCAAGTGCTTTCCGGACATGTCCAAGAAACGTACCGGAGGATTCGGGCGCGGTCAGATCAGCGCGACGGCGGCAACGCGGCTACCTGCAACAACCTTGAAACACACGTGACAAAGGTAACGGTAACGTTTGAAGCGCAGCACTTGTGGGTAAGGCCGCCTCGCTGCGGTCTCACTGCACGTGACGATACCAACCGTTACCGCTTCGTCGCAGGGTCAGGGCGCTATTCGGCGCCCGATTCCGCTATTCACGACGCCGCTTGCGACCCGCGAGCGAGCCGAGCGGCGTCCAGATGGCGGGCAGCACGAGCAGCAGGCAGACGACCAGCCACCAGACCGGCGCCTCGCCACGCCGCCAGCCCGCGACGACGTCGCCGAGCCAGCCGAACAGCGGGTCGCGCACCGGTGGCAGGAAGGCGGCGAACAGCAAGGTCGCCACCACGAGCACGCCGAGCACCGTGAGCATCATCCGCCACGTCTTGCGCAAGGTCATCAGGCTCACCACCAGGAACACGATGGCGCCCGCGGCCACCGGCACGCCGACCCATTGCAGGACCGGGCCGCCCTGTCCACCGAGGACGAAACCGGCCAGCACGGTGATCAGCGCGGCGAGCACGTTCCACGGCGACGGCAGGGTGGCCGCCCCGCGGGTGATCCACCACGCGCTGCGCCCGGCGGCCTTGGCGAAGGTCGCGGCGGGCTGGACCGACTTCGGCACCCGCGTCGCCCCCGCGGCCGCGTTGAGCCCGGCCGCACCGGCCTTGACCAGCGTCTTCGTCAGCAGCATCGTCCCGCGTTCGTGTTCGAACCGTTCGCCGGAGACCTGGCACGCCTGGAACGCGCGCTGGGTCTGTTCGTCGGTTTCGGGTTCGTTCTCGATCATACGCCGGAACCGTTCCGACGGTTTCCCGTTGCCCTTGGCCGTTTTCGCGTCGTGTCCACAGTGGAGGCCGACACACGGCAGTTCTTCGCGCGCGATCTCCAGTTGCCGGACCCTGGCGAGCACCATCGCCGTCACCGGCATGCTGATCGGGAGGCCGGCTTCTCCTTCCACATCGGCGAGTTCACCGTCGAGGCCGAGGAAAGCCAGCTCCCCGGCCAATTGCGCGCGCAGGGCGTCCGCTTCCTCTTGCGACAGGCCGTCTTCCGTGCCCGGCTGCCGCCAGCCGATCTCCTTGAAGGTGTCCCGTACCCGTGCCCGGAACGCCTCCCGCCCGACGACGTCGCGCAGCAGGCGCAGGCGTTTCGGGTCCAGCAGGCATTGCACCAGCCAGCCCGCGCCGTCGACCCTGCCCCACATCCAGTCGTTCGCGCGCCAGGACGCCTTGTAGAACGCGCCGAAGTAGTCGGCCTGCATGCCGGTGAGCTTGTCCCACGAACGGCGTCGTTTCATGTCCAGCAGCGTCCGCGAATCCGCGCTCACCTGGACGAGATCGACCCGCTGGTCGACCGACGGTGCCTGCGCGAGCAGCCCCCGCGTCGCGATGTGCAGGCGCACCAGCCGCGAGGTGACGATGGGATCGCCCGCACTCTTGTCGTCGGACGTGAGCCCGGTCCACGCCAGCAGCGTGCTGACCGTGTCGGCGGCTTCGGTGTCGGGTTTCGCCTGCGCCAGCGGCAAAAGGACCGGGGTGGCCTGCCGGAGGGCGGCGACGACGAGCGGCCACGCCTCCTTCAGCGTGTCCGAGCGGCCGAGCGCGGCCCATTCCTTGGCGAGGCCTTCGATCCAGGCCGCCAGCGTGACGTCGGAGGACGGCGGCTCCTGTTCGGTGACCCAGCCCGCGAGCCGCTTCCCCCGCGCCGCCTTGTGCCGCGCTTCGTGCAGCAGCACGCGGCAACGGTTGAGCTGCACCGCGTGCTCCGGCGACGGATCCAGCCGGAAGCCCGCGTTCACCAGTTGCAGGCCGGTGGCGACCGAATCGTCGAGTGCGGTGGTGCGGAACGCGACCAGGTCCGCGAGTTCGCAGGTGTCCTTCGGCGGCTCGGCGGGGAGGCCGTCCCGCAGCCCGGCCGCCGCGGCCGCGCGCAGCTGCGCCGCCGTGCCGGACGCCCACTGGCGACCCTGATCCTCCACATCGGACAGTGAGAGCCTGCGGGTCGCCTCGCGGACCAGCGCGGTGGCGTCCTCCTGCACGCGCCGGTCGCGGTAGTCGTTCATCAGCCGCTGGTCGACCAGCGAGTCCGGGCCGCCGCGAACCCCCATCGCGGCAAGGGAAACCCGGGTCCCCCTTGTCCGGACGACTGCGTCGTTGTGCCTGGTCAGGTCCTCCAGCTCGGCGCTGATCGTCTGGCTCAGCACGGTGCCGACGACCTTGCTCATCGCGGTACCCAGCAGCGGCGGCCGCTCCGGATCGACCACGACCCGCTCGGCCTCGCGTTCCGCCGTCGGCACCACGTACAGCAGCAGCCGCCGGACGTCCGAATGCGACTGCCGCTCGAAGATCTCCCGCAGCGCCGGGCGCAACGGTTTGTTCAGCAGCACCCCGCCGTCGGTGAGCCAGTGCGAGCGCGTGACGTCGGTGTACTTCGTCATGTCCGGATGCAGCGGTCCGGTCTTCTCGCCGATCGGCATCCGGGAAAGTTCAAAGGCGCCGGGGAACGACGCGGTGGACCTTGCGGCGAGCGCGAGCGGGCCGACCACCTCGTCCGTCCACAAAGGACCATCGAAGCGGAACAAGAGCCGGTGTTCGGTGTCCCGCACCAGATTGCCGAGCGCGTCGTCGAACCTGGTCGTCTCGCCGTCGATCATCGTGCCGGTGAGCAGCACCGTGATGTCGGGACAGTCGGGTTTCACCGTCGCCTTGTCGGTGATCCGGTGCAGCGCGTCCTTGAGATCGCCGAGCAGCACCTTGTCGCCGTCGAGCAGCGAACGCGGTTCCTTCTCGCCGGGATCGCGGATCAGGTTGTCGAGCGATCCCGTGCTGATCCACGTGTCGCGCAGCACCTGCGGGCTCGACCGGAACGCCTCGGCCAGCCCGAGGCACGCCGCGTTGATACCGCCCGCGCTCGTGCCGGTGAGCACGTCGAGCGAGACGGTGGCGTTGAGCAGATCGAGCAAGGCCCGGTACGGGCTTTTCGATTCCGGCGTTCTCGACGCCTGGAGCAGATGCGAGGTCTCGGTGGCGACCCCGCCCATCCAGACCGCGAGACTCGCCCCGCCCACCATGGTCATCGCCAGCCGGATCTCCTGCGGCCACGGACTCCCCGCGTCGGCCATGTGCGCCCTCCCCCAAGGCTCAGTGCACCGAGCACCTTAGACCGGACGGGCGAACCGATGTACCACCGTTAGTGCCGAAGTTCGTCCGCCCGTAAGGGCAGTTTCATGCCCCTGCAATCAGGTGCCCGGTCGCCGTGCCTGGATACGCGATGGGTCCCAGCCCCGCGTTTCGTCCTCTGGATGCGGTCCTTGCGCGTGCAACTACCGCATTCAGAGGACTAAACGCGACAGCGGGCGACCCACCCAGCCGACCACCCATCCCCGCGTCAGGCGGCGAAGTGCTCCAGCAGGAGGACCTGCGCCTCACCGACGGCGAAACCCAGGACGGCACCGGTCGCGATCAGGATCCATTCGTCCTGCTGGAACGCCGGCCGCAGCAGTCCCTCGAACTCGCGCGGCGACAGCTCCTTCATCTTCGTCACCAGCACGTTCCGGATGTCCATCGCGTCCGTCGCGTAGTCCTCGATGTACCGCATGGTGTCCGGCAGTTCGTCCATGATCTTCTCGGCGATGTTCAGCTTCATGTCCTGATACCGCTTGCTGCCGACGGCGAACACCACCAGCGGTTTCCCGACGCCGATACGCCGCCCGAGCTGTTCGTCGAGCTGGCGCTGGATGAGCCCGAGCACGCGGTCCGACAGCGGGCCGTGCAGAACCGCCTCGATCACGTTGTGCGGGGTGATGATCTCCTTGGCGATCAGCGCGCCGTACGCCTCCGCGACCTCGCCGCGCCGTTTCAGGAACAGGCCCTGCCAGCGCACGCCGAAGTACCGGCGTTCCTCGATCGGATAGAAGATCATCCGCAGCGCGAGCCAGTCGGTGAACCAGCCGGTGAAAAGCCCGAACAGGGGCATGATCAGCGGGAACTTGAACAGCACCCACGCGACCATCTGGATCACGCCGATGAGCCCGCCGAAGAAGATGCCGGAGCGGGCGATGAACTTGAACTCCTTGTCGCCGGCCTCCTGGAAGATCCGGTTCAGCAGCCGTTTGTCCTTGACCAGTGCGGTGACCACCATGCCCTTGAGGTCGAATACACTGTCCACATCGGACTTGATCAGCTCCAGCACGGCCGCGACCATCCGCGGCGTCTCGGCCTGGACGCGCTGGATCACCAGCCGCTGCATCCCCACCGGCAGGGATTCCCACAGCCCCGGCTGATAGTGGGCGGCGACGTCGCGCACGATGTCCTCGACCGCCGCCTGGAGCGGTTTTTCGATCTCCTTGGCGATTCTCTGCGGATCGAGCCTGGCGACGACCTCGGCCGGTTTGATCAGCTGCTCGGTCATCGTGTCGCAGGCGATGCTCGCCATCCGCGCGGCGCGTTTGGGCACGATGCCCTGCCAGCCGAGGAACGGTTTGATGCCGACGAACTCGACCGGCTGGAACATCATCCGGATCGCGACGAGTTTGGTGGTGTAGCCGATCAGGGCGGCCACGATCGGGATGGAGACGTAGAGCGGCCAGTGCTCGCCGAAATCGGCGAGGATCCCGTCGAGGAACGCACCCATGCCGAAGTCAGCCGGCGCTCGGGTCGCAGGCCTGCCAGAACTGGGCGCCGAGCCGGGAAATATGGACCGTGCGCTTCACGAACTTGGCCCGCTTGACCGACTTCTCCGCCTCGCGGACGGTCTCGTCGGTCAGCAGGATCTCGTACTGCGTCTCCAGCGCGAGCACCTCTTCGTCCAGCTCGATCAGGCCGAGCCCGATCAGCCTGGTGAGGTAGCCGGGCACCTGGTCCGGCAGTGACACCCCGGCGGCCTTGCCGACGGTGGAAGCGTTGCGGAGCACGAACCGTCCGGCCGCGCCGAGGCTGGTCCGCTCGGCGACGTCGACGGCGGGGAACGGCGAGCCGTCGGAAAGCGCGGAAAGGATGCGGGCCTCGTCCGGCGTGAGCTGCCGCAGGATGATCGCATACAGGTATTCGCGGGCCCGCTCGCGGCCGAAGCCGATCGAGTGGTTGAGCAGTTCGGCCATCGCCGCGCGGAGCGGTTCGAGCTGGGCGCGGGTGTGCACGAGGGTGATGGTCGCCTCGACCGGCCGCGAACCGTTGGTGTCGGGCCGGTTCATCGCGGACGCGGCGGTGAGCGCGGCGTGGTACGGGTCGTCGACCTCGTCGAGACGGCGGCGCAGCTCCGAAAGCAGCTGCCGCTCGCCCTGTTTGACGATCTGTTCCGCGATTTCGACCCCGGGGAGTTTGCGGGTGAACTCGAAGCCCGTGCGGGCGGCCCAGCCCGCCAGCTGTCCCGCGCGTTTGGCGAAAGCGGCCAGGTCTTCACCGGCGGGTCGATCGTTGCTCACGGGCACTCCCCTCGCGTTCGCGCTGATGCTACCTGCGAGTAGGCCGAATGGCCGAGAATGTGATGGACCTGGGTGTTTGGATGGTCACCATGAGCTTCACGCGCTGGGGTCCGCCGATCGACGTCCTCCCGCTGTTCGCGCGGGAGGAGCAGGCTCTGCTCGACGTGCTCACCGGTCTGGACGCGGAGCAGTGGGCCGCGCCGACGGTGTGCACGGGCTGGACGGTGCACGATCTCGCCGCCCACATCCTGGGCGACAAACTCGGCAGGCTGTCCCGCGACCGTGACGGCTACCGGGCGACGGCACCGCGCGAGGGCGAACGCTTCGGGGACTTCATCGACCGGATCAACGACGAATGGGTGGTCGCGTGCCGTCGGCTGTCCCCCGAGGTGCTGTTCGCGATGCTGGTGGACAGCACCTCCCAGATCGCCGAGATGTGGGGCCGCGCCGACCTCGACGCCGTCGGCGAGCCGGTGAGCTGGGCCGGGGACGAACCGGCGCCGGTCTGGCTCGACGTCGCCCGCGAGTACACCGAGTTCTGGGTGCACCAGCAGCAGATCCGCGAGGCCGTGGGCGCGCGGACGCTGGACGAGCCGGAGTTCCGCGGGCCGGTGGTCGATACCTTCATGCGGGCGCTGCCGTACACCCTGCGTGACGTCGACGCCCGCGCCGGCAGGCAGGTCGCCTACACCGTCACCGGCCAGGGTGGCGGGAAGTGGACGGCGCGGCGGACCGCCGACGGCTGGGAACTCGACCGGGTCGCGCCGACGTCACGCGCGCCGCTGGCCTCGGTGACGACGGACGCGGACACCTTCTGGCGGCTGTGTACCCGGAACCCCGCGGACCGCGCCCGGGTCACCGCCGAGGGCGACGAAAACGTTTGCGCCACCCTGCTCGGGATGACCTCGATCATCACATCAGGTAACGGCTCACCTTCTCCGGCCGGATGACGAGCCGCACGAGATCGAGGGTCTGGATCCCGGCGAGCTCGCCCGCGTGGGCCGGGTCTTCGAGGTCCCAGTAGCGCTCGGCGAGCCGCGCGGCCAGTTCGTGCGCCCCGCCGGGCTCCACCGTGACGCCGCCGGAGACCGAGACCCAGCGCTCGCGTTCGCCCACCGGGGCGGCCACGATGATCGACGCGCGGGGATCGTCGTCCAGCCGCCGGACCTTGAGCGACTCGCGGGGCGTGAACAGCTGGATCGTGCCGTCGTCGGCAGCCTCGAACCACACCGGCCGGACCGGGCCGCCGGCCACGGTCAGGAATCCGTGCAGGGGGCGGCGGAGGAATTCGAGGTCGTCAGTGGTCAGCATGAACGCGATTCAACCCGGCAGACTTGGACGCGCCCATAGGTGAAAGGCCGGATCGCCTGTGTATTCGTCCAACGCGGCGGCCTGGGGAGAGGGCAGTCGATCGGGTGCCGGTGGCCGCGTCGCGAAAGCCGCTTTCGGGACATCTGACGTCGCGAAAGCCACTTTCGCAACGTGCCGCTCCGGCCCTCCCCTTCTCTAACCTCGGCAAGGTGGACGTCTTCAGTGACCTGATCCGCGGCGTGCGGTCCCAGGGCTCCTTGTTCGGCAGTTCGACCCTGTCCCCGCCGTGGAACCTGCACTTCGTGGACGGCGCGCCACTGACCCTGTGCGCCGTGCTCACCGGCGCGGGCTGGGTCGTCCCGGAGGACGGCCCGCCCGAGCCGCTTCGCGCGGGCGAGTCGGTCATCGTACGCGGCCCCGCGACGTTCACCTTCGTCGACGAAGTCGGCACTCCGGCCGAACCGATCGCGTGCGGCGAGCACTGCGCGACGCCCGAACAGGGCGGGACCCGGCACCGGCTCGGCTGGGTCGACGACCCGGGTGGCGAGACGACGTTGATCGTCGGCGCGTACCCGGTGCGCGGCGAGATCGGCCGCCCGCTGCTGGACGCGCTGCCCGTCGTGCTGCGCGTGGACGCCGGTGGCGCGGGCGACCCCGTGCTGGAGCACCTCGCCGCCGAGGTCGCCGTCGACGCGCCGGGTCAGCAGGTGGTCCTCGACCGGCTGCTGGACTGGATGCTCGTCTGTTCGCTGCGCGAGTGGTTCGACCGGCCGGGCGGCGAACCCCCGGCGTGGTGGGCCGCGCAGCGGGATCCGGTGGTCGGCGACGCCCTGCGCCTGCTGCACGCGGAACCGGCGGCACCGTGGACCGTCGGCACGCTGGCCGGGCGCATGACCCTCGCGGCGGATCTCCTCGCCGGACCGGAGCACGCGACCATTTCCGACATCGCCCGCACCGTCGGCTATTCCGACGCGTTCGGGTTCAGCGCGGCGTTCAAACGCGTGCGGGGCGTCAGCCCGAGCGAGTTCCGCCGCGGGGTCCCTCAGCGCAGCTGATGCCGCGACTTCTTGGCCTGCTTGCGCAACTGCAGGATCCGGGCGCCGCCGACGAGCGCGACCAGCGCGCCACCGGCGATCACGGAGAACAGCATCGCGACCGCCAGCGGCATGCTCCCGGACATGCCCAGGAAGTGCACGGTGGCCGTGTCCTGGTTCTGCAGGATGAACACGAGCAGGAACACCAGCACGATCAACGCCACGATGACGGCGATCCATGTGCCGCTCACCCGCGTCCGTTTGAGCTTCGGGCCGGCTTCGAATTTACCGCTGTGGCGTGCGCCGCCCGCGGTTTCGGACGGCTTGACGGGAACCTCGGCGGCGCCCTCCTCCGGCTGCGTCATGCAGGACAGTGTCCGCCGAAGCGGGCTTGATCGCGCTCTCAAGCGTCCGAACGGGTGACCTCGTCCGCCGCACGCAGCACCCGCAAGGTGTTCTTCCCGGCCAGTTTCGCGCAGTCCTCTTCGCTCCAGCCGCGTTCCAGCAGCGCGGCGAACAGCACCGGGTACTTCGAAACGTCTTCGAGGCCTTCGGGCAGCGTCGCGACTCCGTCGTAATCGCCGCCGAGCCCGATGTGGTCGACGCCCGCCACTTCGCGCGCGTGCTCGATGTGCGCGACGACGTCGTCGATGCCCGCCTTCGGCTTCTCGGGGCCGCCTCGTTCGGCGGTGAACTTCGTGCGCTGGTCGATGTTCCGGTAGTCCTTGCCCGCGGCTTCCATGTCCTGGCGCAGCCGGTCGTCCCACTCGGCGACCTTCGGCGAGATGAAGCCCGGCACGAACGTCACCATCGCGACGCCGTCCTTGGCCGCCAAGGTTTCCAAGACGTCGTCGGGGATGTTGCGAGGATGGTCGTTGACCGCGGTGCAGGAGGAGTGGCTGAAGATCACCGGCGCGGAACTGACCTCGAGCGCGGCGCGCATCGTGCTCGGCGCGACGTGCGAGAGGTCGACCAGCATGCCGATCTTGTTCATCTCGCGGACGACGTCGCGGCCGAACTCGGTGAGCCCGCCGTGCTCGGGTTCGTCGGTGCCGGAGTCGGCCCAGGTGGTGTTGTAGTTGTGGGTGAGCGTCATGTAGCGGACGCCGAGGCGGCGCAGGATCCTCAGCACGCCAAGGGATTCGGCGATGCTGTGGCCGCCCTCGGCGCCCAGCAGCGACGCGATCTTGCCGTCGCGGAAAGCGGTTTCGGCCTCGTCGGCGGTGTCCACGAGGGCCAGGCGATCGGGGTAGCGCTCGGCCATCTGGTGCACGATCTCGATCTGTTCGAGCACCGCCGTCACCGCGCTGTGGCCCTCGAACTGGCAAGGCACGTAGACGGACCAGAACTGCATCCCGAGCCTGCCTTCGGCGAGCTTCGGGAAGTCGGTGTGCAGATGCGGCTGACGGACCGTGAGATCCGTGCCGGTCACGGCCTCGACCGGGTCCGGCCCGGTCGTGACCCGCAGCTCCCATGGCAGATCGTTGTGCCCGTCCGCGAGGAGGACCCTGTCGAGCAGGGCCTGGGCGCGGACGAGGTCCCCGTTAGTCATCGGACGATGCTACGTTCGCGTCCTTTGCTCTCCCCGCTATGGGTTGAGCCACCCCGCGGCCGCTACCGAACCGTTGCCGGTCACCTGGTGCCCGCCGGGATGGCGATGGGCGACGACGTCCGCGCCGCGCTCGCGCAGGTCACGGACGAGCGTCTCCGCCGAGGGCAGCGGCGCCATCGGATCGTGCTCGCCGTTCGACAGGAAGACCCGGGTTCCGGACAGATCGTTCCGCGGCGGGGAAGGAACAGGCGACATCGCCGCGAACAGCACGGCCTCCCTGACGGCGTCCGGGCGGAGCAGGGTCACCGCGGCGGCGATGTTGGCGCCGTTGGAGAACCCGATGGCCACCAGCCGCCGGTCACCGAGGCCGTACTCCTCACGCGAGGCGAGCACGAAGTCGGCCAGCTGGTTCGCGCGGAAGACGACGTCCTCGTGGTCGAAAACGCCTTCCGCCAGCCTGCGGAACCAGCGTGCCGCACCGTGTTCCGACACCGGCCCGGCGGGCGCGAGCAGCGCCGACGCCGGGCTCAGCTGCCGGGCGAGCGGCACGAGATCGTCCGGGCCGCCGCCGGTGCCGTGCAAGAGCAGCAGCACCGGCTCGTCGGGCGCCCCTTCGACGTACTTGTGCTCCAAGGTGCTCATCGCGGGTTGTTCTCGCTCGGCAGGTCCAGCTTCGGCAGCATGGCCTCGATGTCCTCGCGTTTGGGTTCCAGCCACGGCGGCAGTTTCAGCGCGCGGCCGAGCTCCAGCAGCGGCTCGTCGATCGCGAAACCGGGTTCGTCGGTCGCGACCTCGAGCAGCGTGCCGCCCGGCTCGCGGAAGTAGATCGAGCGGAAGTACTGACGGTCCAAAATGGACGTCACGTTCACGCCGTCGCCGATCAGCTCGTCGCGCCAGGCGGCCTGGGTGTCCTCGTCCGGCGCGCGCCAGGCGACGTGGTGCACGGTGCCCGCCGCCACCAGCCCGCGCGGGGCGTCCGGCGTGACGAGGACGTCGACGAGCGCGCCGGGGCCGCCTTCGCCTGCGGAGAACCGCAGGCGGTTGCCGTCCTGGTGTTCGAAGGTCAGGCCGAGGCCGTCGGTCAGCATCCCGGCGGTCGCGTCCTCTTGGGACACCGACAGCGTGACGGAGTGCAGCCCGCGGATGGCGTGTTCGGCGGGGACCAGCTTCGTGTCCCACGGGTCACGCGGGTCGCCCTGCGGATGCGCGACGAGCGCGAGTTCGAGGCCGTCCGGGTCGAGGAAGGTGAGCGTCTCCTCGCCGTCGGAGTTGCGGACCTTGCCGGTCTCGACGCGGTTCTCCGCGAGGTGCCGCGTCCACCAGCCGAGTGAGGCCTCCGGCACGGAGAACGACGTCGTGGTCGCCTGGCCGGTGCCGTGACGGCCCTTCGGCGCGTCCCGCCACGGGAAGAACGTCATCAGCGAACCGGGCTTGCCGGACTCGTCGCCGTAGTAAAGGTGGTACGTGCCGGGGTCGTCGAAGTTCACGGTGGTCTTCACCAGCCGCAGGCCGAGTGCCCGGGTGTAGAAGTCCGCGTTGCGCTGGGGGTCGCCACCGATGGCGGTGACGTGGTGCAGGCCCGAAGTCTTGATCGACATGGTGCCCTCCTCTGGAGCCGGTGGACTCAAGCTAACCCGATAACCTCTCGCGCGCAAGATATATTCCAGGAAGAGTTCTTGGTGTACCCTCGCTCGCGTGGCAGTGGTGAAATCGGAGGAACCGAACGACGACGAAGTGGTCACGTGGTGGGGCCTGGTGATCGAGGGCTACCTGGCCACGCAGAACAAGCTGATGGGCGAGATCGCCGAACGGTTCGGTCTGGCGCCGGCGTCGTTCGACATCCTGCTGCGGCTCGTGCGCTCACCCGAGCACCGGATGCCGATGACCCGGTTGGCCGTCGAGGCGGCCCTGTCGAGCGGCGGGTTCACCAAGGTCGCGGACCGGCTGGTCGCCGCGGATCTGATCTGCCGCGTGCCCAGCCCGGACGATCGCCGCGTCACGTTCGCGGCGCTCACCGACCACGGTCTCGACGTCGCCGAGAAGGCGCGGGAAGCGTGTGCCGAGATCCTGCGGCGCATCGTCCTGACCCCGCTCGGTGACGGCGCGCACGATCTGGCCGAGGCCATGCGGACCCTGCGCACCGTCAACGGCGGGTGACGCGCGGCCTGGCACCTCGCATTTAGTCCTCTGAATGCGGTACTTGCGTGTGCATGGACCGCATTCAGAGGACTAAATGCGGCGGGGCGGGGGCCCGGACCTCGTACATGTCCCGTACCAGTTCCCGGATGACGTTGCGCCGGATCTTCCCGGTCGCCGTCTTCGGCAGTTCGCCCAGCTCGACGATGCTCCGCGGCCGCTTGAAGGACGCCAGCCCGGCCCGGCAGAACTCGATCAGCTCGTCCGCGTCCAGCCTGCCGCCGGGCACACCGACCACGCACGCGACCGGTTTCTCGATACCGTCGGCGTCGAAGGCGGCCACCACCGCGACCTCGGCGACCGCCGGATGCTGCAGCAGCCTGTCCTCGACCTCGGCGGGAGACACCCAGATCCCGCCCGGTTTCAGCATGTCGTTGAAGCGCCCGAGGCAGGTGTAGCTCCCGTCGGCGTTGCGCACGAAGCTGTCACCCGTCCGCAGCCATTCGCCCTGGAAGACCTGCTTCGTCGTCTCGTACCGCGCCCAGTACCCGGTCGCGATCGACGGCCCGGCGACGAACAGTTCACCGGGCTGCCCGTCCGGCACCGGCCCTCCCTGTTCGTCGCGCAGCGCGATCTCGTAGCCCGGCACCGGCACCCCGGTGCTGCCGGGTCGGACCTGACGCGGCCGGTTGGACAGGAAGATGTGCAACGCCTCGGTCGAGCCGATCCCGTCCAGGATCTCGACGCCGAAACGGTCGCGGAACCGTTCGTACAGCACGGCGGGCAGCGGCTCCCCCGCCGAAACCGCTTGGCGCACCGAGGAGAACGTGTCGTCGGGGATGTCGCTGGCGAGCAGCGCGGCGTAGAACGTCGGGACGGCGAAGAACAACGTCGGCCGCTCCGCGCGGACTCTGGCGGCGATCAGCCCCGGGGTCGGCCTCGCGGGTTCGAGCAGTGTCGTCCCGCCCGCCGCGAGCGGGAAGAACGCCGAATTCCCCAGCCCGTAGGCGAAGAACAGCTTGGGGACGGAAAGGAACCGGTCGTTCGGGCCGATGTCCAGCACGCCGCGCGCGTACGTTTCGCAGACCGCGCGGATGCTCGCGTGGCGATGCATCGCGCCTTTCGGCTTGCCCGTCGTCCCCGACGTGTACAGCCAGAGCGCGGGCGAATCCTCCCAGGTCGGCGCCGGTTCGAAACCGTAATCGTCCACTGTGGACAGCTCGCTCCACTCGTGCGCGCGGACCCCGGACGGCAGTTCGGCCGCCTTGGCCCTGTCCAGCACGACGTCGGTGACCTCCGGCGCCAGCCCGAGCGCGACCGTCGCCTGCGCGGCGAACTCGCCCGAAACACACAGGACCCTGGCGCGGGAATCGGCGAGCAGTTTGCCCAGGTCCAGCCCGGTGACCATGGTGGACACCGGCACCGCGACCGCTCCGGCCAGCATCGCGCCGAGGATCCCGGTGAGCAGTTCGACGTCGTCGACCATGCAGAACAGGACCCGCTCCTCCGGGCGGACGCCGATCGCCTTCAGCCCCGCCGCGACCCGGCGGCTTTCGGCCGCCAGGCCCGCGTACGTGAGGTTCCGTCTCGGGGAAACGACCGCGGCCTTCGCCCCGCGCCCTTCCGCCAGATGCCGGTCGAGCAGGTAGCTCGCCGCGTTGAAACCGGTGGCAGCAGCGGACACGGGCGCACCTTCTATCGGCTCAGCTCAGGTAAACGTATTCATAGTCGAACGGTTTCCCATTGATGCCCTGACGTGGCGGTGCCACCCAGCTCGCGATCTTTCCTCGCTCGTACACCGGGTGCATCAGCGATCGGACGAAGGTCAGGTCTTCGGGAGTGGGCAGCCACTTGCGTTTGCCGGCCAGCCAGGTCCGCTCGTCGACAACGGTGCCGTCGGGCGTCACATGGTGGCCGGAGTTTATGCCGACTTCGCGATTGAATCCAGGGTGCGGGAGGACGAATCGGAAGTCGATGCCCGCCTCGTCCAGGATCCTGTTCCAGCGGTTGACGCCGGTCTGGCAGTCGGCGCGGTACTCCTCCCGCAGGTCGAGGTTCAGCAGCAGGATGGCCGGGAGTTCCTCGGTCTCCCAGGTGCCGTCGGCCCTCGGCCGGGACAGCGATCCGGCGGCGTCGGTGAGCTTGTGGTCGTCCTTGCGGCGGGCCTCCTGCCAGCGGCCTTTCAGCCCGGCGGTGTAGTAGTTCGCCGCGTTGGTCGACGTCTCGCCGCCGAACAGGTCGAGCGAGACGGTGTAGTGGAAGTTGAGGTAACGCTGGATGACTTCCAGGGGGATCCCGCCGTGCCCGGCGATGTCGAAGGTGTCGTGCTCGCGGATCAGTTCGGCAGCGCGGGTGACCACCCGGTCGACCCCCGTGGTGCCGACGAACATGTGGTGCGCCTCTTCCTTGAGCATGAATTCACAAGTGCGGGAAAGCGGGTCGAAGCCGCTTTCCTTGAGGGTGCCGAGCTGGTATTTGCCATCGCGATCGGTGAAATAGGTGAACATGTAGAACGCGAGCCAATCCGCGGTCTCCTCGTTGAAGGCGCCGAGGATCCGGGGCGCGTCCGGACTTCCGGAATTCCGGAGCAGCAATCCTTCCGCTTCGTCGCGGCCTTCGCGGCCGAAGTAGGCGTGCAGCAGATACACCATCGCCCACAGGTGGCGGCCTTCTTCGACGTTGACCTGGAAGAGGTTCCGCAGGTCGTAGAGGCTCGGCGCGGTGAGGCCCAGCAGCTTCTGCTGCTCGACCGACGCGGGTTCGGTGTCGCCCTGGATCACGATGAGCCGCTGCAGGTCGGCGCGATATTCGCCGGGCACCTGCTGCCAGGCGGGCTCGCCCTTGTGCTCGCCGAAGCCGATCATCCGGTCCGGATCCGGCTCCGCGAGGAAGATCCCCCACCGGTAGTCGGGCACGTCGACGTGGTCGAAATGCGCCCAGCCGTCCCGGCCGACGCTGACCGCGGTCCGCAGGTAGACCCCTCGTGTCCGCAGCGCGGGGCCCATTTCGCCCCACCAGTCCAGGAATTTCGGTTGCCAGCCCTCCAGCGCCCGCTGGAGGCGCCGATCACCGGAGAGGTCGACGTTGTTGGGGATCTTGGCGTCGTAATCGATCTTGGTGGGCATGGGCTGTTCAAACCCGCTTCCTGTCGAAGACGGCCTTCTGACCGGTCCCGTAGCGACGCAGCGCGCCCTCGGGACCGGATGCGTTCGGACGGGTGAAGATCCAGTTCTGCCAGGCGGCGAGCCTGCCGAAGATCTTGCTTTCCAGCGTCTCGGGGCCGACGAACCGGTGGTTCGCCTCCATTCCGGTCAAGGCGTCCGGGCTGAGCGACGCCCGTCCTTCCAGCGCGATCCGGATCTCGTCCTCCCAGTCGAGGTCGTCCGGTGCGTCGGTGACCAGGCCGAGTTCGTTCGCCTCGGCCGGGCTCAGCGTTTTGCCGCGTACCTCCGCGAGCCTCGTGACGTGATCGGGGTCGCCGAAGAACCGGGACTCGAGGCGGGTCAGGCCGTTGCCCATCGGGAAACGACCGAAGTTGGCTTCCGACAGCGTGATCGACGCACGTTCTTCACTGTCTTCGTCATCGAGCGGCGGACCGTCCAAGATGTACTGCCGGTCCGCGGCGAGCGCGAGTTCCAGCAGGAGCCCGGCGTAGCAGCTGCCAGGCTCGACAAGGGCGATCAGACTGCGGCTGGTGACGTCCAGCCGCTTCAGCGTCCGCTTGAGGTAGTGGACGATTTCGTTGCTCAGGCAGTCTTTCGCGTCGAACACGGCGCGTTCGTGTTCGAGGACCTTCGCCGGATCGCCTTCGGTACGGAGTACCCACGTGCCGAGTTCGGGTTCGTTGGTGCGCAAGCGAAGGATCGCGTCGTCCAGTTCGCGGGTGACGTCCAGCAGCCAGCCGTCGTCGCCATCCGGGCCCTTGACGGTGATCGTCGCGTCGGTCTTGCCGCGGGCGATGTCGACATAACGATGCTTGAGTGGCCTCAGTTCGACGCCTTCCCCGTCGAGCCGCTCGCTCGTCCGCGCGAGCTCCTTCGCCCTGGCCAGCACGGCTTCGCGGAAACCCTGCCGCGGCACGAGCTCGTCGACGAGCCGCCAGTCGACAGCGGTGCGCCCTTTCACCCCGTCGGGGCGGGTGGCGAAGACGTCGGCGAGATCCCGCCGCACGCCGCGTTTGTCGACCACCCTGGTGAGCCCGCCGGTGCCGGGCAGGACGCCGAGGAGCGGCACCTCCGGCAGCGCGACGGTCGAGGAGTTGTCGTCGACCAGCAGGATCTTTTCGCAGGCGAGCGCGATCTCGTAGCCGCCGCCGGCACAGGTGCCGTTGACCGCCGCGACGTAGATCTGCCCGGAGTACGCGGCGGCGTCCTCCATGGCGTTGCGGGTCTCATTGGTGAATTTGCAGAAGTTCACCTTCCACTCGTGCGACGACGAAGCGAGCATGCGGATGTTCGCTCCGGCGCAGAAGACGTTGTCCTTCGCGCTGGTCACGATGACCACGCGGACCTCGGGATGCTCGAACCGCAGCCGCTGTGTCGCGTCGTACAGCTCGATGTCGACGCCGAGGTCGTACGAGTTGAGCTTGAGCTCGTACCCCGGCACGAGACCGCCATCCGCGTCGACGTCGAGTTCGAGCCACGCGACGTCGCCGTCGGTGGACAGTGTCCAGTGCCGGTAGCCGCTGGGATGACGTTCGAACGTCACCGATGTGGTCCGCGTCACCCTTCCGATTGTCTACATCGCACAGATTTACGTCAATGTTGTGTAGAAAGTTGGTCAGCCGTCGTCACCCGGCTGAGCTTCGCCGCCGCCCAGACCACGAACACCCACAGCAGCAGCGCGGCCGCCGTGTCGGTGTAGATCGTGGCGAACCAGAAGGCCGGGATCCGCGGCACGGCGACCAGGAAGTGGCCGAGGCTCGCGAGACCGGAGAGCGAGTAGACCATCAGGAAGACGAGCGCCCGCCAGTAACGTCCGCGCAGGTAGTCGCGGTAGCCGAGCACGCCGAAGACGGAGAAGAGGACGTACGCGACGACGACCAAGGTGGCGGCCATGCCCACCGAGATCCCCTCGACCTGCGGATAGTCCGCCGCCCTGATCACGTTGTGCGCGTAGTGCAGCGTGGTGGACAGCAGCGCGAAGGCCAGGATCAGCCGTAACGCGGCGAGTCCCTTGTCCTGAAGAGTTTCCATGTTCGCCCCCTTGGCGACTTGATAGATCGCTCTAGCGAGAGAGAATAGACCATGGCGGGCGAGAGATGAAGGGACCTTTGCTCCCGCGGGACGGGGTGTGTGGGTTTCGGTGCGCTAGATGTCCCAAACCCACACAGTCACCGAAGGCGGCCCGATCCGCTTCGCGCGCGGGAGCAAGGCGTGACCGGGCGGACGACAGGAGGGTGTGCGGAAATAGAGACGTTGAGTGTCCCTATTCCCACACACCCCTCACCCCGCGTAGCGACACTGACCGACCGTGTGGATTTTGGGACGTCAGATGTCCCGAAACCCACACAGTCACCGAAGGCGGCCCGAGCCGCTTCGCGCGCGGGAGCAAGGGACCTTTGCTACCGCCTGGTGCCCGGCCTCGCCCTTCGAGCGCAGGTTGCGAAAAGATGCTTTCGCAACGCCCTCCACCGCGGAAGCGCGACCGAAGCGCGGTGACACATCAGGAAAAGCACGCCCCACCCCTTCAGCTCTCGGAAATGTCGGTGGGTGCGCGTAGAGAAGGACGAGTGCCCGAAGCGACCGTGCCCCTGATCGGGGTCGAGAACCTCAAGATGCCCGAATGGGCCACGGTCGACGAGACCGTGGCCGCGGCGGGGATGGTCAAGGCCATCCGCACGCTCCCGTCCGCCGTGGCCATCGTGCTGCGGCTGGCCTGGCGGACGTCGCCGCGGCTGACCCTGCTCGCCGGCGTCGTCCACCTCCTTTCCGGCTGTGTCACGGCGTTCGGCCTGCTGGCCACGGCGAACGTGTTCATCGCGCTGCTGGAGAACGGGCCGACGCCGGACAGGGTGCTGCAGTCGCTGCCCGCGCTGCTGGTCGTCGTCGGCACGTACGCGTTGCGCGCGCTGCTCGACACGGCGGTGGCCGCGGTCGAGGGCGCGCTCCGGCCGCGAGTCGTGACTTCGGCGGGCGACGAGGTCACCGCCGCGATGGTCCGTGTCCGGCTGCTGGCCTTCGAGGACGCGGACTTCCGGGAGCTGGCGAGGCAGGGCGCGCGGTACGGGGTCCGGTCGATCGAGATGAGCCTGCGCTGGCTCGCGGATCTGACGTCGGCGCTGATCTCGCTGGTCGCCGCGCTGGTGGCGGCGGGCCTGCTCAATCCGTGGCTCGCGCCGGTGCTGCTGCTCGCGGCGGTGGCCGACGGCTGGGCGGCGGCGAAGGTCGCGAAGCTGAACTACCGGCATTATCTCGACACCGTCGGCCGCAACATCCGGAAAGGGATCGTCGAGGAGGTCGCGACCTGGCGCGAGTTCGCTCTCGAACGGCACGCCCTCACCCTCCAGGAGCCGTTGCTCGGGGAGTACCGGCGGATCACCGACAGCCTGATGCGCGAAGAGGTCCGGCTCGCGCACCGCAGCAACATCGTCCGCCTGACCGGGCGCGCGGCGGCCGGGGTGGGCACCGCGATCGCGTATCTGGTGCTCGGTCTCCTGCTCTACACCGGGCAGATGGAACTCGCCCTCGCCGGGACGGCCGCGCTCGCCATGCGGACAGCGTCGAATTCGTTGTCCATCACGATGCACGCGGTGAACTCCTTGTACGAGGAGTCGTTCTACATCGCCTTCTTCAATCGGCTGCTGGTGGAGTCCGAGAAACGGGGCCCGGCGAAGGGCGGGGTCGCGGCTCCACCGGATCCGGAAGAGATCCGGCTGGAGAACGTCGGTTTCACCTACCCCGGCCAGGAGAACCCCGCACTGCGCGAGGTTTCGCTGACCATCCGGCGCGGCGAGGTGGTCGCCCTCGTCGGGGAGAACGGTTCGGGCAAGACCACGCTGGGCAAGCTGCTCACCGGGCTCTATCCGCCTTCGGAGGGAAAGGTGTACTGGGACGACGTCGATCTGGCCGGCGCCGATCACGAGTCGGTGCACGCCAATATCGCCGTCATCGCCCAGGATCCCGCCGAATGGCCGATGACGGCGGAGCACAACGTGACCGTCGGCAGGCTCGGCCGGGAAGACCCGGAGCGCGCCGCGTGGCACGACGCGATCACCTCCTCCGGTGCCGACGAGGTGATCGAATCCTTGCCGGCCAAGGAGAAAACGGTGCTGTCCAAGAAGTTCAACGACGGGCAGGACCTTTCGGGCGGGCAGTGGCAGCGGATGGGCATCGCCCGCGGGATCTATCGCGACGCCGCCGTCCTGGTCGCCGACGAGCCGACGGCCGCCCTCGACGCGAAGGCCGAGGCCCGGGTCTTCGCGGGGCTGAGGCACGCGAGCGTTTCCGGGGCGGGCAGGCGCACGACGATCCTGGTGACCCATCGGCTGGCCAACATCCGCTCCGCGGACCGGATCCTCGTGCTGGAGAAGGGACGGCTGATCGAGCAGGGCACGCACGCCGAGCTCATCGAGGAAGGAGGCGTCTACCACGAGCTTTACGAGATCCAGGCCCGTGCGTATCGCGGCGAGTGAGCGGGTAACCGGTGGACGGCAAGGACCCGATCCATCGGAGGGAACCATGTCCGACCAGGAAGACCGCGAAGCAGCCGACGGCCCGAGCCCGGCCGACGCCTCCGAAGAGGCTGTCCAGCTCAGCAGGCCCGACGGCGGCGAACCGGGCGACACAGAACCGGAGGAGATCGCCGAAGACGAGGGCATGCAGCGGGCCGCCGGGCCGGAGAGCCAGGCCGTCCACGTCGAGGACGCGTAGCCGTTTCC
Organism: Amycolatopsis sp. NPDC043887; assembly: GCF_056435665.1. NCBI lineage: Bacteria > Bacillati > Actinomycetota > Actinomycetes > Pseudonocardiales > Pseudonocardiaceae > Amycolatopsis > Amycolatopsis sp. NPDC043887. The sequence continues at coordinate 29,969 of NZ_JBWKEB010000010.1, forward strand.
GGCTTCGGCGGTCACACTGTCCTGATGCCGGAGAAGATCGCCGAAGTGAACGGCATCCAGCTGTGCCACGAGACGTTCGGGCCGCCGGGCGGCAGGCCGTTGCTGATGATCATGGGTTTGGCGTCGCAGATGATCTGGTGGGACGACGAACTCTGCGAGAACCTCGCGGCCGAGGGGTTCTACGTCATCCGCTACGACAACCGGGACGCCGGCCGGTCCAGCCGGATGTCCGGCCGGGCGAACCTGCCGCTCGCGTACGCCCTGCGCACGGCGCCGTACTCACTGGCGGACATGGCTGGTGACGCCGCCGGGCTGCTGACCGCACTCGGCGTCGAGAGCGCGCACGTCGTGGGCGCGTCGATGGGCGGGATGGTCGCGCAGACGCTGGCCATCGAGTATCCGTCGCGGGTGCGGTCGCTGACGTCGATCATGTCGACCACCGGCAACCGGTTCGTCGGGCGGCCGAGCGCCAAGGCGATGGCGATGCTGCTTTCGGCGCCTCCTCGCGGCCGAGAGGAGTACGTCGATTCGCTGGTGCGCACCTTCCGCGTCATCGGCTCGCCCGGCTACCCCTTCGACGAGGCGCGGATGCGGGAACGCGCGGAACGGTCCTTCGATCGCGGCGTCGATCCCGGCGGGACCGCGCGGCAGCTGGCGGCGATCGTTTCGAGCCGGGATCGCTTCCGCGCGTTGCGGAAACTCGAGGTGCCCGCACTGGTCGTGCACGGTTCGAAGGATCCGCTCGTGCACGTTTCCGGCGGCCGGGCGACGGCCCGTGCGCTGCGGGAGTCCGAAGTGGACATCGTCCCCGGCATGGGGCACGACCTCCCGCGCGTGATCTGGCCGCGGCTGACGCGCGGTCTGGTCCGGACCGCCGACCGCGCCGACGTCAAGACCCGGCGAGCGTGATCGAGCCCAGATGCGAGAAATGCGCCGCCACCCGTGAACCCGGGCGCACGTCGACCGCGTCGGTCATCCCGCCGGTGAGCACGATCCAGCCAGGCTCCAGCGCGAGCCCCCGAGCACCGAGGGTGTTGGCCGCCAGCGCCAGCGCTTCCGCCGGATGTCCCTGCACGGCCGCGCCGGTGGCGGTGTCGACGATCGCACCGTCGACCTCCAGAAGCGCCGCCTCCAGCGAGAGATCAACTGTGGACGGCTCGGCGCCGACCGGGCCCAGCGTGAAATAAGCCGAGAAACCGTTGTCCGCCACGGCGTCCGGCAGCCTGCCCCGATAGTCGCGGTAGCGGCTGTCGACGATCTCGATGCCGCCGTGGACCCGATCCACCGCCGCCATCGCGGTCGCCGCGGTGACACCGGGGCCCGCGAGCCGGTCACCCAGCACGAAAACCAGCTCGGGCTCCGCACGCGGGTGGATCAGCGACGGCACCGGGACGCCGGCGGGCAGCACCATCGCGTCGGTCAGCCACGCGAGCAACGGCGAGTCGATCCCCATCCGCCGCTGCATCGCACGCGAGGTCAGGCCCAGCTTGACGCCGATCACCGTCTCGCCGCGCACCCGCCGAAGCCGCAGCGCCTCGTCCTGGATCGCATAAGCGGTATCGACGTCCAAAGCGGGCCACGTGTCCGTCAGTGGCTCGCGTTCTTCCCCGGACAGCAGCGCTTCCGCCGCCTCACGCACACCAAGGCTCACGGCCGTTCCTCCCCGGAGAACTTCGCGGTGACACTGCCGAGCCCCGCCATCGTCGCGACGACGGTGTCGCCGGGACTCACCGGGATCGCGCGCGTCATCGAACCCGGCAGCACGACGTGCCCCGGTTCGAGCGCGACACCGAGCGGCCCGACCGTGTTCGCGAGCCACACCAGCGCGTTCACCGGTGAGCCGAGCACCGCGCCGCCGGCCCCGGTCGCCGCGATCTCACCGTTCTGGTGCAGGACGCAGCCCACCAGCCGCAGGTCGATGTCGCCGATCGCGGTCGGCCTGCTGCCGAGGACGACACCGCCCGAGGACGCGTTGTCCGCGATCGTGTCGACGATGCTGATCTTCCAGTCCCGGATACGGGAATCGACGATCTCCAGCGCCGGGACGACGAAGTCCACCGCCCGCAGCGCGTCCGCCACCGTGACGCCGGGGCCGCGCAGCCGTGAGCCGAGCACGAACGCGATCTCCGGCTCGATCCTCGGCTGCAGGAAGCCGCCGACCGGGATCGGCTGGTGTTCGAGGTGGAACATCGAGGCGGTCAGATGGCCGTAGTCGGGCTGGTCGACGCCCATCTGCCGCTGCATTGCGGCGGACGCGAGACCGACCTTGTGCCCGCGCACCTCGTCGCCGCGTTCGGCCCAGTGGCGGACGAGCCGCTGCTGGATGCGGTACGCGTCCTCCAAGGTCGCGGCGGGATACGTCTCGATGAGGGGCGCGATCGGCTTGCCGGTCTCGTACGCGCTGAGCAGCGCGGCCGCGGCCTCCTGCAGCGTGCTGGCGTCCATGGGCTCCTTCCGACAGCCGAACTCTGCCCCGTCGCCTGTGCCCGCACAAGACGCCCGTTCCACTGGCCGGTACGCACGGATTAGGCCGAAAGGGTCTCGCACGCCCCCGATCATCACCTAGCCTGCACCCATGTCCGATTGGACGCTCTCACGGGCGAAGGCCAGGATCGACCGCCGCGAAGAGCTCGACGAGCTCACCGCGCGCATCCGCTACGAGGTGCGGGTGCACCTCAACGAGCCCACCGCGCACAACGCCTACGACGAGCTGACCGACATCTTCGCCATCGGGCACGCGGAGTGTTCGGCGCTGCTGAAGCACCGCCGTGTCCTGCCGCTGTGGGAGCGGCTGCTGCTCCAGCGCTACACCCGGCGTCTCTACGGCAAGGCGGTCTCGGCGACCGTCGGTGACCTCCCCGCCGACGCGGGGCCGGCGCCCGCGGCCGCGTTCGGCCCGGAGATCGCCTCCCTGACCCCGGATTCCGGTGACACGGGGGCGAAGTTCGACCTGCAGGGCCGCGGCCTGGTCAACGTCTTCCGGATCGCCGCCGGGCGGCACGGCGAGATCTGGCCGGACCGCCATGACGTCGCGACGACCTCCGCGCGCAGCGTCCTCACCTGCTCCGCGGTCTTCCTGCGCCGCCGCGCCTGGCACGTCGTCTGGCCGGTGTATCGGGTGCGGGGGCTGAGACTCTGGAAGCTCTAGGAATGCGCTGCCACCTGCCGTCGTTGAACCCGGTATGACCGATCGCGCCACCGAGATCCTCGCCGGATCGAAGACGATCGCCGTCGTGGGGCTGAGCCGCGATCCGGCCAAGGCCTCGCACGGGGTCGCCGCCGTGCTGCAGGCACACGGGTTCCGGATCATCCCCGTCCACCCCTCGGCCGACGAGCTGCTGGGCCAGAAGGTCTACCGCTCGCTCACCGACATCCCGGAGCCCGTCGACATCGTCGACGTCTTCCGGCCGTCCGAGGACACCCCGCCGATCGCCGAACAGGCCGTCGCGATCGGCGCGAAGGCGCTCTGGCTGCAGCAGGGCATCGTCTCCGCCGAGTCCCGCCGGATCGCCGAAGAAGGCGGGCTGGCTTACGTCGAAGACCGCTGCACCGCCGTCGTCCGAGCGGTCGCGAATCTGTCTGTGCGTTAGAAACGTACTTCGCCACGAACCCTCGCCGCGATTTTCCGGCGGGGGTTCGTTCATATCCGTGAACAGAAGAATGACCTTTGAAGTCATACATCGATTCTGATCAGCCGAACGAATTGGTCCAAACCGGTGATCTTGACGGGAAGCCTCCAAGCTGGGAAAACTTGTCCGGTCGCCAGTTTGTTAAGAAACCTTCCCTAGGGTGGGGCGAGCTGTTAACGTCCGAATCCGCTTAGCGGAAACAGGTGCCGATCACCGGCACCCCGGTCCATCGGAGGGCGAAGTGGGCACACCCCGCTCCCTGGATTCCAGTGGCACACTCGAGCGCGGACTCGCGGTTCTCGAGCATGTGGGCCAGAACCAGGAGATTTCCACCAACGCGATCGCCCGGCAACTGGGTCTCTCCCGGAGCGCGGCCTACCGCATCGTCGGCACCCTCAAGAATCTCGAATACCTCGAAGCCGATCGCACCACCGGCCGCGTGCGGCTCGGCACCCGGCTGGTCGAACTCGGCGCCCGCGCGATGGCCGCGACCGACCTCCACCGCTGCGCGCCGCGTTATCTCGCGTCGCTCGCCGAACGCAGCGGCGAGACGACCTATCTCGCCGTCCCGGACAACGACACGATGGTCTACGTCGCCACCGAACGCAGCGCCAACGCCGTCACCCTCGCCTGCCGCCTCGGCACCCGCCGCCCGCAGCACGCGACGTCGCTGGGCAAGGCGTGGCTGGCGGCGCTGCCCGAACAGGACCGCGTCGAACGCATCCGCCGGATGAAACTCGACAGTCTCACGCTCAAGACGATCAACGATCCGGCCCGGCTCCTCGACGACCTTGCCAGGACCAGCCGCCGCGGCTGGGCCGTGGACGACGTCGAGAACGAACCGGACGTGGGCTGCGTGGCCGCCGCCGTCCGCGACCACACCGGACGGCCGATCGCCGCGATCAGCATCGCGGGCCCCGCCGGCCGGGTGCTCCGCCGCACCGACGAACTGGGCGCGACGGTGGCGGGCACCGCGGCCGCGCTGTCGCTCCGGCTGGGTTACGTCCGCGCGCAAAGGGCCTGACGTGGGCTGGGTCCAGGACTATCAGCCGGCGGGCGGGCTCTGGCCGTCCGCCGCGCTGCGGCGCTGCCGATCATCGTGCTACTGGTGACGCTGGGAGTCCTGCGCCGATCGGCGCAGCTCTCGGCGGCGCCGGCGCTGATCACCGCGCTGCTGGTCGCGGTACTGCTGTATCGCATGCCCGCCGGGCTCGCCTTCGATTCCGCGGCCATGGGTCTCGTGTTCGGGGTGTGGTCGGTGGCCTGGATCGCGTTCCACGCCGTGTACTTCCACAACGTCACCGTCGCGACGGGACGATTCGACGACATCAAGGCGGCCCTCGCCGGGTTCAGTGAGGACCGCCGCCTCCAGGCGACGGGCGATCGCGTTCGGCTTCGGGGCGCTGCTGGAAGGGATCGCGGGCGGCGGCTCGCCGATCGCGATCACGGCGGCGATGATGGCCGCGCTCGGTTTCCCGCCGGTGAAGGCGGTCGTGCTCGCGTTGCCGGCGAACACCGCGCCGGTCGCGTTCGGCGGCCTCGGCAATCCGCTGATCGTGCTCGGCAGGCTGACCGCGCCGATCCTCGGCATGAAACAGGAACAGGCGACGGAACTGTTCTCGTCGATGGTCGGCCGACAGCTCCCGTTGCCGGCGCTGATCGTCCCCGGCTTCCTGATCGTGGTCCTCGCGGGCTGGAAACGGATGATCGAGGTCTGGCCCGCCGTGCTGACGGCCGGGCTGTCGTTCGCGGTCATGCAGTTCGTCACCTCGAACTTCATCAGCCCGAGCCTCGTCGACGTCGTCGCCGCGCTCGCCGCGATGGCCTCGCTGTGGATCTTGACGCGGTTCTGGCAGCCGTCGGCGATCCGGCGTTTCGACGGCGAAGAACCGGTGCGGGCCGGGGCAAGCCTCGGCGCGGCGAAAGCCGGGCGCGGCGCGGCGAAAGCCGGGCGCGGCGCGCTGTACGCGTGGGCGCCGTACATCATCCTGATCGCGGCGATCTTCCTGTCCCGGATCGGCACGATCTTCAAGAACCCGCCGGAATGGCTGGCCCTGACGAAGCTGCTGCACAAGGCCGACTGGGTGTTCGCGTGGCCGGGACTGCACAAGGAGGTCGTCCAGCACGCGCCGATCACGCCGAAGGACACCCCGTACGCGGCGACGTTGACCGTCGATTTCCTTTACTCGCCGGGAACGGTGGCCCTGATCGCGGCGATCGTGGCGGGCTTCCTGATGGGCGCGAAACCGCGGCTGCTGCCGGCGACCTACCGCCGGACGCTGCACCAGATGCGCTGGGCGCTGGCGACGATCTTCATGATCCTCGCGATCGCGTTCGTCATGAACTACTCGGGTGCGACGCAGACACTCGGCCTGGCGCTGGCGACCACCGGGTGCTGTTCCCGTTGTTCTCGGCCTACATCGGCTGGCTGGGGGTGTTCCTCACCGGATCGGACGCGTCTCTTCGGGCCGATGCAGGTGATTTCGGCTCAGCAACTGCACGTCGACCCGATCCTCGCCGGTGCCACCAACACCTCCGGCGGCGTGATGGGCAGGATGATCTCGCCGCGGAACCTGTCCATCGGCGCCACCGCGATCGGGCGATCCGGGCAGGAGGGCGCGCTGCTGCGGCAGACCTTCCTGTGGTCGGTCGTGCTGACCGCCGTGGTCGGGGGTATCGCGTTGCTTCAAGCGACCGTGCTGGAGTTCATGATCCCGTCGTGAGCGGGAATGCGGGAATGTCCACAATGGTCACCCGATCTTTACCGGCCATTGGGCTGGATGGATGAACGCCAGGTTCGTTCACCGGAATGGGAACTACCGTTGTCCTCATGCCCATGACGCTGATCAAAGGTACGTTCCAGCTCGTCGGAGCCTCACCGGACGGCGATTCGGTACGGTTCTATCCCGAAGATCCCCAGGCGACCAAGAAGGCGGGCCTGAAGGTCCGGCTCAATTCGCGGGGCGGGATGCAGCTTCGGCTCGACGCGATCGACGCGCTCGAAACGCATTACCAGGGCAGGGGAACCGGCGGGATGTGGCATCAGCCCGCGGAATTCGCCGACGCCGCCGCGGCGCACCTGCTGAAGGCCCTCGGCTTCAAGACGGTCGAACGCGATGAACGGGGAACGGTCACTTCGTCGACGCCGATCAAGGTACCCGGTCACATACTGACGCGGTTCGCCGACAAATACGGACGGGCGGTGGCGTTCGCCTTTCCCGGACAACGGCCGGGACGGTCGGCGGACCTTTCCAAGGTCCATCTCGACGTCAAAACGCTGAAGAACTCCGCGAACTACCGGCAGGTCGCGGACGGGCTCGTCTACCCGACGTTCTATTCACTGCTTTACCCCGATCTGCGTGACGCCTTGGCCGAAGCGGCGGTCGAAGCGCGCCAGAACGGGCTCGGGCTGTGGCCTCAGGACGTCACGAACTCCGGGTTCAAGCTCTCGTCGCGCCGGCAACTGGCCGATGAGCTGGTGATCCTGCCGAAACTGTTCCGCAGGCTCGTCGACTACCTCGCGCTCGACGAAAGCGGCGGGGTCTCGCTGAGCGGCTTCTCCGACTTCCTCGATTCCCGCGACGACCGCCTGTTCACCGTCCCGGACGGGCACGCCACGGAATTCGAGACCTTGGTGAGCGTGAGGCGGCAGACCGTGAGCCTGACGATCGAGCCCGAGCGGACCGTCTTCATCGAGGCCTGAACCATGTCCCGTGTCGGCAAAAACACCGTACCTCCCTCCCCCTCCACCGTGCTCATCTGAAAGGTGGGAGAGGGAGCCGATGCGAGGACACGGTTCACGACGGCCGGAGGAGGCCGGCGGGCGGATGGAGACGGCTTCGAAACTCGTCGACGCCATCCGCGTCCTGGTCGTGCGCTACTGCCGGGCGCGGATCGGCCGCCGTGCGGGCACCTACGACATCGCCGACGCGATCGCGAAGGACAGCTGCCGCGAGATCGTCGCCGGGGCGGCCGGCGCTCCCGCGCTCCTCAGGTTCGCCTACGACGTCACGCGCGGCCTGGTGGACGACTTCCACCGGACCACCGCCGAGCTGCCGAACCCGCTTTCCGGGCTGCCGGGCCAGCAGCGCGAGATCATGGTGCTGCGGTCGCTCGTCGGGCTTTCCGCCGACGACACCGCGCTGGCGCTCGGCTGCTCCGTCCAGGCCGTCCGGCTGGGGCAGCACCGGGCGCTGAGCGCGTTGCGTCCTGCCCCCGCCTGACGCGTTTCGTCCTCTGGATGCGGTAGTTCGTGGCGCGAACTACCGCATCCAGAGGACTAATCGCGGCGGGTGCACTCCGCCGCCCGGTTCAGCAGCAGGGTGCGCTCGCGGTCGTTCCCGGTCATCCCGGCCGCGCGCTCGAACTCGGCGCGGGCCTCGTCGAGGCGGCCGAGCTTCGCCAGGAAGTCGCCGCGCACACTGGGCAGCAGGTGGTACGACTTCAGCGCGGGCTCCGGCACCAGCTTGTCGACGACCTCCAGCCCCGCCTCCGGGCCGACGGCCATCGACAGCGCCACCGCCCGGTTCAGTTCGATCACCGGCGACGGGTTCAGCTTCCCGAGCCCTTCGTACAGGACGGCGATGCGTGCCCAGTCCGTCTCGTCGCCCGTTCGCGCCCGCGCGTGACAGGCGGCGATGGCGGCCTGCGCCGCGTAGACGCCGAAAGCGCCGTCCGCCAGCGACTCGGCGAGCTCCAGCGCGGCGAGACCACGGCCGATCAGGAGCCGGTTCCATTTCGTCCGGTCCTGATCCATCAGCAGCACGGGTTCGCCGTTCGGCCCGACGCGCGCGGCGGCTCGCGACGCCTGGATCTCCATCAACGCGACGAGCCCGTGCACCTCGGGTTCCCTCGGCATCAGCCCGGCCAGGATCCGGCCGAGCCGCAGTGCCTCTTCGCACAGCGCCGGTCGCATCCAGTCCTCGCCCGCCGTCGCCGAATAGCCCTCGTTGAAGATCAGGTAGATGACCTCGAGCACCGAGGACAGGCGCGCGACCCTGTCCTCCCCCTCGGGCACCTCGAACGGCACCTTGGCGTCGCCGAGCGTCTTCTTCGCCCGGACGATCCGCTGCGCGATGGCGGTCTCCTTGGCGAGGAACGCCCGCGCGATCTCGTGCGTCTGGAGCCCGCCGATCATCTTCAGCGTCAGCGCCACCCTGGCCTCGGTCGACAGCACCGGATGACAGGCGGTGAACACCAGCCGCAGCAGATCGTCCTCGATATGGTCGTCGAGACCGGCGGTGAAGTCGGGATCCTCCTCGAACTCCAGCTCGCGGCCGATCTCGCCGAGCTTCTTCTCGTACCGCTCGTTGCGCCGGAAGGTGTCGACGGCGCGGCGTTTCGCCGTGGTCATGAGCCAGGCGCCCGGGTTCCTCGGGACGCCCGACTCAGGCCACTGTTCGAGCGCGGCGACCAGCGCGTCCTGCGCCAGTTCCTCCGCGAGTCCGACATCGCGTGTCATCCGCGCGAGGCCGGCGATGAGGCGGGCCGATTCGATCCGCCACACCGCGTCGATCGCCGAACGGGGGTCTGCTGTTGCCGTCACGCCGACCAATCAACATCGTCGGCGCGACGACCGCAACCACTAGTTCGCTCCGGTCTGCTCCCGCAGCTTCTGCTCGCGCTCGACGATCTCCGGTGTCGCGTTGTCGAAGTCCTCCAGCTCCGCGATGCGGCGGATTTCGATCTCGCCCTCGCGGAACGGCGCGCGCTTCATCCATTCGACGACCTCGGCCCTGTCCTTGACCTGCAGGATCCAGAAACCCGCGATGAGCTCCTTGCTCTCGGCGAAGGGCCCGTCGACGACCCTGGCCTCGTTGGTGCCGGAGTACTGGATGCGGAAACCCTCGGCGCTGGGGAGCAGGCCTTCACCCGCGAGCATGACGCCGGCCTTCACCAGTTCCTCGTTGAACTTCCCCATCTCCTGAAGGTCCTCGGCGCTCGGCTGCGCACCGGCCACGTCGGTCTTCTCGTCGCTCTTGACAATCACCATGAACCGCATCTCGTGTCTCCGTTCCCGGCGGGGCTCGTCCCTGCCACATCTACGCGTCGATCGGGCATCCCCGGTTTCGACACGGTCCCCGAACTTTTTCCGCGGATATTCGAACAGCCGGAAAATCGCAGGTCAAGGCCCATGAGAGGATGTTCCCTCGTGGCAGCACTCCCCCAAACCCTCCGCTCCGCCCTCGACGAAGAGCTGGGCAAGTACCCGCAGAACAGGCTGACGCAGTCCGTCGAGCGGCTCAGCACGCGCTACCGCGAGAACAACCCCGCGAGCGCGCCCATCCTCTCTTCCGAGGTCGACATCGCGGCGTACGCGGGCTACCGGATGCCTGCCACGTACGCGGCCGTACACGCCGTTCTCGCCGAAGCCGCCCTTCGCGCTCCTGGGTTCGCTCCCCGGACGCAGATCGACGTCGGCGGCGGGACCGGTGCCGCGATCTGGGCGGCGGCCGGCGTGTGGCCGTCGCTGGAGGAAAGCACCGTCGTCGAGCAGGTCCCGGGCGCGATCGCGCTGGGGCGGCGGCTCGCGGGGAACGCCGGCGACAAGGCCGTCCGGGGCTCGACCTGGCGACGTGGCCTGATCGACCCGGCCGCGCCCGCGCCGGAGGCCGATCTGGTGACCCTCTCCTATGTCCTCGGGGAGCTGCCCGAAGCCCGCAGGGCCGACGCCGTCCGCTGGCTGTCGGCGAAGGCCGGGATGCTCGTCCTGATCGAACCCGGCACCCCCGCCGGCTACGAACGGATCGCCGAAGCGCGGGATCAGCTCGTCGGGCTCGGGCTCTCCCTGGTCGCGCCGTGTCCGCACGAAGGCGCGTGCCCGATCCCGCGCGGCAAGGACTGGTGCCATTTCTCCGCGCGTCTCCCGCGCACCGGCCTGCACCGCCAGCTCAAGTCGGGAACGCTCGGCTTCGAGGACGAGAAGTTCTCCTACGTCGTCGCGTCGCGCACGGCACCGGAACGCGCCGAAGCCCGCATCCTGCGGCATCCGGCCAAACGCAAGGGCATGGTCGGCCTCTCCCTCTGCGCCGGAGCCGGGCTCACCGAAACGATCGTCACCAAACGGCACGGCCCGGCCTACCGCGCGGCCCGCGACGCCGAATGGGGCGACGCCTGGCCCGCTCAGTCCACAGTGGACTGAGGACCTCGCCGCACCTGATTGCCGACGGCGGCGAGCAACGCGCCGAGGGCCGGATTGTCGTTGCTCCGCCGCCACATCAGTTCGAGTTCGACCGGGCGGTTCTCGACACCGTCCACCGGACGGAGCACCACCCCCTCGAAGTGCAACGCGGCCGCCGCGGCCGGCACCAGCGCGACCCCGATCTCCGCCTTCACCAGCGCGAGCACCGTATGCACCTGACAGGGGTACTGCGTGTACTCCGGCAGCACCCTGGCGGCGCGGAACACCGCCACGACCAGGTCGTGGAAGTAGCGGCCCTCCGACGGCGAATACATGATGAACGGTTCGCCGTCGAAGTCGCGGACTTCGGGATTCTTCTTGCGCCGCGCCAAAGGATGCGCCGACGGCAACGCCGCCAGCAGCGGCTCCCGCCACAGCGGCAGGGTCACGACGTCGGCTCCCGTGACCGGCGGCCGGATCATGCCGAGATCGATCCCACCCGCCAGCAGTTCCGCCACCTGCGCCGCCGTCACCATCTCCCGGAGTACTAGATCGACGCCGGGCACCTCGGCGTTCGCCACGGCGATGACGCGTTCGAGGTAGGAATACGCCGCCGTGGCGGTGAAGCCGAGCGTGACGACCCCGGCCTCGCCTTTCTTCGCCCCCCGGGCGTACAGCGTCGCCTCTTGCACCGAACGAAGGATCTTCCTCGCCTCGGCCAGAAAAACCCGTCCTGCCGGGGTCATCCGGACCGTGCGGTGCGTCCGGTCGAACAGCTCGACCTCCAGTTCGCGCTCCAGCAACTGGATCCGCCTGCTCAACGGCGGCTGGGTCATCGAGAGCCGCTCCGCCGCCCGGCCGTAGTGCAGTTCCTCGGCCACCGCGACGAAACTCACCAGCTGCTCCAGGGAAAACACCCAGCCAGTCTAGGTATCGCCGAAGGGCGGACAAGCGCCGAATCGGTATCGTTCAGCGCGGGATTTCCACCGTGCGGTCGATGATCCCGGTCGCCACGGAGAGGATCTTGCGATTGTTGCTCCGCGCGTAGGCGCGCAATACGCCGAACGCGTCGTCGACCGAAACCCGGAGCCGCTCGGCGAGAACGCCTTTCGCCTGCTCGATGATCACCCTGCTGTTCAAAGCCGCCTGGAGCTGCGCGGTGATGATCTCCTGCCGCTGCCACATCCGGTGATGCAGGATGCCGATCGTGGCGATGTCCGAGAGCGCCTGCCCCAAGCACAATCCGTCGTCGTCGAGCGACGCGGGCCGGGTGTCGAACAGGCTCAGCGCACCGATCACGTCTTCCCGAAGCCGCATCGGCAAGGTGTACACGGAGCGGAATCCGGCGTTTTCCGCCTCTCGGGAGAACTTCGGCCAGATTCCGCCCGCCCGCGCCAGATCCGGGCAGTCCACCGGCTCGGCGCGCCGGTAGCAGTCCAGGCACGGCCCCTCCGAGTTCCGTAGCTGGAACAATTCGAGCAGGCGGGTCTTTTCCTCGGACGCGGCGACCATGGTGAGGGTGCCGCGCGGGTCGGCGAGCACCAGCCCGGCGGCAGGGACACCGAGTAGTTCGACGCATCCGCAAGCGAACAGATCGAGGAACTCGACGAGGTCGAAGTCGTCGACGAGGGTGTCCGCCAACTGGACGAAGGTCTCGCGCAAGCCGGCCGTCAGGTCGATCATCGTTTCTGATATCTCCTCAGGCTCACGCCCGTCATGGTTCGGACCGGAACGTGACCCGGCGAAGCACCACGTCCATGGCCACCTCGTCGAGCCTCCTGTCGTTGGTGTAGGCATAGGCACGCAAGCGCGCGAGCGCGTCCGCGAGCCCGACGCCGAGCTGGACCGACACCATGCCCGCGGCCTGATGCACCCGGTCGCGATGGCCGGTGAATCGGCGATCGATCAATCCGGCCAGCCCCGGCCCGCCCGTGTCGGCCTCGGCGATGGCGAGGGTGATCACCGCATCGGCGCAGACGAGTGCTTGCGCCCTGCCCTCCCTTGACAGGGATCCGGCGAATTCGCGATAGCAGTCGACAACGCCCACTTTGATCGCACCGGCCTGAATCGGCACCGCGATGATCGATTTCACGCTTCGGTCAATCGCCTCCGGCGCGAACATCGGCCATCGGAGTGCCGCCTCCGAACTGGTCAAATCGGTTACGACGACGAGCATACCGCCGCGCGCCACTTCCACCGCGGGACCTTCGCCAAGGGTGAACTGCAGATCTTCCAATTCGCGGCTGCGTTCGTCGGTGGCGAAGACCGGCTCGGCGAGACCTCCCCCGGGGGTGAGCACGAGCCCGACACCCGCCGCGTCGAGGACCTCTCCGCAAATGACGCAGGCGTGTTCGATAGAGACCGGTGAATCGGTTTCCGAAGCGAGAAAACACATCTTCGCCCATACCGAAGCGGCGCGATCATGCCGTCGAATCGCCATGGCGTGCCTCCCGGCGTTGCCCGATATCGGACGGGCCCGCCGGGATCAAGAGCGAACAGCGCGTACGGCTTGTCCGCACCAAGGACCATTCTTCCATGTTTCAGTGACGAATTCCCCTGCCCCAATGGCCCGTTCGGCCGGTTCCGGCTCACCGGTCCGCGCCTAGGGTGGATCCGAGACCGCTTGTCCCTGGCCCCCGGCAACGGCACTCGCCGGCGAGCTCTGGAGGGGCCATGTGCGTTCGCATTCTCGAAACCCGCGCCAAACGGGAGAACCCTTTTGTCCGGTTGTTGATCCGCATTCAGCTCAAGGCGTCCTGGCGCTGAGCACGGGCGCGCAGCCTGCTGATCGCGCGGTGCTTGGTCACCCGCACACGTGATGACGTCGTCCCGAGCGCCGCCGCGGTCTCGTTCGACGTCAGCTCGCCGATCACCCGCATTCCCAGCACCTCGCGGTGGGAGATCGGCAGCGTCCTCATCAGCCTGCCGAGCCGGAGGCCGAGTTCGGTCCGCAGGGCGCGTTGCTCGGGTTCCTCCGCGGCCCCCGCCGGACGTTCGGGGAGTTCACCGGTCAGCACCTGCTTGCTCCGCGCGGCCTTCCGGAAGACGTCGGCGACCTTGTTCGCCGCGATGGCACGCAGGAGGAACAGGAAGGAGCCTCCGCGGCGGCCATGTCCGGGGACCGCGACGAAGACCGCGAGGCAGATCTCCTGCGCCACGTCGGCCGGCTCGAGATAGGTCAGCTCATGGCCGCTGAGGCGGGTCTCGACGTACTGCCGCGCCCACGGCATGAGTGCGGCCATGAGGTCGTCCATGGCGTGCGGCGCGCCGTCCACCGCGGCCTTGGCGAGGCCGTCCCAGCCGGCGGGGGAAATCCACGTCTCACCGCCGCCGGTTCTTCGTATCGGAAACTCGTCGCTCATGTCCCGCTCCCCACGGATGAGAAAACCCGGCCGCCGGGGTCCAGGACGGAACCCGGCTCACGGTAGCCGACGAATCCGGCCACCTCAATCGACGAACGGCCCGCGACAAATTGTCCGGCCCGGCGGAAAACCGGACAGATTCCCACCAATGGTCTGGACATCTCCGCGTCCGGCGACGTAACTTCCCGTGCTGAGACCCCTCGCCAAGGTCACGCCCAGGCCGGGAACGCGCCCCCGGCCGACATCCGCAAGCACCGCCGCGGCGCGTCCGCGCTCCGCGACGGGATTCCGCCGAGGAGTGAACTGTGCGCATCCGCAAGAAGATCCGGCGCGTCTTGACCGCGTTGGCGGTCGCTCTCCCCCTGGTCACCGGAGTGTCGGCGCTTTCGGCACCGACCGCGGTCGCCGCGGGCCCCGATCCGCTGCCACTGACCGTCACCAACAACTCGAACCGCTCCGACGCGGTCCACCTCTACGTGCTCGGCACGAACCTCGACACCGGGAAACTCGGCTACGTCAACGCCGACGGCGCCTTCACCCCGTGGCCGCCGGGCGCGAACCCGCCGAGCCCCGCGCCGGACGTCTCGATCGCGGGCCCCGGCAACGGCGGCTCGACCACGCTGCGGATCCCGCGGATGCTCTCGGGCCGCGTCTACATGTCGTTCGGGCAGAAGATCAAGTTCTTCCTGACCCCGGACGGGCTGGTGCAGCCGGCGCCGTGGGCCGACGGCGACCCGAACCGCGACATCCTGTTCGACTGGAGCGAATTCACCTACGACAACAGCGGGCTGTTCATCAACAGCTCGCAGGTCGACATGTTCAGCGTGCCGCACGCCGTCGGGCTCACCAACGGGGCGGGGACGAACAAGGAGGCTGGGCGGCTCAAGGCGGGTGGCCGCGAAGCCCTCTTCAACGCCGTCCAAGGACAGTCCGGTTTCTCGAACCTGGTGTACAACCGGCTGCGGGTGCTCGCTCCCGGCAAGGGGCTCGACACCGGCAGGTTCAGCGGGACCTACCTCGACGGCTACGTCACGAGCGCCTGGAACGCCTACAAGTCGACACCGCTGACCGTGGTCCCGTTCGAGGCCGAACCCGGCAAGAAGTTCACCGGCCGGACCGGCGGGGACGACGTCCTGCGCTTCACCGACACCTCGGGCGCCACGGTGGCGTCGTTCAGCAAGCCGAGCACCCGTGACGTCTTCAACTGCGACGGGCGGCTGCACGCGCCGAACGACCAGGTCGTCGGCCCGATCGCGCGGACACTGTGCGCGGCGCTGCACCGCTCGACGCTCGGCACCCTGCACACGCAGCCGACCTACGACGCGGGCCAGTTCTACAAGCAGCCCGTGACCGACCACTACTCGCGGATCGTGCACGAGCAGATGGTGGACGGGAAGGCGTACGGATTCGCCTTCGACGACGTCGGGCACTTCGAATCGCTGGTGCACGACGGGGACCCGCGGACCGCGCGGATCATCCTCACCGCGTTCTAGGGGCGCGCCTCACCGCGCCCCGCTCCCGATCCGCCAGGCCGACATGCCGATCCCGCTCGGCACGCGCGAGAACGACGGCGGTTCGGGAGTGCGGGCGCGCTCCAGCTCCACGGGCATGTATCGCACGCATTTCCGGTGCCATTCCAGGATTCCGGCCATCCAGTCCTTGAGGTGGTCCGCGTACCCGGTCAGCGCCGTGCGGACGTCGTCGCCGAGCCCGAGGTCGTCGCACATCCGCGGCAGGCCCTCGCCGTCGAGCTGCTCGAACTGGTCCAACCGCGCGTTCATCAGCCGGGCGGCGATGTCGCGGGCCTCGATCCGGTCCACCGCCAGAAACCGTTCGACGACGTACACGAGGTTGTGCACCTCGCCCTCGTACTCGATCTCCTTCTGGTACGAGAACAGGTCGTTGGCGAACGTCGCGTAGTCCTGTGCCGCGGTGTCGAGTTCGGACAGCACGCGGTTCTGGAAGAGCTCCGGCGGCACGACGTCGCCGAGTTCGAGGAGCGCGAGGCTCTTCGTCAGGTCGGAGCCGAACGTCCGCCGCCGCGTCTCCACGTAGTCGACCGGGTCGGGGACGCGGTTCTGCGCTTGGTTCCCCACCTCCCACACCCAGCTCGCGGTCATGCTCTCGACCGCCCGCCGGAACTCCGCCCGCCCGTGCGGGGTCAGCGGTCCGGCGGTGCGGCTCCACAGATCCGCGAGGCCTCGCTCGACCGGGTTCGACGGCTTCGGCATCGGCTCGCCGCCGAGCGGCATGAACAAGGAAAGCCGGTCACTGCACAGTTTCGCGGCGATCACGTCGCGTTTCGCGCCGAAGACCAGAGGGAAGCAGTCGTCGCCGTAGGTGCCCCAAGTGAGCCAGTCGGTCGACAGCTTCAGCCGTTCGAAGTCCGCGTCCGCGTCGATCATCGCGGCGCAGTGCGCCAGGTCGATGCCGAGATACCGGCGCTCGTCCCAGACCCCCTCGTCGAACATCCCCATCTCGCGCGCCCAGCCCGGCCCGTACGCGCGGGCGGCGGCGAGGTGGGGGCTGGTGCGCACGGGGTACGGCATGCGGAATTCCGGCAGGGGCAGCTGCCCGACCTTCGCGAACGGCGGGGGCGCCTGCTGCCGCACCCGCTGGACCAGCCCCAGCCGGTTCGGCGAGAGCCCCGTCGGCTCGGTCACGCCCTCGTTCATGTACCGGCTCGACCGCACGTGCCATTCGTGCCCGCCGGACTGCCAATCCTGCAGGCCTTTGACGTAAAGGCCGACCGCGATCTGCTCGGACAGCGAGACGTCGCGTTCGGCCAGCAGCGCGGGCACCTCGACCAGCGCGGTGTTCTCGAACTGCTGCAGCCGCGAGGTCAGCAGGTCGTTGGTGAGATCGGCGGCCTCCTGCGTCGGGCAATCGAGGAATTTCTCGAAGACGAGGACCGCGTTCGAATTCTCCCCCTCTTCGCGCACTTCGCGTTGGTAGGAAAAGAGATCGTTGCGAAGGTGGACGGCGTCGGCGAACGTGTCGCGCAGGACCTCCATCGGCCTGGTCGCCGCGATCTCGGCCGGCACTTCGGCCCCGACGGCGTACTCGATGAGGTTCGCCGACCACGGCGCGCCGCCGACCCGGCGACGCATCTGGACGTATTCGATGGGGTTCGCGATCCGGCCGCGGTCGATGTTGTCCAGTTCCCAGAGCGATTCGACCATCAGGTTGTGCGTACTGGTGACGAAACGCCGTCGCCAGGCCTCCGACATCGAGGGAATGGTGCGCCCCCAAAGGTCTTCGAGCCCGGCCTCGGCGGGATTCGCAGGCTCCGGCGATGTTTCCCCCGGCCCGGTCATGAACAGTTCCAGGCGGTCCAGATAAGCCTTCGCACCCTCGATGTTCCGGGTGTACTTGAATTGCGCGAGGAAATCGTCGTCGAAGAAGAACACCCACACGTACCAGTCCGTGACCAGATCGAGGGACGGCCCGTCACAGTCCGGATGGGTGTGCGCGCAGAGCAGCGCGTAGTCCATTTTCGCCAGTGCCTGTTCGGTCCAGACGACGTCACCGGACGGCGAGGGTGAATCGAGCATCCCCATTCGCCTCGCCCAGGCCATACTGTGCGCCCGCGCCGCTTCGAGGTGCGGATTCATCCTGGCCGGATGCGGCACGTAGAACTCGGGCAAGGTGAAAGCCTGCATCTGCGAGCGCCTCCCGGGCCGATGTCGGATCCGTTCCGACGTTTCCAGCCCGCTGCCGCGCCGGGCAACCGTCCACCCGAGCGATTCGCTGTGCCATGGAGTGAATCAGTGCCAAAGGGACGCCGAATCGACATACGGCGCCAGCAATCCGGTCAATACCTCGTCGCCGTTCCCGTTCAATGCGTCCTCGGCGATCCGGCGGGCGACACCGGCCAGGAAATCGGCGGCCTGCACCCGCGGATCGGTCCGTGAATCCACGAACCTCACCCCGGCCAATCCCGGGCTCGACTCGATCCGGGCGAGCCGGTCCCCTTTGAGCGACGGTTGTTCGTCGTGGACGAGGAAGACCTGCTCCCCGCCCTCGCTCCAGTATTCGACGGCGCGCAGGATCGCGGGCACCAGCGGATCGAGGATCTTGGCGTCACGTGCCGCGGCGACCTTCACCCTCAATTCCGCGGTGTCCCCGGCCATCGCGAAGAACGACCCCGCCGCCGGATCCCCGCGATTCCTGGCCCGCAGCACGTCGTTGAACGCGGCGAGGAGTTCGTCGTCCGGCCGGATCTCCGGCCCGGCGAGCGCGCGCAGTTCGTTCGCCAGCAGCCGCTTCTTGTCCACGAGGTACACGTGGGCTCGCCCGTGGACCGGGCCGAGCGGCCCGAGGAACCATTCGAGGACTCGCCGGTGTTTCGTCCGGAGGAGATGGTTCGCCTTGTACTCGACCGCCGGCGAACGGATCCTTCGCCGCAGTTCGACCAGGCAGGCGGCGGCCTCTTCGAGACTCAGCCGGACCCCCGCGTGCGCGAACACGTCGGTCTCCCCGCCGATCAGTTTCTCGCCCTCGGACCCGGACTCGTCACAGGCGATCTCCAGGGGCACGCTGCGCATCGTGCCCGATCACCCCGGCGACGTCGACCCGGTTACGCGGGATCGGGCAGTGGCTCACCGGTCTCGAGCAACGTCTTGAGGCTCGACAGGATCGACGGCCAGCCGCCCTTGACCATCTCCAACGCGGTGCTGCCCGGGTCGAAACCGTCGTGCACCACGGTCAGTTTCACCGTGTCACCGACGGGTTCGAGATCGAAGGTGACCTTCGACCGCGATTCGGCCTGGAGCTTCGCCGACAGGTCGTCGTCGAGCCCCACCGACTTCGCGAACTCCGGCGTGAAGGTGTGCCACGTGTAGGACAGCCGCCGGTACGGGTCGGATTCGAGGACGACCTGTCCGGGGTCCTCCACCTTCACGCCGAGCTGCTCCCAGGCCATCGCCGACCCGGGCTTCCAGTCCGAAGTGAACTCACAACCCCAGTACCGCTTGGTGAAGGCCGGATCGGTGAGTGCCCGCCAAAGCCGCTCCGGCGTCGTCCTGATGTAGCTCGTGTACACGAATTCGTCGGTGCTCATGGGTTCCTGCTCCAATGCCTTCTTGAGGTCGGCGAGGGCGTCGACGCGGCCCTGGTGGTAGCGGTCGATCCAGCGCTCGGCGATCGCGTTGATCGGCTCCGCGTTCACGTAGTGCAACTTCTCGCGGCCACGGCGCACCGTGGTCACCAGATTGGCCGCTTCCAGGACACCCAGATGCTTGCTGACCGACTGCCGCGCCATGTCCAGTCCCGCGCACAGCTCACGCAGGGTCTGCCCGTTGCGGGCGTTCAGGTCGTCGAGCAACCGGCGACGACTGGGGTCCGCCAATGCCTTGAAGACCTCGTCCATGCCGCTCTCCCTGATATGCAGCCGCTTGGCTGCCTTTGCAGATTAGGCAGCTAAGTGGCTGCATGTCAAGCGGCAGGCTCAGCCGTTCCCCGGCCACCAGGTTGTGTCACGTTTCCGGTGGCTACCTCGTCGACGTGGTGACACTTCCCCCCGAAGGAGTTCCCATGCCGACCCCGTTGCGCGTCGCGATCGCCGCGCAGACCCTGGCCGTCTTCCTCACCCCCATCTCCGCCGGTCTCCTGCTGACCGTGCCGAGCGGCCACGCACTGCACAGCGCCACGTCCTACACGCTGTTCATCGTCGCGACGCTGCACGTGCTCACCGCGATCCTCGTGTGGCGGCCGGGCGGCGGCTCCCCCGAGCCGATCCTGCCGGCGGCCGTGTTCCTCGGGCTCACGCTGGTACAGGTGTTCCTCGGGATCGCGCACGTGACCGCGGTCCACGTCCCGCTCGGGGTCCTGCTGTTCGGTTTCAGTCTCCTGCAGCTGAGCCGGATCCGCCCGGCGCGGGAAGCGGCGGTCCCGAACGCCTGACCCAGGGTCCGCCGGGCTTTCACTCCTTGTTCGGCACCAGGTACAGCTCCTGCTTCCCGAGAGTCGGCGCGTCGAGCGTCCAGTGCGCGAGCGCGTCCGGCGGCGGGGCCGCCAGCCGGCGCAGCACGAGTTCGGGACGGCGTGGCCGGACGTCGAAATCGAAGAAGGCGTAGTTCACGCGGAGTATCGCGCGGATCCAGCGGTTCTCCTCGCCTCGCGCCTCGATCGCGGCAGGCAGCAGGCCACGGTCGGAGAAGACGTCGACGACCGGGCAGCCGCAACTGTAGGCGAGGACGCCGATTTCGCCCGCGCTGCCGACGATCCGGCCTCCGGCGAGCGTTCCCAGTTCCGCTCCGATACGGGCGTACTGCGCGCTCGACGTGTAGTTCGACGTGAACGGCGCGTACGTGCGGGGAAGTCCTGCAGCCGCGTACGCGATCAGACCGGCGACGATCAGCGCGAGCACCCCGCGGACCATGATCCGGTGGGAAACCGCTACGGCACAGACGACAACGGTCGCCGCGGTGAGGCCGGGGCCGTAGTACCAGTGGTAGGGCGGGACCGCCAGCAACACGTAGCCGAGGTGGTAGAGCAGACCGCCGAGGGCGAGCAGCACGAACGGCCGCAGCCCGGCGGGGATCGTGCGCAGCCGGACGGCCAGTGTCGCCACGGCGAGGACCGCGAGGACGGCGGGAAGGAACGCCAGCACGGCCATCACCGGCGAAGTCCGCGCGTAGAACAGCGGGCCGTTGCCGAAGTTCCAGGCGCCCCAAGCGTGTCGCGCGCCTTGGAGAGTCTTGATCACGACGGTGTCCGGTACCGCCGCGCCGAGAACCACCCAGCTGAAGCCGAACCACGGCAGCGTGATCAGCCCGGCGCCGAGCAGGGCACGTCCCGTGCCGGGACGGAGGAAGACGGCGAGCACCACCGCGAACACGATCAGGTCCAGCCGGACCAGGGCGAGCACGCCGGCTGTCAGACCGAAGGCGAATGGGTTCTTTTCGACGGCGAACACGGTGAGCCAGCCCAGGACCGCCGCGCCGAGGGTGACCTCGAGCCCGATCGACGAGAGCAGAAGCGGGTTCGCGGTCAGCGCGGCGAGTGTCAGGGCGGGGAACCGGGGCGACAGCCCGGCCGCCGCGCCGAGTCTGCGCAACGCCAGGGCGAGAAGGACCTGGCACAGCACGAACAGCGCTCCGGCGGCGAAGACGGCGTCGCGGACGAAGATGGTCAGGGCCGCCAGGATGAGCACGTTCGCCGGCGACGTCGCGGTGTTCGACGTCGCGTCGGCGAGCAGGCCCCAGTGGCCGTGGAAGGCGACGTTGCGCGCGTACGCCAGCGTGATGAACGTGTCGTCGATCAAATGCGGCCGGGCGAGCAGGAACACCACCGCCGAGAGCACCGCTACGGACAGGGGCATCCGCCAGGACGTCGCCTGGTTGTCCGTCGTCCGGACCTGTTCCATGATCATGGCTTGATATGGCTCCTCCGACCCGGAAAGTTGCGCGCAACGTTCGGCCGGTGCCGGCCACAACCAGGGCGTGAGCAGTCTCGCGAGCGAGGTGGGGGTACCGGTGGAAAAGACCGGTGACCGGGAACTGTGGGCCCGCGCGGCCGGCGGCGACGAGGGGGCGTTCAGTGAGCTGTTCGAGCGGCACGCCGAGGCTCTGTGGAACTACACGTATCGCCTGACCGGTTCGTGGAGCAGCGCCGAGGATCTGGCGTCCACGACGTTCCTCATCGCCTGGCGGCGGCGGGCCGAGGTGACCCTGGTGCGGGACAGCGCCCTGCCGTGGCTCTACACGGTCGCGGCCAATGTCGCCCGTGACGAGCACCGCGGTGCTCGTCGCCGGCTGCGGCTCCTCGGGAAGATCCCGGCACAGCCCGCCGTATCCGACCACGCCGATTCGGTGGCCGAGAAGATCGACGGCCAGCGCCGGCTGGGGCAAGTCGCCGAAGCCGTCCGGTCGCTGCCGAAATCGCAGCGCGAAGTCGTCGAACTGTGCCTGGCCGCCGAGGTGAGCATCGCTGACGCCGCGGAGTTGCTGGGCATCGCCGAGGTCACCGTCCGCGCCCATCTTTCCCGGGGACGAGCCCGGCTGCGTACGTTGCTGGAGGAGAAATGAGCGGCGAACCCGTGTACCCGCCTCGCCAGGCGATGCCGGACGAGGTCCGCGCCCGGATGCGATCGGCCGTCCACGAGGGGATCGCGAAGCCGCGGCGGACGGCGCGCGTCTGGTACGCCGCCGCCGCGGCGGTCGTTCTCGTCGCGTCCGGCGTCGCCGCCGCGACGCAGCTGCTCCGTCACCAGGGCGCGGACCCCGGCCCCGAGCCTGCCGCCGGCGGGCTCAACCTGGACGTCGGGCTGGCGACGTCGTCGCTCGACCGCTGCTGGGCCGCGGTGCGAGCCGCGGGCAAGACGGACCGTGTGCCCCCGCGCGAGGAATGGATTCCCTTGTTCACGGACGTCATGCTGGACGTTTCGGTCGTCGCCGCGACGGCGGCGGGCAAGCCGATGTTCTGCGAGACGACGCTGACCACCGTGACCGTGTCCGACCCGAACGCCGCCCCCGCGTATGTGCCGGGCACCCGCACCGGGCTGCTCCTGCAGAGCTCGACCGGGCTGATCGGCGGGGTGCTGGATCCGGCCTGGCCGGGTGCGGGTCTCGCATTCCAGGCCGAGGATTCCGGCGGCGGGGACTCCGTGGAAGCTTCGCCTCTGTCACATCAGTTCGTCTCGTTCTCCTGGACCGACCCCGCGAAGACGCAACTGACCGTTTACGAGGCCGCCCGAGCGACGACTACGAGCCTGCCACCGGCTCCGGCGCCGCTGCTTTCGGCCGTCGATCGCCCGATCGCCCCGGCCGACCGGACCTCGCCCGCGGGACGTGCGCTGGGCGAATGTCTGTCCGGCGCGGTGGACGCCATCTCCGACGTGGCGGGCTACAGGCCGGGCGCGCTGCTGGACAAGGACGGCTATCAGGTCGTTCTCGGCCGTTTGGGCGACCGGAGTCTGGCGTGCACGACGGTTCCGGACCCGCGGCGTCCCGGTCGGATGAAGATGCGTGTCTACCAAGACCATTTCGAGATCCCGCCGGAGCAGCCCCGGAATATCCCGATGCAGCCCCTGGGTGGCGTGGAAGACGGTGGTGACCGGGGCAACTCCCGGACGCCGTTCGCCGGGACGCGGCTGCCGGCGACGGCGGTGACGGTGACCTGTGACTTCGGCGCCGGACTGACCTCGACAACCGATGTGGTCGACAGGACCTTCGTGGTCTTCGTACCGAAAGAGGTGAATGACCCGTTCCCGCAAGGGGTCCGCATTCAAGCGCGTGACGCCAACGGCACGGTCGTGTTCGAAGGGACGCTGTAGCCGGGTCGCCGGCCCGCGACCGCCAGATCGTGTCCAGTGGCGCCACCGGCGCGAGAAATGAATATCGTTTTGGCCTGCGAGATCGGAATACGAAGACTCTTGTCTCGTCTTGCGATCTCCTGCGAGGCCCGAGTAGCACAAGACCCCTTCTCTCGGCTCATCCGAGAGAAGGGGTCTTCGGGTACTTAGAGGCGTTTAGAAACCGCCGTAAAACCACCAACTGCCGCCGTTCTGGAGCGACCAGTAGCAAGGGTCACTGTAGTTGAACAGAACCCTGGCGCTTTCGCACTCCCCTTCGGTTGCGAACGGGCCGTAGTAGTCGCCTGCCTCTTTCGCGCTTGCCACGCCACCCAGCGAGAGGGTCATCGCCGCGACGACTCCCGTCCCGATCACCAGGTTCTTCAAAGCACGCTTCAAGTTCACATACTCCTGACCGCTTAAGTGATGCTTCGTCGAGGCGCTGATCAGATTCGCCACAGAGGTCGCCCCCAGCAAGAAATCCCCAGATGATCAACTCCGAAAGGTTTTTACCACACCAAGATGCGCGGCGCAACTCGCCAACCAGTGCAGCCTGAACCTTACCCCGCGAGCGACGGAATTCGCGTTCCGGCTTCGCCTACCGCCTGCCCGGTCCATAAAAGCATGAATGGACGATGGCGCCACGAAGAGCCAGGCGCCTTTGTCTCGAACACCATGCTTTCGGGGCACCTGCCCACGGTCGCCGTCACAACAGAGAGTGCGCCGATCGGCGGACTCACCACGCCGGATGCGAGAAGGTCGAGGTCCGGGTGACCAGAACCTGTCGAAGGAGGTCGATCCGAACACGTGGCGGATGTGGTGGACCGAAGTGGAGGTGCCCACCGGCGTTCAGCAAGTGTTCTGCCGCGCCACCGACAAATCCGGCACACCCGGCGCGGGCACCGTTCCCGACGGTGCGACCGGCCGGCACAACGTGCCGTTCACCGCCGCCTGAGAAAGATCGGCGAACGACCAATCCGCGTCACCGGCCGCCACGAATCACTTTGCGAGAAGACGAAACGAGTCGTCCACAGTGGACAAGACTTTGCCGCCTCAAGCAATGGAGTGGTTTTCGTGAAAAAGATTCGCGTCGCAGGTATCGGTTTCACCGCGGTCGCCGCACTGGCGCTCTCCGCGTGCAGCGGTGACGAAAACGCTTCGTCCGGAAATGCCAGCACCCCCGCGCCCGCCCCGTCCTCGTCGGCCCCGATGTCCAGCTCCGGCTCGACCGGTTCACCCGACGGTGTGACCACCAACGCCGACGTATTCGGCCCGGCCTGTTCGCAGCTTCCGCAGGGCAGTGCCCCGGGTTCGCTGGACTCGATGGGCCCGCAGCCGGTCGCCAGCGCCGCCTCGACCAACCCGCTGCTGACCAAGCTGGTCGCCGCGGTGAAGGCCACCAACCTGGTCGACACGCTCAACAGCCAGCAGGCCATCACCGTGTTCGCCCCGGCGGACCCCGCCTTCCAGGCACTGGGCGACGCCAAGTTCAACGAGCTGGCCGGCAAGCCGGACGAGCTGGCCCCGATCCTGCAGTACCACGTCGTCGGCAAGCGTTACGACGCCAAGGGCCTCGCGACCGCCGGTTCGGTGGAATCCCTCAACACGGCCGGCGGCCCCGTGAAAATCGAAGGCACCGGCGAGAACATGACCGTCAACGGCGCGAAGATCCTGTGCGGCAACATCCCCACCAAGAACGCCACCGTCTTCGTCATCGACAAGGTGCTCACACCTGGCACCAACAAGAACTGACACTCGTCCGGGCCATCACCGACCCCCAGTCGATGGCCCGGCCACAACGGCCGCCGCAGCTTTGTGACCTCCGAAGCCGCGGCGGCCCCTTCCTCTACGTCCACAGTGGCCACTGAGGCCTGTGGACCACAGCCACGCGGCAGGACGAGCACCATCTGCCGCATGGGGAACGTTGTAGCGGCAGCGTTCCGCCGGTCGTCGCCGTCGCTGGTTCACTCCATGGCCACGGCGACGGCCGGCCCCCCGCCATAAGGAACGAGCCACGCCGAACCGTGGATCTCCAGAGCCGACGCGATCACCGCGGCCCTGGTTGCCGCTGCTCACGCGCCGCACGCCGGCGGAACGAGCCGCGGGCACTACGCGAACCATCACACTCCGAGCAAGACTGTGGGCAACGGTAGTCAGTGACGAGTTCCCAGAGGCCGTCACGTTTACCCCGCGAACGGAGGGTTCTCATGAATTTCATGCGATCGATCGCTGATCGACCGGCGCGACGGCGTCCGCGGTAACTCGACATCGACGGCCCGATCGACCACTCGGCTTCATCGAAGCGGACGGATGTCGCGTATCGCGATCATGGTCGGCAGGACCACCTCCCACCTGACCACGAAGGTCGTCAGCCTGCTCGCCACCAGCCTCTGCGGACTCGCCATCGGCTGGCGCGTCCTGGCCTACCTGCTGATCCTCTTGTTCGCCGTCGCGATGTCCTGGGTCGGCGCGTCGGCCTGGTCGCCCGCATCTCCTCCGGCTTCGTCTCGGTGGCGGCGATGCCCGAACCACTGCGACGATCGCGGAGTGGAACCGATGAGCACCGGCTTCCGTTACTTGCCGGGCAAACGAGTGACATCGCGGTCCGGCACCGCCCGCGAGCTTCGCTGTCCCGAAAACCCTTTGACGTCTATCGAAGGGCAGCCGAGATGAGCGGGCAGCTGGATCCAGCCGACGACGGAACCGATCCGCCGTTCCCGGTGGACCTCGATCTCGAAGTCGAACGGCTGACCCAGCGAGTCTCCTGGGCGGCGGAGGTCAGGCTCGAGCTGTCGAACCGCCCTGAACTACGTCGCGTCCATGCGACGGTGGTGAATTGCCTGGGTTTCGGGCGTGGTGAGCACGAACCGCTTGGCGCGGTCGTGCTGGTGGTCGACGAGCTGGTGTCCAACGCCTACCGGCACACCATCACTCCCGGCGTCCTCGGCATCACCCGGACGTCCCGCGGTCTCCTGGTGGAAGTGACCGATGACGACCCCGACGTGGAGCGGATGAAAGCGAGAACGGACGAACGATTCGGTCCCGGCCATCACGGGCTTCGTCTTGTCACCCACCTGTCGCTCGAATGGGGAGTACGGCCTGAAGAATCCGGGAAAGTGGTGTGGGCGCTGGTTCCGGCGCAGATGTACTTCGAACGGTGAAACAGCGGCCGACGCTTTCACCGAAGTCGTCGGCAGGGCCGAGCGGAGACACCCGCCCGGCCCTGCCACGGTGTCAGCCGTTGGCGGCGCTGGTGTTCACGTCGCCGTTGACACCCTTGGGGAAGAACCCGCCCGACGTCGCCGCTTTGGGAGTCAGGTAGACGATGTTGAGCACCTGGCCCGGCGACCGGCTGAAAGCGATGCCGTTGCCGTCGGTGGGAACGATGTTCGCGCGGCCATTCCCGTCGACGACGCCCTGGTCGAGGTCTGTCGTGCCGTCGAGACCGTCGCGGGCGTCGGAGAGTTTGACGCTGGCTTCCCGGAGGTCACGCCCCAGCAAGCCGAGGCCGAGAATTCCGCCGCTGTGCTGGTAGAGCGCGGTACGGATGTTGGCGGCGTGATAAGCCTCGACGGCGAGAATACCGGCGGCGGCCTCGAGGTAGGTCTTGTTGCTGATCAACGGTGCCGCCCCCTTGTAGGCGGTGACACCGACGTCCTCGAACAGGTAGGCGGCGAGGAGGAAGTTCTCCTCGCAGGCGAAAGCGTCGAAGCTCTGCCCTTTCCTGACCAGCCCTGCCGCCTGAGCCGCCGCGGTGAAGCTGGACTGCAGATCGATCGCCGGACGGCTCACCGCGGCCGAGCCGAGCGCGGTGCGCAAGAACTCCACATGCGCCTTCTCGTCGGAGGCGATCTCCTGGGCGTACTGGCGGGCGGCCTTCGTTTTGAACCGCACCGCGCGACCCCCGGTGACCCCACCACGCGTCCCGGTGCCGGTGGTCAGTGAATCGGCGAGCCCCTTGCCGGTGACGGCGTGGAGATAGAACTCGGCTTCCAGGTACTCCAAGTTGAGGGCGAAGTTGAGCACGGCACCGTCGCTGACCCCCTCGGCCGCCGCTTCCCCCTCTGCCTGCCGCGGGGTGGCAGCGGACGCTGGACCGGCCAAGCCACCGAGAGCTCCCGCGCCGACGACCCCAAGACCCGTCATCCCGGCAGCACGCAGGAATCGACGCCTGTCCTGCGGGTTCTCCGCACTGCGGTTGATCATTGATACGGCATAGCGTTTGCCGAACACGTGCGATCTCCTTCCCGCCCGTGTCCTGGCTACGCACGACAACGGGCGTGCCCACCACCTCGGGCGGACCCCGAAGAGGGCGGGTTTGACCTTCGCGGACACTCTGCTTTCGTGCTCGCGGGCGGCGCGGCTTGGCACCCTCACCACATCGACCTGGAATCCATGAGAGTGCAGTGCTGGAAGAAGTGGGCCCGGCACCATCCGGCGCACGCGACACGCACACGGCACAGCCGACGAGCACCGCCAAGCCCGTCGAAGCCCGGTGCTGCGCGGAGCACTGGAGCGCCACCGCAACATTCCGGTCACCATCGACGGGCTCACCCCGTGCTTACCCCTGTTCGGGGCCGACGCTGCGTGAGTGTCGCGGACGGGCGTGTCCACAGTTCTCTGAACTTGATCTCGATTGACGTTGCCCGGCCCGATCGCGACAAGATCGCCGGCACCCCGGGCTATCACGAGCAAAGCCCGGGATCGCGTTGGCGACCCCGAGCTTTGCCGGTGAGCAGCTAGGAGATGACTATGAAGCAGCGGCGAAAATCTCCATTATGTGGTTACCCGTGCGTTACTGGACGGAGGGAGCATTGGCGTCGAGGACGCACGGAGTCCGCGGGCCCGGGGCGAAGTCGGAGGGAGTCCCGGTGAACGCGACCCGGTGAAGCGACAACCTAGCCGGGTGCGAATGAGTCGCCACGGCATCCACACGAGCACCCCCTGGCGTACCCAGCACCAGCCTGAGGGGCCTGGTCCCGGAGAGGTTTTCGGTGAAGACCTGGTCGGGCACACAGCCGGTGAAGGCGGCGTTGGCGATCGTGTACACCTGCCGCGGCCCCAAGACGGTGCCCGCTGGGATCGGCATCGTCACGATCTGCTGACCGACCATCGCCTGCAGCTGCAGGCCCCCGATGGGCACCCGTGCGAAGCTGGGATTCGCGATCTCGATGAAGTCCTGGGCCGCCCCGGCGGGGCCGGTACCGCGGGTGGCGACCTCGCTGATGTAGACGGGGGGCACCTGCTGCTGGGCCGCCTGCTCCGCCGCGGTCGCGGCGCCGGAAGCCCCGAGCATCAGTGCGCCAGTACTGGCCGCTACGGCAAGTGTGGAAATAATGCGTTTCACAAGATTCTCCTTTGTCAGGTTGAAAAACAACTCCAATAAATGGAAACCCAGCCGGGGAGTGGCGGATCCTCTCGGCGACTCGACCGCGGAGCCTTGATATTCTCGCCACCGAGGGATCCTGCAATAACTGTGCCTTAAGAACACCCCCTCTGGGAAAGGGGCCGTTGCTGCGGCCCCGAGAGTCGGGGTGCACAGAAAAGCGGCTCAGCGACGCAATATCGGGTTACCCAATTGCTGTAGCTCCATGGCGGATGCCGGATGGGCGGAGCTGAGCGACGCCACTTGGCATGCGCTTCCAATGGCGCGGCCCGCACGTAACCCACCTCGGGCGAACGGCGATAGCGTCGGCACGGGAAATGTTGTGGTCACGCACCTGTGCGGAGCATCGCGACCTACCGAACCAGCGCGGGCCGAACACCGCTCAGGGACGCCACGCTCGCGTCTCTGCACGTGCAGCCAACGACCGAAGTGCCGGACCAAGGCGACGGCTTGCCCGGTGCCGGTGGGCCATACCGCCGGCGAACGGCATCATGAACAGGTGGGCCATCGATCGAGCTGTTCCCGTACCGCCCGTTCGACCAGGATGTGAACGAACACTCGCACCCGCGCGCAAGCGAAGCGGTCGGACTCGTCTCGCACCAGCCGGCTCACCGTGTCCGGAGACACCGCTGGATAGCTGCGGTCCAGCCTGTCGGCCAGCGCGGCCAGACGGCCATCGAGCCGGCCGGATGAGATGTTGCCGATCGTGCGCGCATCGGTCATCGAAGTCGCCTCTCTTGCGCCCGCCAGAGCCGGTAAGCCACGAAATTCGCTCAGTTTATTGTCGCGAGTTCGGTCGGCGACGTTCTTGCCATGGCCACTATCGGCCATTGGCCGGAACTCGCCTCAAGATCAGTTTCCGCACTCCTTTGTTTACGTCCAGATCACGAACTGGACGTGAACGATGCATGAGACGTCTCTCTTTCGCGGTCAGCATGAGGCGGTTCCTGTCCACCGCCGGGCCGGAGTGACTGACCCGGCGTATCCGGTGTCGGGAGGATTCGTGTTTCCGCGACGAATTGTGGCCATCCTCGCAACCGTCACGACGACGTCCGGCAGTGATTCTTCCGTTCTGACCTGACGCAGGAGGGCGAGCCACGTGTATCTGTCCAGCATCGGTCGTCGAGGGCGCAGCGGTACAGTGTCCCGGTACACGTTCGGCGCGGTCGGTTCGAACGTCGTCGCGCTGGGAACCGTCAGCCTGGTCACCGACATCTCCGCCGAGATGGTCGCCGCGATCCTGCCGGTTTACCTGGTTCTCGGCCTGAACCTGAGCCCTGCGGTCTATGGGCTGGTCGACGGCTTGCACTCCGGAGCGACCGCGCTGCTCCGGTTGGCCGGTGGCTATCTCGCCGACCGTGCGGGTAGGCGCAAGACCGTCGCGGGCATCGGCTACGCGCTCTCCGCGGCCGCGAAGCTGGGCTTGGTCGTGGCTGGCGCCTCCGCGACCGCGATCGGCGTCGTCATCGCCGTCGATCGGATCGGGAAAGGGCTGCGGACGGCACCGCGTGACGCGTTGATCACGCTGTCGGTGCCGGAATCCATGCTCGGCCGCGCTTTCGGTGTGCATCGCGCGATGGACGGCGCGGGTGCGTTCACCGGTCCGCTTGTCGCGCTCGGGATACTCGCCGTGGTCGGTTCGTCCGCCGGCGCCGACGCGTTCAACGCTGTGTTCTTCACCGGCTTCTGCATCGCCGCGGTCGGCGTGCTCTTGCTCGTGTTGTTCGTCCGCGAGCACCAGGCCTCACGCCCGGTCGTCGGCGGCGTGTCACCGCGTGCGGCACTTTCTCTCTTGCGCGGCAGCGAGGTACGCCGGCTGTTCCTTGCCGCCTGTGTGCTCGGCACTGCGACCATCGGCGATGGGTTCGTGTACTTGTTGTTGCAGCGTAGGGAAGAAATCGCGACGGGGTGGTTTCCGCTGCTCGCCGTAGGCGCCAACCTCGCTTACCTGTCGCTGGCCGTACCACTGGGTGCGGTGGCCGACCGGTTCGGTCGGCTCACGGTGACGCTCTGCGGATACGGCGCGCTGGGCGTGGTCTACTTGCTGCTCGTGAGCCCGGTATCGGGCTGGCCGCTGCTCGTGATCACGCTCGGGTTGTACGGCGCCTTCTACGCCGCCACTGACGGAGTGCTGATGGCGCTCGCGAGCCGGGTTCTGCCGGAATCGCTGCGCGCCACCGGCATCTCGCTCATCCAAACCGGGCAAGCGCTCGCCTGCCTCCTCTCATCCGTCCTCTTCGGTTTTGCCTGGCAGGTCTGGGGCGCGGGCATGGCGACCGGGTTGGCCGCGGGCGCGGCGCTGTTCGCGATCGTCTTCACCCTGATTCTCCTCGTCCCGCGCCCGTCGGTGAAAGAAGGTCGACGATGAACAGCCGCAGCCGGATTCTGATCGCCGTCGCCGGTGTAGTGGTGCTTGCCGCGGCCGCCACCGTCTACGTGGGACAGATCGCCGCCCGCAGCCGGGACATGACCGCCGTCGGCACTGACGGCGCGGTGACCCTCACCCCCGGCCCGAAAGTGCTCGTCCGTAGCACCGCGGATGCCGATCGCGGACATCTGTTCGTTGTATCCACGGCCGACCCCGGTGGCCCACGCGTAGTGTCACAGGTGTCCTGCACACGGATCCATGCCGCCGGCGGCACCGGGATCTGCCTGCACCCGGACAACGATTTCATGACGCATCTGACCGTCCTCGACGAGCAACTCAAGGAGCGGCAAGAGGTCCCGCTGTTCGGGGTGGCCAGCCGTGCCAGGGTTTCACCGAGCGGCCGGATGGTCACCTGGACGGTGTTCGTCGCCGGCGATTCCTACAACTTGGGCGGGTTCTCCACCCGCGTTGGCATCCTGGACACCGCGACCGGCGAGCTCACGGGCACGTTGGAGGACTACACGGTGACGGTGCACGGCAGGCCCTATACGGCGGCCGACTCGAATTTCTGGGGTGTCACTTTCGCCGAGGACGACAATCGGTTCTTCGCGACCATGTCGACCAATGGTCACCGGTATCTTGTCGAGGGTGATTTCACCGCGCGCTCTGTCCGCGCGGTGCGGGACAACGTCGAATGCCCGTCGCTCTCACCCGATGGAACGCGTATAGCGTTCAAGTCCGCGGTAGACGGTGACCCGGCGAAGGGGTGGCGGCTGTCAGTGCTCGACCTGTCCACATCTGTCGTGACACCGCTCGCGGAAACACGCAGTGTCGACGACCAGGCGGCGTGGATCGACCATCACACGGTCGCCTATGCGATCCCCCGCGGCGCAGGTCATTCCGACGTGTGGTCGGTGCCCGCGGACGGTTCCGGAAGGCCACATCTGCTGATCGCCGAGGGGGATTCTCCGGCGGCGTTGGGGTGATGTGCAATCACAGAAGAATGGTCGTCTTCGTTCGTGGAGGACCGCTGTTCAGTACTGTCCATTGTGGATTGGCAAGCTTTGCTACGGCACCGGTGAGGCAATGAGGCCGGAGCCGACTCCGCTTCGTCACGCAACAGGGAATTCGGGTGAAGCCGGGAGACGGAGAAAACCCTTGCTCGTGCGGCGCGGGCTTTCTCCGTCAGGTCATGGGACTGATCTGCCCAGCCGGGTCAATGGCAGGTTCCCGTTCCGGAGTCGGTGAACGGTGTCTCCGGCGCCGCCACGAAGGCCCAGTCGTAGCTGGTGGGTCGCAGGGTGAGCTTGAGGACGCCGAAGATCTGGGACTTGCGGACCAGGCTGTTCGGCATGACTGTGGAGAATCCACTGTAGAACGAGCCGCCGGTGCCGACCACGATCTGGCGGATCCCGTTGGCGTCGTCCCGGGCCCCGGACGGGTTCTGCGGCGCAAACCGCTCATAGCTGTGGGAGTGTCCGGCCAGCAGGAGATCCACGCCGCCGCGGTACATGGTGTCCACCAGCGGTGCCACGTCCGCGTAGGCGAAGCTGTTGGAACTCCACCGTGGCCGGTGTTGCAGTACCGCGGTGCACTTGGCCGGATGCGCGGCGAGGTCGGCGGCCAGCCATTGCTGCTGCGGTGATCCGACGGCGCATCCGGTGCCGCCGCTGATCTTCGCGCATTCGGAGTTCAGCACGACCACGTGCCAGTCGCCTACGTTGAAGCTGTACCAGCCGTTGCACTGCTTCACGCACCCTGGTTGTTGCGGGGTTCCCGCGTCGCCGAAGTAGCTGAAGTACCCTCCGCCGCCGTGCGTGCCGTACTCGTGGTTGCCGATCGCCGGGCGTGTGATCGGCTTAAGCCGTCCCCACGACCGGGCGTAGCTGGTGTTGAAGTCGGCGAGGGAACCGCTGTTGTACTGGGCGTCACCGAGCATGAACACGGATGCCGGGGCGATCTGCGTGGCAAGGTCCGATGTGGTCTTCATACGGCAGTGGCCAGGGGTGCCGAGGCCGTCGTTGAAATCCGGATCGGAAGGTGCGCAGGCGATGTCTCCCACCGCGACGACCACTGGGTCGCCGGCGAATCGGGTGGTCTCGGCCTGAGCGTGCGACGGGGCGACGACATTCGTGAGGCTCAGCACGAGAAGGGAACCGTACGTGGCCGCGATCCGGGATTTAGTGGCCACTGTGACCTCCATGCAGGATTTGGTCGAGGGTGTCCTGGGCGTCCGCGCGCAGAGTGGTTCCGGCGTCGATCTGGCGCCGCATGAGGGGAAGGTCGCCGGTCAGGCAAGCCTGGGCGGCCTGGGCGAACTGTGCGATGCCGATGTTGGCGACTGTGCCCAGCTGTGGACGCGGCGCACGCCTGCCGTGCAGCAACTGCTGCGATACCCGCTCGAGTTTCTGGCATATCGTCGTCGCCCGGGCGAATGGCTGAACGAGTTGCCGCGCCTCGACGAGCGTGTTGTTGAGCTCGATCTGCAGCGGCTCCCGGCCGCTGAGCCATTGGTGGATGCTGAGATCTTCGGGCGGCGTCGCCCGCGGTGGCGCGCCTGACACCAGCAGGAGACCGCCGCCCAGCAGCGCACCTGCGGACACGGCCAGGCTTATGTGCTTGCTCCTCATCGAACCGGCACCTCCAGCGTCCTCAGCCTGAAATTTGTTGGCGGACCATGTGAGCGTGTCGTGAGCTCGAGCATTCGGGCGTGCTTGTGCAGCCGCGTGGGACCGTCAGAACCGGCACGCGACTTGGTGGGAAAAGATCGGGAAGCTCAGGTGAGACCGGGGATGGGGGCCGGCCACAGGTAGTTATCGCAGATCAAAATGGCCGTAGAGATGTACGGAAACGTACTGGTCGATGTCCGCGCGGGAAACGTCAAAGGCCTTGATCGCTTCAGGCCTGATGCTCGGGAATCGGTTCTGAATCGCTCACGCGGACCGGTACCGGCGCCGGAGCACCAGGACGACGAGGATGACGAGCAGCAGAAGCGCGCCGCCCGCCACGACCGGCCCGGCCGGGAACCCGCCCCGAGCGCCCGTGCCGCTGGAGTCTTCCGCCAGTGGGCTCAGGCGTGGCACGGATGTGCCGGTGATATCCCGCAGTACGGTCAGGTAGCGGTCGCCATACCGGACGCTGGGCTCGACATGAGAGTTCTCGCTGAACTCGTTCCAGCTGATCAGACC
The DNA here is from genome assembly GCF_056435665.1 of Amycolatopsis sp. NPDC043887. Classification (NCBI taxonomy): domain Bacteria; kingdom Bacillati; phylum Actinomycetota; class Actinomycetes; order Pseudonocardiales; family Pseudonocardiaceae; genus Amycolatopsis; species Amycolatopsis sp. NPDC043887. The sequence goes on from NZ_JBWKEB010000010.1 coordinate 64,317, forward strand.
GAGAGCGTCCGGAGAGGACTTGATCGCCGCCGCGTATTGACGTCGCAGTGCTTCACCGTCCCGCCGCTCGACCACGCGCTTACCGCCGATCCGCCGTGCGTCGAACCCCGGCGCGAACGGCACGATCCATAGCCCCTTGTGCCGATGCACCGCCGCGCCCATAGCGGCGAGTTTGGCCGCCGCACCCGTGTCACGGTAGGGATCGACGGAGGACCAGTAGTACGCGTCACCGTCCACAGCGGATGCGATGCGCTCGTAGCCGGCGAGATCTTTTTCCGAGCCGAGAACCAGCAGCCTGTCGCGCACCGGCCCGGCGGCACGCGTGATGTCCTCGATCGAGAACTTCCAAGTCCCCGACCAGATCACGAACGGCTCGCCGAACACTCTGAACACCGGGTCGGCCGCGTAACGCTCCTCGAACCACGCCAGGTCGGCCGCCACCCGATCGGTCGGCAGCGGGTTGCGGTGAAAGTCCAGCGCCTGGTAGATGATAGAGAGGGTGAAGGCCTCCTCCCGGGCCACGCCGGCCAGCGTCGCCAGCCGGCGATCCAGGACGGGAGTGGACTTCCAACTGACAATGAACCCGGTGATGCCGGCACTCTTCGCTGCCCGGATGTGCCGGCGCATCACACCGGAGTCGTCGCTGGAATAGCGGCCCAGGCTTGGATAGTCCGTCTTCGCCCGACCCCACGAAGCCTCGGTGTACCAGATGTAGTAGTACGCCAGCACCGGAAGTACGGTTCGCGGACCGGCTACCGCCGGAGGGAGCGGCAGGACCGCGATCAGGACGGCGAGCAGGACAGCGGACATTCGCCTCACGTGACTGTCCTCGGCCGCTTGCGCAGTCGCCACCTGCCGACCACGACGAGTACGGTCAGCGTCGTCAGTGCGGCGACGGTCAGCGTCGCGACGTCCAGATAGGTGATTACGGGAAGCTCCACATACCGGCTACGGGACAACGTGATCTTCTGGGCCTGCGAGTATCCGGCCCCGGATACCTTCACCTGGTAGGTACCCCGGGCCAGGTTCTCCACCGCCACGTCACCGTCCTGGCCGGCTGTCAGCCGCTCGGTGCGGCCGTCCGGATAGGTCAGTTCGATGCCGGTGGCGATCGGGTCGCCCGAGAGCCAGTCGCGGATCTGGAAGCGCACTGATCGCAGCAGAACGACGAACTTGGCGTCAGTGGTCCGGTTGGGGATCAATCGCTGCTCCCCGACGTTGACTACGTTCGTGCCGTCGATCACGACACTCTGCAGGTAGTACGTCACCTCTTTGGCGACCGCGGAACCGGCTTCCAGCACCGGCCGTACTGCGGTCAGCCGGACTGGCTTGACTCCCTCCACGGTCAGCTGCCGACCGGAGTCACTGCGTATGGTCATCGAGGTGATCCGGTCCGGCGCGACCGGTCTGTGAGCCTGGTCGACGAAGGCGTAACGAACGGTCCGGGTGGTCTGGAACGTCGCCTGGATCCGTGTGGTGCGCCCGATCACGAGATCGGACAGGGATGCGGTGAATCCCTGATCGGCACCGCCGCGCCCTGCCCACCGGACGAAGTCGGCGGTCCCGCCGGGTGAGTCCAGGTGCGGCGTGAGCAGCTGCAACCGGTGCTTTTCCCTGTTGCGCGGCACAGTAGCGTACGCCACGCCTTTGTCATCGGTCACGAGTGGCTTGCCGTCCAAGGCGAACCTCGCGGACGGCAACGACGGCACGGTGATCACTTTGAGGACGTTGCGCGACGGCGGTCGCGCCGCTGAGGCTGTCGACGGGAATCCGGCCATGATGATGGCCGCGAGCACGGTGACGCCGATCCCTCTGATCGTCCTCATCGGACGGTCCTCCTCCTGGTGGGCCGCCGGTGCCCGAGCCGCCGGCCGATGGGGGTGACGGTGAAGCAGCTCAGCAGCGCGAGAACCGCGGCTCCGCCATACGTGAGGTAGACGATCGAGGCGGGGTGGGACGCCGTCGGTGCGGCGGCGCGATCAGTGCCCAGCAACTCGGGCGGTCTGGGCGGCGAGGCGAAGTCGAACGCTCCGGTGATCCCCGCCGAACGCGCGTCCCGTTCGCCCAGCGGCGCGACGCGCCAGTTGTCCTCGATGAATTTGAGTACCGCGGTGTGATCGAGTTGGGTCCGGTCGATGTGCCCACGTCGGGAGTAGGCGCTGACCAGCAGGGCGGGTACCCGGAAACCGAGGCCCGCACTGTCCGCTTTGGGTGGTGAGACGTGGTCGTACCAGCCGCCCCAGCTGTCGTAGCTCCACATGAACGCCGAGCTCGACCAGTAGCGGCTCTTCGCCAGTCCCGCGATCATCTCGCGAACGAAGGCTTGTCCGGTCTGCACCCGGCCCGGCGGGTTCTCGTTCGACCCCGACGCCACGACGTAGGCGACCGCCGGTAGCGTGCCGGCGCGCAGGTCCGTGTAGTACTGGTTCAGGTCGACGATTTTGCCGGACAGCGTGGGATCGTCGAGGAATCGGGCGAAGTTCAGCAGCGGGACCCTGGTCGTCTGGCCTGCCAGCGGACCGGTTCCCGGCGTGCGGAAGGTGATCTTCGGGTCGTAGTTTTCGACGTAGAACTTCCAGGGGACACCGGCCTGTTCGAGCCGGTCGAAGATCGTCGGGATGTCGCCGTAGCCGCCCGGCGGCACGCGTTCACCGCCGCCGGGCGTGGGCACGCCGGCGATCCAGTAGAAACGGTTGCGGCGGTTGCCGGTGGTCGCGGAGCTGAAGAACCGGTCGAAGAGCGTGTACTTGTCGGCGACGTTCCAGTAGTAGGGGAGGTCGTTCGCGTCGTAGTAGCCCATCGCCTGGGCGCCGTCGAGGCCTCTCTCCCGGTACGTGGAGACGAAACCGTCCATTTTTCCGTCCGCGTACTGGGCCCGCTGAGTGGCCGGGCCGTGATCGAGGTGGTCCGGCGATTGATCGCCCAGCCGGAAGGGACGGACGCAGTCGGCCGGTTTGTCCTTGCGCTGCCGCATGCACGTGTCGGCGGGGATGCCGTCCGCGCCGGGGTAGGTGCCGAAGTAGTTGTCGAAGGAGTGGTTGGCCTGCATGAGCGTCACGAAGTGCTTGATCGGCGTGCTCGTGGTGCGCGCCGGCTCGGCGGCGGCCGGCCAGGGCACCGGCGCGGCGAGAATGAGGAGGACTATCAGCACGCTGGTCAGGCGCAGGGTCATGACCGCACCTCGTAGACGATGATCACGGGTTTCGGTGTGGTCCGGCCGTCGGGCGTGGTCACTTCGACCGCTTCGGTGTGGATGGCCACGCCGCTGTACTTGCGCACGTAACGCATCAACCGCTCGCTGAAGAACGGCGCCCGGGCAGCCGAGAACGCGTCCCATACCACGTACTGGAGGTTGCCGTTGCGCAGTTCCCGGTCCGGGTTGTCGATCGGTTCATAGGATGGATTGCGGGACAACGGGTTGGGGCTCACGGAAAGTGCGAATGCCTTACGGTGGCCATAGAATCGCACCAGGTTCGCCATCGACGGTCCGATCGTCATCAACCGGCTGCCCTCGGGCAGGCCGGCCTTGATCCACCTACCCGCCTCCCGGCCTCCTGGCACGCCGCCGGAACCGGCAAGGAACGTGGTGCTCGGTGCCGGGTTCACGGCCGACCAGGCCGGTACCACCAGGCTTGCGCCGACGGCGACGACCGCGAAGGCCCGGACCCATCGGGCCGCCGCGGGACGGCGGCCCGAAAGCCAAGGCACGGTTACCTGGATCCCGGTTCGTGCCGCCAGCACCGCGACGGCGGGCACGATCGGCAACAGATACTGGTACCCCTTCACCGGCCACAGATGGAAGAACACCAGCGGTACGGCCATCCAGCAGACCAGCAACCATTCCCGCCACGTGTTCTGCCCGCGCAGCAGCCAAAGACCGGCGGCCGCGAGCACGAGCACCGCCGGCCCGACCGCCGGGGTCACGGTCTCGCTGTAGAACGTGATCCCATGGTTCGCGCGCCGGAACAGTTGCCACGCCAGGTAGTTCTGTCCCGTGCCGGTACGATCGGACAGGCTGAGCGACAGCGGGTACGCGACGACGACCGCGCTCAGGATGGCGAGCCCGACCAGCAGGTCGCGCAGCCGGATGCGGAACTCCCGGCTGAGCACGAAGAACACGAACACCGCGAGCACCAGGATCGCCGCGCTCTCCTTGGTCAGCAAGGTGAGCCCCAAGACGGCGGCCGCGGAGTAGAGCCACCCGGGGGCCCGCTCGGAGCAGTACCGCGCGACGCAGTACAGGGCGACCACCGCGAAGAAGGTCTCAGGTCCATCGAGCAGTACCTGGCGGGTGATCACGACGTGGTAGGGCATGACCGCGAGGAAGAACGCCGCCACCAGCCCGGTCTTCCAGCCGTACAGCACCTTGCCGAGCAAGTACACGGCCACCACTGTGGACAGTCCGAAAACGACGGACAGCATCCGGGCGCCGGTGTCGCTCGTGCCACCGGAGAACCCGAGCGACAGCATCACCTGGAACAGCAAGGGGTGTGCGCGGAAGATCGGGAACAGCCCGGTCAGCGCGGGATCTCCGGCCAGCGCGGCGGCCTGCCCGGCGTAGACGGCCTCGTCGCTGTTGAAGCCGATCTCACCCAGCGCCCACACCCGCAGGAAGCCACCCGCGCCCAAGATGAGGGTCATCGCCGGCACCACGCCACCGCGTGAGAACACCCGCGCCGGCCAGCGGTCCCGCTGCCTGGTGACGGTACCAACGGCCATGCCCGGCGGCGCCGGTACACCCATCACGCAGACCGGCGCGGCTCGGGCCGCCCGTCGGCCGGGCCTGTGATCAGCAGTCCGGGGATCTCGTCCGCCCAACTGAAGTCGGGCACGGCGAGCGAGCGTGCCCTGATCTCACGGACAGCGGCCGACAGGATCTCGCGTTCCTTTTCCCGCAACGCCTGATAATCGTCTTCACCGATCACAATGGATGGTGCGAAGTGGCTGAACGGCGGGAACTGGTAGGCGTCCTCGGTGTTGGCCAGCAGTGTGCTCGTTGTGTCCTCCGGCGACAGGTCGCCGATGGCATACGGGCCCCGCTCGATCACGAACAGCTCGGTCACCTTGGTCTCGGATGCGATCTCACACGGCAGCAGCCGGTCCACCGCGTACTTCGGCGGCGGCACGATCCGCTGGGTGAGCGCGTTCGTGCCCATGATCGGCACGTTGAGGTGGCTGAGGGACAGGCCCAGCTGACGGCCTTGCCGGGAGTGCAACAGGCTCTGCAGCCACAGCCGCCGCCACTCCCCGCGGCTCAGCTCGTCGGACTGCGCCGCCCGCAACGTGTGGTGGCTGATCGTCAGAGGCTTGGGAAAGCAGCCCACCTGGCCATCGCCGTGTAGCACGACCATATCGTCGGAAAGGAACTTCGCACCGCGTTCGCGGACCAGCCGGAGCACGGTGCCGGTCTTGCCGGTGTCGGTTCGCGCGGAGATCAGCGCGCCGACACCGTCGAGTTCGACGCATGCCGAGTGCAGCAGCATCACGCCGCGCGATACCGCGACGAACCGCAGCAGCGCCTCGAGGATGTTCGTGTAGACCACATGGGGTGACCGGCCAAGACTCGGGGAGACGACCACCTCGATCGGGCCGCCGAACGAAACCCGGAAGTTGGCCCCGAACCGGCCGAGATGTTCGGAGTATTCGATCGCGGGCGGCCCGGCGAACTGGGTGACCACCGCCCGCGGCAGCGGGCGACGGCTGCCGACCGAACCGACCCGGATCTGAATCTCGGTGTCGTTGCCGAGCCACTGCGCACGGAAGTAGTCGAGTTCCGCCAGCCGCACCTGCGAGCCGATCGTCGCGACATTCGGAATGCTGTACCGATACGGCAGGTACCGTGCCAAGCCGGAAGAGCGGTTCAGAGTTCCACCCGCCGGGCCCCCGGCGGGAGCGGCGTCGACGATGAGCCGGATCGGATCGCGTCCGGATCTGGTCGTCGGCGATTCACCGCGTCCATAGATCGCCGTGTCGGTCACCACGAACCGCACCAGGAACAACAGGCCGAGGGCGAACGCGTTGGCCGACAGCACGCCCAGCCCGATGCCGTCCACCAGCAGGACCAACATCGGCAACCGCAGCACCAGCAACGCGTGGTTGAGCAGGAAGAACCGCACGGCGCGAGAGGCCGTCGAACTCGATTTCGCACCGCGGTAAATGAGCACTTCGGTGAGGGCGAACAGCCACGTCGTGGACGCCTCGGTGGCCAGAACGGCGGCCAGCAGATAGTGCAGGCCCAGCAGGTGGTCGTGCAGCAACCACAACACGGCCGTGTTGACCACCAGCCCGGACAGCCCGACCAACCCGAACGCCCCGGCCCGCACCAGCCGGTTGTCCGGCGAAAGAGCCTGTCGGCCCGGCGGCGCGATCCGCAGCCGGAGCAGCTGCCGCACGAGCGCCACGCCCGCACGCGGTGAGACCGGGCGGCGCCCATCCGGTCGTGGCTGGGCCGTCAACGGGACCTCGGCCACCCGCAGGCCCGGATGCCGGACCAGGATCTCCAACAGGGTCCTGACCCCGTCCAGCCGTAACCGGTCGAGGTCGAGCGCGGCGCGACGGACGGCGAAGAAGCCGCTCAGCGGGTCACTCGGCCGGCCGAGCCGGTGCGGGAAGAGGGCCTTGGCGGCCGCGGTGGACAGCAGGGACGCCCAGTGCCGTGAGACGCCGGCCTGCCTGGCGAACCTGCTGGCGACCACTACGTCCACGTCCCGTGATCGGCCGATCTCAGCCAGCCGTGGTGCCAATGCCGGCGGGTAGCGAAGGTCGCCGTCCATCAACACGAGCCACTCGCCACGCGCCTGCACCAGGCTGGTGAGCACCGCGCCACCGAGTCCACCGTGCCGCTCGCCGGACGCGCGGTGGATCAGCCGGATCGGGACGCGTGACCGCGCGACGAGGGAAAGCACGGCATTTCCAGCCACATCGTCGCCGTCATCGACAAAGAGAATCTCCAATGGCGACCCCGAATACTCCTTGGAAAGCCGCCGCACGATGACGGCGAAATCGTCAGCCTTGGCGGCAGACAGAATGATGACGCTTATCTCGGGTGGCTGACTTGCCCGTGCCGACCTGATAGCGAACTTGGCGAGACTCGAGTCGGGCCCACTTTTCCCTTTTGTGTTCTCCCGCACAGCTTCCCTTCCCACGCCTCGCGAACCGACAAACCAGGCAGCCGAGGAACAGGCGAACGTGACAGCCGGAGAGTCTGACCGTTGCCTGCGGGACCGAACTCAGGGCGGAATCTACGTCAACTCTTTGCCGAAAGGCCGTGGAACTCATCTCGCTATTCCCAGCGCTTGGAATAAGTATGCGATCCGGCGCCTGAAAAGAATAGGCGACCATACGCCCGGCCCCGCCAGGAGACGCCGACCACTACGCCGCCGGCCAGCCCGTATCGACATGATCTGGCCGCTCCCGCATCAAGCTCATTCTCCGGTCGAACAGGTCCGCCCATGCGGGGCGGTCAACGAGTGATGCCGTCTATTGCGCCGGACGAGAGCTCGGCCATCGAGGGCGAGTCCGAAGAATGCGCGCGCTATCACCAGAGTGTCGCGCATCGACGAGGGCTGCCCAGTGGGGTCGCCCACCTGCGGACATGGGCCGTGCCCGCCGGTCACCTGCTGTTGACCCGAGTTGCCGCGCAGAACAGCCGGCCCCGAGGGCGCCGCGCATGAGAAGGCAACATCGGAGAGCGGCGAGCGCGCGCGTCGCTCCCCGCAGGTCGGCCGTCTGAGTGAGACGCAGCATGCGGCTGTCTATAGAGGGGTAAGGCAAACGTGGCGTGCCGGAGCTGGCGGCAGAAGCGGGACTCGCCGAACAGGCACCTTCCCAACTGTCCATAAGAGACTTTTCTGCGGCGACAGTGTCCGGCTTGGGTGATTTGCACGGTTCGACGAGGGGGTCGTGAGTGGCATTTCGGGTTAGAACCCGAAACACCACTCACGACCCCCTCGTGAAATCGCCCATCCGGGCATCAATCAGACATTGAGTCAGCGAAAAGTGTCCTTTGTGGACACTCAGGGGCACAGTCGGCTCCGATCGGCCAGTCCAGAACCACGGCCGCGAAGGCCGCCTCTGCCTTGAGTCAGCGAAGGGGTCCTTCACCACAGAGGCTCGGTCACGCCACATTTGCCTTACCCCTCAATATCAACGACAGCGGACGCGGCGGAGCCGCGGATCAGGACCTTGTCATCGAAGCCCCCAGAGATGCCCTGGACGATGAACCGGATGGGCGGCTCCACCGCAAGCAGGCAGGAAAGAGCCGTCTAAAGCCGAACCCTTCAGATCCGGACGACACGCTCGGAAGCCCAAGTCTCGTAGCTACGAAACCGGTCACAGCCGGCAGCCATCTCGACCGCGCCGCGGAGCTCCTGCCGCACGAAGCGCACTCGAACCTGCGACGCACCCGACTTTCGGCACAGCAGTGAAAACGGAGACGAAATGGAGCCCAACAGGGCAAAATCAAATGTGAACAACGCTCACATAACGTGCCATATCGGCAGGTCAGTAGCTATTTTGATCTTGAGCCGCCAAGGGGGCTCGAACCCCTGACCTTCTGTTTACAAGACAGATGCTCTACCAGCTGAGCTATAGCGGCCGTGCCCAGGGCAGCCCGGGCATGGCCAGTATATCGGCGCCCGTTCAGCCGTCCGCAGGGCGCACCCAGGGCTCTCCGGCGACGGTCCGGAAGGCGTGCGCGAACGTCACGGCGGTCCCCCGGATCGCGGCGGTCGGCGGCGTAGTACCAGTTCATCCGGACGGCTTGCGGGGTCACTTCGAGGACGCCGGGGCCATGCGAGTCGAGCTCGACGAAGCGCACGTGCGGGTTCAGCACGCGGATCGCGGCCTCCACCTTCAGCGAGCCGGTCCGCGGCGGGACTCCGAGCTGCTCGTCGATGTTGTCCGAGGTGACCGACGGGCAGACGAACTCCACGGCGACGCTCGTCCCGTCCCGCGGCACGTCGTTCGCCCACGACGAGTGGACGTCGCCGTCCAGGAACCACCGCCGTTGCCCGGCGCCGAGGATGGTGCCCTCCACCGAAACCTGGCCGGGCTGCCGGGTCCGGTACGTCCGCAGGTCCAGCATGGTGAGGTCGGCCCGCTTTTCGAAGCTCCAGCCCGAACTTCAGCCGCCGGTACAGCCGGTCGCCGCGGTTGCCGCACCGGCATCCATTCGAAGTACGCCTGGTGCGCGGCCCGCATCCGGTCGTGCCAGCGTCCCTCGGTCGCCGGATCGTGTGACGACGACCCGCCGGACCAAGCGTTGTCGGCGGCCTCGTGGTCGTCCCAGGTCGCGACCATCGGGTGACGGGCGTGCAGCCGTCGGAGGTGTTCGTCGGCCTTGTACATCGCGTGGCGTTGCCGGTAGTCCCCCAGGGTGATCAACTCGTTGGGCGGTACCGAAGGCCGGAGATCACCCGCAGGGTTGGGATTCCCTTCGTAGAGGTAGTCACCCAGGTGAATGAAGGCGTCCAGATCGTCGCGGTCGGCCAGGTAGCCGTAGGGGGCGAAGTGACCGACAGCCCAGTTGGCGCACGAGACCACGCCGAGTCTCAGGCTCGCGAGGTCCTCGTCGTGCGCAGGCGCGGTGCGTGTGCGCCCGGACGGCGAGACCTTCCCCTGAGCCGTGAAGCGGTACCAATACTCCGTCGACGCGCACAGCCCGCCCGCCGTCACCTTCACCGTATGGTCGCGTTCCGGCCCCGTCCGGACGTGACCGCGAGCGACGACGCGCGCGAATCCGGCGTCTTCGGCCACCTCCCACCGGACGTCCGCCGTCACCCCTTTTCCGGATCCCGGAACCGCGTCCGGCGACAGCGTGACACGGGTCCAGAGGAGGACCGAATCGGGCATCGGATCGCCCGACGCCACCCCATGCGCGAAAACCGGGGCCTCCGCCCCGCTAGATGCCCCCGAAAGGGTGAATGTCGCCGCTGTTCCGGCGGCGGTGACCCCGGCCGCGCGAAGAACGGATCGCCTGCTCACGGAGGACGCCATGGCATGCAGTGTGCCGTAAACCGGCGTGCCCGCGACGATCTTCCTCCGACGTGGTGGACGCCACTTCGGGTTTCCTGCAACGGTCGAGGCACCGGCCCCGATGCTCCTCGGGAAAGTCCCTCGAACCAGAGTGAGGAGGTGGATCGATCATGAAGATCAACGAGCACACCAAGGGAGCCCAGCGCGGCGAACGCGGTGCCGAAAAGAACCAGGACGAAACACCCGAACGTGGCGAATGGCTGCTGGAAGCGCCGCGCCAGCGTGACGGAGAGCGATCGATCCCCCAGGCTCGCTCGCACCGGCCGAATCTGCTGCGCCGCCGCGCCTGGCAGATCCTCGAGGCGCCGACGGCGGAGCAGCCCGCCGTCGAGACCGACGAGGCTATGGGCCCGAAGCCGCCCGACGACTCGACGGTCAACTTCGTCCTGGACCTCGCCCTGCGTATCGGCGAGGTCCAGATGTCGAGTGGCGCCGGCGCCTCCGACGTCACGGCGACGATCATCGCGCTGACCTCCGCGCTCGGCCTCCCGCACTGCGAGGTCGACGTGATCTTCACGTCGATCACGGTGACCTGCCACCGCGGCACCGACATGGCCCCGGTCACGGCGCTGCGCGTGGTCCGCTCGCGCAGCCTCGACTACACGCGGCTCACCCAGACCGAGACGCTGGTCCGCCGGATCGTCCGCGGCAACATCGGCGCCGAAGAGGCCCAGCAGGAACTCCAGCGGATCACCACCGCGCCACACCCGTACCCCCGCTGGGTGGCCACGGCCGCCTGGGGTGGGCTGGCCGCGTTCATCACCCTGATCCTCGGCGGCAGCCTCGACGTCGCCCTGGTCGCGCTGGTGATCAGCGCGGTCATCGACCGCCTCGGCCGCTTCCTCAACCGCTTCGCGCTGCCGTTCTTCTTCCAGCAGGTGGTCGGCGGCCTGGTCGCGACCCTGTCCGCGATGGCCATAGTCAGCAGCAACCTGCTCACCACGGACAAACCCACGCTGGTCGTCGCGGCGGCCGTCACCGTGCTGCTGTCCGGTCTCTCCACGGTTTCCGCCGTGCAGGACGCCATCACCGGCTATTACGTCACGGCGGCCGGGCGCACGATGGAAACCGCGCTGATGAGTGCCGGACTGATCGCGGGCGTGGTGCTCGCGCTGAAGATCGCGGTGCTGCTCGGTCTCCCGCTGACGCCGCTGCCCGAGGTCGTCTCGTCGACGCCGCAGGACCTGCCGATCATCATCCTCGGCAGCGTCGGCGCGTCGGCCTGCTTCGCGCTGGCCTCGTACTCGACGCTGCGCGCGATGATCGTCGCGGGAGCGGCGGGCGCCATCGGCGGCGCGGTCTACGGCGCCTTGATGCTGACCGACTTCCAGGCCGTCAGTTCGTCCGCCGTCGCCGCCACGCTGGTCGGTTTCTGCGGCGGCGTGCTGGCCAGGCGGCTCAAGGTGACGCCTCTCGTGGTGGCTGTGTCCGGCATCACGCCCCTTCTCCCCGGCCTCTCCACCTATCGTGGTCTATACCAATTGGGCGTCGAGCCCGGCGGGAACATCTCGACGCTGATGACCGCGGTCGCGATCGGGCTTGCCCTGGCAGCGGGTGTGGTACTCGGCGAATACCTGGCGCAGCCGGTGCGCACGGGGCTCGGCAGGCTCGAACGCAAGTTCGCCGGGCCGAGGATGGCGGGCCCGATGGAACCCGCCGAACGACGCTTGGAGTGACCGCTCGGCGACCGGCCGTGGCCTCCTCGCGCGATAGGGTTTCCGCTTAGGGCAGCGACCCGCGAATCGAGGGAGCGGCTGGTGGACGAAGTGATTGCCGAGACGAGCAGAACGGCCTCCGCGGATTTCGTGGTGGTGGCGAACCGGCTCCCGGTGGACCTCGAACGGACCGCCGACGGAAGCAGGCGCTGGACGGCGAGCCCTGGCGGGCTGGTGTCCGCGCTCGAACCTTTCCTGCGGTCACGCAAGGGAGCCTGGGTCGGGTGGCCGGGTGTGCCCGACGTCGACGTCGAGGAGTTCGACGACGACGGCCTGGTCCTGCACCCGGTCTCCCTGACGTCGGACGACGTCCGCGACTACTACGAGGGCTTCTCCAACGCGACGCTCTGGCCCCTGTACCACGACGTGGTGGCACGGCCGGTGTTCGACCGGAGCTGGTGGGAGTCCTACGTCCGGGTGAACCGGCGCTTCGCCGAGGCGAGCGCCAAGGTCGCCGCCGAGGGCGCGACCGTGTGGATCCAGGACTACCAGCTGCAGCTGGTCCCGGCGATGCTCCGCGAACTGCGTCCCGACCTCCGGATCGGGTTCTTCCTGCACATCCCGTTTCCCCCGGTCGAGTTGTTCATGCAGATGCCGTGGCGGACCGAGATCGTCCGCGGCCTGGTCGGGGCCGACCTCGTCGGGTTCCACCGGCCGGGTGGCGCGCAGAACTTCCTCTGGCTGGCGCGGCAGCTGGCAGGCCTCGAGTCCAGCCGCGGCGCGGTCGGCATCCGCACCCGCCCCGGCCTGATGCAGGTCGGCGACCGCACGGTGCGGGTCGGCGCGTTCCCGATCTCCATCGACGCCATCGGCCTCGACAGACTCGCCAAGACCAAGGGCGTCGCCGAACGCGCCGCCCAGCTGCGGCGCGACCTGGGCAATCCGAAGAAGGTCCTGCTCGGCGTCGACCGGCTCGACTACACCAAGGGCATCGACCTGCGGTTGCAGGCGCTGCACGAGTTGCTGCACGAAGGCCGCGTCCGCCCGGAGGACGTCACGTTCGTCCAGCTGGCCACCCCGAGCCGTGAGCGCGTCGAGCACTACCAGCGGATGCGCGGCGACATCGAGCAGATGGTCGGGCGGATCAACGGCGAATTCGCCCGCGTGGGTCACCCGGTCGTGCATTATCTGCACCAGTCCGTGAACCGGACTGAGCTGGCCGCGTTCTTCTCCGCGGCCGACGTCATGGTGGTCACTCCCCTGCGTGACGGGATGAACCTCGTCTGCAAGGAGTACGTCGCCTGCCGCCACGACCTGGGCGGCGCGCTCGTGCTTTCGGAGTTCGCCGGCGCCGCGGCGGAGCTCACCAGCGCGCTCCTGGTCAACCCGCATGACCTGGACGGGGTGAAGAACGCCTTGGAGACTGCCATTACGCTCGACCCCGCAGAGGGACGCCGCCGTATGCGCGCCATGCGTCGACAGGTCCTCACGCATGACGTCGACCGCTGGGCGCGCTCGTTCCTCCAAGCGCTCGGTGCCGAACCGGCCGACTGATTCCCCCAACCCCGCTACGTTCCCGAGGAGAAATCGTTGACCGCCGAGGCACTGCCCGCCGAGCTGCGGCGCGCGATCGTCCAGGTCGCGCGCACCCCGCGGTTGCTGGTCGCCTGCGACTACGACGGCACGCTGGCTCCGATCACGGCCAATCCGGACGAAGCCCGGCCGCTGCCGGAATCGGTAGGCGCGCTCAGGTCGCTGGCCGGCCTGCACGAGACGACCACCGCCGTCATCTCCGGCCGCGCGCTGCGTGATCTCGCCACCCTGTCCCGTCTCCCGGCCGAGGTGAACCTGGTCGGCAGCCACGGGTCCGAATTCGACATCGGCTTCATCCACGCGCTCGACGACAAGGCCCGCGAGCTGCACAGACGACTCGAAGCCGAGCTGGAGAACCTGGTGCTCGACGTACCGGGCGTCTCGCTCGAGGTCAAGCCCGCGAGCATCGCGGTGCACGTCCGCCGCGCCGAGCACGAGGCGGGCCGCCGGGTCCTGCGCGACGTCCACAATGGACCCGCGCAGTGGGAGGGCGTGTCCACGACCGACGGCAAGGAGGTCGTGGAGCTCGCGGTCGTCCAGACGGACAAGGGCCGCGCGCTGGACACCCTGCGCCACCAGGTCGGCGCGACGGCCGCAGTCTTCCTCGGCGACGACGTCACCGACGAGAAGGCGTTCGCCCGGCTCTCCGGCCCGGACCTCGGCGTGAAGGTCGGCGACGGCGAAAGCCTCGCGCAATACCGGGTCCCGGACACCGTCGACGTCGCGATGGCGCTCGCCTTCCTCCTCGAAGAGCGGCGTAACTGGCTGTACGGCGAGCAGGCGCCGCCGATCGAGCGGCTTTCCATGCTGGCCAACGAACGTTCGGTCGCGCTGGTCACGCCGGACGCCCGGCTGACCTGGCTGTGCCATCCCGGGCCCGACGCGCCCGCGATCTTCGCGGACCTGCTCGGCGGGGCCGGCGCCGGACACTTCTCGATCAAGCCGCACCGCAACGGCCTGCCGCTCGGGCAGCGCTACCTGCCGAACACGATGACGGTCGAGACCCGCTGGTCGCGGCTGCTCGTCACCGACTACCTCGAGCCGGAGAGCCCCGCGCACCGCACGGATCTCGTCCGGGTGATCTCGGGTGAGGCGGCGGCGGAGATCGTGTTCGCGCCGCGGCCCGAATTCGGTGGTGTGCCGGTGAAGCTGGTCGCCCAGGGCGATGGGATCCTGGTACAGGGCACCTCGGAACCGTTCGCGCTGCGCTCGCCGGGCGTGGAGTGGGAGATCACCTCCGACGGCATGAACGACACCGCGACGGCGCTCGTCACCCCGACCCCGGACAACCCGGTGGTACTCGAACTCCGTTGCGGCACCTCGGACCTCGGCGCGCACGAACTGTCCGAAGTGGATCGGCGGGCCCGTGCGGGCGAGTACTGGAGCACCTGGGCGCGGACGCTCAAACTGCCCGGCGTCCAGACCGACCTCGTCGGCCGCTCGGCGCTCACGCTGCGCGGGCTGGTGAACACCGACACCGGCGGCGTGCTCGCGGCGGCGACGTCCTCGCTGCCGGAGGAGATCGGCGGCGTCCGGAACTGGGACTACCGCTATTGCTGGATCCGTGACGCGGCCATGACCGTGCGCGAACTGGTCCACCTCGGCTCGATCGAAGAGGCGGAAGGCTACCTCCGCTGGCTGCACGGCGTACTGTCCACTTTGGCCGGTCCGGAACGGCTGCACCCGCTGTACACGTTGGCGGGCAGCGTGATCGGCGCCGAAGCGGTCATCGAGTCGCTGCCCGGGTACGCCGGTTCGCGGCCGGTCCGCGTCGGCAACCTGGCGAACCACCAGGTCCAGCTGGACGTGTTCGGCCCGGTCGTCGAACTCGTGCAGACGTTGGCGGCGGCGCGCGGCGAACTCCGCGACGAGGACTGGCAGATGGTGCGCGCGATGGCCGAGGCCGTCACGCGGCGCTGGAACGAGCCGGACCACGGCATCTGGGAGGAGCGGCACGTGCCGCGCCACCGGGTGTACTCGCGGGTGATGTGCTGGGTGACCATCGACAGGGCGATCAAACTGGGCGAGATCTACGGCCGCGAGGTGCCGGGCGCGTGGCCTTCGCTGCGTGACGAGATCGCCGCGGACGTCCTGGAGAAGGGCTGGAACGAAGAGGTCCAGGCCTTCACGACCGCTTACGACGGAACGGATCTCGACGCCGCGTCGCTGTTCGTCGGGCTGACCGGGCTGATCGATCCGGCCGACCCGCGGTTCCAGTCCACGGTGACCGCGATCGAGGCGGAACTGCGCAGTGGGTCCACTGTGTACCGTTACCGCCGCGACGACGGCCTTCCCGGCGGCGAGGGTGGTTTCCACATCTGCGCGGCCTGGCTCATCGAGGCGTACCTGCTCACGGGGCGGCGCACCGAGGCCGAGGAACTGTTCACGCAGATCGTCGACGCCGCGGGCCCGACCGGGCTGCTGCCCGAGCAGTTCGACCCGATCGCGGAGCGCTCGCTGGGCAACCACCCGCAGGCGTACTCGCACATCGGGCTGATCCGCTGCGCGAACCTGCTTTCCCAGTAGCCCGCGCTTCCTGACGTTCGGGGCCGCGGTGTCTGTTCTCAAGGTCGTGAAGGCCTCCTTCCCTACACTCAAGGTAGGGAAGGAGGCCTTCACGGCACCTCCGGACCGCAGGCGATGCGGGGAAGTCCCCTTCAGCCGCCGGCGACCGACGGGATGATCTGGACTTCCTTCACCCCGTCGAGAGAGGTCTTGGCACCGTCGAGACGGCGGCACTCCTCACCGTCCACATAGAAGTTCACGTAGCGCCGCAGCGCGCCGGTTTCGTCGCGCAGACGGCGTTCCAGCGCGGGGAACCCGGCGCCGAGCGAGTCCAGGACGCCGTCGAGCGTCGAAGCCTCGACTTCGAGCGCGCCGCGGCCGTCCGCGAGCGGCCGCAGCATCGCGGGCAGCAGGACCCGGACCACCTAGACCACCTGGGCCCGCACGCACAGCACGTCCGGCAGATGCGCGGCCACCTGATGCCAGGTGTCGCCTTCATCGGGGCTCGCCCACACTTCACCGGATCGCGTGCCGAAATAGATGCCGTCCCGCGAATCGACGCACATCCCGTCCCGCAGCACTCCCGCGTAGAAACCCTTGTCCGGCAGGCCGTTTCCGAGCCCCGTCCAGGTCTCGCCCGCGTCCTCGCTGCGGTAGACCCGGCAGCGGCCCTCCGGCGGGAAGCGGAGAACGTCGGCCACCAAAGGGAAGTTGTAGACGGTGTCCGGTTTGGACGGATGGACGACCATGGCGAAGCCAAAGTCGTTCGGCAGGCCGCCCGCGATCGACTGCCACGTCTTCGCGTCGTCGTCGCTGCGGTACACACCGCCGTGGTTCTGCAGGAAGAACCGCTCGGGGCGCGACGGATGCATCGCGACCTTGTGCACGCACTGCCCGAATTCGGGCTCCTCGCCGGGCAGGAAACCGGCGCTGATCCCGCGGTTGGACGCCGTCCAGCTCTTGCCGCCGTCCTCGGTGCGGTAGACCCCGCCCGTCGACATGGCGACGGTGATCCGCCCTGGATCCGTGGGATGCGGCAGGACCGTGTGGATCATCTGGCCGCCGCCACCGGGAGTCCAGTGTGGACGGTGCTCGTGATCCCAAAGCCCGCGCACCAGCTCGAAGGTCTCTCCGCCGTCCTCGGACCGGAACAGCGCCGACGGCTCGACACCGGCGTAGATGACGTCACCGGCGAGCACGATCTGCCAGATGCCTTCGAGCGCGGTCTCCGTGCCGGCGGGGAAGGCGACCGGCGCGCGATCGGGTTCGGACCAGGTCTCGCCGAAGTCCTCCGACGTCGCGATGGTCGGGCCGAAGTGTTCGTTGACCGCGGCCGCGTAGACCTTGGAGGGGGCCAGCGCGACCGCTCGGACGGCCTCCATGGGGAACTTCGGTTCGGAGATTTCCCAGTTCTCGCGGTCCTCGCTGCGGGCGAGGAACAAGCCCTTCCTGGTACCGATCCCCAGCTGGAACTCCACGACGCCATCCTCTCGGTCGACACTGTGACTCAGGTCACCGTACTACCGGAAGCGCGTGGAGGCGTCGCGCCGGCTGCTGTCCAAGGGGTCGTGGCCCTCGCCTTCTCGGGAGAACGAGGGGCACAGACGAACAGCCGGCGCGACGGGTTCCGGGGGCGGTCAGGTCCCGCTGATCAGGCGCAGCGCCAGATCGGGGCTGAACTGACCGGCTTCGACGTTCGGCGCGATCCCGCATTTACCGTCGGAGTCACCGGGCACCTTGACCCAGAGCAGCATCTCCGCGCCGCCGCCGGTCTGCGAGGTCGCCCCGAGCTTGCGCCCGGCCGGGTTGCACCATTCGGAGCCCAGCGGGCCGTTGCCGTTGCGGCTGGTGTCGATCACGAACGGCTTGGTGTAGCCGTACTTGCTCGACAGCGCGGCGCTGACGGCCTTGCCGTAGTTCGCAGAGTCGGCGGTGGTCTTGTAGTTCGACACGTTGATCGCGAGACCGCGGATCGACTTCACTCCGACGGCGTTGAGCCGGTCGGCCATGGTCGCGGCGGGGATCCAGGTCGAGTTGCCGCCGTCCATGTACGCCCAGGTGTTCGGCGCCTTGGCGGCGAACTGCTCGGCGGCGTACTTGAGCAGGTCGAGGCGGGTCTGGCGCTCGCCGACGGGCAGGCAGTCGACCTGCGCGAGCGCGTCCGGCTCGATGACGACGACCGCGGGCTTGCCGCCGATACCGTCGGCGAAGTTCGAGATCCAGGTCCGGTACGCCTCCGGGCTGCCCGCGCCGCCACCGGAGTGACCACCGCAGTCGCGGCCGGGGATGTTGTAGGCGACCAGGATAGGCAGCTTGTCGGCCACGTCGGCGGCGTAGGTGTAGCCGTCGACGGCGGTCTTGACGTTCCCGCTCCAGTTGCCGAACCAGCGCGCGCCCGCCTTGGTGGAGATGGCGGCCTTGATCTTGTCGGCGGTGCCGCCCGGGTGATCCCGCACCCAGACCGCGGGGTTGGAGTTCGGGTCGACGTAGAAGCCGTTGGTCTTCTCAAGGGGGTTGCCGTCGGCGGCCTGGGCCGGCGCGGCGATGAGGGCCAGCAACGAGGCGGCCAGCAGACCGAGCGTCTTGATGCGCATGCCCACCAGCCTCGAGCCCTCCCGTACAAGATTCGTACAACCCCCGCGTTTCGTCCTCTGAATGCGGTCCTTGCGCGTGCAAGTAACGCATTCAGAGGACGAAATGCGGCAGGGGTCAGGCCGAGTACCCCTTCGGCGGGATCAGGGTGGCGAGCTGGTTGAAGGTGAGCCAGTAGATCTGGTTGCCGCCGAAGTTGGCCGGGTCGGCGATCTTCACCGTCATGTTGTCGCTGTTGTAGCCGATGATCGTGAAGTAGTGGTAGATCGTGTAGTTCGGGTAGCCCGGCGGGTGGTTGTTCGCCGGGGCGACGATGTTCGCGACGATCGCGTAACCGTTGTTGACGTCCAGCACGATGTCGCGCCACAGGAGATCGCGCTGCGCCTGGGTCGGCGGGTCGTTCGGCATCTCCTTGGTCTCGTACCAGCCACCGGCGACGTGGTTGTTGAGGACGCGGGTGACCTGCCCGATCCAGTCGGTGCCGTTGGTGGTGGTCGGCAGTTCGTTCGCGAGCTGCTGCTGACTCGGCGGGTTGCCGTTCTTGGCCGAGATCGCGATCCGGGTGGCGGCCGGACCGCACCAGTAGCCGGTCTGCTGGATCTGGTACTGGATGTTGAGCTCCGCGGCCGCCCTGACCCCTTCGACCTTGGCGGGCGGCGCCATCGACTTCACGAAGTCGGGCGCGGGTACGACGTCCTCACCTTGGGCGACGGCCGCCGCCGGAGCGGTGATCAGTGCGGACACCGCGAGCGCGGCGACGACCGCGGTCCTGAGTCGGCGCATGGTAATCCTTCCCCAGTTTCACTTTTGAATGGTGAATACTGAACATGATCTCCGGTCCCGCGCCTTTTGCCTACGGCGTCACCTGTGCTTTCCCCGTTCGGCCCACGACGAAAGTAGGATCGGATGAACGCTTCGGAGGTCATCGGGCAATAGCGATCGTGCAGGTGATGAAAGACGATCACGAGCAGGCCGGCACGCGCGGGCTGGACAGGCCGGATCTCGGTGGTCCAGATCCCGCCCCCGTCTTCGGTCTGCTCTTCGACGCCCACGCGGCCCCGCTGCAGCGCTACCTCGCGCGCCGCGTCGGCACGGAGACCGCGCACGACCTCGTCGCCGAGACGTTCCTCGTGGCGCTCCGGCGGCGTGAGACGTATCGTCCCGAGGCCGGCACGGCGCGCGCCTGGCTCTACGGGATCGCGACGAACCTGCTGCGCCACCACGTCCGAACGGAGACCAGGGCGCTCAACGCCACGGCCCGGCTCGCGGCCGCCGACCAGACGGTCGCGGCCGGACACGACGGCCGCGTCGCCGAGCGGGTCGACGCCCAGTCCCGCGCGGCCCAGCTGGCGGGAGCACTGGCCGAACTGAGCGTCGCGGACCGCGACACCCTGCTGCTGGTCTCGTGGGCGGGGCTGGATCCCGGCGAGGTCGCCGAGGCCTTGGGAATTCCCGCCGGGACGGTCAGATCACGGCTGCACCGGATCCGAAGATGGTTGCGCGCCAACGCACCGGAGTCCACAAAGGACGATTCAAGAAAAGAGGAGGAGGGCGAAAGTGCACGGCGGTAGCATCCGGAAGGTGTGGTCCGAGGCCGAACTCGACGAAGCGCTGGCAGGCCTCCACGCCGAGCCGGAAACCCGGCAGGACGAACTTTCCCGCGCCAGGGCGGCGCTCCTGCGCGCCGCCGGCGACGTCGAGGACGAACTCCTTCCCGTGACCGCGCCGCCGGTGAAGAAGCGGCCGGGCGCGTGGCGATGGATCGCGGCCGCGGCCGCCGCGGCACTGGTGTCCGGCGGCGGGATCGTGGTGACGAACGTCCTCACCGGCGACGACGGCCCGGACCCCGCGGCCCATTCGACCGTCACCCAGGGCGAAGACGCCCTCGAAGCCCTCCACGGCGACGACTTCCCGATCCGGGACGACCAGTTCCGGCTCGTCACCGAGTCCACGTGGACCACCCATGTCACCAAGACGGGGCTCGTCTACCAAACCCACGAGATCCTCGAACGCTGGCTGCCGCCGCGCAGCTGGATGCCGATCAAGACGCGCTTCACCGGAACCGGCGAGATCCGCTGGGTCAAGGGCGACTACCAGACGGCCAAGGCCCTTGGCGAAACACTTCCGGGCCCGTCGTCACACGTCACCGTGGCGGATGCCCGGCCGCCGCGAACCACCACCACGGCACAGGTGCCTCCGCCGGTGAAGACCTCCGAGGATCGGCTGCCGTCGGACAGCGGGTGGACCGACCCGACGCCGGAGTTCCTCGCCGAACTGCCTGTCGACCCGACGAAGCTGTCCGAACGGCTCCGCCGTGACGGCCTCTGGCCGGACGGCCGCTCACCGGAGCAGGTGAACTCCACACCCGAGATGTTCGAGATGGCCTTCAAAGTCCTCCGTTCCTCCCAGGGCTTCGGCGCGCTGCGGGTGGCACTGTGCAAAGCGCTCGCGAGAATGCCCGGCGTCGACGTGGCGAGCGTGGTCACTCCCGGCGGACGGCCCGCGGTGTCCTTCACGGTCGCGTTGCCGGACCAGACGCGCACGTTCCTCGTCGACAGGGCGACGGCCGCCGTCGTCGGGAACCGCGCCGTCCGGTCCAACGGCCAGGACGAGGGCTGGCCGGGGCTGACCTTGTTCGACACGTCGATCTCCGTGGTGATCACCACGGACGGCGGTCCCAAGCCCAGCTAGCGCGTGCGAACGGGGCTTCCAGGCAGGTTCGCCCGGAAGCCCCGTTCAGTCAGACGGTCACTTTCAACACTTGGACGTCCGGTCCGTGGCGATCCCGGTCGTGAAGCTGTAGTGGATCGAACCACGCTGGAAGTTGCTGCACCGTCCACCAGGCACGTCCAGCTCGTCCGAAATGGGGTAGCCCAAGGCGGAGCGCTCTCGGCGGCGGATTTCGCCGCGCTCCTGGCGATCAACGTCACCGGCCAGTTCCTGCTGGTCAAACACGCCGCGCCGTGGCTCCCAACCCAGCGCCTTCCACTTGTTCTTGATCGCACCGTAGACCAAGTGTGCGTCTGTGCCCGATGTCCAGTAGATCGAACCACCACCGGCGAAGTGGTTGTAACGGCCGATTCCGTCGGGTGTGCCGGTCTCGTCGGTGGCAGGGGCGCCGAAGGCGTAGTGATGCAGCGCGTTCGCCTGGAGGTACTTGGCGAAGATGTTCCCTTCCATCTGCTTCACCCCGGTCGCCGCCGTCCAGGTCAGACGGCCCTTCTGGTAGTCGCGGTACCTGACGACCCCGTCTGCCTTCTCCTCCGCGACGGGGTCACCGACACGGGCGCGGATGGGATCGTCGTTCAGCCAGCGGCGATGGATGAGCGTGGTGCTCGGGTTCTCGCCGTGAATACGCCAGAAGCGATCGATTTCGTAGTAGGCCGGTGCGTCGAAGACGTTCGCGCCGCTGTTGTTCGCGGGCCCGCACCTGACCACCGTAGTGCCGGAGGAAGCGTCCAGGGGCTCCCTTCGATTCCAGGGTCACGCCCCCGGACTCGGTGCGGCTGCACCAGGTCGCGTCGGTGCGGAACCGATCCGTGCCGTCGCTCGGCACGATGAGCACCTTGAAGTCGAGTTGACGCAGGTAGCTGCCCGGCTTGGTCACCGACTCGAAGGAATGGCACGCGAAGTCCGCAAGCCCCGGAACGACCTTCCACGACGCGTCGACGGCCTCGCCCGCCGGCTGCGGCGCCGGGGTACCGAAGGCGAT
Source organism: Amycolatopsis sp. NPDC043887 (assembly GCF_056435665.1). NCBI lineage: Bacteria > Bacillati > Actinomycetota > Actinomycetes > Pseudonocardiales > Pseudonocardiaceae > Amycolatopsis > Amycolatopsis sp. NPDC043887. Next base: position 86,409 of record NZ_JBWKEB010000010.1, read on the forward strand.
CACGGCCTGACCACCGTGCGGGCTGCGGACGTATGTCCCCCGCACTCCCACCGTGTCGGCCTGCAACGACTGCCGGAGCACCCAGTCCTCGTACTGGCCGATACGCAGGAACCGGTCGACGGCCTCGTAGTCACCGGCCAGCGCTCTGCCCGCCGCCCACACGAGCGTCGGAAGCACGCCGCTGTTCTCGGCCCTGACTTTCAGCTCCTGCAACCGCTTACGGTCGGCGTCGGCCTTCTTCTGCAGTGCGATCTCGAGATCCCGCCTGTTCGCGGCGTAGATCCCGGTGTCGATGTAGGCCTTCCAATCCGCGGCATTGCTGCTACGCAGGGCGCGTTCGGCGGCGATGGCGACTTCCGACCCGGCCACGGCCCGGTTCCAGATCTCCCGGACGAAATTGTCGTCCGACAGAACGAGCAGGCTCTCGGTCGCGACGATTCCCAGCACGGCAGCCGCGTTGGCCTTCGCGTTCCGGGCCGCCAAGCGTGCCTTCTCGGCTTCGGTGGCTTCCTTGTCGGCGTCGATCTTGTCCTGCTGGTCCTGCGCGTGAGCGTCCACGATGCCGGTGGACAGGAAGGTCTTCTGCGTGGCCTCGTCGGCACCGAACGCCGCCAGCGCCGCGGCCTTCACCTTGGGCCCGGTAGCTCGCTGCCACAGGGCGTAGACGAAGTCCTTGTAGCTTTGGATGAGCAGCTCCGCCTCAGGAATGATCCCGATCGTCGCCGCGGCACGCTGCTTCAGTTCACGCGCCTGGCGCGCCACCTCGGTGTCCCGGATCTCATTGGTGTCGTCACACTTCTTCGCCTCGTGGATGCCGGTCTTGATCCACTGCGTGCACTCCAGATCCGCACCCGCGAACGCCAGCTCGGCCGACGCCCGCACCTCCGCCCCCTTCGCCTGACGCCACAGGGCGATGACGAAGTTGCGATCCTTCAGGATGAGCAGATCATCCCCGGCGAGGATCCCAGCACCGCGGCCGCCCGGACCTTGTCCTCCATCGACGACTCCGGCACCGCCGAGGCCGCCTTGCTCGCCGACGGCGGCTGGTTCACCGGCGTGGCCGCCAGGGCGGGCACACCAGCCACACCCGCCATCAAAGCGCCCGCGGTGACCGTCACCAACGCTCTCAAAAATACGCTAGATCTTTTCTCATTTCCCCCTCATGATTTCTGCGGTCAAGCGAAAATAAAGTATTCATCATTCAGACTGCCGACTCTCGCAGAAGTCGCAAGATGTTCGAGAACACGTCATCCTCGCCGCGAGAGCCACCTGCGATTGAAAACCCGGCAAGGAAATCTTGTTCGTCCAGCATGAACCCAAATTGCCCGAATTCAATTTTCTTACTTGGAACCACGTCGCCGAACGCAAAATAAATCACTTCATCCGAGCAGTATGCAGCAAGCAGGACGCCTTCCCGCACTACAGTCAGCTGCGGAACAAGGTCCACATTGAGATCCCATTGCGCCCTATCGACGCGAATTCCCGCACCGGAATCGGAAATTTCGTCAGACTCGAATGGCCGCAATGCTTCAATATCCACGGGAAATTCACCGAAAGAGACAGTCGGCAGTCTGATCACAATAAACGCGGCAATCTCGCCGGTAAGCGGTTCTACCTTTACCTCGAAGTAACCGCCATCGTAACCACTGTCCCGGTCTTCGATGTTCAGGTAAACAAGCTGACCAAGAGCCCCCAAAGGGATCAGCGAAAGAGAAAGCGGAACATACTGATCCCCTGATACAGATATCTGCCGAGGCCGGCCGGCGGACAGGAATCGCAAGGGCATAGCAGTCACCTCGCTACCGGTTGATAGTGTTTAAGCACCGGGAGGTCACCCGCATTTCTGGGTGCCGCGAAGACCAACTCCCAGTCGTCGATGACATACATCTTCTCATACTCCAATCCGTTCCCGACAACTCGGCGGACCGCGTTGCGCAGGTTGGACAACTGCAACTGCGCAACGAGTTCACGCATGCCGGACGAATATTGAGTGAAAGCACCCGCTCTACGATGTGCTCAGAAGCATTGGGATGGATCCAGACCTGTTGTGCACCTTCCAGTGACAGCTTGAAGGACTTGAGCACAAGGATTCCAGCGTAAACGGGGTCTGTGGCGTCAATAGCCTCCCAGACGCGCACGCAGTTGTGAACAAGAATTTGCGCATCTGACACATAGTAGTTGTGATCGCCTTCAACTTCGAAGTTGTACACCCGAGCAGGTGACGAAGATCGCTGGATTCGCGTGATGGGGTACTGTCCGCCATCCCGACCAAGCAGGACATCACCCTCGGCGAGTTCGCCTGAGTCGATTTCCCCTCATTTATCTTCGGGAACATCCCCTGCCGTAACCACGATCCCGACCAGGTCACAACTCTCGTCCACCGCAAATTCGACGGGACCGCAGGGTATCTTCTTCTCAGGCTCCGCCTCGGAGAACGAAATGTAGATCTTGTTTCGCAGTCGCCAGGATTCAAGCTCTCGGACTTCTTGAACCACCGCTCGTTGCGGTATTTGACGCGGCCCTGGTTCCCACATCGACCTGTCAACTCTCGGACCGAAGGCCGTTTCCGGCAGATCTTCGGCTGAAACCACCGGCAAGTCGTCGATATCAGTCGTCAACTCGGCTGTTGAGGACTCTGGAATCCTGATCACCGAAAGGCCGACGATCTCCGCCGACATGGGGTCTACCCTTATTTCGACATATCCGCCGTCGAAGCCTTTTTCCCGATCTTCAATGCATAGCCAGAGGCCGGATCCGGCGATCTTGCAGGGAACCCACGCTACCGCAAACGCCACGTTTTCAACACGAGAAACCACCGCATCCCTTACTTCGCCGAACGAAGCTACCTTGACCACCATTCGCCATCAATCCCCGGAAATCCAAACGTAACCCCGTCGCCGCTCAACCGAATAGAAGAATTCACGAACCCTGTTCACGTCGGGGCGCAGTTCCGGATGTCGCGCCAGCATGCCGGTCGATTCAGCGCTGATTCTGGCGAGCTGCGAGACATTGAACATCGTGTCAGCGTGACTGTGCACGCCATCCAGAAGTTCGCCCGACGTCGCAACATCGACAAGTCGAAGCAGAGACTCCGCCACCTCTCGTCCAGGGTCACTTCGACCATGCATTTGATCTTCGGAAAATACCTTCATCTCGAAACACCTCTTGGATTCAGCTGCTCCGCGGGCAGGTCATATCACTTGGAAGCCGCAATCGGCTTCCCAACAGGGTACATCGATATGACGCCGCCGTACTTGTCCCGAACAAGCAGGAACCAGTTCGTGGACAGGCCGTTCTCCTTGACTCGGCCAATAGGTTTGCCCGCGTCGACAAGTCGCTCGAAATTGCCGTTGGCGTTGGGCCCACGGCAGCCGTATTTGTTCGCGAGTTCTACCAGGTCGTCCAGGTCACCTGAGGAGAGCTCCTTGTAGAACACCCCTTTGCCCGCCTCTACCGCGACGCCACCTTCAGTGTGCACCTCCCGGACCTTCTTCTCCGACATGTTGTCCAGCATCGCGTCGACACAGTTGATCTCCGCGGCCGAAGCGGCAGCACCGGCGGCCGCCGCGACCGTTGCTCGGCATGTCGTCCTGAACCTCTGGACGAGTTCGCCTGCCTTTTCCAGCAGCTTTCGCCCAGCAGCGGACCCTTCGAGGAACTTGGTCAGGCCCGACCTTGGCTACCGCCGCGCTGACAGCCGGTAGCTTCGCGAGCAGCACGAGCCGAGAGCCGACATTGATGACGGTCCACAAACATGCCGCGACGTCGCCTTCGGTGAAGCATTTCTTGGCGTCGGTGTATCCGATGACATCGAGAAGGACCTGGCCGCCGTTTTCGATGATCCAGTCGATAACGCTCTTTTTGCCTGTTTCGAACGCGGCCTTGTAATCGGCGAGAGTACTGCACCCAGATGCGGTCGCCCGCCGTCGAAGCGACGGCGACGACGGGATTCGCCCACATCGCCAGCACCGCGACGAACATCAGGCAAAGCGCACGCTTCAAGGCATGCATTCGCATCTGCGATCCCCCTCTTACTCCCGGTCACCACACGGCAGCCGCGCTGAACGTATGAGGCCGGGAGATAGCCGTCTTCCGGAGAAAGATCACAGGACAGGTCTAGACAAATCAAGTAACAAACCGACCGCCGCGGGCGATCACCCGCTTACTTACCGTCGAAATCGGACTTTGGACGCAACCCGGCTACGCCATCCAGTTCCATCGACGGCCGAGACGCCTGTCGGCCGAGATCAACTCGTTACCAGAGCACTGCGAGGGCGACGGCGATTCTGTCCCCTCGTACGCCTAGCGCGCGTGCTTGGCGGCGTTGAGCGCGCTTCCGACGTCCGGGACCTCCAGCACCCTGATCCCGGGCGGGATCTTGCCGGAGTCCGGAGGCACCAGCGCGTAGGTGAAGCCGAGGCGGGCGGCCTCCGCGAGCCGCCGCCCGACGCTCGGCACCCGCCGGACCTCGCCCGACAGCCCGACCTCGCCCATCGCGACGAGCTTGGGCGAGAGCGGCGTGTCCCTCGCCGAGGAGATCAGTGCCAGCACCACCGCGAGGTCGATCCCGGGTTCGGTGATCTTCATGCCGCCGACCGTCGCCACGTAGACGTCCTTGTCGCCGACCTTGATGTTCGCCCGCTTCTCGACCACGGCCAGCACCATCGCGACACGTGCCGAATCGAGGCCGCTCACCGCGCGCCGGGGCTGCGGTGACTGGGTCGCCGACACGAGCGCCTGCACCTCGCCCAGCAGCGGCCGCTTGCCCTCCATGGTCACCGTGACCGCGGTGCCCGCGACCGGCTCCGCGGTGTGGCTGAGGAACAGCCCCGACGGATCCGGCACGCCGACGATGCCCTCCTCGACCAGCTCGAAACAGCCGATCTCGTCGGCGGCGCCGAACCGGTTCTTGATGCCGCGCAGCATCCGCAGCGTCGAATGTTTGTCGCCCTCGAACTGCAGGACCACGTCGACCAGGTGCTCCAGCACGCGCGGCCCGGCGACCGAGCCGTCCTTGGTGACGTGGCCGACCAGCACGATCGGCAGCCCGCGCTCCTTGGCCAGCGCGACCAGCCCGGAGGTGACCGCGCGGACCTGGGTGACGCCGCCCGGCGCGCCCTCCACCTGCGGCGAGGCCATGGTCTGGACAGAGTCGACGATCAGCACTCCCGGCTTGACCGCGTCGACATGCCCGAGGATCGCGGAGAGATCGCTCTCGGCCGCGAGGAACATCTCGTCGTGGACGTTGCCGGTGCGCTCGGCGCGCAGGCGCACCTGCCCCGCCGACTCCTCGCCGGTGACGTAGAGCGCGCGGCCCGCGGTGGCCGCCCATTGGTAGGCGACCTCCAGCAGGAGGGTCGATTTGCCGACACCGGGCTCGCCCGCGAGCAGGATGACCGCGCCCGGCACGAAGCCGCCGCCGAGTACCCGGTCCAGCTCGGAGACGCCGGTGGGCTTCGCGCGCGCCGTCTCGACGTCCACCTCGCCGATCGGGCGCGCCGGGGCGCTGGGCGCTCCCGCCGCGACCCTGGCTATCGCGGGACGGGCGTCGCCGCGTTCCTCGATGGTCCCCCACGCCTGACATTCCGGGCAGCGCCCGACCCACTTCGGCGCCTCGTATCCGCATTCACCGCAGCGGTAGGTGCTGCCTTTCTTGACCACCCCGCGAGGCTAGCGGCCACCACCGACAAACCCCGGCAACGACGCAAGTACAGGAAGGCCCCCTTCATCGCGCCTGGCGCGATGAAGGGGGCCTTCCTGTACTTGCGAGGACTTAGTGCCCGCCGCCCTTGGCTTCCTTCTCGGGCGCGGGCGCCCTGCTGCCCGGGTGCGACGGCGCTGCGACCGGCAGGTCCACCGTGATCGAGCCGGAGTTCTTGAAGACGAAGGTGACCTTGATGGTCTGGCCCGCCCACACCGGCTGCTTCAGCCCCTGCAGCTCGATCGTGGCCTTGCCCACCTGGTCCGGCGCGTTGGTCGTCTCCGGGCCCGCGGACGGCGTGACCGTCCCGGCGGAGCTCGACGACGGGGCGCCGGACGACGAGGGGGCACCCGAGGACGACGCCGGCGCGGAGGACGGGGCGCTCGTCGGGGCGACCTCCTTGGTCGACTCGACCGCGTCGGACGGGCCGATCACGAGCGCGTGGCTCGCGGCGACGACCTTGGACCCGGTGATCTTGGCGTCACCGGTGGCGGCTTCGGAGGAGACGGAGACGAGCTCGTCGTCCAGCTTGCCCTGGTTCACGATGGTCAGCGTCAGCGGCGCGGCGGAACCGGCCGGGTACGCCTGCCCCTCGGCCGGGAACTGGAGCGCGGCGTTCCGCAGCACCAGGTCCTTCGCCTGCGCGTACGTCCCGTTGACCGCGGGCTGCTGCGAGTCGGTCTGGGTGATCTGACCAGCACCGCAGCCGGCGAGCACGAGCGCGGCGCCGAGCGCCAGCACACCTGCGCCGAACACGCGACGATTCTGCAGCCTCACGTCGGAGTCCTTCCATCTCACGGCCTCTTCACCGCGAAGACTAGCCGGGCGCCTTCGCGGGCCAAGAACCCGGTGCGTGTTGACACCCCACCAATGCGGTGACGTGCCCAAGATCAACCGTCCACAAAGGATTTGGAAATCGTTCGCTTCTCACCAGCGTGAGCATGGGCGAATTGGGTTTGTCAACCCCCGGGCGGAGCACCGTCAGGCCGCTGACCTGCGACGACGATCGCGGGCCGCTAGGTGGGCCTCGTCGGCACGTGCTAAGATGAATTCAGCGAAAGGGGCAGAGGACACATGGTTTTCAAGGTCGGAGAGACCGTCGTCTACCCGCACCACGGTGCCGCACTCATCGAAGCCATCGAGACCCGCGTGATCAAGGGCGAGGAGAAGAAGTACCTCGTCCTCAAAGTCGCGCAAGGGGATCTTACGGTTCGCGTGCCCGCTGACAACGCCGAGATCGTCGGCGTTCGTGATGTCGTCGGGCAAGAAGGACTGGACAAGGTTTTCGACGTTCTGCGTGCTCCGCACACCGAAGAGCCCACCAACTGGTCTCGTCGGTACAAGGCCAACCTCGAGAAGCTCGCCTCCGGCGATGTGAACAAGGTGGCCGAAGTGGTGCGCGACCTCTGGCGGCGAGAGAAGGACCGCGGACTTTCAGCCGGCGAGAAGCGCATGCTGGCGAAGGCGCGGCAAATTCTGGTCAGCGAGCTGGCGCTCGCGGAGGGCACCGACGAGGACAAGGCTGAAGTCCTCCTCGACGAAGTTCTGGAAACCGCGACAGTCTGAACCGGCGGGTGTCCCACGCCAGGTGAGGCTGCGGGGGATACCTCTACGATCGCGCACATATGAGCACCGTCCATATGAGCACAATCGCGTTCGTCACTGTCGTTCGGCACCATGCCTCCGACGCGGAGCTCGCTCTCGCGCCGGTCAATGGTGAAGCGCTACTCACGCACACTGTGCGGGGGCTGCTCGCTCTGCCGGATCTCGATCTGGTGGTCGTAGCGGCCCCCGAGCGGTGTGCTGATTTGTTTTCGGCCGCTTTGCGCGGCTTCGAGGAGCGTTGCCGGATAGTACCCGGCGCGTCACTGGAGCATGCTTTCGACACCGTCGTAAAAGAGATCACCGGGAATCCGGTCTTCCTCGTGCACGACGCCTTGCGCGCCTTCACCCCCGCGGACACGATCCGTGCCGTCGCGGAGGCGGTCCGTGCGGGCTCGCCTTTCGTGGTCCCGGTACTTCCGATGGCGGACACCGTGAAGGTGACCGACGCGGCGAAGGTGATCACAGGCACCGAAGACCGCGCATACCTGCGCACGGCCCAAACCCCGCTCGGCTTCACCCGTGAGACTTTTCTCTCGTATGCCGCCGAGCCGTCTCTCGACGGCGCGCACACCATCCCGGGACACCCCGACGCGATGCGCGTCACCAACGCGTTCGAACTGAAACTGGCCGAGGCGATCGCGGTGGCCGGGGCAGCAGAGGAAGTGCTGTGATCCGCGCGGGGCGCCCCTCCCCGATTCCCGAGGTGAGTCGCTAACGTGCGCCCTGGCGACGCGATCGCGGTCGCGCGCAACCGGCGAAGAAAGAGGAAACCCTGTGAGGATCGGCAACGGCGTCGACGTCCACCCCGTCGAGGCGGGCCGCGAATGCTGGATCGCCGGTCTCCTCTGGCCCGGCGTCGACGGTTGCGCGGGCCATTCCGACGGCGACGTCGCGGCGCACGCGTTGTGCGACGCGCTCCTGTCCGCGGCCGGGCTCGGTGACCTCGGCGCGGTGTTCGGCACCGGCGACCCGCGCTGGGCGGGCAAGCACGGCGTCGAGTTCCTCGCGGAGGCGCGGCGCCTGGTCGAGGCGGGCGGTTGGACCGTCGGGAACGCGACCGTCCAGATCGTGGGCAACGCGCCGCGTGTAGGAAAGCGTCGCGAAGAGGCCCAGAAGGTGCTGAGCGAGGCCGTCGGCGGGCCGGTGAGCGTGTCCGGGACGACGACCGACGGGCTCGGCCTGACCGGACGCGGCGAGGGCATCGCGGCGTTCGCGACGGCGCTGCTCCTGCCCTCGCAGGAATAGCCGCCGCCGGGAGCCGGTTCGGGCTGTCATGGCAGTCACACTTCCCGAACCGGTCCGCGAACTGGTGGACGGCAAGAACTTCGCGACCGTGGCCACGCTGGACGCCGACGGCGGCCCGCAGACCTCGGTCATCTGGGTGGGCCTCGACGACGGCGATCTGGTCTTCAGCGCCACCGAAGACCGGCTGAAGGTGCGAAACCTGCGTCGCGATTTTCGCGCGAGCGTGTCGATCACCGACGCGGAGAACCCGTACCGGCACACGCAACTCCGCGGCACGGTCACGATCACCCCGGATCCGGGAAAGACGTTGCCGAAGACGCTCAGCCACAAGTACCTCGGCCAGGACCCGCCGGCGGAGGGCCCGGAGGTCGAGCGGGTGATCGTGCGCCTGCGGGTGGACAGGATCGCCGGGAACGTCCGGTGATTAGGCTTCCCGACATGGGTGTGACCTTCAACGACGCGACCAAGAAACTCCTCGACGGCAACAACTTCCCGGTGCTGGCGACCGTCAACGCCGACGGCTCCGCGCAGACGTCCGTGCTGTGGGCGAGGCGGGACGGCGACACGGTGATCTTCGCGACCGTCCGCGGCCGTCTCAAGGAGCGGAACATGGCCAGGGACCCGCGGGTGTCCGTCTCGGTCTTCGACCAGGAGAACCCGTACGACTACGTCGAGATCCGCGGCACCGTGGAGATGACCGACGAGGGCGGGCGCGAGCTGATCAACGAGCTCTCGCACAAGTACCTCGGCAAGGACTACCCGGAGGAGCCTGCCGACGTCGTCCGCGTGCTGGTCCGGATCACGCCCACCAAGATCACCGGCAACGCCGCCTGACACGCGCCATGAAAGGTCCTTTCCTTGCAAAATCTGCAAGGAAAGGACCTTTCATCTCACACGCGAGGGGCGGCAGGAACCCCACGATCGTGGCTAATGTGGAACCCGTGACCTTTCGCGCTGTGTTGTTCGACTTCTCCGGCACGGTCTTCCGACTCGAACAGGACGAGACCTGGCTCGCCGACCTCACCGACCACGAGGGCGAGCGGCTCGACATCGAGGCCCAGACCGAACTGATGCGCCGGATGACCGCGCCGGTCGGCCAGGTCGTCGATCTCGACGAGGAGCACCTGCACGCCTGGAACCACCGCGATCGCGACCCGGTGCTGCACCGGAAGGTGTACCTCGAGGTCCTCAAGCAGTCCGGGGTGCCGCACGCCGACCAGGCGGTCGCGCTCTACACCCGGCTGATCGATCCCACCCAGTGGACGCCGTACCCGGACACCGAGGCCGTCCTCAAGGGCGTCTCCGGCAAGGGCGTGAAGCTCGGGGTGCTGAGCAACATCGCCTTCGACATCCGGCCCGCCTTCGGCCGCCGTGGCTGGGACGCCTACGTCGACGAGTTCGTCCTGTCGTTCGAGGTCGGAGCGGTGAAGCCGGAGCCGGAGATCTTCCGCGCGGCCGTCGAGCGGCTCGGGGTCGACCCGGCGGAAACGCTCATGGTCGGCGACAGCGAGGAGGCCGACGGTGCCGCGCGCGACATCGGCTGCGCGTTCGCGCTGGTAGAGCCCCTGCCGACGACCGAGCGGCCGGACGCCCTGCTCAGCGTCATGCGTGCCCATAACGTGCTGTAATACGGTCACTGCGACACCGCTCACGCCGACCCCGTACCCTTTTAGGGTGGCACTACACCTCTATGACACGGCGACCCGGAGCGTGCGGGAATTCCATCCCGCCCGTAGCGGAACGGCGTCCATGTACGTGTGTGGTGCCACCGTGCAGGGTGTTCCCCACATCGGCCACGTCCGCGGCGCGCTGAACTACGACGTCCTGCGCCGCTGGCTCGTCCACAGTGGACTCGACGTGCTGATGGTCCGCAACGTCACCGACATCGACGACAAGATCCTCACCAAGGCCGCCGCGGCGGATCGTCCCTGGTGGGAATGGGCGGCCACGCACGAGCGCGCCTTCGAGTCGGCGTACGAAGCCCTCGGCTGCTTGCCGCCTTCGATCGCCCCTCGGGCGACAGGGCATGTCACGCAGATGGTCGAGCTGATGCAGCGGCTGATCGACGGCGGGCACGCGTACGCCTCGGGCGGCGACGTGTATTTCTCGGTCAAGGCGTTCGACGGCTACGGCGATCTCTCCGGCCAGAAGCTCGACGAGGTCCAGCAGGGCGAGAGCCTCGGCGAGGGCAAGCGCGACGCGCGCGACTTCACGCTGTGGAAGGCCGCGAAGCCGGGCGAGCCGTCATGGCCGACGCCGTGGGGTCCCGGCCGTCCCGGCTGGCACCTCGAATGCTCGGCGATGGCGACCACGTACCTCGGCGCCGAGTTCGACATCCACGGCGGCGGCGTCGACCTGGTTTTCCCACACCACGAGAACGAGCGCGCCCAGTCGAACGCGGCGGGTGACCCGTTCGCGCGGTTCTGGCTGCACAACGCCTGGGTGACCATGTCCGGCGAGAAGATGTCGAAGTCGCTGGGCAACACGGTCTCCATCCCGGAGATGCTCAAGGACCACCGGGCGCCCGAACTGCGGTACTACCTGGTCCAGCCGCACTACCGGTCGACGATCGAGTACTCCGACGGAGCGCTCGCCGAAGCCGCGCAGGGTTACCGGCGGATCGAGCAGTTCCTCCGCCGCACGGCGGGCATCACCGGCGCGGTCCACCTCGGCGAGATCCCGGACGGGTTCGCCGCCGCGCTCGACGACGACCTGGCCACTCCGCAGGCGTTCGCAGTGCTGCACAACACCGTCCGCGACGGTAACGCCGCCCTCGACGCGGCCGACAATTCCAAGGCACTCGAAATCGCCGCCTCCGTGCGCGCGATGACCGACGTGCTCGGCCTCGACCCGCTCTCCGCGCGCTGGTCCGAGGCGGGCGGCGATGAGACGCCCACCCGGCAGGCGCTGTCCGAACTCGTGGAAGGGCTGCTCACCGAACGGCAGCAGGCCCGCGCCGAGAAGGACTTCGCCCGTGCGGACGCCGCGCGTGACCGCCTCCAGCAGGCGGGCATCGTGGTGGAGGACACGCCGAACGGTCCACAGTGGACCGTCAAGGACGTCTGACACTTACTCGGTTTCTAGCTCAAGGATTCTCACTGATGGCAGGCAACTCCCGGCGCCAGGGCGCTATTCGCAAGCCCGGCACGAAGAAGGGTCAGGTCGTCGGCTCCGGCGGCCAGCGCCGGAAGGGCCTCGAAGGCAAGGGCCCGACGCCCAAGGCCGAGGACCGGCCCGGCCACAAGGCGTACCGGATGGCCAACGCGCGTGACCGCAAGGACCAGGCGCGGCAGAAGAAGGCCGACAAGCCGGAGCTGATCGCCGGGCGCAACCCGGTGGTCGAGGCGCTGCGCGCCGACGTGCCGGCCACCGCGCTGTACGTCGCGATCAACATCGAGATCGACGACCGCGTGAACGAGGCCGTCCGGCTCGCCGGCGACAAGGGCATCTCGATCCTGGAGATCCCGCGCGAGGAACTCGACCGCAAGACCAACCGGGCCATGCACCAGGGCCTCGGCCTGCAGGTCCCGCCGTTCGTCTACGCCGACCCGCGCGACCTGATGGCCGTGGCGAAGGACTCGGGGCAGACCCCGCTGTTCGTCGCGCTCGACGGCGTCACCGACCCGCGCAACCTCGGCGCGGTGATCCGCTCGGCCGCCGCGTTCGGCGCGCAGGGGGTCCTCCTGCCGGAGCGGCGCAGCGCGGGCATGACCGCGGTCGCGTGGCGGACGTCCGCCGGCACCGCGGCCAAGCTGCCGATCGCCGTCGCGACCAACCTGACCCGTCAGCTGAAGGCGTGGAAGGACGACGGCCTGATGGTCGTCGGCCTCGACGCGGACGGTTCGGTGGACATCGACGAGCTCGACCTCGCGGCGGATCCGCTGGTCATCGTGCTCGGCTCCGAGGGCCGCGGCCTGTCCCGGCTGGTGCGCGAAACCTGTGACGCGACCGTCTCGATCCCGATGGCGGCCGGCGTCGAATCGCTCAACGCGTCGGTCGCTGCCGGGGTGCTGCTGGCCGAGGTGGCGCGCCGCCGTCGGCTCGCGGGACGTGTCTGACCCCGCACTTCGTCACACGGTGCGGGGTGCGGTGACTCTTGGTGAACCCGCGTCCGCGATCGACGTCGGCCGGGCGGGTTCACGAGTGTGGTCACTTTTCCGGGCCATCTCAGCTCCGCCACCAGGCGCTCAGGCTAGGGTCACCAGCGGATAACGCGTAACCGCCCTGGGGGACCCCGCACCGATGTCGTTCATTTCACCGCTGTTCCTGTGGTACTTCATGCCGGCGGTCCTGCTCGCCGTACTGGTGTGCCCGCGCAGGTGGCGGAACGGCATCGTCGCGGTCGGCAGCCTGATCTTCTACGCCACCGGCGCCGGGCCGTACACGCTGGTCCTGCTCGGCTGCATGGTGGTCAACTTCCTGGCCGGGCCCGCGCTGGAGCCGAACGCGTGGGATCTGCAGAACAAACGGCGCAAGCGGCTGCTACTCGGGGTGATCGGCCTCAACGTCGGCATGCTGCTGATCTGGAAGTACGCGGGGTTCGCGACGCAGCAGATCGCGGCCGTGACGCACTGGTTCGGCGGCGGTTTCCCGGTGGCCGACCTGGTCATCCCGATCGGCATCTCGTTCTACACGTTCCACCACATCTCCTACGTGGTGGACATCTACCGCGGTGAACGCCGCGCGCTGCGCGACCCGGTGTCGTTCGCCGCGTACATCGCGATGTTCCCGCAGCTGGTGGCAGGGCCGATCGTGCGGTTCCGGGAGATCGCCGACCAGCTGCCGCAGCAGCGGTCCCACCGCCTCGACGACATCGCCGCCGGTTTCCCGCGGTTCGCCCTCGGGTTGTGCAAGAAGACGATCATCGCGGACTCGCTCAGCCCGATGGTGGACGCCTGCTTCAACACGCCACCCGACCAGATGACCTTCGCGATCGCCTGGCTCGGCGCGATCGGGTACACGCTTCAGCTGTTCTTCGACTTCTCCGGGTACTCCGACATGGCGATCGGGCTCGGGCGCATGCTCGGCTTCCGGCTGCCGGAGAACTTCGCGAGACCGTACTCGTCGGTGACCATCACCGAGTTCTGGCGGCGCTGGCACATGTCGCTGTCGCGCTGGTTCCGCGACTACGTCTACATCCCGCTGGGCGGCAACCGCACCGGCGCCGGGCACACGTACCGGAACCTGTGCATCGTGTTCGTGCTGACCGGGTTCTGGCACGGCGCGCAGTGGACGTTCCTGATCTGGGGCATCTATCACGGCGCGCTCCTGATCGTGGAACGCGCTTTCGGCTACGACGTCACCCCCAAGTCGCAGGCCGCCCGCATCGGCCGCCGCGCGCTGACGCTCGTGCTCGTGGTGTTCGGCTGGGTGTTCTTCCGCGCCAAGGACCTGCCGCACGCGCTCGGCATGATCGGGCACATGGTGCTGCCGGACTTCACGGGCCTCACCGACGTAGTCGAGAGCGCGGTGACCAACCAGCGGCTGGTCATCCTGCTGTGCGCGCTGGCGATCGTGTTCCTGCCCGCGCATCCGGTGACCGGGCCGCTGCTGGAGTCCTCACGGAGCCGCCCCGCGACGGCGCTGCGGATCGGCGTCATGACCGTCGGGCTGGTGTACGCGGCCATCCTGATCGCGACCGGGACGTTCAGCCCGTTCCTCTACTACCAGTTCTGAGGGAGCCCGAGAATGACCGACCTGGCCGCTCAGCCCGGCGTGATCCCGTACGTCGACAACCACGACGGCCCACGCCGCCTGCTCACCGTCGAACTGCGTCCGTTCCCCTCCAGCTCTGTGCCGTACGCCCCTATCGTGAGCATCGACGGCAGGCAGTTCGTGGTCTCCTGGGGTGCGGTCACGTTCGAGATCCCCGCCGACCGGAACGTCCACGTCAGCGCGCATCTGCACACCAACTACGGATCACAGGCCGCCGCGACGCCTTTTGCCTCGATCGTCCTGGCTCCCCATCCGGAGCCGGTCCGGCTGACCGCCCAGTTCACCGGTTCCGGTGGTTCGATGTTCCCGGTCGGCTAGCTTGGCCGCATGACCGGCGACTGGAAGCGGGATCGGATCGGTTCGGCGCTGCGCGGGGAGAACCCGACGGTGCTGCGGCGGCTGGACGCGGGCTTCGCGGTGATCGGCGATACGCAGTTCCTCCCGGGCTACTGCGTCCTCCTGACCGATTCCCCCACTGTCGGCAGGCTGACCGGTCTACCGCGACCGCGACGGCTGAAGTTCCTGGCGGATATGGAGTTGCTCGGCGAAGCCGTCGAAAACGTCTGCGCGCGGAGGGATCCTGGTTTCCGGAGGGTGAATCTGGAGATCCTCGGCAACACGGATCCGTTCCTGCACGCCCACGTCTGGCCGCGGTACGACTGGGAGCCGGCCGACGTGGTCGGGCGTCCGGTCTGGCTGTATCCGGTGGAAAACTGGGCCTCGTCGTTGGGGCCTCAGCACGACTCGCTGCGTTCCGAGCTCACGGTGGAGATCGACAGGCTGCGAGCCTGAAGCGCCCTCGCCGCCGAAACCGGCGGCGAGGGCGCTGTCTCAGACGAGATCGATCAGCAGCTCGGCGAAGATCCGCGGCCGGCTGAAGTAGCCGACGTGCGACGAGGCCAGGGTGTGCACCTCGAAGGGGTTGTGCGGGGTCAGCTCGTCGGCCTTGCGGATCATGTAATCCTGAACCGCCGGAGTGATGCTGTGGTCCGCGGCGAGCCGGACGTAGGTGTGCGGGACACGCCCCCACCCGTCCGCCTGAACCAAGGCGCTCGGCTCGAGTACCGCGTAGCTCTCGTCCGGATCCAGAGAGTCCAGCAACAGCCGGAACTGGTGGTCGGTGGAATCGGCCATGATGGCGGCCTTCAACTCGGCGAACAAGGCCGGGTCGCCGTGGGCACCTCGCCAGTTCAGCCGGGCCACGCCGGGTTCGTTCACCTCCGGCACGGTGATCCGCGCCGCCAGCGCGTCCAGCAGATTTTCATCGACCACGTCCCACTGTTCAGTGAGCATGGCCGGGTCGCTGAGACAGAGGGCGGAGAGGTAGACGACGCGGCCGAGCAGGTCCGGCGCGGCGTTGGCGACGGCGCTGATCGTCAGCCCGCCGAGGCTGTTGCCGACCAGGACGACCGGCGCTCGGCCGTCGAGCCGTCGCAGGGTGTCCACGACGTGCCGCACGTTGTCCTGCAACGTGACTCCGCGCAGCGGGGAGGGAGCGGAAGCCAGTGCCGCGAGGTCCTGGGGTTGGCGGTAGTAGGCGGCCGGGCTGTCCGCTCGGTCCCCGTGGCCGGGCAGGTCGACGGCGTGCGAACGGTATCCGAGCAGAGCCAGTTCGTTCTGCAACGGGCCCCACGCCCGTGCATTACTGGAGCCGCCGTGAACGAAGACGAAAATGGGGCGCGAAAGTGCGCGCATGGTGAAAGATCCTTGTCATCCCTTGGCTAACGGTGGACGTGTGGACCTTGACGCCGACGAAGAGCGGCACCAGGTCAGCGCGTCGACCGGGTGCGAACAGCCTGCCAATTGTGGATGACGGAACACATGGTGATCACCTTAGCCGGGGGCGGCGCCGGGCGCCTCCGAATTACCGGCTGCCGGAGATCGACAGGCTGCGGGCCGCGTCGAGTAGCAACAGGGAGAACTCCTTGCCCCGCACCATCGGCAGGTAGTGCCCGGCTTTCGGCACGGAGATAAGGCGTCCGTCGGCGCAGGCGTCGAGAAAGCGGTGTTCGTGGCGGCGGAAGTGGTCGCGTGAGCCGTTGACGAGCCAGGTGGGGCCCGGGTAGGCCGCGAGTTCCGCCAGCACGTCGAAGTCCGCGAAGGCCTTGGCGACATCCGGGATGACCTCGGTCGCGATGCCGCCGCCGATCACCGCTTCGGCGACTTTCGGCGGCAGGGCACTTCGGAACTGCCATCGGCTCAGCCGTTCCCCCTGGTCCGGCAGCCGCATGAGCAAGCGGTGCGCTGCGCGGAACGGAGTCTCCAGTGCCCGGCCGGGCAGGAAGGTCGAGCCCGCGACGACGAGGCCGGCCACGCGCTCCGGATACCGTGCGGCCGCGGCGATGGCGGCGTATCCACCGAGGGAGTGCCCGACGACCAGCGCGGGTTCGTCGACGGCTTCGGCGATCACATCCACCGCATCGTCCAGGGTGAACCGCTCTCTCCGGCGGGTGCCGTGGCCTGGGAGGTCGACTGCTTTCGCGGCCTGTCCGAGCAGTTCGAGTTGCTCGGTCCAGGCGGCGCCGCTGAGCCGGATGCCGTGGACGAAGACGAGGGGAATCATGGACTACCTCCTGAATACAACGCACCGTTGCGTTGCAAACTACGCCCGCTCACCGCACAACGCAACGGTGCGTTGTATTGTGCTCCGGTGAGTACCCGGAAGGGCCCGCGCAAGGCCGAGGCGATCTTCGCCGCCACCCTCGGACTTCTGGCCGAGCACGGCTACGACAAGCTCGCCATCGAGGCCGTCGCCGCCCGGTCCGGCGTCAACAAGACGACGTTGTACCGATGGTGGCCGTCGAAGGACGCGCTCCTGGCCGCCGCGCTGCGCGATTCGGGCCTGTTCGCCGTCGACGTCCCCGACACCGGCAGCCTGCGCGGCGATCTTCTCGCCGTGGCAACGCAAATCCACCGGCTGCTGACCTCGGAGCGCACCGCGCCGGTCGTCACGGCGACCTTGACCGCGGGCCCCCGGCGCCCCGAACTCGGTGACGTGACACGGAGTTTCTTCGCCGACCGCATGGCACGCGAAGAGCCGATCTTCGAACGCGCCACCGCGAGGGGCGAACTGCGCGCCGGCGTCGATCCGGTTCTGGTGATGGATCTGCTCGCGGGAGCGATCTGGTTCCGGCTGCTGCTGCGCGGCGGCGAAGCCGGTCCGAAATTCCTCGAAGAGGTCGTCGACACGGTATTGGGTGGTGCCGCGTGAAAATCGCACTGAAGATCGAATCCGAGCGGCTCGAAGATTATCTCGCCGCCGACGCGATCATCGATCACGATCACCCACTGATCCGCGAAACGGCTGACGGACTGTCACCGACCGGCGGCACCGAAGTCGACGTGATTCGTTCGATGTTTCACTTCGTGCGCGACGAGATCGACCATACGGTGGACGCCGTCGATTCCCGGGTCACTCTTATGGCCTCCGAGGTTCTGCGCGAGGGAGTCGGGCTCTGCTACGCGAAGGCCCATCTGCTGGCCGCTTTGCTTCGCAGCCAAGGCATCCCGGCAGGGTTCTGCTATCAGCGGATCGGCGTTCTGCACGGGCTCAACGGCGTGTACGTCGCCGACCTGGACCGGTGGATCCGGCTCGACCCCAGAGGCAACAAAAACGGTGCGGACGCGCATTTTCTGCTGGAAGATGAGCGGCTCGCGTGGACACTGGACCCGAGCAAGGGCGAGATCGACTTCCCCACGGTGTACTCCGCACCGTCTTCGGCAGTCGTCGAAACCTTGACGTCGGCGAAGCCCGGACCCGCGTGGTACGAAGGAATCCTTCCGCACGCTCCGTGAGTGGTTTTTTCGCGATCCGGCGAAACCTGCGACGCGAAACTGGCATCGCCGAGCGTCACCTTCGTTGTCGGGTGCTTTCCCCCGAATTTCTTATTTCGGCCTGGTCACGATGCGCGTAGAGTAACTCCCCGCACTCAAACCGATACGCACTGCGTTCGTCCGTTCGAGTGCCGATCAAGGAGGTGACCTTCGTGCCCGCGGAAGCCGATCGGCTCCGCCGTACCCCGTTGCAAGAGATCTTCTGGACCAGGACGAGTCTGCTGCTCACCGTACTGGTCGTCGTCGCGGGCCTCAGCCTGTGGATCTCCAGCATGATGGATCCCGGCGCCGGAAAGACGCTGCTCACCTCACTGGGCACCGGCACCCTGATCTCCGCGGTGGTCGGCTTCGGCCAGACCCTGATCACCGCCACCGCGTCACAGCGCGCGATGGTGACCCCGGTGATCGAGGAAAGCCGCCGGGCGCTGGAAGCGCTCAGCGCCGAATACCGTTCGCTCAACAAGGAATTCTTCCCCACCCACGTCTTCGAGGCGACCACCGATCCGGATCCGTTGTTCAACCGGGTCATGACCGAAGACCTCGACGTGACCAGGCACTACTTCTTCCGCGGGTTCTCCGGTAGGCACGCCGCGGCCCGATTGCTGTTGTCCCGCACCGAAAGGGAACTTCGCGTGGTCATCGCCGACCCACGCGACGAGGGCGCGATCGGCGGCAGGGCGCGCTATCTCCTGCGCAGCGAAGAAGCGGGAATGGACTACGAGACGATCCGGAAGCGGCTCAACGACGAGATCAGCATCGGCCTCGTCGGGCTGTTCCTGGCGCGCAGCCGGTGCTCGCTGGTGGACATCACCGTCGTCGCCGATCCGCCACTGGACCGCCTCGAAGTGTTCGACGAGAGCGTTTGGGTGACCTTGTACAGCGACATCCGCGGCGCGACCACGTTGTATCCGCGCACGCTGCGGTTCAGCGAAGGCTCGTTCCTGTACAACAAGGAACGCTCCGAGTTCCTGCGCGTGTCCCAGTCCCGCTCCGGACGGCACTTCCGCATCTCGGCCACGACGACGAGGGCGGATTTCCTGGCCCTGTACGAAAAGATCACCGGCTCTCCCCTGTCCGAAGAGAACTTCCTCGAACTGGAAGGGAAATTCCACACCTTCCGGAAGGAGTTCACCACACTCGCCGAGTTGAACCACTGACCTCTCGGCGTCGCACGGCACTAGATTTGAGGAGCTGAAGTTGCTCACTCGCTTGTCCCCCCTCACCCAGTTCTCCGCGCTGCTCCGGACCACGGACCTGCCGCTGACACAGCACTGGCAGATCGTCGACAGGATCTTTCGCGACTGGACGTCGAGACCAGAGTTGCGCGACGACCTCCGGCGGCATTTGGATTCCCTGAGCCCGGAAGAGGCGAGCGCGGTACTCGAGCGGTCCCGGGAGACCACCACCCATTTCGCCTGGTGCCTGCTCGATTGCCCGACGGATCCCTTTTCGATCTGGCTGCACGAGTACAAGTCGCCGTCGGATTGGCGCGAGGGGTACGCCGATTCCGTGCACAACCACAGATATCACTTCTGCACCACGATCCTCCGTGGCAACTATGTCCACGAGCGCTATTCGACCCTGCGAGATCAACTTTCCGGATTGATCACATCGGTTCGGTTACGACGTAGCACGCTGTGTCAGACGGGATCCGCGGGCGTCATGTACGCGGACGAGTTCCATCGGATTCCCGAGGCCACCGAAGGGACCATGACGTTTCTGGTGAAATCACGTCCCGTGAGCGAGTTCAGTCTTTCCTATGACCCGAAGACCGGAATCGGACATCGTCACGTTCCGGTCGAGGTCCGATTGGGGGACCTGGCGGGCCGCATCTGACTACACACCGCCGTCGAAGACGCATACCCTTGCTCCACCCGTCTGTAAACGGGATCGGAGAGGTGTATGCGCGCGCGAAAGAGCACGATTCCTTCCCAGACCATCGAAGCCGTCGAACACCATGTCCGGCGACTGTGCTGGCGTTATGCGGACAGACTGCAGTTCCACGGCTGGCACCACGTGAGTTTCGTCCGGGCCAAGGCCGCGGGGTTCGCCGATCACAACGGTGCGGACCGATCCGTCGTCGAGGTGGCGGCGCTGGTGCACGATGTGAACTACATCGTGCACCGGAACTCCCCCGCGGCCGCCGGACGAGACCTCCGGCTGGGCATCCTGCGGGAATGCGGTGTCGAGGAGACCGTGGCCCGGTGGATCGACGAGATCATCGACGAAGCCGAAATGGCCACCAGAGGCCGGCACATCTCGCTCGAGGCTCAAGCGTTGAGCGACGCCGACACGCTGTTCAAGGCGCTGCCGGTGACGCCCGTCGTACTCGCCCACCGCTATCTGCGGGAGAACGGGTTGAGCCTCCGCGAACTGGCGGACAAGATCGTCGGCGAGCAACGCGATGTCCACGACAGTGGCTACTACTTCTACAACCCCAAAGCGGCGGAGAACTACTCCCGCTGGGCGTTGGCGAATCTTCAGTTGTGGCAGTGCATCAAGGAAGCCGTCGACGATCCGACGGTCGTCGAACTCCTCGACGCGGTACACGCCGTGGACGCCACGGACTTCGAGGCCGAGCCCGCTGCTTCCTAGCGTCGTGCGATCACGATTGCCGTCGGCTCGTCATTCGGTGGCGTACAGCGGTTTTCGCGTGTTCAGAGGCGCGACACGCGTGCTTGGAGACGGAACACGCGTGACGTCAACGCTGGCCGTAGCCGCGGAGTTTCTCCACGACGTGCTCGATCTCGGCGGGCGGGAGCAGGTTCGGTGTTCCCGCCGCCCGGGCCGTCAGCCACACCTGGCAGACCCACTCCAGCTGCTGCGCCCGGCTGTAGGCGGAGCCGAGCCTGTCGCCGAAGGTGATGGTGCCGTGGTTCGCCAGCAGGCAGCCACGGCGTCCTTCCAGCGCCTCCAGCATCACTTTGGCGAGCTCCTCGGTGCCGTACGTCGCGTAGGCCGCGACACGGGCTGTGGGGCCGATCGCGGCGAGCATGTAGTGGATCGGCGGCACCTCGGTGACGAGGGTGGAGACCGCCGTGGCGTGCACGGAATGCGTGTGCACCACGGCGGAGACCGGTTTGCCGTCCGGATCCACCGCCTGCCGGTACACGGTGAGGTGCATCGGGAGCTCGCTGGTCGGTTTGAGCGAGCCGTCGACGACCTCACCGTCCAGGCCGACGACCGGTACGTCCTCCGGCCGCAGCCCGGCGTAGTCGACTCCTGTCGGGGTCACCGCGATCAGGTCGCCCTGCCTCGCGGAGACGTTCCCGGAGGTGCCGACCACGAGTCCGTCGGTGGTCATCCGGCGGGCGAATTCGCAGACCGCCAAGCGTTCTTTGGCCAGGATCACCGTCACAACCTCCATAGTCCGCGGGCCGCGGCCAGTGAGGCCTGATAGTCGGCGTAGCCCTGCTCGTAGAACTCTACGTTCTCGGGCCTGACCTCGACGACGCGTGCGCTTTCCGCCCACAACTCCCTGTCGACTGGCTCGCCGAGGGCGTCCGCCGCGACGATCACCGCTCCCCGCGCGCCGACCCCCGGATCGCCGGGGATCACGATGGGCCGCCCGAGAACGTCGGCGAAGATGCGGGTCCACTCGAGCGAGCGAACCCCGCCGCCGCAGGCGTACAACGTGCCGGTGAGCCCGGCGGCGTCGAAGCAATGCCTTGCCGCATAAGCGATCGACTCGCACAGCGCCCGGACGATGTCGCCGCGTTCGCTCTCCAGGCTCAGGCCGGAGAACTGCGCCCTCGCCGAAGCGTCGACGAACGGCGCTCGCTCACCCGACGCGGAGAGGAACGGCAGCGCGCGAACACCACCCGCGCCCGGCCTGCTCGCGTCGAGCAGCGGGCCGATCTCCTCGACCGCGATGCCGAACAGACGGCACACCCAGTCGATGCCCGCGGTGCCGACCATCGCGGGCATCGCCCGGAGGAACTCTCCCTCTTCCGGCGTGCAAAGGAACATGCCCGCCGGCTCGCCCTCCGGATCGAACTCCGCCGAGTCCGTCAGGACCTGGCACGCGAGTGTGGTGCCCGCCGTGAGGATGCCGTCGCCCGGCCGTCGTACACCGGCGCCGATGGCGCTCGCGGGCAGGTCGAACGGCCCCGCGGTGACCGGCAGCCCGACGGGAAGACCGAGCAGCCCGGCTCCGCGCTCGTCCAGCCGGAAAACGGTCTTCGGCGCCGCGGGCTCCACGAACAGGCTCCGGCGGTGGGAGAGTCCGACGGCCGCGATGGCACCTTCGTCGTAGCGCCGGGTCGCCGGATCGAGGAAGGGCAGCGAAGCATCCGAGGCGTCGACGGTGATCTCGCCGGTCAAGCGCTGGAGCACCGCGTCGACGCAGTAGCCCGCCACCGCCGCCCTGTCCAGCGACTCCGGCTCATGAGTGTCCAAAAAGGACATGATCGCCGCGGCGCAGCCCGGGAACATTCCCGACGCGGTGCGGCGGAACACTTCCCTGGTCACTCCGTCGGCCTGCCATTCGGCGAGCAGCGAGTTCGCCCGTCCGTCGAGCCAGGAGATCGCCGGGCGCACTGCCTCGCCGGACTCGTCACGCAGCCACAGTCCGTCGCCCTGTCCGGTGAGGGCCAGCGCGGTGACCGGACCGTCGAGCCCGGCGGCGACCTTGCGGACGACCGTCGCCACGGTGCCGAGCACCTGGTCGAGGTCTTGTTCGACCAGCCCGCCCGGCAAGTGGTGCACCTCGGACGTGGTGCACGCGCTCGCCACGGACATCCCGGCCTTGTCGAAGACGACCGCCTTCGTCAGTGACGTGCCGATGTCGACGCCGATGATCATGGCCGCAGGACCTCGGGGTTCGCCAGATTCGCGAGCGCCTCCCCGCGGACGTACCGGCCGACCTCGGCGGCGACGATACTCGCCGCCCGCTCCGCCGTCTGCCTGCTTGCTCCGGCGAGGTGCGGGGTCGCGATCACGTTCGGCGCGTCCCGCAGTGCCCAGTCCGCGGGCGGAGGCTCGACGTCGTACACGTCGAGCGCGAGTGCGCCGAGCCGTCCCGAACGCAGGGCTTCCGGCAGCGGGGCGTAGTCCAGCAGGCCACCGCGCGCGGTGTTGACCAGTACGGCGCCCTCCGGCAGCAAGGCGAGTTTGGCGGCGTCGATCAGATGCCGGGTCTCCTCGGTGAGCCGGGCGTGCAGGCTCACCACGAAACTGCGGCGCAGCAGAGCCTCCAGCTCGACGAGTTCCGCGCCGTCGGCGGCGATCTTGGCGGGGTCCGCGAACGGGTCGGCGACCAGCACCTTCGCGCCGAACGCCACGAGCACCTTGGCCACCCGCGCGCCGATCGCGCCGTACCCGACCAGGCCGACGGTGGTCCCGTCGAGTTCGAGACCGGCCTGGTCGTAGGCGTAGTAGTCACCGCGCCAGGTGCCGCCCAGCAGTTCGGCCGAGGACGTCGAGATCCTGCGCATCGCGGCCAGGATCATCCCCACCGCGAATTCGGCGGCGGCACCGGCGTTCCGGCCGGGCGCGTACGTCACCGCGACACCCGCTTCGGTGGCCGCCGCGAGGTCCACGTTGACCGGGCCTCCCCGGCACACCGACACGAGTTTGAGCCCCGGCGCGGCGGCGAACACCTGCTCGGTGAAGGGCGCCATCTGGGTCACCGCGACCTCGGCTCCCGCCAGCGCCTCGATCACCTGCTCCTCGGTGCCGCTCGCCTCGTGCACGTTCGCGACCGGGCCGAACGGCTCCACCGGCCAGGGCAGGGTCAGTTCCGAGAACTCGTGCCCGGCGCCGATCTCGGCACGGACGGCGTCGGCCAGCAGGCCGGTGCCGACGAAATGGTCTCCCGCAGCGAGTATCCGCAACTCTGCGTCCTCTCTCCGTGCCCGCATCGGGCAGTCTCAATGATTGTTGGCGGAGCTGAGATGTATCCGGAAAAGTGACCGTACGAGTGAAGCCGCCCTGGCCGAAGGCCCCGCTATCGCGGTGGCAGGGCGCCCTGTCCGCCGGACGTGACGTGCCCTGCGAGGGCAGCGCCCTGCCGACGTCGATCGCGGTCGCGGGTTCACCATCAGGTACTCAGCGCTTGCTCGTATTCGGTGATGTGCGCGACCTTGCTCGCGCTGGCCGAGGCCGGGTCGAAGCGGTAGCCGACCCATTCGGCGACGATCTTCTTCGCCAGCTCCGGACCGATCGCCCGGGCGCCGAAGGTGATCACCTGGCAGTCGTTCGACTTGACCGAACGCTCGGCGGAGTACGAGTCGTGCGCGACCGTGGCCCGGACCCCGGGCACCTTGTTCGCCGAAATGGCCATGCCGATCCCGGTCCCGCAGACCAGCACACCGCGATCCGCCTCGCCCCGGGCGATCGTCTCCGCCGCCGCGAGGCCGAGCAGCGGGTACGCCTTGTCGTCGGAGCCATCTGCCACGCCGAGGTCGGTGACCTCGTCCACCCGGTCATCGGCGAGGAGCAGGTCACGCAGCTGGTCTTTGAGAGCGACCCCGGCGTTGTCCGCCGCCACCACGATCCGCATTCAGTCTTCCTTTCCCAGAGCCTGGCCGACCGCGGTGACGAGCAACGCGAACGAAGTGGCCCCGGGATCGGGGTGCCCTTTGCTCCGCTTCGCCAACCGGGCCGCCCGTCCCTTGGCGGGCAGCAGGTCCGCAGTGGCCTCGGCCGCGCTCACCGCGACCTGGGCCGCCTTCTGCCAGGCCTGCGGGACGTCGGCGCCCGCCTCGGCCTGTTCGCGCAACGCCAGCCTGAACGGCTCGATGGCGTCGAGCATGGTCTTTTCACCTGGCTCGGCCTTGCCCAGTTCGACGAACGCCTTCACGGCGCCGTCCACTGCGCTCGCGAGAGCTTCCGTGGTGACCTTGTCGCCCGCCAGACCGCGCAGTCCCGCACCGGTCTCGGCGAGCAGGACCCCGTACAGCGCACCGGACGCACCGCCCGCCGCGTCGGCGAACGCCGTCCCGGCGGCGAGGAGCGCGGTGGACAGCGAGTCTTCGTCCCGCCGCGCGGCGGCCACCGCGGCCCGCATCCCCCTGGTCATGCCGAGACCGTGGTCGCCGTCCGCCGCGACCGCGTCCAACCTGCCGAGTTCGGCCTCGTCGGCCTCGATGTCGTGCAGGGCCGCCGTCAACGCGCGGTCCACGATGCCCTGCCCCGGTGCGGTCTCGGCCAGCAGCGAGTCCACTGTGGATTCCAGCGGAACCTGTGCCAGCGCGGCACCGGTGCTCCGGTAGCCAGGGGTGTCGCAAGGAGCCGCGTAGAGCTCGGCGAGTTCGTCGTCGAGCACTAAGATCGACAGCGAGACACCCGCCATGTCGAGCGACGTGACGAATTCACCGACCTCGGTGTGCAGCGGGCTGAGCCCCGCCGCGGCGAGCCGTTCGTGCACGCGGGTGTAGGTCGCGAACATCTCCTCGTACTTGGTGCGCCCCAGCCCGTTCAGCAGGACCACCACCCGGCCGTCACCGGCGGGCAGCTCCGGGAGGAGGCCGTCGACCAGTTGGTCGGCCAGCTCCCGTGCGCTCAGCCTGCCGACCGTGCGCACACCGGGCTCACCGTGGATGCCGAGCCCCAGCTCCATCTCACTCTCGCCGACGGTGAACAGGGGCGCGGAAGCGCCGGGCAGGGTGCACCCGCCGAACGCGACGCCGAAGGTACGGGTGTTCGCGTTCGCCTTCTCCGCCACCGCGTGCACGGCGGCCAGATCGTCACCGCGTTCGGCGGCGGCACCCGCGATCTTGAAGACCAGGAAGTCGCCCGCGACGCCGCGACGCCTTTCGGGCGCGTCGGCGGGACCGCTGGCGATGTCGTCGGTGACCAGGATCGTCCGGCTTTCGACGCCCTCGGCGGCCAGCCTCCGAGCGGCGAGCCCGAAATGCAGCACGTCGCCCTGGTAGTTGCCGTAACCGAAGAGCACGCCGGCGCCGCTCTCCGCGGCCCGTGCCGTGCGATAGACCTGTTCGGCGCTCGGGCTGGTGAACACGTCACCCACCACGGCGCCGTCGGCGAGCCCGGGACCGACCAGCCCGGCGAACGCGGGGTAGTGCCCGCAGCCGCCGCCGATCACCACCGCGACCTTGGGCGCGGAATCCTCCCGGCGCAGCACGCCGTACGCATCGGGCACCTTGCGCACCGAACGCCCGTAGGCGGTGACGAACCCGTCCAGCCAGTCGCGTTTGAACGTCTCCGCGGTACCCAGGACCGTCATCGCCCGCTCGCTTCCGCGAGTTCGCCGGACAGGTACGCGAGCAGCTTGCGCCGCACGTCGTCGTTGTTCTCCGCGACCTCGGCGGCCAGCTCCAGCGCGTCCGGCTTCGGCGGGTACACCGGGTTCGGCAGCGCGATCACGGTGAGCCCGGCCGCCGCGGCGGCACGGATGCCGTTGCCGGAGTCTTCGACGCCCAGGCACTCCTCGCCGGACCGGCCCAGCCTGGCCGCGGCTTCGAGGTAGACGTCCGGACTCGGCTTGCCCCTGGCGACCTCGGCGCTGGAAACGGTCGCGGAGAACTCACCGGTGAGCCCGTGCTTGTCGAGTACCGCGTCGATCACCCGGCGGGCGGCCGACGACGCCAGCGCGACCGGCACCTTCGCGCTCACCTCGCGAACCATCTCACCGGCGCCCGGCAGCAAGGGCGCCTCTCCCGCCTCGATCGCGGCGATCATGCCGTCCACCACGGCACGCTCGACCTCGGCCGCGCTTTCCGGGGTGCCGGACCGCTTCGCGAGGTACGCGGCCCATTCGGGCGCGCTCATCCCCTGCACGGACGCGGTGTCCTCAGCCGTCCATTCGGTGCGGTGCCGGGCGGCGTACGCCACCCAGTTCTCCTCCCAAAGGTGTTCACTGTCGACGAGGACACCGTCCAGGTCGAACACCACCGCGGCGAGTGCCATCCGACATCTCCTTTCACATCGATGCTGTTAAGTTAACATCGATGATGTGATCTGGACAAGCCCCGAGGAGGGATCCCGTGGTCGCACGGTTGTTATTGGCACGGCACGGCCAGACCGAATGGCACGCCGAGAACCGGTACGCGGGCAGCAGCGACGTCGCGCTGACCGGGGAAGGACTGCGCCAGGCGGACGAGCTCGCCGGCTTCGCCGCGGCGGTCGAGCCGTCGGCGGTGTACTGCTCGCCGCAGAGCCGGGCTCGTCGCACGGCGGCGCCTTCGGCCGAGGCGCTGGGCCTGCCCTTGCGAGTGATCGACGGACTGCGTGAAGTCCACTTCGGACTGATGGAAGGGCGCACCAGGGACGAGCTGGCGGCGTCGGATCCCGAGGCGGTCGCGCGGTTTCTCGCCGATCCCGTGACCGGCGCCTTCCCCGGTTCGGAGCCTCCGGAGGAAGCGGCCGCCCGCGGAGCCGGGGCCTTGCGCGCGATCGCCGCCGAGGTACCGGGCGAGACGGTGCTGGTCGTCGCGCACAACACGCTGATCAGGCTGACCCTGTGCGCACTGCTCGGCATCCCGCTCGAGACCTACCGCACGGTGTTCCCGCGGCTGGACAACGCGGCCGTCACCGAGATCGCGATCGACGGCACGCGCACCGGCCTGCTGCGCCTCAACCAGCCGGCGCACACGCGATACTGAACGGTATGAGCGATGAGAAGACGGCCGGTGCGAGCGCACACTCTCGTAACACGCGTCAGCAGCTGATCACCGAACACGTCTTCACGACCGGCTCCGCGAGCATCGCCGAACTGGTGGAACTCACCGGCGTAAGCACCATGACGGTGCACCGCGACGTCGACGAACTGGCACGGCGCGGCCTGCTCCGGAAGTACCGGGGCGGCGTGTCGGCCATGCCGTCGACGGTCTTCGAAAGCAACGCCGACTACCGGATGAACGTGCATTCGGAGGAGAAGATGGCCATCGCCGCGCACGCGCTCGCCCGCGTCGAACCGGGGATGTCGATCCTGCTCGACGACTCCACGAGCGCCCTAGCGCTGGCGAAGATGCTGCACCGGGTCACCCCGCTGACCGTCGCGACGAACTACCTCGGCGCCATCGAACTGCTCAAAGGCGTCCCCGACCTGCGGCTCATCTGCATCGGCGGCGACTACTCGGCGACCCACGACTCGTTCCTCGGCATGCAGAGCCTCGAGGCGATCGAGCGGATCAACGTCGACGCGACCTTCGTTTCGACCTCGGCGATGAACACGCGGATGACGTTCCACCAGGAGCCGGAGATCGTGATGCTGAAACGCGCGATGCTGGCCAGCGCCCGGACGAAGGTGCTGCTGATGGACCACAGCAAGACCGAACGCGCGGCACTGCACCGGCTGGCACCGTTGAGCGACTTCGACGTGCTGATCGTCGACGACGGGGTGGAAGACCACCTGGCCGAGGAGATGCGAAGCCAGGTGGAAGTGGACATCGCGGAGCTCTGAAGACTTCGGCCCGGCGTCAGGTCTGCCGGTTCGCGGGCCGATGGGGCGAGCACTGAGGCGTGCCTGACGGGTGGTCGTGAGTGAGGAATGCGGTTAGAACCCCATTGATCTTGGATGGGGGTCTTGATCGTAAGCGGTGAGGATTGCCGCAGGTCACGCGCTCGGTTGCCCTGGCCGACAGGAGCCGACCGCGCCCCTGAGCGTCCACCAAGGACACTTTTCGCTGACTCAATGTCCGACTGATGCCCGGGTGGGCGATTGCACGAGGGGGTCGTGAGTGGCGTTTCGGGTTAGAACCCGAAACGCCACTCACGACCAACCCGACCCACGACCAGGGCCGAAGGCGCCTCTCGCCACTCACGACCGCCCGAGCAGGCCGTTTCGTGCGATTGACGGGACGACACACGCGCGGCCGAGGCCCGCCCAGGCGCGCGAGGCTAACACGAAAACCCATCGATGTAACATCTTGAAAGTTAAGTTAACACGATCCATGATACGCTGGACACGACGTCATGGAGGCGTGCATGAACCAGGTAACACCGCCGTTATCGCGATCCGGGAGCGGGTTCGCCCGCGTACTGAACCGTTGGGGCCTGCCCGCCCCGCTGTTCCTCGGCTACGCCGGGCTGCTGCTGTTCATGATCGGCGACGGAGTCGAATCGGGCTTCATCGCGCCGTTCATGGCGGACAACGGCGCGGGCACCGAGATCAAGGCCTCGTACGTCATCACCGTGTACGGCGTCGCCGTGATGCTGGCGTCGTGGTTGTCGGGCGCGCTGTCGGACCTGTGGGGGCCGCGGCGCGTGATGATGATCGGCCTGGCCATCTGGCTGGTGTTCGACGTGCTGTTCCTCGCGGTCGCGGTGTCAGGCGAGAACTACCCGTTGATGCTGGTGTTCTACGGTCTCCGCGGTTTCGGCTATCCGATGTTCGCGTTCGGTTTCCTGGTCTGGATCACCGCGGTGGCGCCGGTCGCCAGGCTCGGCGCGGCCGTGGGCTGGTTCTACTTCGCGTTCACCGGCGGGTTGCCGACGCTGGGCGCCCTGGTCGCGAGCTTCACGAACCCGGTGCTGGGCCAGTACGGCACGCTCTGGGTGTCGGTGGCCCTGCTGGCGGCCGGCGGAGTGCTGGCGATCTTCGGGGTCCGCCAGCGGACCGGGTACACGCGGCTCGCGCCGCCGGACGTGAAACCGGTGCAGAGCCTGGTGTCCAGCGTGTCGATCGCGTGGAAGAAGCCGCGTGTCGGCGTCGGGATGCTCGTCCGCGTCATCAACACGGCACCCGAGTTCGGGATGCTGGTGTTCTTCCCGACGATCTTCATCGAGGAAATCGGCTTCGGGGAGAGCCGCTGGCTCCTCCTGGTCTCGGTCATCTACGGCACGAACATCTTCTTCAACCTGATCTTCGGTGTGCTGAGCGACCGGATCGGCTGGCGCACCACGATCTTCTGGTTCGGCGCGATCGGCTGCGCGATCTCGATCCTGTTGCTGTACTTCGTCCCGATCGCCATGGGCGCCGAGTACTACTGGCTCGCGCTGCTCGTCGGCGCGCTGTACGGCGCCACGCTCGCCGGGTTCGTGCCGATCTCGGCGCTGCTCCCCTCCCTCGCCCCGGAGAACAAGGGCGGTGCGATGGCACTGCTGAACCTGGGCGCGGGCGCGGCGGCGTTCGCCGGGCCGGCGATCGTCAGCGTGTTCCTCGGCCCGCTGGGAGCGGCCGGAGTGGTGATCGTCTTCGCCGCGCTGTATCTGGTCGCGGCGGTCATGGTGCGCTACCTGAAATTGCCCGATGAGACGGCGAAGGCGATCGAAGAGGACAAGAGTCTGCAAGAAGCCGGAGAGAAGGTCGTCATCACGTGAACCAACCCGTCACGATCGGCATCGACGTCGCCACCGCGGGGGTCCGCGCCCTCGCGGTACGCGGCGGCACCGTCCTCGCTTCGGCCGCCGCGCCGCTGCCCGCTCCGGTCCGCGATGGCCGCGGGCGCAGCGAGCAGGACGCCCGGTCCTGGTTGCCCGCGGTGAAGACGGTGCTGGCGAAGGTCACCGGCGAGCTGCCGGGCAGGGGCGGCGAGGTCGCCGCGGTGGCCGTCGCCGCGACGTCGGGGACGATCGTCGGGGTCGATGCCTCGGGCGAGCCGGTCACGCCCGCGCTGATGTACGACGACAGGCGGGGCGCGGAGCTCAACCTCAAGGCCACCGAACTCGGCGCGGATCGCTGGCGGCGGCTCGGTTTCGGCGTGTCCGCCACGGCCGCGCTCGGCCGCGTCGCCTGGCTGGCCGAGCACGTCCCCGGCGTCGCGGGGATCCGGCACACGCCCGAGCTGATCGCCGCGGAACTCACCGGTGGGCCGGTGGCGGCCGACTGGTCGCATGCGCTGAAGAGCGGCTACGACCCGCTCGCCCTCGAATGGCCGGGCGAGGTGTTCGATGCCTTGGGGGTACCGGCGAGCCTGCTTCCCTCGGTGGTCGCGCCGGCCACCGTGCTGGGCGAGGTGGCCCGTCCGGTCGCCGGGCTCCCGGCAGGCTGCCTCGTCGTGGCCGGGATGACCGACGGCTGCGCGGGCCAGCTCGCGGCCGGGGCGGTCACCCCCGGGAGCTTCGTCGGGATCCTCGGCACGACCTATGTACTCAAGGGAGTCACCGAAGAACTGGTCCCGGATCCGACGGGGGCGATGTACAGCCACCGTCATCCGGATGGCTGGTGGCTCCCGGGCGGCGCGTCGAACACCGGCGGCGAGGCCGTCGCCGGACAGGAGTGTCTTCCCGAACTCGACGCGGCGGCGGCCGCGCTGGGCCCGGCCGAGATCGTCGCGTATCCGTTGCGGCGCAAAGGCGAACGCTTTCCGTTCGCCAGCGCGGACGCCGAGGGCTTCGTGTCCGGCGAAGCCGACGAGGTCGAGCTGCACCGGGCCAGGCTGGAGGGAGTCGCCTTCCTCGAGCGGCTGGCGTTGGATCACCTCCGCCGCCTCGGCGTCACGATCACCGATCCGCTGCTGGCGGCGGGCGGCGGCAGCAAGAGTCCTTTGTGGACGCGGATCCGGGCGACCGTCACCGGGCTCGGCCTGCGGGTGTCCCCACGGGCCGAAACGGGATACGGCGCCGCACTGCTCGCCGCGGCGGGTGTCCTGCCGGGCGGGCTCACGGAGGCGTCCGCAGGGCTCGGCAAGGGAACGCTGGTCGAACCCGACGAGCGCGAAAGCGCCGCGCTCGCCGAGTCCTACCGGCGGTTCTGCACCGAGCTGCACACCAGGGGCTGGATCGACGACGAGCTGTTCGCCGTCGCCCAGCGGTGAGAAATCAGGAAGGGCGTGGGCCGTTGGTCTTGGTAGGAGCCGGCTTCGGCGTAGCCGGACTGGCCGCTTCCGGTTTGGGCGCCTCGGCGGCGTCCGGGGCGGGAGCCAGCAGCCGGATGGCCTCCTGGACGGCGGCGTCCGTGGCGGAAAGCCGCTCGGCGACCTTCGACCGGAGTTCCAGCGAGAGCTTCCGAGCCTGCTGAGCTTCGGTCTGCTGGGTCTTCGCGTCGGCGAGTGCCTCCGCGACCTGCTCCTGCTTCGCGGCGATGTCCTCCGCCGAAGACTTCTCCGCCTTGGCGATCTTCTCCGCCGAGATCCGTTCGGCTTCGGCACGCTTGGCCGCGGACACCCGGTCGGCTTCCGCGATCTTGTCCGCGGACGCCTTCTCCGCCTCCGCGCGACGAGCGGCCGATGCCTCCTCGGCCTTCTTGTCCGCCGCGGCACGGGCCCGGACGCTCTCCAGGTCCAACTCCTTGCGCTTCTGTGCCGCCTCGGAGTTCAGCCGCTCGATCTCGGCCTTGGCGTCCGCGAGCAGTTTCTCCCGCTCCGCCTGCGCGTCCTTGGCCGCCTTGTCACTCGCGCGCTGCGTTTCGTGGGCGTACCTGTCCGCTTCGGCACGTGTCGACTTGGCGTCGGCTTCGGCGGCGACCTTGAGGTCGGTGATCTCCTCCTCGGCGAGCTGCATCATCATGCGGACGCGTTCGGCCATCGCGCCGGCGCCGGACGGGCTCGCACTCATCCGTACGAGGGCGGCCTTCGTCTCGTCCAGTTCCTTCTGGGCGTGGCCGAGCGCCTTGGTGAGCTCACCGGCGGTCGCCACGGCCTCGTCGCGGCTGCGTGAGGCCTGCTTGATTTCGGCGGCCAGCTCGGCGAGACGCTCGTCGACCTGGCGCTTGTCGTAACCGCGGACAGCGCCCGCGAACTGGGGCGATTTCGCTGAGGGCGCCTGAGGCGCCGTCTTCTCAGGAGCGACCATGGCGGCCACCTTAATGAGCGGGGACCCGTGGGGCAGTACCGCCAAACGGCTGCACTCGGCGTGCGGCAGGGCGATCACATGGCATCCTGCTTTGTTGACAGCTCGTAAGCAGGGAGGCCCGGTTGGACATCTCGGCGATCCTCGAAGACATCCGCGAGCATTGGCACGTCTACGCCACGATGCCCTTCATCGCCGCGCTCATCGGGTACATCACGAAACGCGTCGCCATCGAGATGATGTTCCGGCCGCTGGAGTTCGTCGGGATCAAACCCTTCCTCGGCTGGCAGGGGGTCATCCCGGCCAACTCGCGCCGGATGGCGACCACCGCCGTCGACCTGCTGACCAAGAACCTCGTCGATCCGCAGGAGATCTTCTCCCGGCTCGATCCCGAGGAGGTGGTCAAGGAACTCGAGGAGCCGCTCCTCAAGGCCGTCGAGGACGTCACCCGCGAGGTCATGGAGCAGTACCAGCCCAGACTGTGGGAACTGCTGCCGACCCGGGCGCAGCGCATGCTGGTCGACCAGGTCCGGGCGCAGGCGCCGAAGGTCGTCGCGAAGCTGATGCGCGAGGTGTCGACGAACATCGACGAGGTCCTCGACGTCAACGAGATGCTGATCAACGCGATGGTCCGCGACAAATCGCTGACCTGCCGCCTGATCAAGGAGGTCGCGACCCCGGAGCTCCGCTTCATCGCCCGGTCCGGCATCTGGTTCGGCTTCGTCATCGGCCTGATCCAGTTCGTCGCGTGGGCGCTGACGAAGCAGCCGTTGATCATGCCGATCTTCGGTTTCGTCACCGGCTTCGTCACGGACTGGCTGGCGCTGAAAATGATCTTCTACCCGCGCGAGCCGCGCCGGTTCCTGTTCTTCAGCTGGCAGGGCATGTTCCAGAAACGCCGCCAGGCGGTCGCCAAGGACTACGGCGCGCTGATCGCGGACGAGGTGCTCACCGTGCGGAACGTGATGGAGGCCGTGCTCACCGGGCCCAAGTCGGACAAGCTGTTCGCGATGATCACCCGCGAGGTGCAGCGCACCATCGACGCGCAGGCGAGCATCGCGAAACCCTTGGTGGCGCTGACCGTCGGAGGGGTCCAGTACCAGGAGATGAAGAAGGCCGCGGCGGAGAAGGCGATCGCGTATCTCCCCGAAACGGTGAAACACGTGGAGAGCTACGCCACTGACGCGCTCGACGTCCGCAACACCATCGTCACGAAGATGCAGCAACTGACCCCGCTCGAGTTCGAGGGGATCCTGCGACCCGCCTTCCAGCAGGACGAATGGAAGCTGATCGCGGTCGGCGCGGTGATCGGCGGGCTCGTGGGTGAACTTCAGGTCCTGCTACTCCTCCACTGAGGACAGGCGGCTAGGTTGCCCCTCAAGCGCGACGCGGGAGGGGCAGGAAAGTGGACGCCGTCATCGCCGATCTCGGCGAGCACTGGCCGGTGTACGTCAGCATGCCGTTCATCGCCGCGCTGATCGGCTACGTCACCAAACGCGTCGCCATCGAGATGATGTTCAAACCGGTGGAATTCGTCGGTGTGAAGCCGTTCCTCGGCTGGCAGGGAGTGCTGCCGGCCAACGCCGAGCGGATGGCCGCGACCGCCACCGAGATGCTGACGACCAACCTCGTCGACCCGAAGGAGATCTTCGCCAGGCTCGACCCGGCCCAGGTGGCCAAGGAGATCGAGCAGCCGCTTCTGCGGATCGTCGAGGACGTCACGCGCGAGGTGATGGAGCAGTACCAGCCCAGACTCTGGGAAGTACTCCCGAACACCGCCCAGCAGTTGCTGCTCAAACGGGTGCAGGCCGAGGCGCCGCGCGCGATCACGAAGATCATGGGCGAGATCGCGGAGAACATCGAGGACGTGCTCGACCTCAAGCACATGGTCGTGACGAACCTGGTGCGCGACAAGGCCTTGCTGAACCGGCTGATCCGCGACATCTCGCGGCCGGAGATGCGGTTCATCGCGCGGTCGGGGATCGTGTTCGGGTTCTCGCTCGGCTGCGTGCAGCTGCTGGTGTGGGCGCTGACGAAGTCGCCGATCGTGCTGCCGCTGTTCGGTATCGGCATCGGCTGGTTCACCGACTGGATCGCCCTGAAGATGATCTTCCTGCCGCGGGAGCCGAAGCGGTTCTTCGGCTTCTACACCTGGCAAGGCGTGTTCCAGAAACGCAAGGACCAGGTCTCCGCCGACTACGGCGACATGATCGCGCGCGAGATCATCACCATCCCCAACCTGCTCGAAGCCGTGTTGAGCGGGCCGAAGTCGGACAAGCTGTTCACGATGATCACGCGCGAGGTGCAGCGGACGATCGACGCGCAGGCGAGCGTCGTGAAGCCGTTCGTCGCGCTGGCCGTCGGGAGCAGGCGGTTCCAGGAGATGAAGCAGACGGCGGCGGCGAAGGCGGCGGCACGGATCCCGGAGACGATCCGCCACGCCGAGAGCTACGCGGTCAACGCACTCGACGTCCGGAACACCATTGTGGACAGAATGCGGCGGCTGAACCCGCTCGAATTCGAGCAGCTGCTGCGCCCGGCGTTCCGGCAGGACGAGTGGAAGCTGATCGCCGTCGGCGCGGTGATCGGCGGCCTTGTCGGTGAACTTCAGGTGCTTCTGCTGCTTCACTGAGGCCCAACCGATACGGTTTCCCCCTTCCCTGAGCGAAGCGAGGAGGTCGTGTGGACGCCGTCCTGGACGACCTCGCCCGGCACTGGTGGCTGTACGCCGCGATCCCGTTCGTCGCCGCGCTGATCGGCTACGTCACCAAACGCGTCGCCATCGAGATGATGTTCAAACCGCTCGAGTTCGTCGGGATCAAACCGTTCCTCGGCTGGCAGGGCGTGGTGCCCAAACACGGCGGGCGAATGGCCGCCGTCGCGACCGAGCTGCTGACGTCGAATCTGCTGGACGTCAAAGAGGTCTTCCGGCGGATCGATCCGGCGATCATCACGCGCGAGATCGAGCAGCCGCTGCTGCGGGCCGTGGACGAGGTCGCCCGCGAAGTGCTCGAAAAGCACCACCCCAGGCTCTGGGAGGTCATGCCGACGATGGCGCAGGAGCTGCTGATCAAGCAGGTCCAGTCGTCGACGCCGCGGCTGGTGCGCGAGTTCATGGCGGAGGTGACCGAGAACCTCGACGAGGTGCTCGACTTCCAGCATATGACCGTGCAGCGGCTCACCAGGGACAAGAAGCTGCTCGTCCGGCTGATCCGCGAGACGTCGCGGCCGGAGATGGCGTTCATCGCGCGCACGGGGATCTACTTCGGCTTCGGGCTCGGCATCGTGCAGGCGATCGTCTGGGCGGCGACCAAGGAACCGTGGGTGCTGCCGATCTTCGGCGGCTGCATCGGGCTGTTCACCGACTGGCTCGCGATCAAGCTGATCTTCGTGCCGCGCGAGCCGGTGCGGGTGGGGCGGGTGATCCTGCAGGGCAAGTTCCAGCGGCGGCGGGCCGACGTCGCACACCAGTACGGCGAGATGATCGCGAACGAGATCCTCACCGTGCCGAACCTGCTCGACGCCGTCCTGCGCGGACCGCGGTCGGATCGGCTGTACGCGCTGGTCGAGCGGCTCGTGGCACGGGCCGTCGACGAGCAGGCGAGCGTCGCGAAACCGATGGTCGCGATGGCCGTCGGCGGACAGCGGCTGAACGAGATCAAACAGGCGGCCGCTCGGAAGGCGCTGGAGCGGCTCCCGCCGACGATCCGCCACGCCGAGGGCTACCTGACCGAGGCGATGGACGTCGCGAAGATCGTCGAGCGGCGGATGCTCGGGCTGACGCCGCTGGAGTTCGAGGGGCTGCTGAGGCCCGCGTTCCGGCAGGACGAGTGGAAGCTCATCGCGGTGGGCGGGCTCATCGGCTTCCTGGTCGGTGAGCTGCAGGTCCTCCTGATGCTCCACTGATCGCGTTCAGCCCGCTGAACGCGATCAGGTGCGGGAGACGCGTGATGGAGTGTCGGCGGCCACCGCCCGACGAGCGCCATGTCCCCAATGCCACATCGGGGACGCTGAGGGGCTCCAATATGGCATTGGGGACATCGGTCCCGGAGCCAGGGTGGCCCGGTGGACCTGCGTTTAGCCTGCTGAACGCGATCCGGGGCGCGGAAGTGAGGCGTTCTCACGTGCGCGCGACACGGGATGATTACGGTAAAGGGGTGGCGTCCGAACCCCAGCAGCTGCCAGCCGTCCACGAGGCGTGGCTACCGCGTGAGCACGCGTTGCATCGTCCCCGTCACGGTGGCAGGCAGCTGACCGCGCTGATCAGCGCGCTCCTGTTCTTCACCACCCCCGCGCTGCTGTGGGTGTTCGGTGTCCGGCCTGGCGAGATCGAGAACCACAAGCTCGCGAGCTTCCCCGGCCTGGACCGGGGCTGGGGTTTCTTCACCGACATGCCGACCTGGGCGATCGACCAGCTGTCGTTCCGGCCGGGCGCGATCGCCGCCGCCGACGCGATCAGCCGCGGCGTCTTCGGCGAGAGCGCCCCGCTCGACCAGCCGGCACCGCAGCAGCAGGCGGGCCCGATCCCCGCCCAGCCGTCGCCGTCACAGCCCAAGACCGCGCCGACCCAGGGGCCGGCGCCGAACGCCGCCTCCGGGTACCGCCGCGTCGTGCAGGGCCGCGACGGCTGGCTGTACTACGGCTACGACGCCGACGCGAAATGCGATCCGTCCCGTCCGCTGAGCGAGACCATCGCCAAGATCAACGAGCTGCGGCGCGCGGTCGAACAGTCCGGTAGGCGGTTCGAGTTCGTCGTCGCGCCGGACAAGTCGACGATGGTCCCTCAGTTCCTGCCCGACACCTACCCGGGCAAGGACTGCTCGCGGTCGGCCGAAGCGTCCACCTGGCACCGGATGCTCAAGGACGCGCGCGCGATCGACCTGCGGCCCGAGCTTCGCGCGTCCGAGGGCAGGGTGCAGCGGCCGATCTACCCGCCGAACGACACCCACTGGGCCGACGAGGGCGCGCTGGTGATGACGCGCGCCATCGCGAACGCGATCAAACCGGGCGTCACGCAGACCTGGGTGAGCGTTCCCGTCGGCCAGTACGAATCCTCCGCCGACCTGCCGCCGCTGATCAACAAGCAGGGCACGAAGACGAACACGGTGTACAGCCTCCGTCCGGACGGCGTCGTCGAGCGCGCGGGCGAGTCGAACGGCGACATCGACAGGCCGGTGTACCGCACCGCCAGCCCGCTGATCGGGACCGTCGACGAGAAGGTGCTGGTCTACGGCGACTCGTTCACGAAAGCGTCTTCGCGGTATCTCTCCGGCGCTTTCACGAACCTGACGATGCTGGCGCACTTCACCCAGAAGACGTCACAGGCCGAGGCCGTCGACGCTTTCGTGAACGCGGACGTCGTGGTCGTCGAAGTCGTGGAACGCAGTGTGGCCGCCGGCCAGCTCGCGTTCATCGCCCCCGATTTCCTCGGAGCGGTCAAGAAGGCGCTCGCCGAGCACCCGATCCGCTAGCGCTTCGGCAGCCGGGCCAGCACGGAGACGGCGACCGCGCGCGCCCGGTCGCAGGCCCGGTCGCCGCTGTATCCCTGCAGCCACACCGAGACGTACTCGGCGTCGCCGTCGGGGAGCGTGCGGTGCGGCCAGGAGAGAAGGCAGACGGAATCGCTGCTCTTGCTCACGTACCCGGTGACCCCGTTGCCCAGGTCGACCGAACGACCGTTGTCGACGTAG
Organism: Amycolatopsis sp. NPDC043887; assembly: GCF_056435665.1. NCBI lineage: Bacteria > Bacillati > Actinomycetota > Actinomycetes > Pseudonocardiales > Pseudonocardiaceae > Amycolatopsis > Amycolatopsis sp. NPDC043887. The sequence goes on from NZ_JBWKEB010000010.1 coordinate 124,833, forward strand.
AGACTCCGTTGGACTTTGACGTCCAGGCTTTCGCCGTCGCCCATCCACCTGCAGTTCCGCAGGCTGATCAGGCGGACCGGTGCTCCGTTCATGTTCGCCGCGACCACGGCGGCATCCGGGAGGACGCAGGGGTCCAGCGGGAGCAAGCCCGCCGGATCGTCCGCACGATCGACCTCGTGGGTACGCAGGCGGGCGAGCACGACGGTGAGCGCGCTGTCGGCGACGGCGCATTCGTCACCCACGTCGGTGTCGTTGTAGAGCATCACGTAGAGCTCCGGGACACCGGTCACCGGGATGAGGGCGTGGCAGCCTCCGCTGAAGGAGGCGCGCAGCAGCGGCAGCCCTTCGGCGGTGCGGTTCGTCGCGCCGATACCACCGTTGACCACGGGTTCCCCGAGCCGGACGTCGAAGCGGAGGCCGTTGGAGCCACTGTAGGTGCACCTGTCCGGGGACAACGGGTTCGAGTCCGGCTCGAGTGTGCCGAGGTCCTCGGTGAACCGGCCGGCGAGCACCGTGCACGCGTCGACGCGGCGGAGCCGCTCCAAGGTCAACGCCTCCGCCACCGGTATGGTGGCGGGCCCGATGTCCTGTGGTGAAGTCGCGTCCTGGATGACGACGACCAGCGTTCCGATCAGCGCGGCCACCGCCGCCAGCGCCCCCGCGATCACCAGCCCGGTACGGCTTTTCCGTTCCGGCTCGGGCCGGGCCGGTGGCCGCCACGCCGGAATCGGCAAGGAGAGCGCCGCACGTACTTCGGCGTCCTGCCGCTGAATGCGGGCGTGCACGACGTCCGGCCAGGGCGCGATCCCCGGCGGCACGGGGCCGAAGAAGTCCAGGATCTGCTCGGGTGTGGGCCGTCGAGCCGGGTCCTTGGCGAGGCACCCTTCGACGAGCGGCCGGATTTCCGCCGGCACGGCTGACAGATCAGGTTCGGCGTGGACCACGTTGTAGAGCGTCTGAGGCGCCGAAGTGCCACTGAAAGGTCCGCGTCCGGTGGACGCCATGACCAGGATGGCACCGAGCGAGAACACGTCGGAGGCTGTGCCGACGAGGCCGCTTCCGGCCTGTTCCGGCGACATGAACGCGGGTGAACCGATGATGGAGCCGGTGCCGGTGAGGTGCTGGGCCTCTTCGACGGCACGGGCGATGCCGAAGTCGATGACGCGGGGGCCGTCGGCGGCGAGGATGATGTTGCCGGGCTTGAGATCCCGGTGGATCAGCCCGGCACGGTGCAGCTCGGTGAGGGCCGCGGCCAGTCCGGAGGCGAGCAGGCGCACCGCTGCCATCGGGAGCGGGCCGAACTCGTCGACGGCTTCGCGCAGATCGGGACCGGTGACGAAAACCGAGGCGAGCCAAGGGGTTTCGGCTTCGGGATCGGCGTCCATGACGGCGGCGGTGTACGCGCCGGAGACCATGCGCGAGGTGGTGACCTCGCGGCGGAACCGTTCACGAAAGCGGGGATCGTGGGCGAACTGGGCATGGATCTGTTTGACGGCCACGAGCCGTCCGTCGGGTGCGAGCCCGAGAACGACCCGGCCCATGCCGCCTTCCCCGAGGGCGGCGATGATCCGGTGGGGCCCGACCTGCCGGGGTTCGCCGGAATTCAACGGCTTCACTGGTCTGTCCTAGGGTTTCGGGAGCGCGGGCAGAAGCGCCCTGACGAGCTCCTCGGCCTTGGCGCAGGCCTGCTGTATGGTCTTGGCGCCCTGGGGCTCGTACGTCACTTTGACGTTTTCGCCGACGTTCTCGCTCATCGCCCGGTGCTGCCAGGTCAGCACGCAACCGCGGACACCCGCCGGCGGGTTTTCCTCCCGATACACCGTGGTGCCCCCGACCTCCACCGGCAGGAAGCCTCCTGCCTTGACCTGCTCCGGCCCGTGAGGCGGATATCCGTGCTCCACGAGCAGCTCGAAGGTGCCGTCGCCCTGGTGGACACAGTGGTGCAGGTCCTCGAGAGCGGTGGCCCGTACCGGGCCGATCGACCGGTCGACCTTGTCGGGCGGGAGCAGCGCGCAGGGATCAAGCCCGATCAGTGAGCCCGGCGGCAGGTCGCGTGCGTGGCCGCCGGCGCGGATCCGCCGCACCGCCTCACCGAGCCCGGCTTTCGCCACCACGCACTCCTCGTCCGACGAGACCATGGCGCCGACCTTGGTGAAGAGCACGACGTTCTGGAGGCCGGCGACGGGCACGGCCGCCGAGCACGAACCACCGACGGCTTTGGTGTTCATCGGCAGCCCTTCCAGTTCCCCGGCCGGTACCCCGTCGAGCAGCCGTGGCCCGACGGCGAGGGTCAGCGCGTTGTAAAGACAGTCCAGCCGCCGTCCGGGCGACGTCGCGGCGAGGGTGCCGAGCACGGGCGCCGTCCAGCCGGCCAGTACTTCGCACAGGTCCACGCGGCGCAGGTTGTCCGGGCCGAGCGGGTCCGGGTTGACCGGCGTGGTCGGTGGCACCCCGGACTGCGGCGCCGACGCGATCTCGGGTGCCGCGTCCGGCCGGGTCAGCAGCTTGACCACCACCACCCCGGAGACGGCCAGCAGCACCACGGCCGCCGCGGCGAGCCCCGCGCGGAGGCGGCGCCGGGACCGCTTGGGCGGGACCGGGTTCAGCAGCCCCCACACCTCGGCCTGCTGCGTCTCGGTCAGCTGCGGCACCGGAGGAGGCCAGGGCGAGGAAGCCGGCGCGACGGGACCGAGCTGCCGCATGACCCATGCCGGGGTCGGCCGGTCCTCGGGATCCTTCGCCAGGCAGGGCTCGACGATCGTTCGCAGGTCCTCCGGCAGCCGGCTCAGGTCCGGCCGGGCGTGCACGACGTTGTAGAGGGTGTGCGGGGTGGACGATCCGGTGAACGGGCTCTGCCCGGTCGCCGCCATCACCAGCAACGCCCCGAAGGAGAACATGTCGCCTGCCGGAGTCGGCGGCTTCCCCTCCGCCTGCTCCGGCGACATGAACGCGGGTGAGCCGATGATCGATCCGGTGTGGGTGAGTTCCGAGTCGCCCTCGATCGCGCGCGCGATGCCGAAATCGATCACCCGTGGGCCGTCGGCGGCGAGGATGACGTTGCCCGGCTTGAGATCGCGGTGGACCAGACCGGCCCGGTGAATCTCCCCCAGCGCCAGCGCCAGCCCGGCGGCCAGGTACCGCAGCGACGGCGGAGGCAGCGGCCCGCCGGCGGCCACCGCCTCCGACAACGACGGGCCCGGTACGAACACCGACGCCAGCCAGGGTGTCGGGGCGTCCGGATCGGCGTCCATCACCGCGGCGGTGAAGGCGCCCGACACCATGCGCGAAGTGATGACCTCGCGGCGGAACCGCTCCCGGAATCCGGGGTCGTTGGCGAAGGCCGGACGCACCTGCTTGAGGGCGACCAGCCGCCCGTCGAACGAACGCCCCAGCAGCACCCGGCCCATTCCACCCTCGCCGAGCACGGCGAACACCCGGTAGCGACCCACCTGAGCGGATTCCCCGGCGTTCAATGCTTGCACCAAAAGCCCCCTTTTCAAGGGCGATGATACAAAGGCGGGCGCGCGGAATATCCGGTTACGGCCGGATTGACCTCGTCGAATGAAATCGCCGCCGAAAGCGACTCGGGAAACTAGCGCAGAGCCGGCCGTGCCGTCGGCTCGACGCGGACCCGTGAGCTCCGGCCGCGCAGCCACGCGATGAGACGGCAGACGAGGTAGATCACGAACGAGATCGTCGTGACGAACGCGCTCACCGGCTTGCCCGGCGCCAGCGAAAGGACGATCCCGCCGAGCGCGGCGATCTCCGCGAACACGATCGACAGCACGGTCGCCTTCCACGGGCTCGCCGTGACCCGCGCGGCGGCCGCGGCCGGGGTCACCATCAGCGAGACCACCAGCAGGGCGCCGACGATCTGCACCCCGAGCGCGCTCGAAATCCCGACCAGCACCGCGAAGATCAGCGACAGCAGCCGCACCGGGACGCCGCGCGCCGTCGCTACCGCAGGGTCGACCGTGGCGAACAGCAGCGGCCGGTAGATCACCGCGAGCACCACCAGCACGACGACCGAGGCGCCGACGAGCAGGTTCAGGTTGGTCGAGTCGATGGTGATGATCTGCCCGACCAGAATGCCGAACTTGTTGGCGCTGCGGCCTTCGTAGAACGACAGCAGCAGGACGCCCATGCCGAGACCGAAGGCGAGGATCACGCCGATCACGGAGTCGCGTTCGGACTCGCGGCCGCCGAGGAGCCCGATCAGCAGGGCGGCGATGACGGCGCCCGCGAGGCCGCCGAGTTCGACGCCGACTCCCAGCAGCAGCGCGCCCGCCGCGCCGGTGAAGGCCAGTTCGGCCGTGCCGTGCACGGCGAACGACATCCGCCGCATGACGACCAGCGGGCCGAGCATCCCGGCGACCAGGCCGAGAACGGCGGCCGCGAGCAGCGCCGTCTGAACGAAGTCGAGACCGAGGAGTTCACCGGTCAGGGCGAAGTCGAACATCTTGTCCACGGTGTCTATCCAAGAACCCGCGACCGGGATCGCGTCGCCAGGGCGGGTTCCGCGTGTGGTCCGGACCGCACGAATGACCTCACTTCGTCTACCACGGCGCTAACAAGCCTGTTCGTCGATGTGGTGGGGTTCGTCCTCGCACAGCGCGCTCTGCGCACCGGCGACGTGGATCTGCCCGCCGACCTTCAGCACCTCGATGCGGGTGCCGTACAGCTCGGACAGGGTCTCCGAGTTCATCACCTCGTCCGGCTTGCCGACCCGGAACTGGCCGTTCACCAGATACAGCACCCGGTCCACATAGGACAGGATCGGGTTGATCTCGTGGGTGACGAACAGGACGGCCGTCTCGGCGGAGCGCCGCCGCTCGTCGATCAGTTCGCTGACCGCGCGCTGGTGCGCGAGGTCGAGCGAGAGCAGCGGCTCGTCGCAGAGCAGGACTTCGGGGTCACCGACCAGGGACTGCGCGACACGGAGCCGCTGCTGCTCGCCACCGGAAAGCCGCCCCACCGGCTGCTTCGCGTACGCCTGCGCGCCGACGGACTCGATCGCCCGCGCGACGAGCTGACGCCGCTTCGAGATCCCGAAGAGACCGGTGCCCCACCGGTGCCCGTCCAGGCCGAGGCCGACCAGGTCCACGCCGCGCATCGTCAGGCCCTCGTCGAGGGCGCGCTGCTGCGGGATGTAGCCGATCCGCCGGTTCGTCCCGCCGGGGCGCCGCCCCGCGATCTCGACCGTGCCCTCGGGCAGCCCCTGCTGGCCGAGCAGCACCTTGAGCAGGCTGCTCTTCCCGGAGCCGTTCGGCCCGAGGATCGCGAGGAACTCGCCGGGTTCGACGTCGAGGTCGAGCCCGGACCAGAGGGTCCTGGGGCCGAACGCGAGGCTCGCCCCGCGGACACGGACCGCGGGGCGAGCTTCGGCGGGTACGGAGGTCACTACTTCAGTGCTCCGGCCAGCGCGTCCACTTCCTTGGTCATCCATGCAATGTAGTCCGTCACACCCTGGGGCAGCGTTTCGGTGACGTCGATGACCGCGATACCGGCGTTCTTGGCGTCGCCGACGACCTGCTGCGTGACCGGGGTGGTGGTCTGCGCGTTGTTGACCAGCGCCTTGACCTGCTTGCCGGAGATCAGCTGCTTGACCTCGTTGAGCGCGGCGGCGGGCACGTCCTGCTCCGCTTCCACGGCCTCGGCGAAGGCCGGCGGCGTCGCGTCGGTGACCTTCGCGCTGTCGAGCAGGTAGTGCGCGACAGGCTCGGTCGCGACGACCTTCGCGCCCGAGGCGCCCAGCCCCGAGACCTTCTTCAGGAGTTCCTGGGTCTTGCCCTTGAACGCGGTCGCGTTGGCGGTGAAGGCGTCCTTCGAGGCGGGCTGGATCTCGCCGAGCTTCGCGGCGACCTGGTCGGCGACCTTCTCGACGCCGGGCAGGCTGTACCAGACGTGCTCGTTCTCGTTGCCGGTCGCGGCGATGTCGACGGCGACCAGCTTCTGCGCGCCGGCGGCCTGGTCGGCGACCTTGGAGAAGAAGTCGTCGTAGCCGCCGCCGTTGGACAGCGTCAGCTTCGCGTTCTTCGCGGCGACGGCGTCGCTCGCGGTGGTCTCGTAGGAGTGCGGGTCGGCCGAGGGGTCGTGGATGATCGAGGTGACCTCGACCTTGTCGCCGCCGACGGCGGTCACGACACTGCCCCAGACGTCGGTCGAGGCGACGACCTTGATCTTTTCGCCGCCGCCCGGGTTCGCGGCGGACGCGTTCTGCGAACCGGAGCCCGTCGACGCCTTGTCGCTCGACGCGCAGGCCGTCGCGCCGAGCGCGAGGACGGCCAGGGCCGACACGGCCGCGAAAACACTCTTGGTACGGCGGGAATTCATCTACTGCACTCCTGCGGATGCCCTGGCCAGGTGTCCCCAATGCCGGGTAATGGAAACCGTTGTCAGATTCAACTGTACCCCATCAGGATGACGACGCCTCCGGTCCAGGTCCGAGCTGTACCCAGGGTCACTCTGAATCGAGACCTGCCACACGTCGGGTGATGCTTCTGCAAAACGTTCTGAACCGTTACGGTTTGCGGATGGGCCGTCCTATCCGCACCAGGAGGCAGGCGACACTGGCGTCGTTGGCCGCAGAGCTCGGTGTGTCGAGGACCACCGTCTCGAACGCCTACAACCGACCGGACCAGTTGTCCCCTGAGCTGCGCCGTCGCGTCCTCGAGACCGCACGCCGCCTCGGCTACCCGGGCCCGGACCCGGTGGCCCGTTCACTGCGGACGCGCAAAGCCGGCGCTGTCGGTCTTTTGCTCACCGAGAACCTCTCCTACGCCTTCCGCGACCCCGCCGCCGTCGGCGTGCTCGAAGGGCTGGCGCTGGCCTGCGAGGACGCGGGCGTCGGCCTGCACCTGGTCCCGGCGAGCCCGGGCAGGGAGGACGTCGCGGCCGTGCACCGCGCCGGCGTCGACGGCTTCGTCGTCTACTCGGTGCCCGACGACGACCCGCATCTCGGTGCCGTGCTGGAACGCCCGGTGCCGACGGTGATCGTCGACCAGCCCCGGGTGGACGGGGTCGACCGGGTCGGCCCGGACGACGCGGCCGCGGTCACCGCCATGGCCGAACACCTCATCTCGCTGGGCCACCGGCAGATCGGCGTGCTGTGCATGCGGCTGGCCCGCGAGCGCAACGACGACTTCGTCTCCATCCAGCGGCAGAGCACCGCGCACTTCCACGTCCAGCGCATCCGGCTGGAGGCGCTGGCCGCCGCGTTCTCGGCGGCCGGGGTCGACTGGGCGACGGTGCCGGTGGTCGAGCGCTTCGACCACACCGTGGACGACGGCGCGTCGGCCGCACGCCAGCTGCTCGACGCGTATCCGCAGGTCACGGCCGTGATCTGCACCTCGGACATCCTCGCTCTCGGCGCTCTGGCCGAGGCGGAACGCCGGGGCCTGCGCGTACCGCAGGACCTGACGGTCACCGGGTTCGACGGCATCACCGAGGCCGAGCGCTCCGGCCTCACCACGGTCCACCAGCCGGTGCTCGAGAAGGGCAAGGCGGCGGGCAAGCTGCTGCTCAGCTCGGCCGACCGGGTCGGGCCGAAGGTGATCACCCTGCGGACGGAACTACGGGTCGGCCGCACGTCGGCGCCGCCACGAACGGCGGAAGAACGCTGGTTCGGGCCGTGATCTGCGCCCGCACACGTTGCTCTCCCCCGGCGTGTCGGTTCCAATGAGCGTGTGACCTCAATCGACGTACTGCTCAAGCGCAACCAGGAGCTGGGCGATGCCACTCCTGGTGACCGGTCGTCTCCGAGGCCATCACTCCAGGTGGCTATTCTGACCTGCATGGACGCCCGTATCCGGGTGTTCGAGATCTTCGGCCTGATCCAGGGCGAGTCCCACATCCTGCGTAACGCGGGCGGGGTCGTCACCGACGACATGATCCGCTCGCTCGCGCTCAGCCAGCGGAAGCTCGGCACGCGCGAGGTGCTGATCGTGCAGCACACCGACTGTGGCCTCTCCATGGTCACCGAAGACGATTTCAAGGACGAACTCGAAGCCGCCAGCGGGCTGCGCCCGACGTGGTCGGTCGAGGCGTTCCGGGAGGTCGAGGACAGCGTGCGCCGGTCGGTGCAGCGCGTCCGGCGCAGCGACTTCCTGCCGCACACCGACAACGTGCGCGGGTTCGTCTACGACGTGAAGCTGGGGCAGCTGCATGAGGTCGCGCACTGACGGAAACCCGCCGAAGGGGCGCCGATCCCGCTGAACGTCACGTTGAGCAAGGAGGCGCCCCTTCATCGTGTTTCCGTGGGCCTCCGGCCAAAAGAGCGTGCGCGACGGGTGAAGTCTCCGTCGGGCGCGGAGCGCCCTTGGGGAGACGCCTTTGGGCCCGATGGGTCGCACCTTTAAGCTTGGCTCGGTGGGCGTCGACGCGGATGTGCTGACCGGGTGGTTCGACGAAGTGGGGCGCGACCTCCCTTGGCGTGAGCCGGAATGCACCGCGTGGGGTGTGCTCGTCAGCGAGATCATGTTGCAGCAGACACCGGTCGCGCGGGTCCAGCCGATCTGGCTCGACTGGATGGCGCGCTGGCCGGTGCCGTCGGCGCTGGCGGCGTCGTCGCAGGGCGAGGTCGTGCGCGCCTGGGGCAAACTCGGCTACCCGCGGCGCGCGTTGCGGCTGCACGCCGCGGCGGCCGTCATCGCCGCCGAACACGGCGACGTCGTTCCGTCCGATGTGGACACACTGCTCGCGTTGCCTGGCATCGGCGCGTACACCGCGCGCGCCGTCGCGGCCTTCGCCTACGGCAAACGGGCACCGGTGGTGGACACGAACGTCCGGCGCGTGGTGGCCAGGGCCGTGCACGGCGCCGGTGACGCCGGGCCGCCGTCGAATACCCGCGACATGGCCGACGTCGAAGCGCTGCTGCCGCCGGACGACGCGCCCGCCGCGAAACTCTCGGCCGCGCTGATGGAACTCGGCGCGCTCGTCTGCACCGCGCGTTCGCCGCGATGCGCGGACTGCCCGATCTACGACGACTGCGCGTGGCAGCACGCGGGAAGGCCCGCATACGCCGGGCCCGCGAAGCAGGTCCAGAAGTTCGCCGGCACCGACCGCCAAGTGCGCGGGCTGCTGCTCGACGTCCTGCGTGGCAGCGAAGGCCCGGTCGAGAAGGCGCGGCTCGATCTCGTCTGGCACGAATCCGGGCAGCGCGACCGCTGTCTCGACTCCCTGCTGGTGGACGGGCTGCTCGAACAGACCGGGGACGGCCTGTTCGCACTCCCTGGCGAACACTAACGCATTACGACAAAAGTTGGTCAATGGTTGTCATCGGCGCGATGGCGGGTTAGTTTTCCGGCCAACGCGCATGATGGGAGTTTCGCCCGTGGCCGACTTCGACCGACGTACCGCGCTCAAGGGCGGCCTGACGGTAAGCGCCGTCGGGCTACTGGGGACAGCAACGATTTCCGCCGCCGACGCGGCGTCCGGGGTGACAGAACCGAAGATCTACGGCACCGCGGCGTGGAGCGCGCGGCCGCCGAACGGCGCGATCGAGGTGCAGAACCACAAGCCGACGTACATCGTCGTGCACCACACGGTCGAGCCGGGGAACGTCACCGACTACACGCTCGAACACGCCTTCTGGGCGTCGCGCTCCATCCAGAATTTCCATATGGACACCCGTGGCTGGATCGACACCGGCCAGCAGTTCACGAACAGCCGCGGCGGGCACATCACCGAAGGCCGGCATCGCAGCCTGGAGATCCTGCGCGGCGGTACCCAGCACGTGCTGGGCGCGAACGTGGGCAACAACAACAGCACCTGCATCGGGATCGAGAACGAAGGCCTCTACAGCGAAGAGGACGTCACGGCGGCGCTCTGGGACTCGCTGGTGAAGCTGGTCGCGTACATCGCTTCGCAGTACGGGATCTCGCCGGAGTTCATCAAGGGACACCGGGACTTCAACTCGACCGAATGCCCGGGAACCGTGTTGTACAACCGGCTTCCGGAGCTGCGCACCGAGGTCGGCAAGCTGCTGGGATCCGCGTCGCCGAAGGTGGAGCTGCCGGAGTGGCCGCTGCTCAAACCCGGCGACAGCGGGCCGCGGGTGCGGATGGCACAGGAACTCCTGCGGGCACGCGGTTTCGCCGTACCCGCCGACGGACTCTTCGGACAGTCCACAAAGGACGCCGTCGCCGCGGTGGCGGCCCGGCACGGGCTGGAACGCGACGCCTGCGGCGCGACCGCGGCGACCGACGAGACCGGCTTCCTCGGCTCCGACGTCTGGCCGCTCATCGCCGGGTCCGGCACCGATCTCCGGGCGCTGAAAGCACGACTCGCCGGCTGAACAGCAGCGGCGACAGGATCACCAAGGCGGCGCACCAAGGGAGCAGACCCGTTCCCAGCGGCAGCAGCAGTCCGCCGATGAGCGCGCCCCCGGCGACGGCGCCGTTCCAGGCCGCGATCGTGAGCGACTGGGCGGCGTCGGCCGTGGGGCCCGCCAGCAAGGCGGTGACGGCCTGGAAAGCGGTCGGCGCGCCGCCGAACCCCAGGCCCCACAGTCCGGCGGCCGCGAGCACCAGACCGTGGACACCGTCGCTGATCCCCAGCAGGACGATGGCGGCGGCGGTCACGGCGGTGCAGGACAGCAGCACGGCGCGCGGACGGCTGTCGAGGGCGGAGCCGACCGCGGCCATCCCGCCCACCGCGGCGCAGCCGAACACCAGCAACGCCGCGCCCAGCAACGTTTCCGCCTCCAGACCGGCGAGCACCGGACCGACGTAGGTGTAGGCCACGTTGTGCCCCAACGAGAACAGCGCCACCGTCGCGAGCATGGGACGCATCCCGGGCAGCCGTGACGCGGCCAGCGGCCGGGTGGGGCCCGCCGGATCCGCGAGCACGGCGGGCACCGCGACGAGCACCCAAACCAGCAACGGCACGGTGATCAGCGCCATCACGGCGAACGCCCAGCGCCAGTCGGCGAGTTCGCCGAGCGCGGTACCGGCGGGCACGCCCAGCGCGAAGCCGATCGGTGTGCCGGACATGGCCACCGCCAGCGCCCGCCCGGTGAGCCCCGGCGGGGCGAGACGCATCGCGTAGCCGGCCACGAGTGACCACATCACCCCGGTCAGCGCCCCGGAAACGACCCGCGCGGCCAGGATCAGCGGGTACGACGAGGCCACGGCGATCACCAGGTTGGTGACCAGGAAGCCCGCGATCAGCGCCAGCAGCAGGCGTTTGCGCGGCACCCGGAGGGTCGCGCCGGTGAGCGGGACGGCGGTCAGCGCGGTGGTGATCGCGTAGACCGTCACCAGCTGCCCGGTGGCCGACGGGGAAACGCCCAGCTCCTCGGACATGCCCAGCAGCAGCCCGGCGGGCAGCACTTCGGTGAGGCAGCCGAGGAAGACCGTCGTCGTCAGCGCGAGCAGCGCCGGGAGAGGCAGCATGCCTCGACGATCTCCTCTCCCTAGCGGCGCGCGATAGTCCCTGGCGGGTATGCCGAGGGGTTATCGGCCGGGGATAACCCGGCGGCATGACCGGCTGGCAGTGCCGCGCGCGGCGCGCACGTACGCACGATGACCGGACATCCTCCCCTTGAGAGAGAAGGCTCGTTCATGACCGTGCGGCTTCGGTGGCAGGAGCCACTGTGCACCGCGTTGCTCGCCACCACGATGATCGGCACCTGCCCGGCTTCGGCGGCGGCCCAGCCGGCACCCGGCAGCGACGGATACGTGCACGTCTCGCCCGACGGGACCGTCCTCGGACCCGATCCTTACTACCCGAAGGACGGAAACGGCGGTTACGACGTCGGCAAGTACTCACTCGCGCTGCGTTACGCGCCGTACTCGATGCTGCTGAGCGGCAGGGCGACGATCACCGCGACGGCGACTCAGGACCTGAGCCGGTTCGACCTCGACCTGCGCGGGCTCACCGTCCGGTCGGTCACCGTCGACGGGGTGGCCGCCACGTTCCGGCGGGCGGGTGAACACGAGCTGGTGATCACCCCGCGGACCCCGGTGGCCGAAGGCAGGACATTCACCGTGGTGGTCGATTACGACGGCCGCCCGGAACCGATTCCCACCGCGCGGGGCCGGGTCGGCTGGCTCGCCGCTTACGGCGATTCGGCCGTGGCCACCGGGCAGCCGCGTTCGGCGATGACCTGGTTCCCCGTCAACGGCACCGAAGCCGACAAGGCGGCGCTGCAGGTCTCCGTCACCGTCCAAGACGAGTTCTCCGTACTGGGCAACGGTTTCCAGGTCTCCGACGTGCCCGCGGGCCCGGGACGGCACACTGTCACCTGGTCGGAGGAAACCGCCCTCGCGCCGAGCACGGCGATGCTCGGCATCGGGCGCTGGGAGGTCGAGCGGATCGCTCTTCCCGGTGGACGGACGGCGGTCAACGCCTACCACCCGTGCGCCGTGGACAAGCGGCAGATCGGCGGGCGGCTGCCCGAGGTCCTGGAATTCCTCACCGGGAAGTTCGGCGACTACCCGCAATCGGCGGCGGGCGGGCTGTTCCTCGACCGCTCCCTCGGCTACACGCACGGAGCGCAGACCCGGCCGGTGTACGGCCGCACCGCCACCATCGCCGATCTGGTGTACGCCGTCGCGTACCAATGGTGGGGAGCCGGAGTGAGCGGCAAGATGTGGCGCGACGCGCTGATGCCCGAGTCCGTCGCGCGGTACGCAGTCTGGTTGTGGGACGAGACCAAGAACGGTGCCGACCTGGACCGTCGCTACCGGGAGATGGTGGCCGCGGTGCGCGACGACCCGGCTTTCTGGGCGCCCAAGCTCACCGATCCGGGCAAGGGCACCGAATTCGCGCCGACGACCAAGGCGGTGCTGATGGTGCACGCGCTGCGCCGTCACATCGGCGACGAAGCGTTCTTCCAGATCATGGCGGGCTTCCCGATGATCAACCCGCAGGGAAATCAGAACTGGCACGACTTCGAGCTCTACGTCTCCGCGATGACCCAGCGCGACCTCGGCGAGTTCAACCAGGCCTGGCTGGACGGCACGGTGCGGCCGCCGGACGAACTCCTCTTTCCCGGGACGTAGGGCCTCGTACGAACCGTCCGCGTCTTTGGTACCTCCGTGGATTCCGGGCGGGCGATGACACTGGCACCTGACGTCAAGACTCGTGAGTCTCCGTACCGATGCGGCGAGTTCGCGTGATTGACCGGACGACACGCGTGACTGGATGGACGACACGACCGCGGCCGGGTTCCGCCGCGAGTCGTCCGCCTGAACACGCGTGTCGTCCGTCCAATCACGCGAAACCGCCGTCCGCGCACCGGCAGTACGTACCTAAGCCGTCCTTACCACTCACGAGTCCAGGTACTCGGCGTAGACGGGTGCCATCCTCGCTTCGGCCCAGTACGCTTCGACCACGGCGGAGATCAGCTCCTCCCGCCGCCCCGCCACGAAGGTCTCCTTGTTCCACGCGAGAATGTGCCTGCGCGGCAACACATCCCCGCGCAGCGGCCGGGGCACGATGCCGTGGTTCCCCGGATCGCAGATCGGTTGCGACAGCCCGACCGCGCCCGCCTTGACCACCAACAGCGCCACCTGCTGCGAAGTCACCTGATGGGTGAACGACGGGCTGAAACCGTGCCGCGCGCAGGTGTCGGCGAAGTACTTGGTGAACGTGGCCGCCGACGAATCGGACACCATCACCCACGATTCGTCCCGCAGGTCGCGCAGGTCGACGACCTTCTCGCGCGCCAGCGGATGGAACTCCGGCAGCAGGACGAAGGTCGGCTCGGTCACCACCACCGCGGTGTCCACGTTCGCGGGGAGTTCGAGCTCGTATCCCGGATAGTCCTTGACCAGCCCCAATTCCGCGCGCCGCTGGGCCAGCAGTGGCAGCAGCCGTTCGGGGTGGTCGTCGTGCACGACCTGCACTTCGGAGACCTCGGGCCACAATCCCGTCACCAGTGAGGGCAGATGCGCCACCAGCGCGCTGGCCACCGCCACCACCCGGACCACGTCGGGCGGGCCGCTGGGGCAGCCGCGCTGCTCGATGTCTTCGAGCAGTTTGTCCAGCTGTGGCAACAAAGCGGCGGTGCGGCGCAAGAGCAGTTCGCCCATCGGCGTCGGGGTCACACCGCCCTCGCACCGGTCGAACAACCGGTAGCCCAGCATGTTCTCCAGCCGTTTGAGTTGCGCGGAAACCGCGGGCTGGGTGACACCGAGAGCGATCGCGGCCCGGGAAAGGCTTCCCGTGTCCGCGATCGCCCTGATCACCCGCAGGTGGTGGACATCCAGCTGTACGACGTCGAACTCCTTTGTCACGAACGGGTTTTCGACCCGCCGGAAGAAGTCATGGCCGTGGAGGACACCGCGGCCGCGGTCCGTCTGCCGAGAAGAATATACAGGAGAAAAGCACCAAGAACGGAGTTCACGGTGGGGATTCCCCACGGCAGCCAGGCCCCCACCGCCGCTCCGGCCGCCCAGCAGATCAGCGCGGAAGGAACCCAGGACGGGCAGGTGGACGGCAGCTCCCCGGACGCGCGGGTGGCGTCCAGCTCCGGTTTCCAGCGCCGGACCACGTAGTACTCGGCGATCACCACCCCGGCCACCGGTGGCGTGAGCACGCCGACCCAGGTCAGGAAGGTGGTGAAGTGGTCGAGGACGCCGATCGCGGAGAGCACCGTGCCGAGACCGCCGAGCAGCAGGGTCGCGGTGGTGCGATCCAGCCGCCGGGACAGCAGCACCTGCACGGTGTTCACCAGCCCGAGCGAGGACGAATACAGGTTCCAGTCGTTGATCTTCAGGATCGCGGTGACCAGGATCAGCGTGCCGAGCACACCGGACGACGAGGTGATGATCCCGACCACGTCGGCGCTTTTCGCCGCGTGCGCGAGCAGGACCCCGATCAGGCCGATGAGGTACTGGCCGAGGGTGACGCTGACCAGGGTCTGCTTCACCACGTCGGACGCGGTCCGGTTGAACCGGGTCATGTCCGGCGTCATGATCGCGCCCATGATGAACGCGCCCGCCACCAGCGTGGTGCCCTGTGCCAGCGACATCGACGGTCCCGGCGGCGGCTCGGCCATCAGTGCCGGCAGGGAATGGTCGCCGAGCGCCGAGATGATCGAAAACCCCGCCAGCGCGAGGAAAGCGGGCACGGTCAGATACGCCGTCCAGGCCATCGCGTGGAAGCCGAACACGACGATCGCGGTGACCAGCGCGCCGCCCGCGAGCGCCCACACCCACACCGGCGGGCCGCCCATCAGGGCGTGGAGGCCGTGGGCGAACACGTCGTTCTGCACCCCGAACCAGCCTGCCAGGCTCAAGGTCATCAGGAGACCGACCAGCGAGGACCCGCCGGTGCCGAATCCGGTCCAGCGCGCGAGCACCGACGTCGAAAGCCCCTCGCGGGTGCCGGCGATGCCCATCAGGATGGTGATGACCTCCAGCAATACCGAACCGATCGTGATGGCCAGTACCGCTTCCCAGAACGTCATGCCGAAGCCGAGCACCGCGCCGAGCAGGAACTGGTGGAACGAGGACACCTGACCGAACCGCTGCAACGCGACGGAAATCCAGGAGTAGCGGCGGTCGGCGGGCACCCGGCGAAGGGAGAAGTCGTCGTGTTCCACGGTCACTCCACTCGTTCCGGGACGGCTTGTTCGAGGACGACGAAACCTTGGCCGGGCAGCGGCCGCCACGAGAGTTCGCCGCGGTAGAGCCGTTCGAGGAAGGCGACCCGCTGATGATAGGCGAACACGGAGCTTTCGACCCCGGCCACCGCGACGGTGCCGACGAACATCGGCAACTCGGCGAGGAAGTACCGGACCGCGCTGCGCAACTGGTCGCGCGTGGGATGTTCGCCCTCGGGCAGCCGCCGGTCCAGCACCCAGCCCGTGGCGCCGAGGCACTGCTCGGCGAACTCCGGATCGGTGGCGAACCGGTGGTGTGCCTCGGAAAGCAGGGCGAGGTACGCGCTGTCGGCTTCGAGCGCCGCGGAATCCAGGATCAAGGTGCGTGGATCCGGCGAACAGACCCGCTCCAGCGCGCGGACGATCTTGTTCCGCGTGTAATTTCCTTGCCGCTGCGCCTTCTGCGCGGCGCGGACCGGGTCGTAGCCGAGCGCTTCGAGGGTGAACGCGGACGGGCCGTCGGGGACGAAGAAATGGAAACCGTGAAAGGCCGACATGGCCCAGCGGGCGAGATCGGCGATACGGTCCACGGTGAAATGGCTGTTGAACGGGCTGACACCCAGGCAAACGTGTTCGGCTCGCGCCAGCGGATCAGCGCAATGCTCCGTGAGCGGCAGTGGTCGCGGCAAGACGGCTCCTGATTCGCGTGATATGCGGGGCGTCGACCGAACGTAGCCACGGCCGGATGGCACGGGTATTGCCACCGAATGTTGTCACCGGGTTATGAGAAATCGGGTGTCTCGACTTTCGGAGGTGCCGGGCGCGAACGGGTCGCGGTATACGAAGTCATGGAGATTCAGGTTCGGCATCTTCGCGTGATCTGTGAGATAGCCGCCTCCGGCAGCCTCAACCGTGCCGCGGCCGGACTGGGACTCGGCCAGCCCGCGCTCAGCCACCAGCTGCGCCGGATCGAGCGGATGGTCGGCGGCCCGTTGTTCCACCGCGACCAGCACGGGGTGCGGCCCACCGAACTCGGCGCCCTGATCCTGCGGCGGGCGCGGGCGATCGTGCTCACCTTCGACGAACTGGAGCACGACTTCCACCGTCAGGAACCGGAGACGGGCGAATCGATCAGGATCGGCTGGAACGACAGCGCCATCACGGGTTCGCTGCTCGGCGGACTGCGCGACCTGCGCCCGGGCGAGCCGTTCCGCACACGCGCGGACACCTCGCGCACGCGGCTGCTCGCGCAGGTCGCGAACCGGGGCATCGACCTCGCGCTGATCATGATCTGCGGCGGGCGCGGCCTCCCGGTGCCGCCGGAAGTGCGGACCCTGACCCTGGTGGAGGAGCCGTCGTTCGTGGCGGTCCCCGCGGAACACCCGCTCGCCGCCGAAGAGGAGATCGAGCTCGCCGAGCTGGCCGGGGAGGACTGGATCGTGTCGAGTGGCGGCGACGGCTGCCGGGTGGTGTTCCGCGAAATGTGTCTCGCGCACGGTTTCGACCCCCGGATCACCCACGACGCCGACCTCGACACCACGCGCGAGGATCTGGTCAGCGGCGGATACGGCGTCGGGCTGATCCAGCCGACCCGGCCGTCGGCGGACGGGCTGGCCATCCGGCCGCTCGTGGGCGCGCCGATGTGCGTGCGGCATGTGCTGGCCTGGCGGGAGGACGGCCGGTGCGCGCCCGGCGTCCCGGAACTCGCCGCTTCGGCGAGGGCCGGATATTGGCGGCTCGCCGGGCGGACGGCGCCGTACCGAGCCTGGTTGCACCGCCACGGCAGGCCGGCCGCCGGATAACCCTTCGGCATGCCGAGGCGGCACTAGAGCGTGTCCCACGAGGCGCCCGACGATGGGAATCGTCAATCACGGTCGCCGAAAGAAGGGGCACCATGCTGCCGTTGATCACCCGTACGGAACTGCTCTCCCGGATGGAGTCCGGATCGGTGGTCGTGGTGGACACGATGCCGGTCGCCTATTTCGCGAAGGAACATCTTCCGGAAGCACGCAACATTCCGGGTTTCCCGTACGAACGGGCCGCCGAATTCACCGACCGCCTGGCACCGATGGTGCTTCCGGACAAGGCCGCCGCGATCGTCGTCTATTGCGCGAACACGCCGTGCCGCAACAGTGAATTCGTCGGGCGGCGGCTGCTGGAGCTCGGGTACACGAACGTCCGCAAATACCGCGAAGGCATCGAAGACTGGGTCGCGAACGGGTTGCCGACCTGGTCTTCGTCCTGAAAGGAGATCGTCTTGTCCAAGTGCAAACGGTTCGTCTGCGTGCTGGCCGGTGTGCTGGCGCTCATCACCGGCTTCGGCAGCGGCGTGGCTTCGGCCGCGCCGACGGCCGAGAACGTGATGACGGTGACTTCGGCCAACTACGCCGAGGTCATGAACATCTCGCGGCAGAAGCTGGTCATCATGGACTTCGGCGCCACCTGGTGCCCGCCGTGCCGCCAGATGAAGCCCGTGATCGAACGGCTCGCCGGTGAATACGGCGGCCGGTTCCTCCTGGGCGAGGTCGACGTCGACCAGAGCCGGGACCTGTCCAGCCGGTACAACATCCGCTACCTCCCGACGCTGGTCGGTGTCCGGAACGCCGCCGAGCTGCCGTCCTCGCGGAACATCGGCTACCCGGGCGAAGCACGGCTGCGCGCCTGGATCGACGCTCAGCTCGCGAAGGGCTGACCGAGGACGTCGGAGAGAAAAGCTTCGACGGCACCGAGGTAGGTCTCCGGTGCTTCGTCGTGCACCACGTGCCCGGCGCCTTGGACGACGATGTGCCGTCCGAGGCCGCCGGGCACGCGTGCGGCCAGCTCGGCCTGCTGGCCGTGCGGCATCGCGGTGCGTTCGCCTTCGATCGCGAGCAACGGGCATTTCACGCGTTCGACGAACTCCCAGAAGTCACGCCTGCCCCATTCGGCCGCGATCTCGTACAGGTCCGGGAGGGACGCGATCAGGTGGTAGCCGTCTTCGCGCTCCTCGACGCATTCGATGAAGTAGTCGCCGGTGTCGCCGAAGAACTCGCGAACGTGGGCCAGTGAGCGGAACGGGACCGGCCACGATTCGAAGTACCCGCGCCAGGTGTCCACGGTCCGGCCGCGCTGGTCCGGCGCGAAGTCCTCGCAGACCACGGCGCGGACGAGCTCGGGATGGGTGGCCGCGGTGACCCACGCGTGCAGGCCGCCCATCGAATGTCCGATCAGGACCGCGGGTTCGTCGAAGGTCCGCAGCACCGCGGCGACGTCGTCGGCGAACCGCTCGGTGCGCCAGGGCCCGCCACGCGGTCCGCGTCCGTGACCTCGCGCGTCGAGGCCGTGGACACGCCCGTACGGCTGGAGCCTTCGCGCGACCCGCCACCACGTCGTCGCCCTGCCCATCAGCCCGTGCAGAAGGACGATCGGCGGCCCGTCACCGCCGAAAGTGACCAACCCGTCGCGCTGGATCACCACTAAGCTCCCCTCCATGCGCAGCCGTGTCCCCGCCGCCGGTCTGGTACTGGGGGCCGTCTGCGCCCTGATTATCGGCTGCACCGCCGATCCGCCTCCGGCCGCGCCCCCGCCGCCGCCGATGAACCCGGCTCCTGGCGCTTCCGGCGCGGGCGACCCGTACTACCCGATGGACGGGAACGGTGGTTACGACGCGACCGAATACCAGGTGGGTATCACGTACGACCCCGCGAAAGGGCGTCTCGACGGCGACACCACGGTGATCGCGAACGCGACACAGGACCTCGATCGATACAACTTGGACTTACGCGGCCTGACCGTGCAATCCGTCGAAGTGGACGGGAAACCGGCGAAGTTCGCGCGCGAGGGCGAATTCGAACTGGTGGTGACGCCCGCCGAACCGATCCGGAACGGGACCGCCTTCCGCACGAAGGTGGTCTACGGCGGCGACCCGTCGGCGACGCCCAAGGCGGGCGGCAGCGAGAACGGCTGGCAGAAGTCGAAGGACGGCGGCGCGTTCATCGTCGGCGAGCCGCATTCGGCGTCGTTCTGGTATCCCGTCAACGAGACCCCGCGCGACAAGGCGATGTTCACCCTCACCGCGCGTGTGCCGGACGGCTGGACCGTCATCTCGAACGGGCGCGAGATCCAGAAGTCCTCGACGAACGGCTGGACCACGGCGTCCTGGCAGGAGCGCACGCCCGTGGCGTCCTATCTGACCACGGTGGCGATCGACAAGTTCACCGTCGACCGGATGGCGCTTCCGGACGGGACCCCGGTGGTCAACGCGTACGCGCCGGGCGCCGAGGACCGGCGCGACACCGGCAGGCGGCTGCCGGAGATCATCGCTTTCCTGAGCTCGAAGTTCGGGCCGTACCCGGTGGACGCGGCGGGCGGCATCTATCTCGACGAGGACATCCATTTCTCGCTGGAGACCCAGACCAGGCCGACCTACGCGAAATGGGCCGACCTGATCACCGTGGTGCACGAAACCGCGCATCAGTGGTTCGGCGATTCGGTGACCCTGAGATCGTGGTCCGACATCTGCCTCAACGAATGCCTCGCGTCGTACGCGCAATGGCTGTGGCAGGAGTCGCGGGACAACGAGAACCTGGACGACCGCTACCGCGCCGCCCTCGAGATCATGCGCGGCAGCCAGGATTTCTGGACACCGAAACTGGTCGACATGGGCGCCGGGCAGGAGTTCCACGGCGTCTACGACAAGGGGATCCTGGCCATCCACGCGCTGCGGCGGAAGATCGGCGAAGGAGCGTTCGGGCGCCTGCTGAAGGAATGGCCTGCCGCGTACCGGAACGCCAACGCCTCCTGGGCGGATTTCGAGGCGTTCACGATCAGGCTTTCGGAGCAGAACCTGCGGCCGTTCTTCGACGCTTGGTTCCACGGCACGACGATCCCGCCGGACGCCGAGCTGCTGCCGGGCACCCTGCGAGGCTGAAACTCCCGCATTTAGTCCTCTGAATGCGGTCTTGTGTGGGCACCCAACTCCCGCATTTAGTCCTCTGAATGCAGAGTGCCAGGCCAACGCGGCTGTCCGTGAAGGGCCCCTTCCCTACCCTCAAGGTAGTGAAGGAGGCCTTCACGGCGAGCCGACCTCGCATTGAGTGTCCGTAAGGACCCATTCGGGCGGCGAAATGCCTGATTGATGCCTGTATACGCAGTTCGGTGCGGGGGTCGTGAGTGGTAATGAGGGTTAGAACGCTCATTACCACTCACGACCCCCGCGCAAAGAGGACACCGTCACCGGGCCGGCGTCCCTTATGGACGGTCAAAAGCGCGCCAGGCTACCTACCGCGAGGCCACCACCCCGCATTTAGTCCTCTAAATGCGGTCAGGCGCCGGGGTAGTCCGGCAGGTCGATGCCGTTCACCACATCCCGCATCTTCCGCGAAGCCAGCGCGGCGAACGGCTTGAGCCGCATCACCCGCATCATCACGTAGTGCATCCGCAGCGCGGTACGCGACTTCGCGAAGATCGACTCCGCGTTCTCCCGGCCCATCTCCTGCGTCTTCTCGACGAACTCGCGCATGACCGCCTCGTAGCGCTTGAGCCCGGTATCGAGACCGGCGGCGAGCTCTCCGGCGAGGACGTACGCGCCGACGAACGCCAGGCTCGTGCCCTGCCCGGAAAGCGGCGAGGGACAGAAAGCGGCGTCACCCAGCAGCCCGACGCGGCCGCGCGACCAGGACTCCATGATCACCTGGGCGCACGAATCGAAGTAGAAGTCGGACGCCTCGTCCATCCGGTCCAGCAGCCAGGGCGCCTCCCACTCCATCCCCGCCGCGAGCTCGCGCACCAGCGCCTTCTGCGCCTCGACGTCGCGATAGTCGTAGTCGATCTTCTCCGAGGCGAACCCGAAGTAGGCCATCGCCTCGTCACCGTCGCGGATGCCGCGGATCCCGGCGGACCGGCCGACGTCGTCGTAGCCGACGGCCCAGTTCCGCAGGCCCAGCCGATTCGGCACGGTGAAGAACGCCAGGTAAGAGCCCAGATGCCGGACGAACCGGGACTCTTCGCCGAAGGCCAGCGCCCGCACTCCCGAATGCAGCCCGTCCGCCCCGATGACCATGTCGTACGTCCGCCGGGCACCGACGGCGAAGGTGACGTCGACACCGTCGGCCCGCTCGTCCAGCGCGGTGATCCGGTCACCGAAGACGTACTCCGTCGTCTCCTTGGTCGCCTCGTAGAGCACTTCGGTCAGGTCGCCGCGGAGGATCTCGATCTCGGCGACGACGCCGTCACCGTCGAAGTCGTCGGCGCGGATCGTGGCCTTCGTGCGGTTCTTTCGGTCGACGAGCGTCTCGCCCTTCGTGTCCGTGCAGGCGGCGCGGATACGTTCGTCCAGGTCCATCCGGCGCGCGACCTCCTTGGCCGTTCCGCGCAGGTCGACGGCCTGGCCGCCGGGGCGCAGCGAAGGCGCGCGCTCCACGACGGTCACCTGGAAGCCGTACCGGGCGAGCCAGAAGGCCAGCGCCGGCC
Source organism: Amycolatopsis sp. NPDC043887 (assembly GCF_056435665.1). Classification (NCBI taxonomy): domain Bacteria; kingdom Bacillati; phylum Actinomycetota; class Actinomycetes; order Pseudonocardiales; family Pseudonocardiaceae; genus Amycolatopsis; species Amycolatopsis sp. NPDC043887. The sequence goes on from NZ_JBWKEB010000010.1 coordinate 146,833, forward strand.
CGGCGACGCTCGCCCCGGAGATGAGGATCTTGGTGTCGGCCACCTTGGGAAGGTCCCACGCATCACATCGCGGCGCAAAAGAGTTTCGTCGTAGGCTGGCGGCATGGCTGTCGTGAAGATCAACGCGATCGAGGTCCCCGAAGGCGCAGGCCCCGAGCTGGAGAAGCGGTTCGCCGCGCGGCTGCACGCCGTCGACAACCAGCCCGGCTTCCTCGGCTTCGAGCTGCTCCGCCCGGTCTCCGGCGAGTCGCGCTACTTCGTCTACACCAAGTGGGAGTCCGAAGAGGCGTATCAGGCGTGGGCGTCCGGCCCAGCGCGTGAGGCGCACGCGGGTGAGCGCGCGAAGCCGGTTTCCACCGGCGCGAACCTGCTGGAATTCGAGGTCGTCCAGGCTTCGAAGCCGGGTGAGTGAGCTCGAACGAGCCGCGGAACTGATCGACGGCGCCGGCGCGCTGCTCGTCTGCGCCGGTGCCGGGATGGGTGTCGACTCCGGCCTGCCCGATTTCCGGGGCGACGAAGGTTTCTGGAAGGCGTATCCGCCGTACGAACGGCTGGGCATCAGCTTCGTCGAGCTCGCCGACCCGCGGCATTTCGCCGAAGACCCCGAGCTGGCCTGGGGTTTCTACGGGCACCGGCTCGCGCTGTACCGCGCTACCGTCCCGCACGACGGGTTCCGTCTCCTGCGGTCCTGGGGAGCGCGCAAACCGGGCGGCACGCGCGCGTTCACGTCCAATGTGGACGGACAGTTCCAGAAGGCGGGCTACCCCCACGTCGCCGAGGCGCACGGGTCCATCCACCATCTGCAGTGCCTCGCCAGGTGCACCAAGGAGATCTGGCCCGCGGACGACGTCGCGGTGCCGGTCGGCGAAGACAGCATGCGCGCGCTCGAACCACTGCCGTCCTGTCCGCGCTGTGGCGGCCTCGCCCGGCCCAACATCCTGATGTTCGGCGACTACGACTGGCTCGGTCAGCGCAGCCAGGCCCAGCTCGACGAGCTGAACGCGTGGCGTCGCGCGCATCGCGACCTGGTGGTGGTGGAACTGGGCGCCGGACAGGCCGTGCCGACGGTGCGGCGGTACTCGGAGCTGGCCAGCGCCGCGACCGGCGCGCTGGTCCGGATCAACCCGCGCGAGCCACAGGTCCGGCACGGCCGCGGGGTTTCCCTGGCGAGCAACGGCCTCGAAACGCTCAAGGCACTGGACGCCCTGCTCAGCTAGGGCGGATCCACAGGTCTCGGCCGCCCTTCAGCATCACCCGCCCGTCGTCGAGGGTCACCGCGGCGATGAGCCGGTCGGCGGGGCAGCCGAGCTCACCCCGCTGCCAGCCTCCCTCCGCGACCCACACCACCAGGCACGACCGGTTCGAGGTCTGGGCCCGGTTCCACTCCACGCGGTCGCCGAACAACACCGCTTCGCCCGCCTTGTCGACCGTCCCGCCGAGGATCCGGCCATCCCCGAGGGAAACGATCTCCCAGGCGCCGGGCTCGCCGGCCACGACCAGCGCCCCGGCCGCGGAACCCCCGGCCAGCAGCCATTTCCCGCCCGTCCGGAGCACCGTGGAAAGCCAGAGGTCGCTTCCCCGCACGTGAACCGGCGACACCGTCCAGGTCGCGCCCGCGTCGCCGGAGGCCCACACCCGTACGTCGCCGCCGAGGGCACCGGCCACGAGCACCCGATCGCCGTCGGCCGCGATCGCCGTCGGCGCCCAATGCCCCGGCCTGTCTTGCGGCAACACGATCTCCCGCACGCTGCGACCTTCGTCCCCGGACACCCACGCGATCGGTTCCGACCGGCTCTCACCGGGGAGCTCCCGGAAGCCGATGCCGATCACGTTCCCGCCCGCGCGGGCCAGCGCGACCCCGGTCCTGCCGGGCCCCGGCCGGAACAGCCGCTGGACTTCGGCGACCGGGTCCTGGAGGCCGACGGACCGTGCCTCACCGGGCCGGGCGGCGAAGCCCAGCGCGCTCTTCGCCTCGGCCGGCGGCAACTGCCCCGGGACGCACGCCGCGACCAGCGAAAGCGCGAGCACTCCCCAGAGCTTCTTCATGAGCGGGAAGCCTGCCAGCGGAAGGTCACTTTCCGGGCAGCACGACCTCCGCGTAGACGGCGTCGTGATCGCTGCCCGGCGTTTCCAGCACCTTGAAGTCCGCGATGGCCGTCCGCTTGTCCGCCAGCACGTGGTCGATCGGCACCGGCGGCACCAGCCCGTTCGTCCAGGTCCCCTCCAACGCCTTCCCCAGCTGATCGGCCGCGTCCACGTATCCCCTGGTCAGCAGCTCACGAAAGAGCGCGTGGTCCAGGCCGGCGTTGAAGTCGCCCGCCAGGATCCGGATGTCGTGCTCGGCGTCGGCGTAGGGCAGGTCCTTGGCCTCGTCGACCCACGCGTGCCGGTCCCACATCGGCGCCGCCGGATGGACCGCGACGACCTCGATCCGGACGCCGTCGCCGAGGTCCACGCTCGCGCTGGGCTGCTTGTAGTCCGAATCACCGCTCAGCCTCAGCGGCGTGAGCGGATACCGCGACACCAGCCCGGAACCCGACGCCCACTCGGCCGGGTGCAGCACGTGGTAGGGCAGGACCTGGAACAACCCGGCCCGTTCGAGCCCGGCGATCGCCTCGGGCGTCATCTCGGTCAGGCTCAGGACGTCGACCCGGTGCTCCTTCACGTAGCCGACGATCCGGTCCGGATCGGCCTGTCCGCCGAGCATGTTCGACGCCAGCACGCGCACGTGCTTCCCGTCGAGCGCCTTCTGCTCGTTCGCGAACGCTCGCGGAAGCACCAGAGAGCCGATCGTGCAGGTCAGCACCAGCGCGACCACCCCGGTCCACCAGCGGCGGAGCCCCAGCGCGAGGACACCGAGCACCAGCGTCGCGATCCCGGCGTACGGCGTGAGCGCGAGCGCCGCGATCGTGTACGTGTTGCCGTCGTAGCCCACCAGCCGCAACGCCGTCAGCACCGCGAACGGCACGACCGCCGCGACGAGCAGCCCGCTGACCAGCTTCCGCCCGGCACCGTGGGGCACCACGCGTTCTTCGATCACCATGCCGTCGAGTATGCCGATCAAGGACGTCGTGGCGGCCGTCTCCACAACACCTTCACAACCTCCTCACACCGCGTCTACCAGCCCTTATCAGGTCCTGTCAGCTGCTGCCAGCGCGCTGTGCGCGGTCTGCCAGGCGCCGGGTGCACCTTTGTCCGCGGGGCGAGATCCACAGGAGGAAAGCGATGACTCACGCGATCAGGGCCGAGGGCCTGGTCAAACACTATGGGGAGACGAAGGCGCTCGACGGGGTCGATCTGGAGGTCCCCGCGGGCAAGGTGGTCGGGGTGCTGGGGCCGAACGGCGCGGGGAAGACGACCGCCGTCCGGATCCTGGCCACCTTGATCCGGCCGGACCGCGGCCACGCGAGTGTCTTCGGGTACGACGTCGTCAAGAACCCGATGGCGGTCCGGAGCATGATCGGGCTGACCGGGCAGTACGCGTCGGTCGACGAGGACCTTTCCGGTACGGAGAACCTCGTCCTGATCGGCAGGCTCCTGGAGTTCTCGAGGGCGGACGCGAAGAAGCGCGCGGCCGAACTGCTGGAGCGGTTCGAGCTGACCGACGCCGCGGGCCGCGCGATCAAGACCTACTCGGGCGGGATGCGGCGGCGGCTCGACCTCGCCGCGAGCCTGGTCGGCCGTCCCAAGGTGCTGTACCTGGACGAGCCGACCACCGGGCTCGACCCGCACGCCCGCAACGAGGTCTGGGCCGTGGTCCGGACGCTGGTCGCCGACGGCACGACGGTGCTGCTCACCACGCAGTACCTGGAGGAGGCCGACCAGCTGGCCGACACGATCACCGTGTTCGACCACGGGCACGTCGTGGCGAACGGCCGGGCCGACGAGCTCAAGCGCCGGACCGGCGGCCAGACGTTGCAGGTGCGGCCGTCCGCGCTCGCCGACCTCGACGCCGTCGAGCGCATCCTGGCCGGGCTCACCGGCGCCCGGCCGCACCGGGACGACGACACCGGGCTGCTCACCGCGCCCGTCGCCGACCCGGTCCTGCTGTCCACTTTGGTCCGCAAACTGGACGAGGCCGGGATCACCGCGGACGAGCTGGCGCTGCGGCTGCCGAGCCTCGACGAGGTGTTCCTCGCGCTCACCGGCAAGAAGACCGACGAGTCCACAAAGGACACGACTCCGGAAGGGAGCCTGGTATGACGACCATCGCGGTACCCGCGCCACCACGGCGCGTTTCCCCGTCGAGCAGCGTGCGGCACGGGCTTTCCCTTGCCTGGCGCGGCGTACTGAAGATCCGCAAGAACCCGGAGCAGCTGGCCGACGTCACGCTCGCGCCGATCATCTTCCTGGTCATGTTCGTCTACCTGTTCGGTGGCGCGATCATGGGCAGCACCGAGGGCTACCTCCAGATGATCGTGCCCGGCATCATGGTGTTCAACATCCTGCAGGCCAGCATGACCGTCGGCGTCCAGCTGAACACCGACGTCACCAAGGGCGTGTTCGACCGGTTCCGGGCCATGCCGATCGCGCGGTCCGCGCCGCTGATCGGCGCCGTACTGGCCGACATCGTGCGGTACCTGGTGTGCCTGGTCGTGCTGATGGTCGTCGCGACGATCATGGGCTACCGGATCCAGACCGGGCCCGCCGAGTTCGCGCTGGCGATCGTGCTCGTCATCGCGTTCGCGCTGGCGTTCTGCTGGGCGTCGGTGTTCGTCGGGATGCTGGTGAAGAGCCCGGGCGCGGTGCAGGGCCTGATGTTCGTGGTGCTGATGCCGCTGACCTTCGGCAGCAACGTGTTCGTGCAGACGAACACCATGCCCGGCTGGCTGAAGGCCTGGGCCGACATCAGCCCGGTGACGCAGATGTCCGACGTCCTGCGCGGGCTGATGAACGGCGGGCCGGTCGCCGGGCCGCTGACCGGGGCGCTGATCTGGATGGCGGCCGCGCTGGCGGTCTTCTTCCCGCTCGCCACGTGGGCTTACCGGAAGCGCGTCTGACGGGGGTCAGGGGGAACGCGCGTGAAGGGCTCCTCGCCTCTGCCGGGCGAGGAGCCCTTCTTCACGCGCTCGTTTCCTGACAGATCCAGGCGACCAGGTCCGGACGCGACAGACCGGCGTCCTGGACGAGGAGCTCTTCGTAACGCTCCTCGCCGAAATGCTCGCGAAGGTCGTCGATGAGCTGCCGGATACCGGGTTCCCCGAGGTCCAGCCTGCCGCGCAGCAGCTTCGCCGCGCCGAGCAGCCGGACGGCCGTCTCGGGCTTCCCCTGCCGGAACCGGATCAGGCCGCAGACCTCCACGATCCGGCCCAGGTCGGCCATGTCGCCGCGTTCCGCGGTGGATTTCACGACGATCGCGGCACCGCGCGCGGCCTCGGCCGGCTCTCCGGCGGCCAGCGCGATCTCGGTGTCGATGTACCCGCCGAATTCGTCGCCGAAGAGGCCCGGCATCGGCACCGTCGCCATCCGCTCCCGGAACCGGGCGCCGACCGCGCGCGCCTCGTCGATCCGTCCGGCGCGACTGAGCAGATCGGCCTTGCCCACCAGCACCATCACCGCGAGCTGGTCGTTGCCCGTGTCGATCGCGTAGCGCTCCGCGTCGCGCATCTCGCGCATCGCCGTCTCGAGGTCCCCGGCCCGCGCGTACTCCGTCGCGAGCCGCCAGCGCTGCTGGATCACATCGTCCTGCGATCCCAGCTCGAGCGCGAGGGCGAGACCTCGCCGGTACAGCGTGATCGCGGCCTCGTGATCACCCGACATCGAGATGTCGCTCGCCTTCATGCCCACGGCCATCGCGGTGCCCCAGCGGTCGCCCACGGCCGTGAACCCTTCGTACGCCTTGTCCCTGGCCCTGTCCGCGCCCTCGGGGTCTCCGTCGTCGACGAGAAGGAAACTCTGCGCCCACGACCCCGCCGACCTGGCCCACGGATCCGGGCTCGCCAGCGCCCGCTCGACCTCACGGTGCGCCAGTTCCTTGTTCTGGCTGAAGAAGGCCAGCATGGGCAGGCCGATCGCCAGCCCGGCGAACCGGGTGTGCGCGTTCGTCCGCACACAGTCGTCGATGAGTTCCCGCACGGCCTCGGGATCGCCGACGCCCGGCACCATGCCGGTGATCGCACGCATCGCCCGGAACGCGGCCGCGAAGTCGTCCTCCAGGCGTTCTCCGAAGGTGAGCACTTCGTCGACGAAGGCCTCGCCCCGGTCGCTGTCCCCCTTGACCATCCAGTACCAGAAGGTGCCGCCGAACAGCCGAGTCGCCATTTCCGCGTCGCCGGCGTCGATGGCTTGCCGGAGCGCCGTCACGATGTTGCCGTGCTCCGCGTCGTACCGTGAGATGGCGACGAGCTGATCCGCCGTCCGCAGCATCGGCTCCAGCCGTTCGACGAGCTGGGCGTAATAGCGGTGATAGGCCTTCGTGAGCTGCTCTCGCTCTTGGGCTTCGTCGAGCCGTTCCGCGGCGTACGCCCGGATGGTCTCCAGCATGCGGTACCGCGGCTCGCCGTGGTCTCCGGCGATGGCGTCCACAATGGACTTCTCGACAAGCGAGCCGAGGACGTACAGGGCGTCTTCGGCGGGCAGGCCGTCACCGGCGCAGACGCTTTCGACCGCTTCGACCTCGGTGCCTGCCCCGAAGACCGAAAGCCGCCTGGCGAGCACGCGTTCGGCGTCGTCGAGCAGGTCCCAGCTCCACTCGACGACGGCCCGCAGCGTGCGCTGCCTCGGCAACGCGGTCCGGCTGCCGGAGGTCAGCAGGCGGAACCGGTCGTCGAGCCGCCGCGAAATCTGCCCGACGGTCATCGACCGCAGCCGCGCGGCGGCCAGTTCCAGCGCCAGCGGCATCCCGTCCAGCCTGCGGCAGATCTGCGCGACCTCGTCCACAGTGGACTCGTCGAGCACGAAGTCCGGGCGCACGGCCACCGCCCGGTCGACGAACAGCCGGATCGCGCCCGCCTCGGCCGCCTGGGAAACGGTCGGCGTGCCTTCCGGGACGGAAAGCGGGCCGAGCGGGCACAGCGTCTCGCCGTCGATGGCCAGCGCCTCACGGCTCGTCGCGAGGATGCGCAGAGCCGGCACGCGGCGCAACAGGGTGTTCGCCAGCTCCGCGGCCGCGTCGACCAGATGCTCGCAGTTGTCCAGCACCAACACCGATTCACCGGCGCCGAGCGTCTCCACGGCCCTGGCCAGCGCGTCCACCGGGCGGCGCATCGGATCGCCGCCGTGCGAAAGACCGAGATCCCACAGCTCCAGCGCGGCGAAGACCGCGCCGGGCAGGTCACCCGGGTCGCGAACGCCGGCGAGCGGCACGAACCAGACGCGTCCGCGTGCGTGCGCCGGATGCCGCGTCGCGACCTCGGTGGCCAGCCGCGTCTTCCCGGCGCCGCCCGGCCCGACGAGCGTCACCAGCCGCGCACCCGCGAGAAGCTCGGCGACCAGCTTCAACTCGTCGTCACGGCCGACGAAACTGGTGAGCCGGACCGGGAGATGATCGGTGGCCGCGGGCGGCGGGCCGAGCTCACCGCGCAACGCGGCGAGATGGATCTCCCGGAGTTCGGCCGACGGGTCGACGCCGAGCTGATCGGCCAGCGCCGCCCGGACCTCCTCGTAGACGGCGAGGGCGTCGGACTGGCGATCGGCCGCGCACAGTGCCCGGATCCACAGCCCGGCAAGCCGTTCGCGCAACGGGTGCCGCGTGGCGGCCTCCTTGAGATCCGCGAGCACGCGGTCGTGCCCGCCCAGCCGGATCTCCGCCTCGAAACGATCTTCGGCGGCTTCCAGGCGCAGGTCCTCCAGCCGGGTCGCCGGCGCCTGCGCGAACGGGGCATCGAGCACGTCGGACAGGGCCTGACCACGCCAGAGGCCGAGCGCTTCGTCGAGAATGGCGGCCGCACCGGCGTCCCGTCCGGCCGCCAGTTCCGCGCGGCCCTCGGCCGCCAGCCGTTCGAAGCGGAAGACGTCGACGTCCTCGCGAGCGACGTCGAGGCGGTAACCACCGGGGCCGGAGTCGAGGGCGACGTCTTCGGCACGCAGGACCTTGCGCAACCGCGAGACCAGTGACTGCAGGGCGTTCGCCGCGTCGGCGGGCGGTTCCGCGCCCCAGAGACCGTCGACGAGGGCCGCCGCCGGGACCGCGCGGCCGGGGTCCAGCGCGAGCCTGGCCAGGAGCATGCGGAGGCGGGCACCGCCGATGTCGACCGGGGTGCCGTCACCGGCCTCCGCTCCGACCGGGCCCAGCAGCGTCACACGCACGACCCCCAGCTTTCCAGAACGCGCAAACGGATAGCCCCATAGGCGACTGAAGTGGGGATTATCCGGGCACGAAGGATCTTTCCGGGCGGGCGGCCGAGGTCACGGCGTTACGTTCGTGATCGAGTCACAGCCGATCGACTGGGAGTGTGAATGAGGTACCGGAGTACGGCCGTCATCGCCGCCGTTCTGGCCGCGAGTGTCCTCGGCGGCGGGACCGCCCTCGCCGACACCGGGAAACCCGGCGCCGACGGCGCGGGCGACAGTTACTACCCGCAGGACGGCAACGGCGGCTACGACGTCGCCGACTACGACCTGAAAATCGGCTACGAGCCCGCCACCAAGCAGCTCACCGGCCTCCAGACGATCACCGGCCGCGCCACCCAGGCGCTGAGCTCGTTCAACCTCGACCTGCACGGGCTGACCGTCGACTCGGTCAAGGTCGACGGGCGGAAGGCGACCTTCACCCGGACCGGTGACCACGAACTCGTCATCACCCCGGCGCGTCCGCTGCGGAACCACGAGCGGTTCACCGCCGAGATCGCCTACCACGGTGTCCCGCAGCCGATCGAGGATCCGGCGCTGGGCGAGAACGGCTGGCAGTACGCGAAATCCGGCGGCGCGTTCGTCGCGGGCGAGCCGAGGTCCGCGACCACCTGGTACCCGGTCAACGACACCCCGCGGGACAAGGCGACCTTCCACCTCGCCGTCACCGTGCCGTCGGAATGGGGCGTCATCTCGAACGGCCGCGAACGCGGGAAGTTCGCTTCGGGGAAGAACACCACCTTCGTCTGGGCCGAAGAGACCCCGGCCGTGCCGTACATGACGACGGTCGCGATCGACAAATGGGAGTTCGAGCGGACGAAGCTGTCCGACGGCACCCCGGTCGTCAACGCCTACGCCCCCGGTACCCCGGCGTCGACCAAGCAGGCCGAGGCGCGGCTGCCGGAGATCATCGACTTCCTGGCGTCGAAGTTCGGGCGCTACCCGGTGGACGCGGCGGGCGGCATCTTCCTCGCCGAGCCGATCGGGTTCTCGCTGGAGACGCTGAGCAGGCCGATCTACTCGGGCGCGGCGGGCAACGTCCCGACGATCGTGCACGAGAACGCCCACCAGTGGTGGGGCGACTCGGTCGCCGTCGACAAGTGGAAGGACGTCTGCCTCAACGAATGCTTCGCCTCGTACGCGGAATGGCTGTGGTCGGAGGCGAAGTCGGGCCAGGACCTCAAGGCGCGTTACCTGACCGCCGTGCAGAAGGCGACTGATCGGTTCTGGGCGGGGAAGCTGTACGACATGGGGCCCGGCAACGAGTTCACGTCCGTGTACTCGAAGGGCCCGGTGGCGCTGCACGCGCTGAAGAACTACATCGGCGCGGCGCCGTTCGACCGCATCCTGAAGACGTGGCCCGCCCTCCACCGCGACGGCAACGCGAGCCTGCCGGAGTTCCAGAAGTTCGCCGAACGCGTCGCGCACAAGAACCTCCAGGGCTTCTTCGACGCGTGGTTCTACGGCAACACCAAACCGGCGCCCGAGTTCCTCTACCCGGGGGACCTCAAGCCGGCCGCCTGACCGGCGTCACACGTTAGGGTGAGGGCATGACGTCAGTGCTCCTCACCGGTTTCGAACCGTTCGGCGGTGAGCGGGTGAACCCGTCGTGGCAGGCGGTTTCCCTGCTCACCGGCCGTCGGCACGACACCGTCGCCGTCGAACTGCCGTGCGTCTTCTCGCGTTCGCTGGTCACCTTGCGCGACGCGATCGACGAATACCGGCCGGAACTGGTGATCTGCGTCGGGCAGGCGGGCGGGCGGCCCGACGTCACCCCGGAGCGGGTCGCGATCAACCTGATCGACGCCCGTATCCCGGACAACGCGGGCTCGCAGCCCGTCGACGTTCCGGTGATCCCCGGCGGGCCCAACGCGTACTTCACCACACTGCCGGTGAAGGCCTGTGTCACGGGGATCAAGGCCGCGGGGCTTCCGGCGTCCGTCTCGCACACCGCCGGGACCTACGTGTGCAACCAGGTCTTCTACGGCCTGATGCACTTGCTGGACAACGACTTTCCCGGCGTGCGCGGCGGTTTCGTGCACGTGCCGTACACGCCGGAGCAGGCCGCGCGGACGACCGCGCCGAGCCTGGCCGTGCACCGCGCCGCCGAGGCGCTGGAGATCATCGTGGAGACCGCGCTTTCGGTGACCGAGGATCTTTCGACCCCGGCGGGCACCCTGCACTGATCAAGGCTTGAGCTGCGCCGTGAAGAACTCGACCATCTCCGCGGTCGTCCGCGCGGAGCCGTCGCTGCGGGTCGAGACGAGCATCGCGCTCAACGGCGCGTCTTCGGTCCCGAAGAGCACGATGCCGCTTCGCTGCCCCACGCCCGCCAAGTAGCGCCCCCGGAGCCCGTCTGCCGCCCAGGTGCCCTCCGCGGGCTTGCCCTTGGTCATGCGCTGCCGGACGCCGTCCTCCAGGCCGGTCATCGCGATGCCCTGGTAGTAGTTGATCGCGTTCGACCCCTTGCCGTCCTTGAACACGCAGGTGACCGCCGACGCCGCGCCCACCGTGGCGGCCGCGTCCGGCGCGTCCCGGCAGTCGTCCCGCCGCGGGATGACGGCGGCGATCCGGCGGAGACAGTCCGTGAACCCCTGCGCGTCCTTGTCCCCCGGCTGAGCACAGCTGACCGGTTTCGCCGGCGCCGGTCCAGCGACCGGCTCGTCTCCGCCGCCGCTGAGCAGGACGATCGTCGTCACGATCGCCGCGAGAGCGAGCACGATGACGCCGTAGGCCGTGGGCTTCCGCCAGTTCCGGCCCGGTGGGGGCGCGGGCGGTGTCCAGCGCGGCGGCTGCGGGCGCCGCGGCGGCTGTTGCTGCACGGGCTGCTGCCGCACTGGCGGCGCGACCGGCGCGAAGGCGGGCACGGTCAGCTGGGAATCCTCGCCACCGGCCGGCACGTGGAGCAGCCCGAACGCGACCGCCGTCTCCGGCTGGTCCTGCGTCGTCGGCGCGATCCTGAGCTGATTCGCCAGCAGGCTCGCCAGCAACGGCATCCGGCTCGGCCCGCCGACGAGGTAGACGCCACCGAGGCGGTCCGGGGACAGCCCGGCACGGCGGATCGTGGTGGCCAGCAGCTCGGCGCTGCGGAGGAAACTCGGCCGGACGAGCGCCTCGAGCTCCGTCCGCGTCACCCGCACGTCGCCGAACGGCTCCGGCATCGGTATCTCGGTCTGCTGGTGGCGGGACAGGCTTTCCTTGGCGTCACGGACGTCCTGCAGCAACGACCGGCGCGTCCGGCGGTCGCTGACCGACTGCGGGCGCAGGATCCGTTGCCAGCGCGCGGGTTCGGAATGCGAAACCTCGCGGCCGATGTGCACCAGCAGCGCCTGGTCGATGTCGAGACTGCCGAGATCGGGCAGACCGTCCTCGGCCAGCACGGCGAACCCCTGTGCGCTGACACCGACCACCGCGCAGTCGAAGGTGCCCGCCCCGAGGTCGTACACCGCGATCGGACCGGGCGGCCGGTGACCGTTGCCAAGTGAGGCGTAGTGCGCGGCGGCGGCGACCGGCTCGGGAATGAGCGTCGTCGTACCGAAACCGGCCTTGAGCGCGGCGTCGCGGAGGATCTGCTTGCGATCCGGGCCCCAGCCCGCGGGATGCGAGATGCGCACCTGCGCGGGCGGACGCTGGAGGAGCAGCTCGGCCTCTTCGCCGACCCGGCGCAGGACCGCGGCGAAGGCGTCGGCGATGGGGAGCGAGACGTCACCGAGCTGGAGGGCACCCTCGTCGATGCGCCGCTTCGGATTCGCCTCGAACCGGCTCGGATCCAGCCGGGCCCGGCGTTCGGCGTCACGACCGACGAAGACCGTGCCGTCCTTGTCTGCGTAGATCGCGGACGACATCGTCACCGACCCGTCGATCTCGACGACCTGCGTCCCCCTGCCGTGGATCGAAAGCACCCCCACCGTGCTGGAGGTACCGAAATCGATCGCCAGAACGTCCACCTGACCCCCTCCCGGACCCGAGGGCATCGTCTCACGCCCCTTGATCACGCGAGTTCCGCCTCTGATCACGCGAGTTACGTGCCTGATCACGCGAGTTCGCCCTCCACGCACGCAGGCGCTCGGTCCGGAAGGTCGAACTCACGTGCTTGGGCACGCAACTCGCGTGCTTGGACACGTAACTCACGTGTGTGGACACGTAACTCGCGTGATCAGAGGCGTAACTCGCGTGATTGGAGGGCGAACACGCGAAAGTGCCCGCCGCGGCGAACCCGCGACGGGCACTTCCGGAACCGAGAGGACTTACTCGCCCTCGGTTTCACCGTTCTCTTCGGTCGAGCCGGCACCGATGCTCACCGGCGGGGCGTCCGGGACCGACGAGGGCCGGGCTTCGCCGCGGAAGACGAAGTGCGCCTTGTCGTCCTTCTCGCCCTCTTCGTCGTTCCAGCCTTCGACGTCGACCAGGATGATCTGGCCGGGCTGGACCTCGCCGAACAGGATCTTCTCCGACAGCTGGTCCTCGATCTCGCGCTGGATCGTGCGGCGCAGCGGCCGCGCGCCCAGCACCGGGTCAAAGCCGCGCTTGGCGAGCAGCGACTTGGCCTTGGGCGTGAGCTCGAGCTCCATGTCCTTGGCCTTGAGCTGCGTCTCGACCCGGGCGATCATCAGATCGACCATCTGGATGATCTGTTCCTTGGTCAGCTGGTGGAAGACGATGATGTCGTCGATCCGGTTCAGGAACTCGGGCCGGAAATGCTTCTTCATTTCCTCGTTGACCTTTTGCTTCATCTTCTCGTACCGGTTGGTGCTGTCACCGCCGGACGAGAACCCGAGCGAAACGGACTTCGAGATGTCCGAGGTACCCAGGTTCGAGGTGAAGATGAGCACGGTGTTCTTGAAGTCGACCGTACGACCCTGACCGTCGGTGAGACGGCCGTCTTCGAGGACCTGCAGGAGCGTGTTGTAGATCTCCTGGTGGGCCTTCTCGATCTCGTCGAACAGCACCACCGAGAACGGCTTGCGCCGCACCTTCTCGGTCAGCTGGCCGCCCTCTTCGTAGCCGACGTAGCCCGGAGGGGCACCGAAGAGCCGCGAAGCGGTGTAGCGGTCGTGGAACTCACCCATGTCGATCTGGATGAGCGCGTCGTCCTCGCCGAACAGGAACGCCGCGAGCGCCTTGGACAGCTCGGTCTTACCGACACCGGACGGGCCGGCGAAGATGAACGAGCCGGAGGGGCGCTTCGGGTCCTTCAGGCCGGCACGGGTGCGGCGGATCGCCTGGGAGACGGCCTTGACCGCGTCCTCCTGGCCGATGATCCGCTTGTGCAGCTCGTCCTCCATGCGGAGCAGACGCGTGGTCTCCTCCTCGGTGAGCTTGAACACCGGGATGCCGGTCCAGTTGGCGAGGACCTCGGCGATCTGCTCCTCGTCGACCTCGGCGACGACGTCGAGGTCGCCGTCCTTCCACTGCTTCTCCCGCTCGCCCTTCTGGCCGAGGAGGGTCTTCTCCTCGTCGCGGAGGCGAGCGGCGCGCTCGAAGTCCTGCGCGTCTATCGCGGACTCCTTGTCCCTGCGCACGTCGGCGATCTTCTCGTCGAACTCGCGCAGGTCCGGCGGCGCGGTCATGCGGCGGATGCGCATCCGGGCGCCTGCCTCGTCGATCAGGTCGATCGCCTTGTCCGGGAGGAAGCGGTCGTTGATGTAGCGGTCCGCGAGGGTCGCCGCCTGCACCAGGGCGCCGTCGGTGATCGAGACGCGGTGGTGCGCCTCGTACCGGTCACGGAGACCCTTCAGGATCTCGATCGTGTGCTCGAGCGACGGCTCGCCGACCTGGATCGGCTGGAAGCGGCGCTCCAGCGCGGCGTCCTTCTCGATGTACTTGCGGTACTCCTCGAGCGTGGTCGCGCCGATCGTCTGCAGCTCACCACGGGCCAGCATCGGCTTCAGGATCGACGCGGCGTCGATCGCGCCCTCGGCGGCACCCGCGCCGACGAGCGTGTGCAGCTCGTCGATGAACAGGATGATGTCGCCGCGGGTCTTGATCTCCTTGAGCACCTTCTTGAGGCGCTCTTCGAAGTCACCGCGGTACCGGGAACCGGCGACCAGCGAGCCGAGGTCGAGGGTGTAGAGCTGCTTGTCCTTCAGCGTCTCGGGGACCTCGCCCTTGACGATGTTCTGCGCGAGCCCTTCGACGACGGCGGTCTTGCCGACGCCGGGCTCACCGATCAGGACCGGGTTGTTCTTGGTGCGCCGCGACAGCACCTGCATGACCCGCTCGATCTCTTTGCCCCGGCCGATGACCGGGTCGAGCTTGCCTTCGCGGGCCTGCACGGTCAGGTTGCGGCCGAACTGGTCGAGCACCAGCGACGACGACGGGGTGCCTTCACCGCGTCCGGAACCGGTCTCGGCCGACTCCTTGCCACCCTGGTAGCCCGACAGCAGCTGCAGGACCTGCTGACGCACCCGGTTGAGGTCCGCGCCGAGCTTGACGAGCACCTGCGCGGCGACGCCCTCACCCTCGCGGATCAGCCCGAGCAGGATGTGCTCGGTGCCGATGTAGTTGTGGCCGAGCTGCAGCGCTTCGCGCAGGGACAGCTCAAGCACCTTCTTGGCCCGCGGGGTGAAGGGGATGTGCCCGCTCGGGGCCTGCTGCCCCTGGCCGATGATCTCCTCGACCTGCTGGCGGACGCCCTCCAGCGCGATGCCCAGCGATTCCAGCGCCTTGGCGGCGACACCTTCACCCTCGTGGATCAGACCCAGGAGGATGTGCTCGGTGCCGATGTAGTTGTGGTTGAGCATCCTGGCCTCTTCTTGGGCCAGGACGACCACCCGCCTCGCGCGGTCGGTGAACCTCTCAAACATGTGCACTCCCTCGACTGCTGCGACGGCGGCCCGTTTCCATCGTGCTTTCACCGCGATGGATTCAGCACCGTGAGACCACTCTAGTAGCCATGTGGTCGCGCTGGCGTACCACTACGGCTGATTGCGGCCCGTTCGCGCCCCGGCCGTTCTCCGGCCGTGCGCTCTTTCATCTTCCGGTTGCCCTGCACCTTTACGTCAAGCCCAACGTGCGAACGCGCGCCCGGATTCCGCCGGACGAGGGTTGTCCGCTGAGCGCGAACACGGGCCTGCCCGGTGAATGGGCACCCGTCCGGAGTAGCCACGGATCGTATGTAAGGTTAGCCGTACCTAAGGACGGGAGGGCGGCGTGTCATATCCTCGGACGCTGGCGTCACCCGAAGGCGGACTGCGGGCCTCACTCTCCAGGATGCCCGAGGACGCCCGGCTCCGCGCGGACGTCCCGGCGGGCGAGCCGGACTGGGTCCTCTGCGGCGACCTGCTCGGCGAACCGGCCCGGCTCGTGCGGTGGCGGGAGCGGCTCGCCTGCTGGCTGGCCGAGACGTATCGGGACGCCCCTGTGATCCCCGAACGGACCCCGGCGAGCTGGATCCTGTCCTGGTACCTGCACGTTCCGGCCCTCGCCGGCGCGATGCTGCTCCACCACGGACGCCGCGTCCCGTCGCTGGCGCCGTCCGCGCTGGCGTTCCATATCGGCGCCGGACGGCCGCACCCGGACTCCGTCGCCGTCCTCGGTGACGGCTTCCACTGCCTGCCGACCGACCCGGGCTCGGCGCATCCGAGTGCCGTCATGGTCCCGGACGAGCGGGCACTGGCGACGGTGCTGCGGGGCAGGTTCGTCGCCCACGCGAGCCGGTTCATCGACGTCTACGGCCCGCTGACGAGGCTCGGGCGACGGCAGTTGTGGGCGGCGGCCACGGACGCGCTCGACAACGCGCTGTGGTCGGCGGGACGGCTGGGCGGGACCCCGGAAACCGAGGGCGCCGGCGTCGCGGACGCCGCCTTGGTCCTCGAAGCCCGGTTCCCGCCACTGACATCGCCGTCGAAGCTGACGCTGACCACGGGAGCCGACGGACGCCGCGAGTGGGCGAGAACCCGCGAAAGCTGCTGCTTCAACTATCTGCTTCCCGCGGAATCGGAATGCGGCGGCTGCCCGAGAGTTCGTTAAGGCGTCCAGCCGGGATTACGTCCCGTCACGCCCAAGGCGCGCTCGAACGCCGTCGCGTCATCCGCGACGGTCACTTCTTCGCCGTACACCTTCATCGCGCGCGCCTGGTCACCGATCTCCAGTGCGATGGCGTACACGGCGTCGGCGACTTCGGGGAGAACGGTGAACTCCGCGCCGGTCGCCCTGGCGAGGTCCCAGCCGTGGAAGACGAACTCGTCCAGCACCATGTACCCCGCCATCGACGCGGGCATCGGGTTGCCGCCGAAAGTGGTCTGCCCCCGCCATGCCTCCGGCGCCCCGAAGACGTCCACGAGCCGCGCGGTCTGCTTTTCGATGCCGTCGAGCCATCCGTCGCCGACGAGATCCGCCTCGGCCTCGCCGGAGGACACCTCGGGCGGTGGCGCCTTGCGCCCGGCGGCTTCGAGCCAGGGGCCCCAGTAGAGAAGGTGGTTCAGCAACGCGCGGACGTCGTATTCGGCGCACGGGGTTCGCGCGGAGAGGTCGGACTCGCCGATCCCGCGCAGGATTCCGGCGAATTCCGCCGCGGCGGGAGCGATCAGGGCAGCGTGTTCGGACATGAGGGCATGAGTTCACGGAACCCGGCGCGCTGTCTTGAAGAAACGCGACAGGGTCAGGCCGTGGCCTAGGTTGTTCCGGTGAGCAGGCACCGGGTCCCGGCCGGGATCGTCACCATGCGGGAGGCGAAGTTCAGCCTGGTCCGGCATCGCCCCGCGCCGGAGCTGCGCCCGTTCGTCGACCACCACTGGGTGCTGCGCTGGGACCTGAGCGGCCGTCCGCCCCATGAACAGGTGGTTCTGCCCAATCTCGCGGTGAACGTCACGTTCTTCCGCGACGCGGCGGGCGCGTTCGGCCCGGGAAAACGACCTTTCCGCTACACCGTCGCGGGCACGGACCACGGTATCGGCGTGCGATTCCGGCCGGGGGCTTTCCGGGCATTCCTCACCGGTCCGGTCTCGATGATCTCCGGCGGTTCCGTTCCACTCACCGACCTCTTCCCCGGTGCCGGATCGGTGACGGAATCGGTACGGAATGCGACGGATGACTTCGAAATGGTCCGCCGGTGCGAGGAACTGCTCCTCGCGAAAGATCCCGTGCTCACCGCCGCGGCCAGGACGGCCGTCGAAGCGGCCGAAACAATCGCGGCCGATCCGGCCATTACCAGAGTCGGCGAGCTGTCAAGCCGGACGGGCCTGTCTCGCCGGAGCCTGCAACGCCTGTTCGCCGAACATGTCGGCGCCGCCCCCAAATGGGCGATTCAGGTATACCGCTTGAACGAAGCGGCGGCACGGATCGCCGCCGAGGAACGGCCGGACTACGCGGAACTGGCGACCACGCTGGGCTATAGCGACCAAGCGCACTTCATCCGGGATTTCCGCTCCGTGACCGGATGGGCGCCCACCGAGTACGCCCGCTTGAACCGTGTACAAGAACAAGAAAGCCGCCGGGAACGGATTCCCGGCGGCGTGCGAGTCTGAAAGACCTCAGTTCTTCTTGTGGTAGGCCTCCACGACCTCGGACGGGATACGTCCGCGGTCGGAAACCTGGAAGCCGTTCTTGCGGGCCCAGGCGCGAATGGCCTGGTTCTGCTCGCGGTCCACGGTGGCGGGACGGGCGGCGGCCTTCACACCGGCGACCGGACGAATGGCGGTGCGCTTACGGCCACCCGCACGACGGGCGTGCTCCACATACTGGGCCAGCGCGTCACGAAGCTCTTCCGCGTTTTCCGCGGAAAGGTCGATCTGGTAGCTCACACCGTCCAAACCGAACTCGACGGTCTCTTCCGCCTCAGTGCCGTCGAGGTCGTCGACGAGCGAGACGAGCACCTTCTGTGCCATCTGTTTCCTCCTGCTGGGGGCTTACACGAATGATCTGGTACGGGGCATGCCCCGGACAGAAGACTTTGTCTAGCGACATTAATACCCGCTACCGAGACATAACGCAAATCTTGTTTACGAGAACGATCGAGGTATCTGTCACGCGGACGGGTTATTCAGGTCGGACGAGCGGGAACAGGATGGTCTCCCGGATACCAAGGCCGGTCAGCGCCATCAGCAACCTGTCGATCCCCATTCCGACACCACCGCTCGGCGGCATTCCGTACTCCAGCGCACGGAGGAAATCCTCATCCAGGTTCATGGCCTCACTATCGCCCTGCGCACCCAGCCGGGCCTGTTCCACCAGCCGCTGACGCTCCACGACGGGATCGACCAGCTCGGAGTATCCGGTGGCCAGTTCGAATCCGCGCACGTACAGATCCCACTTCTCGGCGACCCCCGGCTTGCTGCGATGTTGCCTGGTCAGCGGGGATGTCTCGACCGGAAAATCACGGACAAAAGTAGGTTCGTGGAGATGATCGCCGACGAGATGTTCCCAAAGTTCTTCGACGAGTTTGCCGTGGCCTAACTTTGGGTCGAGCTCCAGCTCTCGCGCTTCGGCATAGGAACGCAGCTTGTCCGCCGATGTCTCGGGAGTGACCTCTTCCGACAACGCCTCGGACAACGACTCGTACATTCCGAGTGTGGTCCACTCGCCGGACAGGTCGTACTCCGAACCGTCGGCGAGAGTGACCACCTGAGTACCGAGAACGTTCTGCGCCGCCTCCTGGATGAGCTGGCGCGTCATCACCGCGTTGGAGTCATAGGTCGCATACGCTTCGTAGTACTCGAGCATGGCGAACTCGGGCGAGTGCGACGAGTCGCTGCCCTCGTTCCGGAAGTTCCGGTTGATCTCGAAGACCTTCTCGATACCGCCGACCACACAACGCTTGAGGTACAGCTCCGGCGCGATCCTCAAGTAGAGGTCGAGGTCGAAGGCATT
Source organism: Amycolatopsis sp. NPDC043887 (assembly GCF_056435665.1). Classification (NCBI taxonomy): domain Bacteria; kingdom Bacillati; phylum Actinomycetota; class Actinomycetes; order Pseudonocardiales; family Pseudonocardiaceae; genus Amycolatopsis; species Amycolatopsis sp. NPDC043887. Next base: position 165,931 of record NZ_JBWKEB010000010.1, read on the forward strand.
CGAATGCGTTACGAATGGCCTGGCCGCCGCGCCGCCGTGCAGCGTTTGCAGCATCGGGGTCTCGACCTCGAGGAATCCCCGGCCGTGAAACGAGTCACGCAGGGAACGCAGCACACCGGCGCGGGTGCGGACCACGTCCCGAGCCTTGGGACGCACGATCAGATCGACATAACGCTGCCGGATCCGCGTTTCCTCGGCCAGGTCTTTGTGCGCCACGGGCAACGGGCGCAATGCTTTCGACGTGATGCGCCAGGAGTCAGCCATCACGGAAAGCTCACCGCGCTTGGAGGTGATGACCTCGCCGGAGACGAATACGTGATCACCGAGATCGACGTCGGACTTCCACGACGCGAGCGCGTCCTCACCCACCTTCGCGAGGCTGAGCATCGCCTGCAACTCGGTACCGTCGCCTTCACGAAGACTCGCGAAACACAGTTTGCCGGTATTGCGCATGAACATGACCCGGCCGGTGACGCCGACGATCTCACCGGTGGCGGTGTCGGCAGGAAGACCGGAATGCTTCTCGCGCACTTCGGCCAGCGAGTGCGTCCGGGGCACCTCTACCGGATACGGATCGATACCCTCCGCGATTATCCGGTCGCGCTTGTCCCGGCGCACCCGCATCTGTTCCGGCAGGTCTTCGTCGGGGCTCACGCCCTCGGATGCGGGGATTTCAGTCATGGCGCACAGCGTACGAACCCGCCGCTTCCCTACGCCAACCGGATTACCTTTTCCGACTCCGGACCGACTGGTTTTCTGTCCTTTAACCTTGAGCGCGTGAACTCATCCAGTCCCGGCATCGAACCCGAACTGCACGCGCGCCGCGCCGCTTCGTTCGGCGCGAGGGCCGCCGCCTATGCCGCGCATCGGCCCGACTATCCGGAAAAGGCACTGGCCTGGGGGCTCGCCGGCGTCCGGCACGCGCCGGAACGGGTACTGGACCTCGCGGCCGGCACCGGCAAGGTCAGCGAAGGGCTGCTCGCGCTGGGTGTCGAGGTCACCGCGGTGGAGCCGGACGACCAGATGCTCGCGGAACTGAAGAAGGCGCTCCCCTCCGTGACCCCGCTCATCGGGACGGCCGAGGAGATCCCGCTGCCCGGCGGTTCCGTGGACGCCGTGGTCGTCGGCCAGGCCGTCCACTGGTTCGACCTCGACCGGGCGTATCCGGAGATGGCCAGGGTGCTGAAACCGGGAGGTGTCGTGGCCGCGCTGTGGAACCACGACGACGAGTCGGCGGGCTGGCTCGCCGAGTTGAACACGTTGATCAAGACCTCGATGAGCCGGCGCTGGCTGAGCGACTACGAATCGTTGCCTGAACACGAGGCCTTCGAGCCGTTCGAGAAGAAGACGTTCGGCCACAAACAGCCGAGGACCGCGGAGACCCTGGTGGCGACTCTCGCCACCCATTCGCACATGCTGGTGGCCCCGGCGGAGGAGCGCGAAGCCAAACTTCGCACGGCGCGGGAATTCCTCGACCGGAACCCGGAAACCGCCTCGGGGGAATTCGACCTGCCGATCACCACCACCGTCTTCCGGGCGCGTAAGCGATGACCGACTGGAAGGCGGCGTTCACCGCGACGTTCGGCGCTCCCGCGTCGGCGATGTCCGCGCGGATCTGGGCCGAGGTGTACGGCGACGAGTACCCCGCCGAGCTGGACACCTACAGCTTCGTGACCCGGACGGACCTGCGCCGTATCGCGGCCGAAGCGCGACTCGAACCGGGCGGGCGGCTCGCCGACATCGGCTGCGGGCGCGGCGGTCCCGGGCTGTGGGTCGCCGCGCGGACCTACGCGACGCTCACCGGCGTCGACATCGCGGAGACGGCGCTGGCGTCGGCGCGGCGTCGCGCGGAGGCGATGGACATCGAAGCGACCGAGTTCCTGGTCGGCGATTTCCAGGACACGGGACTGGACGACGCGTCGTTCGAGGCGGTGATGAGCGTCGACGCGCTGCTGTTCGCGCCCGACAAGCGGCGTGCCTGCGCGGAGTTCGCGCGGATCCTCGTGCCTGGCGGGCGCCTGCTCGTCACGACCTGGGACTTCGACGGGCAACCGGTGAACCGGCCGCCCCAGGTGGCCGACCACCGGCCACTACTGGAAGCGGCGGGATTCGACGTCCTCTCCTACGAGGAGACGCCCGGCTGGCGGGCGCGGCAGCGGCGGACCGTGGAGCTGTCGCTCGAACGGCTGGAGGAACTGGCCGCGGAATCGGGGCAGGAACCGGCGCGGCTGCGGGCGAGCCTCGAGCAGACGCTGCGGAACCAGGACCTGATGACGCGGCGGGTCCTGATGATCGCTTCCCGCCGCCGCGTTTAGTCCTCTGAATGCTGTAGTTGCACACGCAGGGACCCCATTCAGAGGACTAAACGCGGCGGTTGCGGTCGTAGACCAGCCGCAGGCCCAGCAACGTCAGGTCCGGGACGTGCTCGGAGATCGTCTCGGACTCGCCGAGCACCAGGGGCGCGAGGCCGCCCGTCGCGATCACCGCGACCGGATCCGCCCCGCCGGGCGAGAGCTCGCGTTTGATCCGCTTCACCAGGCCGTCGACCTGGCCGGCGAAACCGTAGAGGATGCCGGATTGCAGGCATTCCACGGTGTTCTTCCCGATCACCGACCGCGGCGGCACCAGCTCCACCTTGCGCAGCGCCGCGGCCCGCGCGGCCAGCGCGTCGACCGAGATCTCGATGCCGGGCGCGAAGGCGCCACCGAGGAACTCGCCCTTGGCGGAGATGGCGTCCACATTGGTCGAAGTCCCGAAATCCACCACCACGCAAGCGGTGTCCGGGTGCAGATGGTGCGCGGCGAGGGTGTTCACCAGCCTGTCCGCGCCCACCTCCTTGGGGTTGTCGACCAGGAGCGGCACGCCGGTGCGCACCCCCGGCTCGACGACGATCTTCGGCACTTTGGCGTAGTACCGCGAAAGCATGACGCGCAGCTCCCGCAGCACGGCGGGAACCGTGGACAGCGCGCTGATCCCGGTGATCGCGTCCGCGTGTGAGCCGAGGAGGCCGCGCATGGTCAACGCGAGTTCGTCGGCGGTCATTCGCGCGTCGGTGCGCATGCGCCAGTCACCGATCAGCTCTCGGCCGTCGTACAGCCCGAGCACGATGTTGGTGTTGCCGACGTCGACCGTGAGCAGCAAGGGCTCAGCTTTCGGCGTGCAGCAGCGCGTCGAGACGGCGGGCGTCGGCGGTTTCGGCGACCGGGAAGGTCATCGTGTCGTCGTCGGCCAGTGTCACGGTGCCGCTCAACAGACCGGAGCCCTCCGGCGCGTGCCCGGGGTTGGCGCCCTTCTCGACGATCCGGTTGTCCGCGTCGACGAAGACGACCCGCGGCCGGAACGCGGCCGCCTCGGCGTTCTCCATCTGCGCGTACGAAATGAGGATCACCAGATCGCCGGGGTGCACCAGATGCGCCGCGGCGCCGTTGATGCCGAGCACCCCGCTGCCGCGTTCGCCCGCGATCACGTACGTTTCGAGCCGCGCGCCGTTCGTGACGTCCACAATGGACACCTGTTCGCCCGGCAGCAGATCCGCCGCGTCCATCAGGTCCTCGTCGACGGTCACCGAGCCGACGTAGTGGAGGTCGGCCTGGGTGACCGTCGCCCGGTGGATCTTCGATTTCAGCATCGTGCGGTACATCGTGGACTCTCCCTATTCCCCTGCGTCCAGCGCGTGTTCCGGATGGTCCGCGGCGGCGCCGAGCACCACCGGGACGTTGTCGATCAGCCGGGTACTCCCCACCCTGGCCGCGATCAGCAACCGCGCCTCACCGTCCACGGGCGCGGGCCCGAGGTCGGTTCCCCTCAATTCCAGATAATCGACCTCGACCGCGGGCCGCGCGGCGAGGGTCTGCCTGGCGGTCGCCAGCACGGCTTCCGCGCCGTCGCGTCCGACGAAGGCACCCGCCGTGAGTGCCGCCGACAACACGATCGCGTCCTCGCGCTGTTCCGGAGTCAGGTAGACGTTGCGCGAGGACAACGCCAGCCCGTCGCGTTCCCGGACCGTCGGCACCCCGATGACGCGGGTGTCGAAGTTCAGGTCACGCACCATCTTCTTGATCAGCACCAGCTGCTGGTAGTCCTTCTCCCCGAAGAAGGCGTAGTCCGGCCGCACGATGTTGAACAGTTTCGCCACCACGGTCAGCACGCCGGCGAAATGCCCCGGCCGCACCGCGCCTTCCAGCTCGTCGCCGAGCGCGCCGGGATGCACCGTGATGGTGGCCCCGTCGGGATACAGATCCGACGCCTTGGGCAGGAAGCCCAGCTCGACGCCGTCCTCCTTCAGCACCTCGAGGTCCTTGTCCAGCGGACGCGGGTACGCCTCGAAGTCCTCGCCCTCCCCGAACTGCAGGGGGTTCACGAAGATCGACGTCGCGACGACCGTGTTCGGCAGCCGCTTCGCCCGGCGGATCAGCTCGCGGTGCCCCGCGTGCAGGGCGCCCATCGTGGGCACGAGCGCGACCTTGCGGCCGACGCCGTGCAGGGCACGCGTCACCTGGCTGACCTGCTCGGGCGGCTGGAAGGTGTGCAGCGTGCCTCGGGCGAATTTCGGTGTGGTCACTGGTTTTGCTGCCCTTCGGCGGGATCTGCTGGATCACTGAGGAGTTCGGTGAGCTCGGCGGCGGCCGAAGCGTCCAGGAGCCCGGCGGCGTCGCCACGCGCCAGCGTGCGCTTGGCCAGCGCGCGGTAGCTCGGGGCGATGTCGGGGCCACGTTCGGCCAGCACCGCGAGATGCTTGCGCACGGTGCCGAGATCACCACGGGCCACCGGCCCGGTGAGCGCCCGGTCCCCGTGTCGCAGAACATTATCCAACGCCGCCGACAACAACGGAGCCACCAGGCGTTCGGGCTGGGCGATTCCCGCCTCCCGCAACAGTTCCGCGCAGTCGGCGACCAGTGTCATCAGGTGGTTCGCGCCGTGTGCCAACGCCGCGTGATAGAGCGCCCGCGCCCCGTCAGGGACCCGGACGGGCTCCGCGCCCATCTCCACGGTCAGCGCCTCGCCGACGTTCCACGCCGCTTCGTCACCTTCTGTCGCCGTGACGCCGATACTGCAGGTGGCCAGCCTGTCGAGGTCTTCGGCGCGGCCGGTGAAGGTCATCACGGGGTGCAGCGCCAGCGGCAGCGCCCCGGCCTCGGCGGCGGGCGCGAGGACGTCGATACCGTGCGCGCCGGAGGTGTGCACGACGATCTGCCCCGGCCGGAGGGATCCGGTGGCGACGAAACCGCGCACCATCCCGGCGAGCGCGTCGTCCGGAAGGGCAAGCAGAACCAGGTCGGCACGGCGGGCGACCTCGTCAGGAGGCAGGAGGGGCACGTCGGGGAGCAGTTGCTCCGCCCGGCGCACCGAGGCGTCGGAAAGGCCCGAAGCGGCGACGACCGTGTGCCCGGCCCGGGTGAGCGCGGCGCCGACGACGCTGCCGACGCGCCCCGCGGAAACGACGCCGACGGCCAAGCGAGCGGGCCTCATCATGGCGTGCGCCAGTGGACGCTCATGGTCGAAAACTCCTCAACTCGTTCCAGTCCCGCTCTGCGGTCGCGGGTACCAGACGACGGCGCGAGGGTAACCCTCCGGCCCGCGTCTGAACCGGCCCCCGTGACCAGCTTCACCTGACAGTGGTCACCCGCGCGGCGCGCCGTCGGCCAGCCGCACGGCCTCGGCCCGCGACGTCTTGAGCACCTGGAGCAGCTCACGTTGCCGCTGTTTCGCGTCTTCGGTGAGCTTGCGTCCGCGCCGCAGGAACGCGAGCTCGGTCACGCTGGCCTGGTAGCGGCTGACGGCCTTCGCGGCCTCCCGCCCCGACTGCTTCCGCGCCTGTTTCCGCCACGACCGGCGTCCGGAGAGGCTGGCCAGCAGCGCGACCTCCGACGGGGCGATCCAGCGTGCGTCGACCATCATGGGCAGCGCCGCCGCGACGATCCGCTGCTCACGGCGTCGCTGCATGACCACCACCGAGAAGACCCCGATGAACAGCGGCACCATGATCAGGAAGTAGACGTTCAGGAAGGTCTTCGCGCCGCCGAGCAGCGCGGCACCGTTCCACAGCGCGTGCAGCAGCACCGCGACGATGTAGCCGCCGATCGGCGCCAGGATCCGCAGCGAGCGCACCTTGCTGCTCGCGGCGACACCGAGCCCGATCCCGGTCATCACGGCGAACAGCGGATGGGTGAACGGCGAGAGCACACCGCGCAGGAAGAACGCCGCGAGCACACCGGCGCTCGTGCCGTCGCCGAAGCCGTGCTCGGCGAAGGCGCGGCCGAAGTAATAGATGTTCTCGGTGAAGGCGAAGCCCGCCGCGGTGAACCCGGCGTAGACGATGCCGTCCACGACGCCGTCGAACTCGATCGGGCGGCGCCACCACAACAGCAGGATGAAAGCGGCCTTCGCGGCCTCCTCGACCAGCGGCGCGGAGACCAGTCCGCTGATCTTGCCGCCGACGCCGGTGCCGAGCAGCAGGTCACCGACGGCCTCGGCACCGCTGTTGAGCAGCAGCGCGATGATCGTCGCGACACACGCGCCCCAGACGAAGGCCAGCAGCAGAAGCTTCGGCGGCTCCGGTTCCCAGCGGTCGACCCACAGGAACGCGGTGACCACCACGGCGACCGGGACCAGCGCCGCGAGCACGCCGATCCCCACCGCGAGCGGGCCGACCTTTTCGGTCACCGTGCCGAAGACGAACAGTCCGCACAGCGCGACGGCGATCAGCCCGAGCACCGGCAGCAGCACGGTGATCGACCGAGACCGGCGGGTCCGGTCGGAACCGGGCGCCGGGGAGGAAGGCTCGCTCACAGCGGGTCACCCTACCGTCGGTACGGGACACGAGCGGGACGTGGAGCTGAAGTTCGACACAGTACCGGCCACACGTGTGAACCCGTCCGGCCGAAGACCTGGCCCTGCCGACGCCGATCGCTGGTTCACCTGTCGGACGCGGTCAGTCTTCGGCGCGCCGCCTGCGCCGCGGAGTGGATTCGTTCGCGCCGTTGGCGGCGAGCAGATCCATCACCGACCGGCCGGAGGCGTGGGAACCCGCGGCGGAGTTCTCCGGACGGCTGTGCGAGGACCCGTTGCGGGACGACTCCTCGTCGTCCGGCTTCGCCCGCCTGCCGCCGTGACGGCCACCTGTGGACTCGGTGCTCTGCCAGACCGGGGGCTCCCCGTCCGGACGACGGCGACGACCGCCACCGGTGGGCTCGGGGACGTTCGGGGCCGGGGTGAGCGAAACCGAGGAGTCTTCCGCCGCGCGACGACGGCGTCCACCGCCGCCGTTCTGCGCCAGGCGGATCTCTTCGGGCAGCGTCGGGTTGACCGCGGGCGGCTCCTCGGCGGGCGGCGAGCTGTGCCGCGACGGCGCCTCGGCCGCCGGACGGCGCACCGGTTCGGGCTCCGGCTTCCGCACGGGCTCGGCCCGGCGAGGCGGCTCGGACACGGCCGGGATCGACGGCGGCGTCGGCGGCTCCGGCTCACGGCGCGGCTCCGGCCTCGGCTCGGGCCGGGGCAGGGAGACCGAGGGCTGGGGCTTCGGCGGCGGCGTGGGACGCGGCCGGTCCTGGAAGTCGTCCTTCCTGGGGAACGCCGCGCTCAGGTCGGAGACCGGGCGCTCCTGCGTCCACGACGGCTTCCACTCGCCGGTGGCCTCCATCGGCTCCGGCGCGGCGGGCTTGTTCGCGGGCGGCGGCGTGCCGCCGGCCGGACTGGACCGCTCGACCGGCTTCATACCGGGGCGGGTCAGGCCGAGCTCGCGGTTCGGGCGGGGACGGTCCGGCTCGACCTTCTTGACCGGCTTCGCCTGCGCGGGGGGCTTCACCGGCGGCGTCTGCTTGCGGGTCTGCTCCTCGGGCCGCGTCGCGGGAGGACGCTGCACGGTGCCGGCGTCGAGCCGCTGCCGCAGCGAAGACTGCTGCGGGCGGCGGGGCGGTTCGTTGCGCTGGGGTTCCGGGCGCTGGGGCCGCCGGGCGACGGTGGGCATCGACGGCTGCGAGACCTCCGCGCGCGACACACCCGGCATGGACGGGCGGGACACCTCGGCCGGGGTCACCGGCGGCGGGGTCTTGCGCTGGGGGTCGACCCTCGGCATCGGCCGGGAGACCTCGGCGGGCGACATCCCGGGGTTCGACATCTCGAGCCGCTCGCGACGGGCGGCTTCGGCGGCGAGTGCTTCGGCCGCCTTCGAGGCGCGGGCGTCCGCCTTGCGCATACTGCGGCGAGTCGGCTCGTCGACCGGCTTCGGCCGCTGGACCTGATTGCTCTGGCCGTAGCCGTTGGTGCCGTTGACCTGGCCGTTCGCCGGTTTGCGGCGAGCGGCGGGCGGTGTCCCGGCCCGCGCGGAGGCGGGCTCGAGGACGCGGTCGATCATCTCGGTCGGGCGGTCGCGCTCACGCTCGTCGACGTCGATCGTGGTGCTTTTGGCCGCCATGAGCTGGGGTTTTCCGTTGCCGTTCTCGGACCCGGCGCTCATCAGCTGCTTGTTGTCGAGGGACCGCATCCGGGTGGCTTGCGCGGTGAGCGCGACGCGTTCGAGGAGGACCTCGCCGCCGAAGAGCGACTGGAGGCTCTCACGCAGAGCGCTCACCTCGGCTCTGAGCGCTTCGAGCTCTTCCTGGGAGCGGCTCTCGGCGGCCTGCCTGGTCTCCGCCTCGATTTCGAGCTCGAACTCGCGGCGGGCGGCGATCTCGCGTTCCAGCTCCAGCTCGTAGACGGCCTGCGCCTCGGCGACGGCGTCCTCGCTCTGTGACACGTGCTTGCGGTAGCGGACCGCCAGGAACGCACCGATCAAGGCGGCCCACAGCGCCGCGACGATCCCCAGACGCAAGTAGCGGAGGTCGTCGGAAAGCACCAATGCGAGAGTCGCGCCGACGGCGAGAACCAAGCCGACGACAAGCCACGGCCTACCCGCAAGGCGGCCGCGCGAGTCGTCACCCACCCCGGTCATGCCCAACACCGTACCTTCTAGTAATCCGAACGAGACCTAGTCGGTACTTCGAGCGGTGGCTCCCGAGCGTTAACCGGTCGGCGCGGGATCGCTGTCCCGATCACCGCCCTCGGGGGTCCGGCAGCAGTGTTCGAGCCATAAAGCCGCAGCTACCAGCGCCGCCGAGCTGACGATCCCGACCGTCGCCGAGCGGAGATCACCGCTCGCCGCGAGGAGTTCGTCACGTCGCGGAAAAAGATACGCGAAAGCCGCGAGCCAGACGCCCGTCATGGCGGATCCGGCGAGCGAAGAGGCCTTGGCGAGGGCCACCGATCGGGCGACGGAGATCGCGGCGAGCACGCGGCCCTCCTTGATCCGCGACCGGATGATGAAGGCGAGCACGAACTCGCAGAGCGCGAGGACGAGCAGCGTGACTCCGGCGAAGAGCGGAAGCGCGGGGATGGATCCGTAGGCGACCTGGAAGACCAGATAGGCCAGGACCAGACCCAGGAGGCCGGCCACCGCCAGCTCACGTGGCCGGGTGAAGTGCATGGTCCAACGCTACCTGGCAGGCTTGACTCTCCACCAACTGGAGAGTCGACGATGAAGCATATGGGCACCGCAGCGGTTTTCACCATCGGGGAGCTGGCCAAACGGACCGGCCTGCCGGTGAAGACCATCCGCTTCTACTCCGACGAGGGGCTCCTGCCCCCGACCGACCGCACCAGCTCCGGCTACCGGCTCTACGACGCCACCGCGATGGCGCGCCTCGAGCTGGTCCGGACGCTGCGGGAGCTCGGGCTCGGCCTCGCCGACGTGGAGCGGGCGCTGACCAGGGAAGCGACCATCGGGGACCTCGCGGTCCAGCACGTCGCCGCCCTGGACGAGCAGATCCGGCGGCTGAAGCTGCGCCGGGCGGTTCTGCGAGCGGTGGCCAAACGGGATTCACCACTGGAGGAGGTCGAACTGATGAACAAACTCGCGTCGATGTCGGACGAAGACCGCAAACGTTTGCTCGACGAGTTCTGGGCGGACATGGTCGAAGGGCTCGAACTGGATCCGGAGTTCTACGAGCGGATGCGCTCGGCGAAACCGGAACTGCCCGACGACCCGACGCCCGAGCAGCTGGAGGCCTGGATCGAGTTCGCCGAACTCGTGCAGGACGAGGAGTTCCGCGCGTCCATCCGGCGGATGAGCGAGTGGCACTCGCAGCTCCGGAAGCAGGACGGAGCGGACTTCAGCGCGAAGCAGCAGGAGCTGTGGATGGCGTGGAGCGCGAAGGCGACCGAAGCGCTCGAAGCCGGCCTCGCGCCCGACTCGGCCGAGGGCCGGGAGCTGGCGGAGACGATCTTCACGCAGTCTTCGCGGAACGGCCAGGACCCGGCCGACCCCGCCTGGCGGAAGCGGCTGACCGACGGTATGGCGATCAGCTCCGACCCGCGCGCCGAGCGGTACTGGCTGCTGCTGGGGAAGATGAACGGCTGGCCGTCGTTCCCCTCGCAGATGGCGCAGGCCGAGTGGATCATCGCCGCCCTGCGCTCCGCGCTGGGGTAGCAAGGGACCTTTGCTACCACCCGCGGCTCGCCGCGCACTTAGTCCTCCGCATGCGGTGGTTCGTGGCGCGAACTACCGCATTCAGAGGACGAAATGCGGGGGTCAGGCGAGGGGCAGGGAGGTGAGCCGGACGGAATCGCGGTCCGCAGGGGGGCGGGCGGCGAGGAGGTCGGCGACCGGACCGTGGCCGGGGAGCACCGCATCGGGCTCGATCTCCAGCCAGGGGATCAGCACGCTCGCGCGCTCCGGCGTGCCGGGATGAGGAAGCAGCAACTGGGGGTCGTCGGAGCGAACCTCGTCCACGGTCACTATGTCGACATCCAGCGTGCGCGGACCCCACCGGAGTTCGCGCACGCGCTCCGCCGCCTGCTCGGCGGCCTGCCCGGTGCGCAGCCAGTCCCAGTGATCACGCGCCGGGTCGTCGACCAGGACGACGGCGTTGAGGAAGTCCGGCTGATCCTCGACGCCCCACGCCTTGGTCTCGTAGACCGACGACACCGCGACGACCGCGGGCCGGACCGCGTCGACGGCGGCCTGAAGGAACGCGAGCCGGTCCCCGAGGTTGGAACCGAGCGAGAGCAGCGCGCGGCTCATCGCTCCCGCCGTCTCTGTGAGTGCGCGCAGCGCACGATCGGAGACTTCACCGCGCGCGCCCTCTTTCGCGGCCGCCAGAACGCGTTGCCGGGGCGCCGGTCATGCCGACCGCCGGGGTGACTCCGGTCCGCGCCCCGTCTCCGCGTTTTCGTCAGCGCGCGCGGAAAACACCGTGACCGCGACGTCGTCGAAGTTCAGCGGGATCGGCGCGGACGGCTTGTGCACCGTCACCTCGACGGCGGTCAGCCGCTCGTCGCGCAGCACCTCTTCGGCGATCTTCCCGGCGACACTCTCGATGAGGTCGTACGGCTCGCCCGCCACGATCCCGGCCGCGAGTTCCGCGAGTTCGCCGTAGTGCAGCGTCTTGGTCAGGTCGTCGGACGCGGCGGCCGGGCCGAGGTCCAGCCACACCACGATGTCGACGACGAACTCCTGCCCGTCCCGCTTCTCGTGGTCGAAGACCCCGTGCCTGCCGAAGACCCGCAATCCGGTCAACGTGATCCGGTCAGACAACAGGACTCCCCTTCCGCCAAGCCGCCGCGACGGTCACCGCGTCGATACTCGCGCCGACCTCGTGCACCCGCACACCCCAGGCGCCGGCCGCCGCGGCGAGCGCGGACACGGCCGCGGTCGCGTTCTCGCGGCCGTCCGGCGGAGCGGGTTTTCCGTCCTTTCCGGACAAAAGGCGCCCGAGGAACCGTTTGCGCGACGCGCCGACGAGAACCGGGAAACCCAATGACAGGAAGGAATCCAGGCCGTTCAACAAGGCCCAGTCGTGTTCGGCGTTCTTCGCGAACCCGAGCCCAGGGTCGAGCACGATCGCGCCGCCGTCGACACCCGCGGCGAGCGCTTCGTCCACTCGGGACAGCAGTTCGGCGCGCACGTCCACGACGACGTCCTCATAGGACGCCAGCGCGTTCATGTCCTTGCTGTGCCCACGCCAGTGCATCAGGACATACGGGACACCGGTCTCGGCGGCGACCTTCGCCATGTTCGGATCGGCCAGCCCGCCGGAGACGTCGTTGATGACGGACGCGCCGGCCTCGACCGCGGCGAGGGCGACCTCGGCCCGCGTGGTGTCCACGGACATCGCGATCCCGTCGGCGGCGAGCGCGCGAATCACCGGCATGATCCGGGAAATCTCGGTCTCGGCGTCCACCCGGGACGCTCCCGGCCGCGTCGACTCCCCGCCGACGTCGATCAGATCCGCGCCGCGCGCCCACATCTCGCGCGCGTGCTCCAGCGCCTGCTCGACACCGAGGTAGCGGCCACCGTCCGAAAAGGAATCAGGGGTGACGTTGAGAATGCCCATCACCGCGCACCGGCCGGGCCGGGGCAGGGCGGTCATCGACGGCCCTTGATCAGATCCAGCGCCTCCGCCCGCGAGGACGCCGAAGTCTGCAACAGCCCGCGCACGGCGGACGTCGTCGTCCTGGCGCCGGGCTTGCGGATGCCACGCATGGCCATGCAGAGATGTTCGGCCTCGACCACGACGATCGCGCCGCGGGGCGCGAGTTTGCGCATGAGCGCGTCGGCGACCTGGGAAGTGATGCGTTCCTGGACCTGGGGACGCTTGGCGTAGAGATCGACAAGGCGAGCCAGTTTGGACAGGCCGGTGACCTTGCCGTGCTCATTGGGGATGTAGCCGACATGGGCGACGCCATGGAATGACAACAAGTGGTGTTCACAGGTGCTGAACATCGGAATGTCCGTCACCAGCACGAGTTCTTCGTGTGCCTCGTCGAACGTGCGGTCCAGGACGTTGTCCGGTTCGGTGTAGAGCCCGGCGAACATTTCCCGGTAAGCGCGAGCGACCCGGGCCGGGGTCTCCAAGAGACCGTCCCGGTCCGGGTCCTCTCCACAGGCGAGCAGGAGTTCGCGTACGGCCTTCTCGGCCCGGTCCTGGTCGAAGACCGGGCTTGCGCCGTTACCGCTTGGTGTCGTCCTGTCCGTCGTCACGCCGTTGCTGTCCTTCGTCCTGCTGACCGCCGGGCTGGTCAGGGAACCAGCCTTCACGCGGGCGGTCTTCGGCGGGACGCCAGGGCTGGTTCGGCTGGCCGCCCGGCTGCGTGGCCGGGGTCCATCCGGGAGGAGCCCCGTAGTTCGGCGGGCCGCCTACGGGCCCACCCTGGTAACCGCCTGCCGGTCCGCCCGGCTGCTGCCCACCATATGCCTGGGGCCAGTGACCGGTGCCGTTCGGCCCACCGTTGGGGCGACCACCGTTGGGGTAGGCGCCCGGCGGCGGAGGAGCGTAGGGGTTGGCGTTCGGCTCCGGCGGCGCGTACGGCGGGCCACCGGGAAGGTCGCCGCCGCCCTGCGCGGTGCCGACCGGGGTCGGCGCCGGCTGCAGCACCGGCTGCTCCTTCTTCTCCTCCGGCGGGGGCCACGGCTCGCCGCGCTCCATGGCCAGCTCGCCGGGGGTCTTGATCGGCGGCTTGTCGGACGGCTTCCGGTCGCCGAACTCGTTGAAGATGGTGATGTGCGGGCGCTTCTCGACGGTCGCGAAGATCCGCTCGAGGTCCTTGCGGGTCAGCGTCTCCTTCTCGAGGAGCTCGATGACCAGCTCGTCCAGCACGTCGCGGTAGGTGCTCAGCACGTGCCACGCCTCGGTGTGCGCGGTCTCGATGAGCTTGCGCACCTCCTCGTCGATCTCGTGCGCGACTTCCAGGGAGTAGTCCGCCTGGCGGCCCGCCGAGCGGCCGAGGAACGGGTCGCCCTGTTCCTGGCCGTACTTGACCGCGCCGAGCCGGGCGCTCATACCGTATTCGGTGACCATCGCGCGGGCGATCTTCGTCGCCTGCTCGATGTCGGAGGAGGCACCGGTGGTGGGCTCGTGGAAGACGAGTTCCTCCGCCGTCCGGCCGCCCATCGCGAAGACCAGGCGCCCGATCATCTCCGAGCGGGTCATCAACTCCTTGTCGTCCTCCGGGACGAGCAGGGCGTGACCGCCGGTGCGCCCGCGCGGCAGGATCGTCAGCTTGTAGACCGGTTCGATATCCGGCATCGCCCACGCGGCGAGCGCGTGCCCGCCCTCGTGGTAGGCCGTGATCTTCTTCTCCTTCTCGGAGATGATCCGGCTCTTGCGGGCGGGGCCGCCGACGACGCGGTCGACGGACTCCTCCAGCGCGGCGTCGGTGATCACGTGCCCGTTCTGGCGGGCGGTGAGCAGCGCTGCCTCGTTGAGCACGTTCGCCAGGTCCGCGCCGGACATGCCGACGGTCCGCTTGGCGAGGCTGCCCAGGTCGGTGCCCTGCGCGATCGGCTTGCCCTTGGCGTGCACCTCGAGGATCGCCTTGCGGCCGCGCATATCCGGCGCGGACACCGGGATCTGGCGATCGAAGCGGCCGGGGCGCAGGAGCGCCGGGTCGAGGATGTCGGGACGGTTGGTCGCGGCGATCAGGATGATGCCGCCGCGCGCGTCGAAGCCGTCCATCTCGACGAGGAGCTGGTTCAGCGTCTGCTCGCGTTCGTCATGGCCGCCACCGAGGCCGGCGCCGCGCTGGCGGCCGACCGCGTCGATCTCGTCGACGAAGATGATGCAGGGCGCGTTCTGCTTGGCCTGCTCGAACAGGTCGCGGACTCGCGAGGCGCCGACACCGACGAACATCTCGACGAAGTCGGAACCGGAGATCGTGTAGAACGGCACGCCCGCCTCGCCGGCGACGGCTCGGGCGAGCAGCGTCTTACCGGTACCGGGCGGCCCGTAGAGCAGGACGCCCTTGGGGATCTTCGCGCCGAGCGCCTGGTAGCGCGCCGGGTTCTGCAGGAAGTCCTTGATCTCGTACAGCTCTTCGACGGCCTCGTCGGCGCCCGCGACGTCCCCGAAGGTCGTCTTGGGCATGTCCTTGTTGAGCTGCTTGGCCTTCGACTTGCCGAAGTTGAGGACGCGGTTCCCGCCGCCCTGTGCGTTGTTCATCATCCACATCAGCAGGCCCAGCACCAGCGCCAGCGGGATGGCGAAGATCAGGATCTGGGTGAGGACGTTCTGCTGGGTGACCTTGGTGGTGAACTTGACCGGGTTGTCACCGCTCTTGAGGCCGATGAGCTGGCCGTAGATGGTGCCCGCGACGTTCGCCGGGTACTGCGCGATGATCTGGTCGACCTGCTGGCCGTCGACCTCGATCTTCTTGTTCAGCAGCAGCTTGATCTGCTGCTCCTTGTCCTCTTGCGAGGCTTCCTTGACGTTGTTCGCGGTGATCTGCTGGTTCGCGATCGAGATCGGCACCTGGGTGTAGCCACGATCACTGTCGAAGATCGTGTTGTATGCGAGAAACGCCAGTACCGCCGCGAGAATCCAGAGCACTGGGTTCTTGAGCACGCTCTTCCGGTTCATACGACTCGGCCCTGGTGGCCTCGACCCTTCCTGGTTGGGCGGCTCCTGTGATACCCGCCATCACGATCTTGACGACCCATGGTGCTCCGACACCCGCCCCTCAGGATACCGCCCGCCTGGACGGATGAGGGTGGTGAGCCTCTCGGACGTAAACGGCGGACGTCGCGCGAGGGTTCCCGGAGCGGGACCCTACCGTGTGTCGACCGCCACACCGGCGGCCATTTCGCCCAGCCGCATTCGGAGTGTCTTGACGTCGGCAGGCGAGACGGTGACCCACTCGCGTCCGTCGGGACCGGCCTGTGACGTGCTGAGATAGCGGCCGCTGGCGGTGTCGAACCAGCCGAGGACCCGGGACCGCTGCTTGGCGCCCACGTGGGACCGGCTGTTCGCTGCGAGCTGACCGCCGCGCAGCCTCGGCTGGCCGGTGAGCTTGCCGAACGCCTCGCGCGGGTCCGCGGTGATGCGTTCACTGAGCGAGACACGCGGCTTGTCCTTGCGGCGGGGCTTCGCCGCTTCGGGCTCCTCGGCCTGCTTCGTCGGGTTGATGGCGGCGCGAATCGGCTCGGTGCGGCGGGCGTCGTCGATCGGCAGCGTGACGGACGCCTCCGAGCCGCGCTGCCCGGGGGGCAGCAGGTCGACGACCGCCGTCGGGAGCCCGTCGGCGGGTGCCTCACGCAGCCAGATCCCGGACTGGTCCTGGATCGCGATCACCGCGTCGCGGCCGTCGGTGGCGCCGAGCACGGCGATGGTCGGGGCCTGGAATTCGGGGATGTGCAGGGCGTCGATGGTCAGCGAGCCGCGGGCGAGGAGGTACAGCCAGTCCTCGATCCGCCGCTCCAGCCTTCCCCGGCCGTCGCGGATGCCGCGGGCCTGGAGTTCGTTGTCGACGCGCTGGCGCAGCGCCCGGCGCTCGAGCTCGGTCGCGCCGTGCGACCGGACGCGCAGCGGGTACGGCAGGTCGCCGAGCTCGGCGGACTCCCAGAGGAAGTCGAACGCCATCGGTGTGAAGTGTTCCTGGTGCATGTGCTCCGTGCCCTCCCGGCACCTCGGCTTCATGGGCCTCGGGACGCCCAGAGGTTCACGATAGCGAAGGGGTACGACGGTCGGCGGCCGGATCGGCCGATCATCGACGACCGGTACACGGCCGCGGCTCCGGAACCCGGTTCCCGGCAAAGTCGGATGGCTGCGGTGGTCGTGAGTGGCGAAGGCTTCTTTCGCGACGTCCGATGTCTCGAAAGTGGCTTTCGCGGCACGGGGTGGGGGGCGATCGGGGAGCAGTGCAGGGCCCCTTGCCCACCCTCGGCTCAGTGCGCGGGCGAGGCCTCGGCCGCGATCTTCCCCAGCAACTCCGTGAGCCGCTGCCGCAGCGTCGCCGGGTCCGCGGGCGCGACGGTGATCCAGTCCCGGCCGTCGGAACCGCGGGTGGCCTGGGTGAAGTACCGGCCGGACTGCGTGTCGAACCAGCTCAGCACCGAAGACCGGCTCCGCGTGCCGTGTTTGCTGCGCGCGTTGGCGCCGAACTGGCCACCGCGAAGCCGCGGCTGCGCCTGAAGCCTCGACAGGGCCTTGCGGTCCTCGTCGGACGTCGCCGAGCCGTCGACCTGCGGCTGGCGGCGCTGGAGGAAGTCCGCGCCCGAAGCGCCGACGAGCCCGTCCAGCGGGAGGGTGATCGACTTCTCCGTCCCGCGCGAACCCGGCGGCAGGAGGGAGACGATCGCGCTCGCGAGGCCGTCCGGGGCGATCGGGTGGAAGTGGAAACCGCGCGGGTCCTGCACCGTCAGCAGGCCTTGGCCGCCGAGCAGCGACGCGACCGCGAGCAGCGGTTCGGTGTTGGGATTGTTGAGCTGGACGCAGTCCAGGCTCAGGTCCGGCCTCGCGAGGACACCGAAGCAGTCCTCGATATGCGGCTCGGGGCGTCCGCGCTCGTCGGCGAGACGACGCTGGTTCAGCGACTGGAGCGTCTGCGTCCGCAGGGCGCCGCGCTCGTCCATGGTCGCCCCGTGCGAGCGGAGCCGCAGCGGGTACGGCAGCTCTCCGGCGTTCGCGCCCTCCCACAGGAAGTCCAGCTCGACCGGGGTGAGCAGTTCACCGTTCGCCATCTTCCGCCCCTAGTGTCTGTTGGTGAACCCGCGTCCGCGATCGGCGTCGGCAGGACACTGCTTGGTCAGCTGCCTCACGACCGCGGACAGGGCGTCCTGCCACCGCGATGGCGGGGCCTTCGGCCGGGGCAGGCTCTCGCACGAAGTCAGCGGGCGCGCGGCCGGATCGGCCGCGCGCCCGGTGAAAAAACCGCTCTAGCGTTCGTCGTCTTCGGTCCAGGCGCCGATGACCGGCGGCGGGGTCGCCTCGTTGGCGCCGAAGGCGTCGTCCGGGTCCGGCTCGATGAGGAACGACGCGTGCGTGTGCTCCTCTTCCTGCTCGGCCTGCGCGCCGTGGGCGCCCATGCCCATGCCGCCGCCCATACCGTGCATCGGCGGCGGGGTGGCGCCGCCGATGGTGCCGCTGGAGGACACGATGCCCTGCTGCGGAACGGCCTGGGACGCGGCGCTCTGCGCGGGCCCGCCCTTCTCGGTGGCGGCGGCGTCGGTGCTGTCGGTGTCCTTGGCTCCGGACTTGTTGCCCTGGCCGAGCGCCTTGGCGCCCGCGTAGCCGAGGCCACCGCCGAGCGCGGCCGCGGTGAGGGCCTGGCCGAGCCCGTTGCCGCCGCTCGCCGGGGCGTGCGGGGTCATCGGGGCACCGGCGCCGGACGCGACGCCCGCACCCGGCGCGACACCGGCGGCCGGGCTCGCGGCGGGGCTGTACCCGGCCTGCGAGAACACGCCCGAGTCCGGACCGGCGTGGACGGGAGCCCCGACGCTGCCCTGCGCGCCGCCATAACCGTGCGTACCGCCGAAGACGGGGGTGCCGGAGACCGCGCCCGAGTTGAGGCCTGCGCCGCCGATGTTGCCGATGCCGCTGAACGAAGCGCTGTTGTGCGTCGCGGTCGGCTTCATGCCGAGGGATTCGGGGCCGAAGCTCGGGGTCGAGCTGTCGACCTCGCTCATCTCCTTGGTGTAGGCCTCGAGGAACCTGGCCTGCTCCGCCCGCACTTCCTTGTCCTGGTCGGCGAGGGGCTTCTGGTCGGTGATCATGCCGATCGGGCCCGCCGCCAGCGCCTGGCCCATGGCCTTCTCGGGGCTGTAGTCGGTCGGCTTCGGCATGAGCTTGACCTTGGTGGCGGCGTCGGCCTGTTTCTGCAGCCTGTCCGACATCGTGTGCGCGGCCTCGGAGGCCTGCGAACCCGAGTTCGCGATGGCGACCAGCGAACCCTGCGCGGCCGCGGCGCCCTGCCCGATCCAGGCGGCGCCCAGTTCGGAGATCGCGTTGTAGAGGTCGTTCGACGCCTGGCTCAGCTTGCTGCCGTGCGAGCCCCACGACTGGCTGATGGCGGTCGCCGTGCTGGGGTCGTTGCCGATGTTGGCCTGGTTCCACAGGTCCTGGCTGCTCGGCGCGCTCTCCCAGTTCGGCGGGTTGGTGATGGCGCGGTCGGCGCCGATGTCGAACCCGTCGGAACGGCCGCGCGCGGAGGAGACGATGCTCTCGGCGTGCGAGTTGTCGCCGAGCTGGACCGGCGTGGTGCTGCTGCTTTCGCCGTAAGAGTCGGCGCTGTGCTTCGGTGGCATGGCTTTCTGACTCCCCCTCAGACGTTACGGAACGGCTCGGCCGCGGCCTGGTCGATCTCGTGGTAGCGGGCCATCGCCGTCACGATGCCGGACTCGGCGGCCTCGTACTGCTGGAAAAGGTTCTGGAGCGCGGCCGCGTACGAGTCGCCTCCGCCGTCGGCACGGTTCGCCACCTTCGCGGCGATCGCGTTGCCGACCGGGTTGTTGCCCAGCTTCGGCGCCTGCCCGAGGTCGCCGGCCCGCTGGAGGAGGGCCTCGATGGCGTCCTTGCCGGTGCGGATCTTGTTCAGGACGGTCTGGGCCGCGTCAGGGTCGATCCCGACCTGACCCTGGGCCGCGGCGTTCTTGAACGCGTTCGCGTCCGCCAAGCTGTTCCCCATCTGAGCTCTCTCCGTTTCCCCCGGGCCAGGCCACGACGGCTGCGTGGCAAAGGTCTTCGCATAGGTTAACGCACTCGATCGCAGCCTATGACGCGTTCTCGCCGCTCAGGGTTCCGTATTTCCGCACACGCGGGCAAGCGGTTCTCAGGACGTGTAAACGTGCGGATCCAAGGTGCCGATGTAGGGCAGGTCCCGGTAACGCTCCGCGTAGTCGAGGCCGTATCCGACTACGAATTCGTTGGGAATGTCGAACCCGATGTACTTGACCGGTACGTCGACCTTGACCGCCTCCGGCTTGCGCAGGAGCGAGACGACCTCGAGCGACGCGGGGTTCCGGCTCGCGAGGTTCTTCAGGAGCCAGGACAGGGTCAGCCCGGAGTCGACGATGTCCTCGACGATGAGCACGTCGCGGCCGGCGATGTCGCGATCGAGGTCCTTGAGGATCCGCACCACGCCGGACGACGACGTCGCCGAGCCGTAGGAGGAGACCGCCATGAACTCGAGCTGACAGGGAAGGGGGAGCGCCCTGGCGAAGTCGGTCATGAACATCACCGCGCCCTTGAGCACGCCGACGAGCAGGAGGTCTCCCTGCCCGGCGCCGGGGCCGTCGGCCGGGTAGTCCGCCGCGACCTTTGCCGCCAGCTCGGCGATCTTGTCGTTGATCTGCTGCTCGGTGACGAGCACGGAGGCGATCTCGCCTTCGTACACGGGACGATCCCCTCTAGGTGGTGGACTGGGGTGCTTCGAGGGAGAGCCTGCCATGCGCCCGCGCGGCCACCAAGTCGCCGGGTAGCCAGACCCCGCCCTGACCCCGCCAGTTCCCCACCAGAGCGTCGACCGAACGCAGGTGGGCGTCGGTGAGTTCGCGGACACCGGAGTCCAGCAGCCACCTGCGGAGGACGCGTCGCCGCAGCGCGGGCGGTTCGGTGGCGAGCACCGCGACGTCGAGCCCTTCGCCGGTGAAGGCACGCAGGTGGACCTCGCCCGCGAGTGTGTCCAACGCCTCCGTGTCTTCGCGCAGTTGCGCCGCCGTGCGGGCGAGCGACGCCGCGACACCGCCGGACAGCACATCCTCCAGAAGGGGCAGTACTTCGGTCCGTAACCGGACACGGGTGAACCGCGGGTCTTCGTTGTGCGGGTCCTGCCACGGGTCGACGCCGAGCGCCTGGCAAGCCCGCCGGGTGGTGGCACGGGTGACGCCGAGCAGTGGCCGTCCCCACGGCGGGTCGTGCGGGCGCATCCCGGCCAGCGAACGCGGCCCGGAGCCCCTGCCGAGGCCGAGCAGCACGGTTTCGGCCTGGTCGTCGAGGGTGTGGCCGAGCAGGACGACCCCGCGTCCGTCCGGCAGCGCCGAGCGCAAGGCGCCGTAGCGGGCCCGGCGGGCCGCCGCCTCCGGTCCGCCCGCGCCCTCGACCCGCACCTTCAGGACTTCGGCCGTGTCGGCGCCCAGCTCCCGCGCCGTGTTCGCGGCGCGGGCGGCGGTTTCGGCGGAACCCTCCTGGAGGCCGTGGTCGACGACGAGTGCCCGCACCTTCAGTCCCGCGCGGCCGCCGGTGAACGCGGCCGCTTCGGCCAGCGCCAAGGAGTCCGCGCCGCCGGAGACCGCGACGCACACTTCCTCGGCTTCGCTCACCGAGGCCAGGAAGTCCCGCACGGCCGTCCGCACGGCCGCGATCGCCGGATCCGGTCCGCTCACCCGTGCAGGCGCCGTACCCAGGCCGCCGGATCGCTGATCTCGGCCCTGGTCGGCAGCGTGTTCGGCGACGTCCACACCGCGTTGAAGCCGTCCATGCCGACGGCGTCGACGACGTGCTTGGTGAACTTCGCGCCCTGTTCGTACTGGCGCAGCTTCGCGTCCACGCCGAGGAGGCTGCGCAGCACGCGGTCGATCAGGCCGCCGCCCTTGCGCCGGGCGGTGAACCGCGAACGGATCAGCTCGACACTCGGCACGACCTGCGGCCCGACGGCGTCCATCACGAAGTCGGCGTGCCCCTCCAGCAGCGTGGACAGGGCGAGGAGCCGGTCGAACACCGCTCGTTCGCTCGGCGACTGCAGGAGTTCGGCGAGACCGGCGCCGCCCGCCTTGCCCTTGCCGATCTGCTTGATGGTGTCCGGCAGGCGGCCGACCAGATCGCTCAGGCCGTCCGCGTCCCGGCCGGCGAGCCCGCCGATCAGGCGCTCGACCTCGTCGGCGAAGTAGTCGCGCAGCCAGGTGACGGCGGTGAACTGCAACCGGTGGGTGCACTCGTGCAGGCAGACCCACAGCCGGAAGTCATGGCCCGGCACGTCCATCGCGCGCTGGGCGGCGACCACGTTCGGCGCGACGAGCACCAGATGCCCGGCGCGGTCCGGCCCGCCGAACGGGTCGTACTGCCCGAGCACGCGGGAAGCCAGGAAGGCGAGCACCAGACCGGTCTGAACACCGGCGCCCCCGGCCAGCACGGGCGCCAGCGGGCCGCCCTGTGCCTCCGGCAGCGCACGGCCGGTGAGCGCGTCGAGGCCGGCCGCGGCCGAACGGACCCAGCCGGGCCTGTCGACGACTTCGGCGGGCAGCAGCGGCAGGTCGAGGCCGAGACCGGTCAGCTCACGGACATGCCTCTCCGCCTCGCCGGTCAGGTCACGGAGATCGGCGACGGCCTCTTCGGCCTCTTCGCGGTCGACCACCGGGCCGCCGCGCACCAGGAGGGCACCCGTCGAGGCGGCCAGGGACCAGTCGACCATCGAACGTGTCTTGGTCGGCGTTTCCTCAGTCACTCTTATGACGCTACCCGCTGGAAGACCGGATTCCGTCCCGACTTCCTCACGCTCCGATTCCGGTCACTCACCGGCAGCCGGTCGGCGGAGCAGGTGCGGATGAACGAAGGTGACCGACTACGACGTGAACCCGCCCGCCGAAGGCCCCGCGATCGCGGTCGCGGGTTCACCGAAATCATCTGCAGCCGCACTTGTGCAGCGTCGCCGCGACGACGTCGAGCGCCGCCCTGCCCTTGTTCTGGTCCGAACCGGACGACATCAGCGCGAACACCAGCATCCGGCCGTCGGTGTCCAGCACCACGCCCGCCAGGGTGTTCACCCCGGACAGCGTGCCGGTCTTGCCGCGCACCCAGCCGCGGCCCGCGGCCGACGCCGGATCGCCGTAGCGCTTCTCCAGCGTCCCGCTGCCACCCGCCACGGGGAGGCCGGCCAGCAGGGGCCGCAGTTTGGCCGTCCTCGGATCCTTGCCGTCCGGTGCCGCCGCGACCGCGAGGATCTCGCTGAGCACCTTGGCCGGGATCTTGTTCAGGTCGGACAGTCCGCTGCCGTCGTTGATCTGGACACCGGTGAGGTCGAACCCGGCCTGCTTGAGCACGTCCATCGTCGCGGTCGCGCCGCCGGTGAACGACGCCTCGGCGCCCTTCGAGATCGCGAGCTGGCGGGCGAGGACATCGGCCATCAGGTTGTCCGAAAGCTGCATCAGCGAGTTGGCGAACTCCGCGAGCGGCTGCGACTTGACCTCGCCGAGCACCTTCGCGTCCTTCGGCGCCGTCGTCGTACCGCCGGTTTGGGCTTCGAGCTTGCCCGCGATCTTCTGGGTCAGCGCGGCAGCCGGGTTCGCGACGCGGGGCGCGTGGTCGTTCTTCGGGTCGGCGCGGCCGCCGTCGGCCATCACGGGGAGGACCGGCGCCATGTAGGTGTTCCCGGCGGCGGTGTCCTCCGGGTCCCAGCCCTTCGCGGACGTCGGCCCCTTGAACAGGCTGATGTCCAGCTGGACCTTGGAGATCTTGCCGCCCGCGGCCTTCTTGACCTGGGCGACGAGGTCGTCGACATGGGCCGCGCCCGGGTACAGCGGCGAGTCCGTGCCCAGCGGCAGCGAGGTCAGCGACGGGTCGCCGCCCGCGACGAGGACGACCGTGCCCGGCTCGGCGCCCTGGACGATCTTCGTCGAGAACTGCGTCCCGTGGTCCATCGACAGCAGAGCGGCCGCGACGACGAGGATCTTCGTGGTCGACGCCGGGGTCAGCGGGGTTCCGGAGTTCTTGTCCCACAAGACTTCGCCGGACGCCGCGTCCACGACGGTGCCGGTGAGCGTGCCCAGGTCCGGGGAACCGGCGGGGCCCGCCAGCGCGGCCGCGAGACCTTCCTTCGTCGGCCCGGCGCCGTTGATGTCCGGCCCGTGCAGGACCCGGGTGATACCCGCGGGTTTGGGGATCTCGCCCTTCGGCGCGTTCGGCGCCCAGGGCAGGCCGAGGCGGTTCGACACCTTCGGCATCGCGGCGGCGCCACCCATCCCGGCGAGCAGCAGGACGACGACCAGGGTCGTGATCAGCAGGGCTTTGCGCTTGCGCTTCGGCTTCGGCGCGGGCGCGGCCTCGGTTGCAGGGGGTTCCTGGGACGGCGGCTCGGGCCGCTGGATCCCGACGGTCGCTTCGGAGCCGACGCGCTCTTCGGCGGGCTCGATGCGGACCGGGCGCGCGTGCATGGTCGCGGACGGGACCTGCGCGGGAGGCGGCGGCTCGACCCGGCTCTGCTCGGGACGGCGGGGCGGCTCCTGACGCGGAGGCTCCTGCCTCGGCTCGGGTCTCGGGGATTCGGCGACCCTGTCGAACTGGTCCCAGTCCGGCTCGTCGGTCTGCCGCGGCTGGACGGGCTGGACGAAAAGCGTCTTCGGCTCTTCGCGCTGTTCAGGCTCGACCGGCGTCACCGGTTCGAAGGCGGACCACTTCGGCGTCGGGGTCTCCGGAACATCCGGTTCCTCCTCCACCTCGACGACCGGCTCGAACCAGGAGCCACTTTCGGGTGTGACCTTCGGCACTGACAGCTCTTCGGTCTTGCCGTTCGCCATCCCCGTCATGGGCAGCCAGATGGTGGCCTCGCCCTCCCCCTTGGTGCTCTTGGGCTCGGCGGATGAGGTGTCCTTGTCGTCCGACGGCCACCTCGGGGCATCGTTTTCCGGCACTCAACGCTCCTTCATCCACCGTCCGGGGAAGGGGCCAAGCTCACATACGACCACATCGATGCGACCGCCCGAGCCCCCGTGGTCCACACTAGTGAAGACAAGACGATGATTTCGGTGAGCCGTCCGCGACGGCGGGGCGTACCAAAGACGAGAGCAGCGAGGCCGGCGTGGAATTCGACGTCACTATCGAAATCCCCAAGGGGGAGCGCAACAAGTACGAGGTGGACCACAAGACCGGTCGGATCAAACTCGACCGGACGCTGTTCACCGCCACCCAGTACCCCGCCGACTACGGGTTCATCGACGACACCCTCGGCCAGGACGGCGACCCGCTCGACGTGCTGGTGCTCGTCCAGGAGCCGACCTTCCCCGGCTGCCTGATCCGCTGCCGCGCGATCGGCATGTTCCGGATGACCGACGAGAAGGGCCCGGACGACAAGGTCCTCGCGGTGCCGACGAACGACCCGCGGCTGGAGCACCTGCGCGACATCCACCACCTGAACGAATTCCACAAGCTCGAGATCCAGCACTTCTTCGAGGTGTACAAGGACCTGGAGCCGGGCAAGAGCGTCGAGGGTTCGACCTGGGTCGGGCGCTCCGAGGCCGAGGCCGAGATCAAGCGTTCGCTCGACCGTGAGACCGACCGGCTGGCCAAGGAGGCCATCGACGGTCCGGCGGCTCACTAGTCGCAGTGCCGAAGGGGCCCTTCACCGCATCACGTGCGGTGAAGGGCCCCTTCGCGCTCTACCTGCTTAAGCCGAGTAGCCCGGGATCGGGAACGGCGCCAGGAACTCGCGGATCTCGGCGGCGATGGTGTCCAAGGCGGACTGTTCCTCGCCCGCCGCCGCGGTGATCGTGCGGTCGATCCACTCCGCGACCCGCGTCTGGTGCTCCGGCTTGAGCCCGCGGGTGGTGATCGCGGAGGTGCCGAGCCGGATGCCGGACGGGTCGAACGGCTTGCGCGGGTCGAACGGCACGGTGTTGTAGTTCAGTTCGATACCGGCCCGGTCCAGCGCCTGCGCGGCGGGCTTGCCCGGCACGTTCTTGTTCGTCAGGTCGATCAGCAGCAGGTGGTTGTCGGTGCCACCGGACACGAGGTCGTAGCCGCGCTCCACCAGCGCCTCCGCCAGCGCCCGCGCGTTGGCGACGATCGTGTGCGCGTATTCGGAGAACTCCGGCTTCCGCGCCTCGCCCAGCGCGACGGCGATCGCGGCGGTCGTGTGGTTGTGCGGGCCGCCCTGCAGCCCGGGGAAGACCGCCTTGTCGACGGCCTTCGCGTGGTCGGCGTCGGAAAGGATCATCGCGCCGCGCGGACCACGCAGCGTCTTGTGCGTGGTCGTGGTGATGACCTGCGCGTGCCCGACGGGAGATGGGTGCGCGCCGCCGGCGACCAGCCCGGCGATATGCGCGATGTCGGCGACCAGGACGGCGTCGACCTCGCGGGCGATCTCCGCGAACGCCGGGAAGTCGATGGTGCGCGGGATCGCGGTGCCGCCCGCGAAGATCAGCTTCGGCCGGTGCTTCAGCGCGAGTTCGCGGACCTGGTCGAGGTCGACGCGACCGGTCTCCTTGCGGACGCCGTAGCGGACCGGGGTGAACCACTTGCCGGTCGCGGACACGCTCCAGCCGTGCGTGAGGTGGCCGCCGTCCGGCAGCGCCATGCCGAGCACGGTGTCACCCGGCTGCGCGAACGCGAGGTACACCGCGAGGTTCGCCGGGGAACCGGAGTATGGCTGCACGTTCGCGTGGTCGACACCGAAGACCGCCTTCGCGCGCTCGATGGCGAGGTTCTCGACCTGGTCGATGAGCTGCTGGCCCTCGTAGTACCGCTTGCCGGCGTAGCCCTCGGAGTACTTGTTGGTGAGGACGGTGCCCGTCGCCTCCAGTACGGCCTGGGAGACGTAGTTCTCGGACGCGATCAGTCGGATCTTGTCGTGCTGGCGTTTCGCCTCGTCCTCCACGAGCCCCGCGATCTGCGGGTCGGCGGCGGCGAGCGCGGAAAGTTCGGGCTGGTGTGTCATCGGACGTACTCCTGCCAGAGACGGCCGGACCCAGGCGCGCGGTACCGGCCTTGTCGTCGCTTCCCGGTGGTGCTCCACCTCAAATGGCGCCAGTCGCTGGTGCGGACCAGACTAGAGCACTCCGCTCGTGCCCGGCTCGGCGTGCGGACGATGCGCGGCGCACCATCGGCGGCTGCATCCGGCCGTGCGATCACAGAACGTCTGTGCGCAGACGGCGCAGCGTTTGATCCGCCGCCAGCCGCCGAACACGACGAGTTCCGCCAGCCCGGAGGCGCCCGTGACCAGGTCCCCGCAGCCCGGCCACGACGCCACCTGCACCATGCGCCAGCCGTTCCCGGCCTCGACCAGCCGGGGCGCGGCACCGTTCCCGGCGAGGACCCGGTTGAGCCGGTCGGCGGCGGCGTGCTCGTCGGGCAGCGCCGAGACGACTCCGGCGAGCCACGGATTCCCTTGCGCCAGCAGCCTTTCCGCGACTTCGAGAGCCGGGTCGAGGTCGCGGAAAGGCGGGACGATCACGTGCTTGCGCGTCACGGTTCTTCGATCGCGACACCCATCGAGCGGGCCGTGCCCGCGACCGTGCGCATGGCCGCGCCGAGGTCGCCGGTGTTGAGGTCCGGCAGTTTCCGCTCCGCGATGCCGCGCAACTGTTCCTGGCTCAGCTTCCCGGCGACCTCATGCCCCGGCCGGCCGGCTCCCTTGCCACCCAAGGCTTTCTTGATGAGGAACGACGTCGGCGGGGTCTTCAGCCGGAGCTCGAAGGAGCGGTCCTCGAACACCGACACGACCACCGGGACGATGTCGCCGCGCTGCGTGGCGGTCGCCGCGTCGTAGGCCTTCTTGACCTCGACGAGGTTCACGCCGGTCTGCCCGAGCGTCTTCCCGAGGTCGACCACCGGCGCGTTGCCGGCGGTCAACTCGAGCGTCGCCTGGTGCGTTTTCTTCTTCGACTTCGGTGCCATGCACCCGAAGCTATGGTCTCCAGTTACTGGAGAGTCAATCGATCGGCTTGACGCTTTCCGCGTGACGGCGCGCCAGCTCCTGGTAGATCGCCGCGTTGTGCTCGACCCAGCCGCGAGCGGTGCCGTCGAGCGGGACGTGCTTCTTCGCCGGGCTGCCCATGGCGACCGTCTCCGGCGGGATGACCATTCCGGGCGTCACCGTGGCACCGGCCGCGACCAGCGCCTTCGCGCCGATCTGGGCCTTGTCGAGCACCGTCGAGCCGTTCCCGATCAACGCCTGCTCGCCGATCGTGCAGTCGTGCACGAGGCACTGGTGCCCGACGGTGACGTTCCTGCCGACCTCGGTCACGCCGCCGTTGACGTGGATGACCGAGTTGTCCTGGATGTTGGCGCCCTCGCGGATGAGGATCCTCCCGAAGTCGGCGCGCAGCACGGCGCCGTACCAGACGGAGGCGCCCTTCTCGACGACGACGTCGCCGATCAGGGTGGCGGTGGGGGCGATCCACGCTTCGGGATCCACCTGGGGACGGTGCCCCTCGAATTCGAACATCGGCATGCCCCGCACCCTATGCGCGAAAGTCCGTGAAGGCCTCCTTCCCTACCTCGAATCCAGGCTGCGCGCGCAGCGCGTCCGTTGAGGGCGGCGGCGGGGGCATGGATGGAGTAGGGAAGGAGGCCTTCACGGAACGTCGCTCAGCCGATGGCGGTGTTGAGGAGGAGGTCCACGGCCTTGTCGTTACGGGTGGTTTCGCGGACGATCACCTCGTCGGGCGGGTAGAAACCGGGGTTCGATCCCCGCGGGTACATCTCGAAGGTGAAGCTCAGGATCTTGTGGGTGCCCCACATCCAGTCGTCGATCGTCCCGTCCGTGATGTACAGGTCGCTCGACTGCTGCGGCGTGTAGCCGTTGGTCGCCGCCAGCTGACGGCCCACCGTCTGGAACCGCTGCGCTTCCGCGGCGGTCATGCCGGGGGCGGTGTCGTTGTAGGTGAAGCCGAACGGCCACAGCACGAGCTCCGAATAGGTGTGGAAGTCGATGCTCGCCTTGATCTGCTGGACGCCGCCGATCTTGCGCGAGTTCACGAAGTTGGACACCGCGCGGGTCTCGGGCGCGGAGAACGCCGAGGGGCCGCGGTAGGTCTCACTGGTCGTCGAGCCCGACGAACCGCCGCAGCAGCCCCAGTTGTAGGCCCAGTTGCGGTTGGGGTCGGTGCCGTTGCCCTGCCGGTTCTTGCGCCAGTACTTGTAACTGCCGCCGGAGATGTCGTACTCCGAGCCGTCCGGGTTGACGTTCGGGATCACGTAGATCTCGACGCTGTCGACGAACCGTTTGATCGCCGGGTCGGAGGCGTAGCCCTGGGTGAACCGGTTCACGATCCGCAGGCACATCTCGGTGGTCAGGTGTTCACGCGCGTGCTGGTTGCAGGTGAAGAGGACTTCGGGCTCGTTCTCGTCGGTCCCGACGTTGTCACTGATCTTCATCATGTTCAGCGCGCGGCCCTGGTACGAGTTGCCGACGCTGCTCAGGCGCGCGATCGAACCGAAATTGGCCTGCGCGTTGCGCAGTTCCGTCGTGACCTCGGCGTAGTTGTGGTAGCCGGAGTCGTACGGCGGGAAGTCGTTGATCGCGTTCGTGCCGACCTTCTCCGAGCGGTCGACGACACCGCGCTGCTCGACCTTGAAACCGAGCGCGCGGACCTTCGCCGCGTCGGACGCCTCGCCGATGAAGGTGGTCGTGCCGCCCGCGGAGCCGAGGACGTCGACACCGAGCCGGGAGATCTGGGTGCGCTGCTGCGAAGTCCCGGTGCCGAAGACCTCGTAGATCTGCACCTGCGCGTCCTCGGCCTGCTGGTCCGCGGTCGCCGGGCTCGCGGCGACCGGGATGGTGAACGCCGCGACGGCCGCGATCGCCACGGCCATGCACCGTCTTATGCGCATCGTCGTCTCCTAGCTCTCAGGCAGGGAAGGGGAACCTCACCATGGCCGGAGCGGGAAGAGGAGAACAATCCGTAACGGTACGGATCTAATGCGTATTTCTACCCGTAGTTCGCGAAACAGAGAGCTTCGATGTCGCCACGCAGTGCGGCGAACGGCCGCCGCCGGACGCGCTGCTGGACGATCGCGCCGAGCAGGTAGGACAGCAGTGCCCGCGCCCGTGCCCGCGGGTCTTCGACGTCGAGCGGGGCGAGCAGCTCCGCGAGCAGTTCGGTGATCGACGTCAGCATCACGTCGATGGCCTGAGGATGCTGCGCCCGGCCCGCGGCGATCCAGTATTCGAACCAGAGGAAGGCCGCGTTCGGGCGGCCGGAGAACTCGCCGAGGAAGGCCTCCAGCGCGGCGAAGAGCCGCTCGGACGGGTGATCGTGCTTCGCCGAAATTTTGCGCAAATCGGCGATGAACGTTGTGATGTGCGCCGCCATCGCGCGGTCGATCAGGACGTCGATATCCGCGAAGTAGTAATGAATCGCACTCTTCGTGAGCGGCCCGGCGTCCGCGATCGCGCGGACGGTGCAGCCCGCGAGCCCGTCCCTGGCGAGCACGACACGCGCCGCTTCGACGATCTGCTCCTGTTTCTGCAGCTGATTGGGGGAGAGCCGCGCGCTGCGGCCGGGAACGGCGGTCACGAAGTTCCTTACACCAAGTAGTCAGGACAGGAGCCCTGAAGCTTAGGGCAACCGTCCCGGCCGATCACAGCGGGTGAAAAATCTAGGTGGCTAGCCGCCGATCCGTAGCGGACAATGCGCGGCATGGTGACCTCAGGGGACAACGGGTTCAGCCCGGCCGCGCGACGGCAGCTGGAGAAGGAACTCGCCGATCTGCGTGCGCAGCGCGACGCGATGGCGCCGCTCGTCGGTGAGCAGGAACGAACCGGCGACGCGGCCGATCAGGCGGAGGTGCTGGACCGCGCGGAGGCCGCCGCCTACCTCGACCGGCGCATCGCCGACGTCGCGGCGAAACTGGAGCACGGTGGCCGGAACAGCAAGGGTCTGCTGCCCGACGGCACCACCGTCACCCTCAGGTTCGCCGACGGCGACGAAGACGAGCTCCACATCGTCACGATCCCCGGCGAGGACGCCGACGCCTCCACGGTCACGTCGGACAGCCCGCTCGGCCTGGCGCTCGTCGGCGCCAAGGAGGGCGACGAGATCACGTACCGGACGCCGCGTGGCGAGACCAGTGCCACCGTCGTCACGCTGAAGCCGCCCGCCTGACCTCGGTCCAGGGGGTCGTGAGTGGCGATTCGGGTTCTAACCCGAATCGCCACTCACGACCAACCCGGCCCATCGCCTTCACGCACCCGGACGGCACAGCACCGGGTTCGCCAGTTCCGCGCACGGCCGGTGCCCGTGCGACCGGACGATGTCCTTGCCGACCTGATTCGTCAGGTACCGCAGGAAGCTCGCGACCAGCGAATCGGCCTTCGGCTCTCCGAACGTGTACGCGTACTCGGTCTCCCAGAACGGGTACGCCGCGTGGATCGCGCCCTCCAGGGTCGCCTGGTGGCCGTCGATCCGCACCGTCAGCACGTCCTCGCGTTTCGTGGCCGCGCCCAGTTCGCTGTAGCCCAGCGCGCCCGGCACCCGCGAAACCGCGTCGAGGACGTCGTTCGTGGACGGCTTCGCGCACCGCACCACTCCCGGCTGGGCGCCCGGCGCCGGTTTGAGGCAGTCGTCGGAGTTGTCGCCGGGTTCCCGCTTGCCCGCCAGGATCTGGGCCTCGAACGTCCGCCGCGTGCCGGAGTCGGAATGCCTGTCGACGAGCCGGACCGGCTGGTCCTTGCCGCCGATCTCCCGCCAGTTCGCGATCTTGCCGTCGTAGACGTCGCGGATCTGCGCGAGCGAAAGGTCCTGGACCCCGGCTTCCTTGTTGACCACAAGCGTGAACAGCGAGAACGCGACCGGACGCGGAAGCAGCTGCGGATAGCCCTCGCCCTTGGCACCGTCGGAAAACGCCAGCGTGCCGTCGTTCGCCGCCTGGTTCAGGCTGCCCAGCCCTTCGGCGCTCCCCCGGCTGTCGAAGACGAACGACGCGCCCGGGCACGTCTTCGTGTACGAAGCCGTCGCTTCCTTCAGCACCGGCGCGAAGGCCGTCGACCCGGTGATCGTGAGCTTCCCGGACGCGCAGTCCAGCGGCGGCGGCTTCTCGTCGAAGAACAGCGAACGGGTCAGCTGGAAGATGCTGATCACCACGAGGAACAGGACCAGCGCCATCACCGAGCCCGTCGGCCCGGTGCGGCTCTTGGTCTCCCGGAGGCTGCCGCCCTTGATCTCGCCGACGACCTGAGGATCGTCGAAGGCGTCGGGCGAGCCGTTGGGGACGCGGTCGAGCACGGCGAGGATCTTGTAGTGCGCGCCGCGGTTCAGCGGCACCCTCGGCAGGTCGATCACCCCGGCGGGTTGCTCGGGATTCTCGTCGCGCGCGCCGAAACCGGAGTCGTCACCGAAACACTCGTGCAGATGCGGCGAACTGAGTTCGGTCACCACCATCCCGGCCACGGTGCGGCCGGGGAATTTCACGCGGATGCCGACGCGGTCGTTCTCGTTGACCGCGTAGTCGTCGGTGTCGATGTCGGTGGTGCCGTTGTTCTCGATGCGCAGCAGCACGAACGACGGGTCGACGAGCCGTTCGCCGTTCTCGTGCTGGAGCTGCGCCAGCGCGTCGGCCGTCGGCGCGAACCCGCGCCCGGACGCCGTCGGGGTGTCCATCTGCACGCGGTAGCCGAGCCGTTTGCGGCCGACGAGCACGAACTCCCACAGGAACGCGACGGCCGGGACGGCGATCCCGACCACCGCGAGCAGGACGTCCCAGGGAAAGCCTTCCAAGACCAGCCTCCAGGTTCGGGGTGTCGAACCTATGGCTCATCCCGGCGCGGGACGGCGTACTTCAGCCAGTGTTCACCGGCCGTCCGCGAAGGCGTAGTCGTCGAGGTCGAAGAACCGGCTCGTCACCATCGTTTCCAAGGTCGGCGAGGCACGGAAGGGCACATCCCCGTTCGCGTCGAAGTAGTAGCTGTTGGCCAGTGAACAGCTGTCCTGGAAGAAGATCTGGTGCTTGCGGCGGTCCAGCATGCTCCGGAAGTACCGGTCGTTGGCCTCGTGCGTGACCTCGACGCGGGTCGCGCCGGTCTTCCGGGCATTGCGGAGGCAGCGGATGATGTGCGCGGTCTGCGTCTCGATCAGGTTGAAGTACGAGGAACCGTTGTAGCCGTATGGTCCGAGAATGGTGAAGAAGTTCGGGAAGCCGGGGACGCTGACGCCCTGATAGGCCTGGAACCGGTTCTCCGCCCAGAACTTCTCCAGATCGGCGCCGCCGGAACCGCGCACGGTGAAAGCGGGCATGTTGCCCTTCTCGAACACCTTGAACCCGGTCGCCAGCACCAGGACGTCGACCGGGTGCTCGGTGCCGTCGGCGGTGCGCACCCCGGATCCGGTGATCGCGTCGATACCCGTGGTCTCCAGCGTGACGTTGTCCCGGTCGAACGTCTGGAGGTACTCGTTGGAGAAGCTCGGCCGTTTGCAGCCCAAGGCATAACGCGGCGTGAGCTTCTCGCGGGTCACGGGGTCCTTCACCGCGCGGCGCAGATGCGCGCGCCCGATCCGCTCCCCCGCGCCCGCGGTCGGCAGGAGATTGTGGAAATGCGCGGCCAGCGGGAAGGTCACCTCGACGAGTGCCTGGCTGGCCAGCCGGGACACCAGTTTCGCGCCCGGCAGCCGCCGCAGCGCGAGCCGCGCCGGCCGCGGCAGGACGGCGTCGGGTTTGGGCAGGCACCAGATCGGCGTGCGCTGGAACACCGTCAGGTGACCCGCCTCCGGCGCGATGGACGGGATGACCTGCACGGCCGAAGCCCCGGTGCCGACGACGGCGACACGTTTCCCGCGCAGATCGACGCCGTGGTCCCAGCGCGCGGTGTGCATGACCTCGCCGCGGAAACCATCGAGCCCGTCGATGTCCGGCGGTTTCGGCTGGGTGAGCACGCCGGTGGCACCGACCACGAACCGTGCCGTCATCGACCAGCCCTCGGCGGTTTCGAGGCGCCACAAGTGCGTTTCGTCGTCGAAGGTCGCGGAGACGACCTTGCTGCCGAGGCGCGTGCGGCGGCGGATGTCGTACTTGTCGACGCAGTAGTCGGCGTACGCCTTCAGCTCGCGGCCCGGCGCGTAGACCCGCGACCAGCCGGAGATCTGCTCGAACGAGAACTGGTAGCTGAACGACGGGATGTCGACGGCGACACCCGGATAGGTGTTCCAGTGCCAGGCACCGCCGACGCCGTCGCCCTCTTCCAGCATCAGGAAGTCCTCGAAACCCGCCTTGTGAAGCAGGATCGCGGCACCGATACCGGAGAAGCCTCCGCCGATGATCGCGATCTCGTGGTCCGGCGTCATGCGGGAAGTCCTTCCTTGGCGAAGAGCGAACTGGCGCCGAGCACGACGACGTCCGCCTGATGCTCGATACCTTCGGCCGTGCGGATCCCGTCGGGTGCGAAGGCGTAGACCGGCCAGGTGATGAGCTTGCACCCGGGCCGCCGCAGCGCCCCGTAGTAGCCGAGACCCGGCGCCGTCCGCCGCGAGCCGAAGCGCCGGTCGGGCGTCAGGAGCCTGCGGATCCAGGGGTCTTTGACCTGCCAGCGCAGGAAAATCCGGGCGACGGTGATGCCGAGGACGTTCGGTCCGGGGACCGGCATCGGCACCACCCAGTCGGGTTCTTCCTGGAACACCTTCACCGAACGCGCGGTGGCCGCCACTTCGGGCACGATCTGCGCCGCCTCGCGGCCGGGCGCGACCACGGCCACCCGCTGCCCGGAGAAGTCGTGCCCGAACCACTCGGTGCCACGCAGCACCTCGCCCCGGAATTCGCCGAGGCTCACGACGCGACCGGTTCGTGGGTGATCTCCTCGGTCCACGACTGCGGCTTTCCCAGCAGCCGCGCGGGGATCAGCCGGGTCACCTTCACCATCGGGTCGGCGAGCAGCCGGTGGTAGACGTGCGAGCGGTCGACGATCATCGCCGCCTGCGCCTTGAGCACGTGGTACGCCGGAATGCGTTTGGTGAACTCGCCGCGGCCGCCGATCGTGGAGAACCGCTTCACGGCGTTGTACAGCTTCTTCTCCGGCAGGCCCATCGCGACGATGTTGTCCCGCATCTTGTTGATCAGCGGGACGAACACCACGATCAGGCCGAGGACGATCTGGGGTTTGAGCGAGCCGACGGATTCGGTGAGGAGCTTGGTCGTGGAGCCGGCTCCGATCAGTTCCAGCACCTCGAAATCGGCCGTGATATGCCGGGCCTCATCGGAGTTGATATGCCGGAACACCTGGTGGCAAACCGGATCGGAGACCTCTTCCAGCAGGAACTTGACCAGTGCGCCGTCCAGCGCGCATTCCAGCAGCGGGATGAGCGTGGCGAGCGCCGTCAGCGGCAGCGTGTCGCCGTAGTCGTCGAGGACCTTGATGGCGAGCTTGACGTTGATGTTCGGCTCGGGCATCGAACCGTGCTCGTCGAGCATGCCCCAGCGTTTCATCAACGCCAGTTCCGCGTTGGCGTGCTTCTGTTCCTCCGCGTGGAAGTAGCGGTAGATCTCCTGGATCACCGGGGTCGGCGCCTTCTTGGCCAGCGAGGCGAACCCGCGGGCGCCGACGTGTTCGATCCACACGAGATCGGCCATGAACGGCCGCATCTTGGCGCGCAGTTCGTCGGTCATCGTCTCGGCGCCGGGCGCGTCCCAGTCGATGTCGGCCAGCGACCATTGCTTGTCCTTGATGGTCTGGAGCATCGCGTCGAAGTCGTAGGCCATCACTTCTCCTTTTCGGCGGGCAGGAACCGGCCGAGCAGACCGGCGATCCGCGTGTACGGGACGGGCACGAACCGCTTGGCGTGCCAGAGAAGCTGAGCGTCGGGTTGCGGCACCACGTACAGGCGTCCGCGATCGTGGGCGTCGAGCGTCATCTTCGCGACGCGCTCCGGCGAGAACCCGACCACGTCGGAGACCCGCTTGGCGAGCCCGCGAGCCTCGGCGTCGATGAGTTCGCCGCCGAAGATGTTGGTGCGCACGAAGGTCGGGCACAGCACGGTGACCGAGACGCCGGTGCCGGACAGCTCGGCCGCCAGCGTTTCGGAAAGGCTGACGACCCCGGCCTTGCTCACGTTGTACGCGGCCATCCTCGGTGCGGCGGTGAAACCGGCGGCCGACGCGACGTTGATGACGCCGCCCGCCTTCGCCGCGCGCATGGCGGGGACGAAGGTGTGGCAGCCGTGGATCACGCCCCAGAGGTTCACGCCAAGGGTGCGTCGCCAATCGGACAGCGGGCTCTCCCCGACGAGCTTGCCGCCCGCGCCGATCCCGGCGTTGTTGACGACGAGGTCCGGCTCGCGGCCGAACCAGGAGCGTGCCTGGTTCGCCAAGTCCGCGACTTCGTCCACATCGGACACATCACAGGCGATGGCGACCGCGTTCTCGAGTGTTTTCGCGGTTTCCTCGGCGGCTTCGAGGTCGATGTCCGCGCAGACGACCCGGCTGCCGCGCCGGACGAGCTCGGCCGCGATCGCCCTCCCGATCCCGCTGCCCGCGCCCGTGACGACGGCGTGTGCTCCGTGGGTCCGCTTCGTCATGCCGCCCTCACGATCGCCGGTAGGTTTCCGGCGAGGAAGCGGCAAGCCCGCTCCATCGCCGGTGCCGCTTCGGGAATGAAGCGGGTCAACGCCTGGAAGACGTGCATCTGGCCGGGGACCACTTCGAGTTCGCAGTCCGCTCCCGCGCGGCGCAGGGCCCTGGCCAGCTCGATGGCGTCCGCGGCGAGCATTTCGAGCCCGCCCGCCTGGATGATCGTCGGCGGGAAACCCTTGATGTCGTCGAAGGCGAACCGGAGCCGCGCCGAAGCGAGGTCCGCGTCCACTGTGTACAGACCGACCAGCCGCGCGGCCGCGGCGGCCGAGATCATCGGGTCCGGGCTCATGCGTTCTCTTTGGGCGGCCAACGAAAACGTCACGTCGAACAGCGGCGAGAAGAGTGCCAACGCGGCAGGCGGGTCTTTTCGTTCCCGGATCAGCTGCGCGGCGAGGTCGACCGCGAGATGCCCGCCCGCGGAGTCACCCGCGACAAGGATCCGCCGGTATCCCTGGTCGAGAAGCCGGCCGTAGGCCGCGCGGACGTCGTCGGCGGCGCTCGGGAAACGATGTCCGGGCGCGAGGCGGTATTCGCAGGCGAAGACCGGCAGCCCGGTGCCGGCGGAGACCCGTGTGGTCAGCCCGCGATGGGTGCGCGGCGAGCAGAGCGCGTAACCGCTGCCGTGGATGTAGAGGACCACGGCGTTGCCTTCGGTCACCTCGGGCGCGCGGACCCACTCGCCGCGGATGCCCGGCTCGACGCGGCTCCCCTTCAACGGCGGCGAGGCCAGCCACAGGCTGCTCGCGATGAAGGCGCGGGAGAAGGCGACGCCCACCCGGTTGGCCGGGATCGCGTTGGCGATCGGCCGCACGAAAGCGGACGTCAGCGCGGCGGCCAAACCGGTTCGCAGGCCATTCTGCGGTCGCATGCCCTCAGAATGAATCTGAGGGCACCTGCTGTCAAGATGGAAGGGTGACCGCGTCCCGCCGCTACAGCGGCAAGACCGCCGACGAACGCCGCTCCGAACGACGGCTCGCCCTCCTCGGCGCCGCCCTCGACATCTGGCAGGAACAAGGCTGGGCGGCGGTCACCATGCGCGGCGTGTGCGCGCGGGCGAACCTGACCGACCGGTACTTCTACGAGAGCTTCGCGAACCGCGACGCATTGCTCGCCACCGCTTGGGAACAGGTCCGCGACGAGACCCTGCGGATGGTCCTCGACGCCGTCGCCGCCCACATCGAGCAACCCGCGCTGGAGCAGCTGCGTGCCGCTGTCGACGTCGTCGTGCACCACGTGCAGGAAGAGCCTGCCCGCGCACAGATCCTGTTCGGCGACCACGCGGGCAGCGCGGTGCTGGAGCAACTGCGGCGGCAGACCGTCCAGGAGACCACCGGCCTGCTGATCGAACTCGCCCGGCCGCATCTGAAGCCGGACGTGGACGGGCTGGAGTTCCGGGTCAACGTCCTGCTGGGCATCGGCGGCTTCGTCGAGATCATGCTCGCGTGGCGCTCCGGCCTGCTCGACGCGGACGCGGACGCGCTCGTCGGCCACCTCACCGGAGTGGGCACTTCGCTGTCGCGGATGTTCCTCAAGGGTGACACCAACGGGTGAATTTCGGGGCGGCCAGCGCCGTCGGCCCCGGAAACGGCTCAGGGCCCCATCCGGAGTATCCGAATGGGGCCCTGACCTGCGGAGCCGCCTAGGGGAATCGAACCCCTGACCTATTCATTACGAGTGAATCGCTCTGGCCGACTGAGCTAAGGCGGCGGGCATCGGGCTCGCACCCGATGACGGGGACAAGTGTAGCGGAGGCTTGAACGTCACCTTCCAGGGCCACCGTCGTTAAGGTCCTATGACGCCGGTCTCAGTCCCCCAAGATCGGCCCATCCCCACTGGAGGACCTGTTCATGCGGCAACGACTGCCCCGTGTGCTGGCGCTTCCGGCCGCCGCGGCCCTGCTTCTGCTGACCGCGGCCCCGGCGACCGCCCAGACGATCCCGACCACGCCGATCCCCGATCCGGCGAACCCGGGACAGCCGCCGATGTCGGCGCCGATCGGGCCGCAGCCGCTGGGCAAGGCGGTCGGTGACGCGGGGGCGGCGCTCGGCGTCCTGCGGTTGCTGCCGAACGCGGTACCGACGAGCGCCATCCTCCCCGGAGCCGGCGAGATGCTGCCGAAGCAGTCCGCGCTCGAGGCCGGGATGGGGCTTTCCAGCGCGCAGGCCAACTCCGAGGCCTACCTGAGCTACGAAAAGGCGATCGCGCAGTCGTCGCCGTTCGGCCTGTCCGCGGCGGGCAACGCGCCGCAGACGCCGGGCAGCCTCGTGCAGACGGCACTGCCGGACAACCCGAAGCCGATCAGCGGCGGCCTCAACGCGCCGAAGAACCCGCTGTTCAACCTGGGCCTGCTCAACGGTGAGGCGCACGCGCGCTGGAGCCCGACGCTCGGACCGTGCGTCGGCACGATCGCCGACTCGAGCACGTCGATCGCGAACCTCGCGCTGCTGCCGACCATCCCGAACATCCCGGGCGCCGACCAGCTGACGCAGGCTTCGGACCAGCTCAAGGCCGGTCTTGCGGCCCTGGGTCCTTTGGCGAACCTGGGCGGCCTGCTTTCGGGAACCAGCACCAACGCCGACGGCAAGGGCGCCGTGCTGAGCCTGCCGAACACGCTGTCGTCGCGTTCGGTCGTGCGGCTGGTCGACATCCCCGGCTCGAAGAACAAGGCCGTCGAATCGACGTCGACGCTGCAGGCGGCCAATATCGAGCTGCTGAAGGGCACGCCGCTCGGCCTGACGATCAAGGTCGCCAGCCAGCCGACGCTGCGGGTCACCTCGACCGGCGACAAGAAGACGTCGAAGGTCGAGTACACCGCGCCGGTGCTGCAGATCGTCCGCGGCGACAAGGTGCTGTTCACCCTCGACGCGAACAACCCGACCAAGGACATCCCGATCGGGATCCCGCTGCCGTCGCTCAAGCAGGTCCCCGGCTTCGAGCAGCTGAAGAACGTGCCGGTCGTCGGTGGGCTCGCCGAGATGATGGACGGTGCCACCAAGCACCTTCCCGGCGGCGAGGCCGGGAACGGGCTCACCCTCGACCTCGGGGTGCTGAAGCTGTCGATCGCCGGGCTGAACCAGAAGTCGAGCGACATGACCTCGCCGTTCAAGGGCTTCCAGATGGGCGCCTCGGCGCGGCTGCTGGACCTGCAGATCCTGCCGACGACCGCGTTGCAGAAGGCGCTGCCGCCGGAGGCCGCGAAGAACCTCCCGTCGTCGCTGGCCCAGGTCTCGCTCGGCGAGCAGATCGCCCGCGCGTACGCGCCGGCCGGTGGTGTCGAGTGCGGCACGGCTACTCCGCCGCCCGCGGGCAACAACGGTGGCGCGGCGCCGAAGGGACCGGTCAAGAACCTGGCCTACACCAACGCGGCCTATGACACGGTGCCGATGTTCTGGACGGGTACGGCGATGCTGCTGATCGGTGTCGTTCTCGTGGCCGCCATGCCGGGACGGCGTCGGCTCGCGGTGGTTCCCATCGCGAAGAACTCGCCTGGGTCGCGGGGGTTCAAGCCTTCGCCGCGGCCGCGCTCGCTGGACTCGGAGGACTAGACGGGGCGAGGAGGGTGATGAACGGCCTTTCACGCCTAGCCCCGGCGTGAGAGGTCCGTTCGTACGTGGGGCCTTCGCCGCTTTGATGCGGTGAAGGCCCCGTGCTTTGGATTTCGGCGCGGCGGATGACACACGTCACCGGGGCAGTTCGGTGCGGGTGTGTGGGAATAGAGACGTTGAGTGTCCCTATTTCCACACACCCCTCTCCCGATTGCCTCGCCTGATGTCCCCAATGTCGCATCAGGGACACTGAGCGTCTCAAATGCGACATTGGGGGCAATCACCGCCACCGCCCCGCGAACCCGAAGCGACTTCACTTACCCACAGCACTTGTCCACAACCATCCCCACCTGTGGACAACTCCCGCGACCAGCCCTTTTCCCCCTCCACCCCCGGTAGACTGGACTCGGGGTCGCCCCCCTGGGACGGGCGGGGGCTGGGGTGTGGCGAGCCGAGCGGGTCAGCCTTGGCGCAGGGTGGTGACCATGGCTTCGACGGCGATCCTCGGCTTCACGTTCAGGTCGATGGCCTCGCGGCATTCCAGGACGGCTTCGAGCCGCCGCAGGATCGAGTCCGGCGCCCAGGCGGAGGCGGCCTGCGCGATTTCCGAGGCGTGGTCGGGGTGGTTCAGCGTGGCGCCCGCGCCGCTCGCGGTCACGAGCACGTCCCGGTAGAACGCGGCCAGGTCCACCAGCGCGAGGTCGAGAGTGTCCCGCTGGGTTCGGGTCGCGCGGGACTTCTGGCGCTTCTCGAGCTGCTTCACGGCGGCTTCGGCGGCTCGTTTCGCCCCGGCGACACCCTTTCCGGTGCCATCGCCGCCCATCGCGGTGCGGAGTTCGGAACGCTCGGCCTCGTCGCGGACCTTGCTCTCCTCGCCCGCGTCGGCCTCCGCGGCACTGATCAGCTGATCGGCGCAAGTGAACACATCGGACGGACGGCGCAGGCCGAGCGGGATCCGCAGCACGGTCGCCCGCCGCTGCCGGGCAGCCTCGTCGGTCGCGAGCCGCCGCGCGCGGCCGACATGTCCACTCGAGACGGACGCGGCCCACCGCGCGCGTTCGGGATCGATGCCGTCGCGCTCCATGAGCACCTGCGCGATCGCCTCCGGCGGCGGCGTCCGCAGCGTGACCAGACGGCACCGCGAGCGGATCGTCACCGACACGTCGTCCGGGTGATCCGACGGCGCGCACAGCAGGAACACCGTGCGGTCCGGCGGCTCCTCGACGGCCTTCAGCAACGCGTTCGACGCGCCTTCGGTCAGCCTGTCGGAGTCCTCGATGATCACCACCTGCCACTTCCCGGTGGTCGGGCGGCGGGCGGCGGCCTGCACCAGCGAACGCATTTCCGCGACGGAGATCGAAAGGCCTTCGGGCACGACGAGCTTGACGTCCGCGTGCGTCCCGGCCAGCACGGTGCGGCAGCCAGGGCATTCGCCGCATCCGGTGCCGGTGCCGCACTGCAACGCCGCCGCGAAGACCCGCGCGGCCGTCGAGCGCCCCGAGCCCGGCGGACCGGTGACCAGCCAGGCATGCGTCATCGCGCCGGGCGCGACAGGTTGGTTGTCGACGATCCGCGCGGCCGCGGCCGACGCCGTGGAAAGCGTGCGCGCGGCGGGCTCCTGGCCGACGAGCTGCTTCCAGACACCGATCAGCGCAGGGGCTTCCGTCATCTCACCTCGACCTTTTCCTCTTCCACCGGAGCGAGCCCGGCGAGCCTGCCGACGAGCACCGCGCGGATCGCCGTCCGCACCCGGTCGCTCACCTCGTCCTCGGTGCCTTCCGCGTCGACCACGACGTACCGGTCCGGGTCGGCGGCGGCCATTTCCGTGAGCAGATGCTGCACCCGCCACTGCGCGTCCAGTGATGCGGACTTCCGCATCACGGTGCCGGGATCGGCGTCGAGCAGGATGGTGATGTCGGGCCGCAGCCTGCCGGTCGCCCAGTCGGCGAGCCCTTCGAGTTCCTGGCTGTCCAGGCCGGCCACCGCGGACAGATGCGCCAGCGGCGAGTCCACGAACCGTTCCATCACCACGACGGACCCGGCGTCGAGCGCCGGCTGGATGTCCCGTTCGACGATGTCCGCCCGCACCGCGGCGGCGGCCAGCGCCTGCGCCCGCGCACCGGACAGCGAAGCACCTGAGACAAGTTTCGCGAGCCGCTGATCGTCCAGCGCCGGGTCGGCCGCCAGCACGACCGGACGCGTACCCGCGCGCAGCCATTCGGCCAGCCGCGCGGCCTGCGTCTCGGTGTTGATCGCCCGCGTGCCTTCGAGCGCGATCAGCAGCCCGTTCACCCGACGCGGGCTACGGCGCAGGGCGTTGCGGAGGTCGGCGAGGATCGGCTCGGCCCGCCGGTCGTCCATCTGCCGGTACGCGAAGATGCCGGCGAGCAGCGCGAGGATGCCGCCGCCGATCATCACCGGCCGCGTGCCGTCGATCGTGATCGTGCCGCCCCACAGCTCCACCTCGGTCGTCCGGACCGCGCTGATCAGCACCGGCACCAGCACCGTCGAGCCGAACAGCACGATCTTCATCAGCGACTGGTAGATCGCGTTGATCCGGCCGCGGATGGAGTCCTCGATCCGCGAACCGATGATCGTGACACCGGTCAGGAACGCCGTCCCCGCCCAGACACCGACCGCGGCGACCGCGACCAGCGAAACGGCGAGATGCGGCGACAGCGCCACCACGACGAGGCACAGGCCCGCGGCGACGATCGAGATCCCGAACAGCCGGTCGTGCGCGAGCCGCCGCGCGAGCTTCGGGGCCACCGCCATCCCGGTGGCGAGCCCGAGGAAGACGGCGAGGACGAGCAGGTTGAACGCCGCGTCACCGGCGAGCAGGCTGGACGAGTACGGCTTGGCGGAACCGATCACCGCGCCACCGGCGGCGAACGCGCCGAAAGCACCGATCATCAGCCCGCGGACCAGCGGCGTCGTCCGCACGAACCGGGCGCCGTCGGCGATCATCTGCCGGAAGCCGAACTTCTCCTCGTCGGCGGCCTTGACCTTGGGCTTCTCGACCGCGTGGACGTTGCGCAGCGACAGCTCGGGGATCCGGGTCGCGATCACGATCGCGCTGGTCAGGTACAGCAGGCCGGTGATGACGACGGCGACCTTGGCGATGCCGAGCTGGGCGTCGCCCTGGAAGAAGTGGAACGTCGTGTTGCTACCGGTGAGCACGGCGTTCGCCCCGGCCGCGGTGATCACCGCGAGGCCGTAGGTCATCACCATGCCGAGCTGGTTGGCCGTCTCGACCTGGTCCGGACGGCGCAGCAGGTTCGGCACCGCCGCGTCCTTCGACGGGATCCACATCATCGAGCAGCAGCCGACCAGGAAGTTGCCGACGAACACCCACCACGGTGTGCCGACGAACGCGATAGACAGCAGGAACCCACACCGGCCGAGGTCGCAGAGCACCATCACCTTGCGCCGGTCGAACCGGTCGGCGAGCAGCCCGCCGAGCGGGGCGAACAGCAGCCCCGGCAGCAGCGAGGTCAGCACGACCCCGACGAACGCGAAGTTCTGCGCGGCGTAGTTGTCGGTCAGTTTGGTGACCAGACCGGTCAACGTCAGGAGGTTCAGCCAGTCCGCGACGCTGCACAGGTAGGAGACACCCCAGATCCGGCGGAACGGCTTGATCGCCAGCACCCGCCGCACGCGGTGCATGGTGGAAGCGTCACGCCCCGCCGAATCACCCGTGCCCGCTTCGGGCACCGACTGCACGCCCTCGCTGATACGCCCACCCCACTAGTCACGCGGCGCCGAGGTGCGACCCGGGTCAACACCGGGTACCCCGACCGTACGGCCAGGGTATCCCGATGGGTGAGGTATGGACGGACGGCCCCGTCCGGCGCTATCCGCCGGACGGGTTACCCGAAGATCCCCGCGATGCTGTTGAACAGGCTGGACAGCAGCTGGATGGCGAGGACCGCGAAGACGATCATGAGGGTGATCGCGATCATGACGCCTGCCATGTTCGACGACGGTTTACCGAGCCGCGGCATCTGCATGGAGCGTTTTGCCCGCCGTACTTCGACTTCGGCCTCTTCGTCGACCTCGACCGGCTCTTCCTGCTTCACGCGCCGGGGCTGGCGGATCAGCTGGGAAGGCCTCGACGGCCAGGTGCGCTGCTGGGGCAGGATCCCGATCGGCGCAGCGCCTTGCTCACCGACCGTGCTGACGATCTTGGCGGGCGACTGCGCGGCGGTCTGCTCGGGGCCCGGGTCTTCGGCGGGCCGCTCGTCCGCGAGCATGGCCGCGTTGACCATCCTGCTGACGACTTCGGGGTCGTGCTGTACCGGTCCCGGCACCTGCACGCGGACGTCGTCGGCTCCCGCCGAGGGGGACGCCGGGGCCGTCGCGCCGGTCGTGACCAGCCCGGACAGCGGGTCGGCGAACGTGTCGCCCGGAGGATCTGCCTGAGTGCCGTCGCCTTTCACGAAGTCGGGGGCATCGAAGAAGGGGGTTTCGCCCTTCCCGCTCATGGTGACCACCTCACTACGGAATGTCCTCTGCTTCCAGGGTAACCACCTCGGCCCGC
Organism: Amycolatopsis sp. NPDC043887; assembly: GCF_056435665.1. NCBI lineage: Bacteria > Bacillati > Actinomycetota > Actinomycetes > Pseudonocardiales > Pseudonocardiaceae > Amycolatopsis > Amycolatopsis sp. NPDC043887. The sequence goes on from NZ_JBWKEB010000010.1 coordinate 210,024, forward strand.
CGCACATCCGCCCAATGGGCCAGATAAATGTCACGCGCCGCGAGACTGATCTTCACATCCTCCAGCAAAGGTTCGAAGAAGGAACGCCGGTACCGGGCATCTGTCGCGGTCGATGCGGCGAAGTACAGACCGGAGAAGACGGCGAGGAAAACGGAGACGTTGACGAGCGCGGAACTCACCGGAAGGGGGACACCCAGCAGTGTTCCGGGCGCCGATTCGCGGCCGGCGAACTCGGTCACGACCTCCGGGCTGAGGATCAGCACCCCGAACACGACGAAGAAGGCGAACACCAGCACCCCGAACGCCACGATCTGCACCGCTTGGGCGAAGAACAGCACCAAGGCGATGTTCAGGCGCTCGATCTTCGTCAGCGCGCGCCGGTCCGGTGGAGGCGTGTCGTCGTCGAACGGCGTGCCGCGCAGGACGGTCGCCCCGGGTTCCACGGTCCAGGACTTCAGCTCCTTGATCTCGTCGGAGAGCATCGACGCCAGGAACACCGCGCCGATCAGGACGAGGAAGCCTGCCACCAGCCACAACCGGCCGGGGGTCAGCCGTTCCACGGCCTGCCACAGTTCGGCGGTGAAGAAGCTGAACATCACCACCAGCAGGAGCAGCGGCAACGCCCGTGACGCCAGCGAGCCGATGGCTCTGACCTGGGCGACCGCGCTCCGCGCCGCCCAGGTCAGGATCGAACCGACGCCGATCCGGACCAGCAGCATCAGCACGCCCAGCGCGGCGAGGTTGGCGAGCACCGCGATCCAGAAGGGGTTGTCCCACGCCACCAGACCGGTGAGCCGCTCGCCGAGCGGCAGCACGAACAGCCAGAAGCCGATCGTCGCCGCCATGACGGCCAACCGGACCCTGGTGCGACTCAGCACGCGGAGCAGCTTCGCCATCAGGCGACCGGCGATCACCGGGACCACGACCACGGCGAACGTCAGCGCCAGCACGCCGAGGACGTAGCCGACACCGCTGTCGCGCATCCTGGCCGCGAGCACGTCCTCGGGGACGTCGAGCAGCTTCAGCAGCCCGGCCAGCAGCAGGTCGAGCAGGCACAGGAACACCAGCCCTGGTGTGGACCGGCGCAACATCCCCGCCCCGCGCCTCCGCCGGTGGATGACCATCGGCAGCCCTCGCCGCCGGAACCACGCGTCGGCCGCGCGCCGGTCCAGGTCCATGCCTCCCCCTCGTCCTCGCTCAAGGCGGCTACGTCCGGCTCAAATCCACCGCCTCGTGCAGCCAGCCCGCCAGTGCCCGGCGGTCCATTCCACCGAACATCAGCCACCCTTCGGAAGGGGCGGCATACAACACGAACCTCCCCAGATCGTTGTCGACGATCACGAAGCCATAGTCCGGGTACTCGGCGTTCAGTCCGCCGAAGGCGACCAGATCGAGGATCGCCGTGCCGGTCCGCGGACGGCTCAGCGTGTCCGCGACCAGGCCGACCCCTTCGTCCTGGCCGGGCAGCGGCACGCCGTGCCCGTCGATCCTGATGCGCATCGGCTCGGTCTCACCGGCGGGGACGTGCGGGAGCCCGCCGAAGACGCGGGCGCCCAGCTCGCCGAAATCGCTCAGGCTGAACGTGGTCCGCCGCCCCGTCCTCATCCGCCAGACGACCGCCTGATGCCCGTCGCCGTAGCAATCGACGCGCACCGAGCGGGGCGCGGACGCGAAGACGCCGGTGAGGACGCCTCGCACCGAACCCCGCAGCATCACCCCGTGCATCCGGACCGCCGCGGGATGGATTTCGCCGTTCTCCATCAGGCCTGCCACTTCGAGCATCGCCGCCTTGGCCGCGTACCGCTCGGCCTGGGTGACGAGATCCGCCGGCTCGTCGTACGACGGGCACAGACGGCGGATCTCGTCGTCGGTGATCTCGGGGTCGTAGCCCAGGTACACGCTCCGCCGCTCGGGCACGGCGCGCAGCACCGGCTCGGCGGCGCGCCTCATCAGTTCCTTCACGGTCGCCGGTTCACGCATGGTTCTGCACCGCCTTCACGATCCATTGCTCGGCCGTCGACCGGCTGGCCGGGCCCCAGGTGAGCGTCCAGCGGCCGTCGCCGTCCATCGCCGCGCTGAACTGGTACCGGCCGAGGTCGTTGTCCACCAGGCCGAACGCGCCGTGCGGGTACTCGGCGAGGATGGCGTTCCGCACCGCGAGATCTACGAGGACCGTGCCGTGCCGCGGCCGCGAAGCACCCTCACGGATCACCTCGACGGCTTCCCGCGCCCGCACCGGGATCAGCCCGCCCGCGTCCGTCTCGATGCGCACGGTCTCGCCGGTGCCGGGCGGATGGTCGGGCAGCCCGTCGAACACCCAGCCCGGCAGCGCGCTGAGGAAACCGGACCGCAGCCGCGCTCGCCTGCCGAGCTTGTTCAGCACCGTGGTGTAGGCCTCGTCGCCGAAGAACCGGACCTCCCACGGCTCCGCGCGCGACGGGAACACCCCGGTCACCACGCCACGGATGAACCCGCCGCGCAGCGCGCGATACAGCCCGACGGCCTCGGGCGTGACCTCACCGCCGGGGGCCAGCCCGATGGTCGCCATCCCGCTCACGAACCGGGTGTACTGCTCCACCTCCTCGGCAAGGGTGAGCCCCGGAGTCGGCTCCTCGCCGGCGAGGACCGGCGGCACGGCGAGCTCCGGATCGTAGAACTCCATCACCGAGGGACGCTCCGGAACCTCGGCGGCCAGCGGGGCGATGACCTCGTCGATGACGTCGAAGACAGCGGTCGTTGAAGTGCTCACCTGACCATTGAACACCCTGGTACCGACAATTTTTAGAACTTTTGTTCGAACGGGCGAGGTCGTTCGGCGAACGGTCGGCGAGCGGTTTCCGGTCGACAATTTTGCTCGACTGAGCTATTTTTTGCTCATGCAAGCAAAAGCGAAGACGTTCACCGAGAGTGCGAGACGCGCACAGATCGTGGCCGCGGCCGTCGAGACGATCGCCGAGCTCGGCTACGCCCGCGCGTCGTTCGCCCGGATCGCGAAACAGGCGAACCTGTCGAGCACCGGGCTCATCTCGTACCACTTCGCGAACAAGGAGGAACTCGTCCGCACGGTCCTCGAAGACGTCTTCCGCGAGATCGGCGCGTTCATGGCCGAGCGGATGAGCGAGCCCGCGTCCGCGAGCGAGGCGCTGCGGACGTACCTGGAGGCGAACCTCGAATTCGCCGCAACGCAGCCGACCCGGATGCGCGCGTTGCTGAACATCTTCCTCGGCGGCGCACTCGACTACGACCCGGCGAACGAGCGGGCGGCGCTGGAACCGGTCGAACGCATCCTGCGCTGGGGCCAGGAGTCGGGAGAGTTCCGCGAGTTCGACGTCCACGTGATGGCGACGACGATCCGGCGTTCGGTGGAGGGCCCGGTGTTCCTGCTCGCCGGAACGCCGGAACCGGACCTCACCACCTACGCGGCCGAACTGGTGACCCTCTTCGATCTCGCGACCCGGAGGCAGTGATCCCGTGATCCGCCAGTGGGGTGTGGTGCTGCTCGAAGTCGTCGTGCCCGTCGCCGGGTACTACGTGCTTCGCGGCTTCGGCGTCGGCGCGCTGCTCGCGCTCGCCCTCTGCGCCCTGCCGACGGTTCTCTTCGTCCTCTACCGGGCGATCCGATGGCGGAAGATCGACACGCTCGCGATCTTCGTGCTGGCGATCTTCGCGGTCAGCGCCGGCTTCTCCTTCATCACCGGCAGCCCGCGGTTCATGCTGGCGAAGGCGGGCTGGGTCACCGGGGTGATCGGCGCCGGATTCCTGGTTTCGCTGCTGTTCTCCAGGCCGCTCGCGTTCGGCATGGCCCGCTCGATGGTCGCGAAGAGCCGATTCGCGGACACCCTGCGCGCCGGCGAATGGGACGAGTTGTGGCCGCGGCACGCGTGGTTCCGGCGTGCTTGGCGGGTCGCGACCGTCCTGTGGGGCGTCGCCCTGATCGCCGACGCCGCCGGGCGGGTCCTGCTGGCGTACACGCTGCCCGTGGACTCCGTACCCGCCCTCGGCACCGCGCTGTACGGCGTCACGTTCGTCGCCGTGCAGGTACTGCAACACCTCTATTTCCGCCGCGTCGGGCTGTGGCGCCGCCTCGCGGCGTCGTGAAAGGACCTCTCATGCATCTCCTGCTGGCCATCGTCACCGGCTTTCTCGCGCTCGCCGCCCCCGCGGACCCGCTCGTCGTGCGCACCGACGCCGGCCCGGTCCGGGGTATGGAATCCGGACCGGCCAGGACGTTCAACGGGATCAGGTTCGCCGCGCCACCCGTCGGCGAGGATCGCTGGAAGCCGCCGCGACCGCCCGAACCGTGGAAGGACGTCGCCGACGCGACGAAACCCGGCCCCGCGTGCACCCAGTACCTGCCGGGCAGCGCCGAGGACTGCCTCTTCCTGAACGTCACCGTGCCGCGCGACGCGGGGAGCCGTCGCCTGCCGGTGCTCGTCTGGCTGCACGGTGGCGGCTACACCATGGACGCGGGAAGCCTCTACGGCGCGCGACGGCTGGCGGATCAGGGCGACGTCGTCGTGGTGACGACGAACTACCGGCTCGGCGTCTTCGGCTACTTCGGTGTTCCCGGCCTCGCGGGTTCCGGCGATTTCGGGCTCATGGACCAGCTTTCCGCGCTGCGCTGGACCCAGCGCAACATCGCCGCGTTCGGCGGCGACCCGCGGAACGTGACACTGGCGGGGCAGTCCGCTGGCGGGATGAGCACCTGCGCGCTGCTCACCTCGCCCGCCGCGACCGGCCTGTTCCACAAGGGCGCGATCATGTCCGGCTCCTGCCTGTTGAACTGGCCTCCAGGCGGGCTCATCCCGAATCAGCCCGCACAGACCCCGTACTCGCCGCTCGCCAAGACGGAAGCCGACGGCGCGGCGATGGCCGCGAGTCACGGCTGCGAGGGCCCGGACGCGCTCGCCTGCCTGCGTCGTCTCCCGGCCGCGGATTTGCTGAAGGATCACCAGTCCTTCGCCAATCACCTGACCTATCACACGCCGCTGCTGCCGTCCGATCCCGCGAAAGCCGTGCGACAAGGCGCTTTTCACCGCGTGCCGGTGCTCTCGGGCGGCACGCACGACGAGATGAGGTCGTTCATCGCGGGCGTCGCCCTGCACAAACCGATCACCGAGGAGCGCTATCAGGAGTTTCTGCGCAACGCTTTCGGCGAACACGCGGACGAGGTGGCGGCGAAGTATCCGTCGCGGGACTATCTTTCGCCCGCCATGGCGTGGGCGACGGTCACCACCGACCGTTCGTGGGCCTGCCCGACGGCCGAGGGGAACAGGCTGCTTTCACGGCGAACTCCGGTGCACTCCTACGAGTTCGACGACAAGAACGCCCCCAACGTGAACCGGATCGAGGCGCCCGGCCTCCCGCACGGCGCGGCGCACGCCCTCGATCTGGTCTATCTGTTCGAGCTCAGCGGGGTCGAAGACTCGCTCGATGAGGCGCGGAAACGTCTTTCGGAGCAGATGATCGGCTACTGGACCACGTTCATGCGCACGGGTGATCCGAACGGGCACGGCTCGCCGCAGTGGGATTCCGATGTCGTGCTTTCGCTCGCGCCGGACGCGATCCGCCCTGTCTCTCACGCCGTCGATCACCGGTGCGGTTTCTGGGCGAGCCTTCGCTCCTGACCGGCCCTGTCCCCGCGTGCAATGAAGGGGCCTTTCATAGCAAAATTTGCTATGAAAGGCCCCTTCATTGCACTTGAGGGGAGCTACTTCGTCTTCGTGGCCGTGGAACGCGTCGAGGGCTTCTTCGCCGCCGCGGTCTTGGTCGCCGTCGACTTGGTCGCGGCGGTCTTCTTGGCCGCGGTCGCCTTGGTGGCCGTCGTCTTCGACGCCGCCGTCTTACGCGCGGGAGCCTTGCGCTTGGGCGCCGGGCCCTTCGCGCGCTTCTCCGCCAGCAGTTCGGCGGCGCGCTCGGCGGTCAGCTCCTCGATGCTGTCCGACTTCCGCAGCGTCGCGTTGTACTCGCCATCGGTCACGTACGGACCGAAACGGCCGTCCTTGACCACCATCGGCTTACCGGACACCGGGTCGTCGCCCAGTTCCTTCAGCGGCGGCTTCGCGGTCGCGGACCGGCCACGCTGCTTCGGCTCCGAGTAGATCTTCAGGGCCTCTTCGAGCGTGATCGAGAACAGCTGGTCCTCGGTCGTGAGCGAACGCGAGTCCGTGCCCTTCTTCAGGTACGGCCCATAACGCCCGTTCTGCGCGGTGATCTCGTCACCGGATTCCGGGTCCTTGCCGACCACGCGCGGCAGCGAGAGCAGCTTCAGCGCGTCTTCGAGAGTCATCGTCTCGATCGACATCGACTTGAACAGCGATCCCGTCCGCGGCTTCGGCTGCTTCGCCTTGGCGGCCTTCTTCTGCGCGGCCGTCGCGCCCTCGGGCAGCGGCTCAGGCTCGGGCAGGAGCTCGGTGACGTAGGGGCCGAAACGGCCTTCCTTCGCCACGATCTCGTGTCCGCTGACCGGGTCCTTGCCGAGTACGCGGCCTTCCTGCGGCGTCGCGAACAGCTTCTCCGCGATGTCCTTGGTCAGCTCGTCCGGCGGCAGGTCCTCGGGCAGGTTCGCCCGCTGCGACGTCCCGTCGACCTCGCGCTCGAGGTATGGGCCGTAGCGGCCGACACGCACGACGACGGTGTGACCGTCGGCGTCGGTGAACAGGGGGATCGAGTTGATCTCGCGGGCGTCGATGTCCTCGACGCCCGAGCCGACCAGCTTCTTCAGCCCGCCGAGACGGCCGACCGAACCGTCGACGCCCATGTCGCCACCGAAGTAGAACTTCGACAGCCACTGCGTGCGGTGCTCGTCACCGGCGGCGATACGGTCGAGCTCGTCCTCCATGCCGGCGGTGAAGTCGTAGTCGACCAGCCGCTCGAAGTGCCGCTCCATCAGGCCGATCACCGCGAAGGCGACCCAGGACGGCACCAGCGCGGAACCCTTCTTCCACACGTAGCCGCGGTCCTGGATGGTCTTGATGATCGACGCGTACGTCGACGGGCGGCCGATGCCCAGCTCTTCGAGCTTGCTGACCAGGCTCGGCTCCGAGTAGCGCGCCGGCGGCGACGTGGTGTGCCCGTCCGGGCTCAGCTCGGTCGCGGTCAGCGCCTGGTCCTTGACCAGCTGCGGGAGACGGCTCTGCTTGTCGTCCGCCTCGCCACCGCTTTCGGTGTCGACGGCCTCGACGTACGCCTTGAGGAACCCGGCGAAGGTGATCGTGCGGCCCGACGAGGCGAACGTGACCTCCTCGCCGCTGGTGGCGGTGCCGACGATCCGCACCGACATCGTGGTGCCCTTCGCGTCCGCCATCTGCGACGCGATCGTGCGCTGCCAGATCATCTCGTAGAGGCGGTACTCGTCGGTGTCCAGATCCTTCGCGACCTGGCCCGGCGTGCGGAAGACCTCGCCAGAGGGACGGATCGCCTCGTGGGCTTCCTGCGCGTTCTTCACCTTGCGGGTGTACTGGCGCGGCGACGGCGAGACGTATTCCTTGCCGTACAGCTGCGTCGCCTGGCTGCGCGCCGCCGAGATGGCCGACTCCGACAGCGTCGTGGAGTCGGTACGCATATAAGTGATGTACCCGTTCTCGTACAGCTTCTGCGCGATCCGCATGGTGCGCTCGGAGGTGAACCGCAGCTTGCGGCCCGCCTCCTGCTGCAGGGTCGAGGTCATGAAGGGCGCGTACGGCTTGCGCGTGTACGGCTTCTCCTCGACGCTCGCGACCTTGAATTCGCGGTTCTTCAGCGCCTCGGCCAGCCGGACCGCGTCGGCCTCGGCCAGCACGCGGATCTCGCTGTTGGAAGCCTTGAGCTGCCCGTCCGAGCCGAAGTCACGGCCGGTGGCCAGGCGTGCGCCGTCGACGGCGATCATCCTGGCGGGGAAGGTGCGCGGGGAGGCGTCGGCTCCGGCGTCCATGGTCGCCGAGATGTCCCAGTACGACGCCGAGGTGAAGCGCATGCGCTCGCGCTCCCGCTCGACCACGATCCTGGTCGCGACGGACTGCACGCGGCCGGCCGAAAGCTTCGGCATGACCTTCTTCCACAGCACGGGCGAGACCTCGTAGCCGTAGAGCCGGTCCAGGATGCGGCGGGTCTCCTGCGCGTCGACCAGGTCCCCGTCGAGCTCGCGGGTGCTGTCGGCCGCGGCGCGGATCGCCTGCTCGGTGACCTCGTGGAAGACCATCCGGCGCACCGGGACCTTCGGCTTGAGGGTCTCCAGCAGATGCCACGCGATGGCTTCGCCCTCGCGGTCGGGGTCCGTGGCGAGGTAGAGCTCGTCGACGTCCTTCAGCAGCCCCTTCAGCTCGGTGACCTTGGACTTCTTGTCCGGCGTGACGACGTAGAGCGCCTTGAAGTCGTTGTCGACGTCGACACCCAGCCGCGCCCACGACTCGCCCTTGTACTGGGCGGGGACGTCGGCCGCGCCGCGAGGGAGGTCGCGGATGTGTCCGACGGAGGACTCCACGACGTAGTTACCGCCGAGGTACGGGGCGATCTTGCGGGCCTTGGTCGGCGACTCGACGATCACCAGCCGACGACGGCCAGCGCCGTCGTCCGACGCCGCGGTCTTCTTCGTCCGTGCTCCTGCCACGCTGTCCTGCTCTCCGCTCATCTTCGGCGCCTTCGCGCCGCCTCTCGACCCGTCAGTGTGCACGCTCGCACCGCCCGGACCACGGCTAGGTGGTGCAACACGCCGCCGATCGTGTGTCCAGCGCATCGCCGCTGACCTCGTCGATGTTTCCTTTCAACACCTAGCACGTGACGTCGGACACGTCCGCCCGGGGGCCCGCGTGACGGGGCGAACACCCTCCGTTCGACGGTGGTGGCTCCCTCCTGCCAACGCTTCACTTGATGTCCACGCCGACCCGAAAGGACTCCACGTGACCCGACGACTCCTCGGCACACTGTTCGCCATGCTGACCGCGTCCGCGCTGGTCGGAACCGCGCCGGCGCAAGCGGCCACGACCACCTTCGCCGGAACCGTGGCGTTGTCGAACTGCTCCGGGTCGGTGGTCAAACCGCCCGAGGCGAGCCTCGACGACCCCGCCCTCGTCCTTTCCAACGGGCATTGCCTGCAAGAAGGTTTCCCGGACCCCGGGGAAGTAATCGTCGACAAGCCGTCCACGCGGACCTTCAGCCTGCTGTCCAAGGACGGCCGCTCTTCGCTCGGCACGCTCAAGGCGAAGAAGCTGCTCTACGCGACGATGACCGACACCGACGTCTCGCTCTACCAGCTCGACACCAGCTACGCCAAGATCAAGTCGGCCTACGGTATCGCCCCGCTGGCGCTCTCGCCGACCCGTCCGTCGGCGGGTATCGCGATGGACGTGGTGTCGGGTTACTGGAAGAAGATCTACTCCTGCAACGTCGACGGCTTCGTCCACGAGCTGCGCGAGGCGAACTGGGTCTGGAAGGACTCGATCAGGTACACCTCGGCGTGCAAGACGATCGGCGGGACCTCGGGGTCGCCGATCGTCGAGAGGTCGACCGGCAAGGTCGTCGGCGTCAACAACACCGGCAACGAAAGCGGCCAGCGGTGCACGATGAACAACCCGTGCGAGGTCGACGCGGCCGGGAAGGTGACCGTGCGGAAGGGCATCAACTACGGGCAGCAGACCTACCAGCTGACCTCCTGCCTCTCGCACAGTGAACTCGACCTGTCGAACCCGAACTGCCGGGCTCCGAAACCCTGATGCCCCACCCTCGTGAGTGGTAAAGACGGTTCTAACCGTCCTTACCACTCACGAGCGTCAAACGGCACGCACCACGGGCACGAGACTGGGCCAAGCGGGCTCGGCACCCGCCGGCGCGTCTCCGATCAGCTCCAGCACATGCGCGAGCCGCCTCCGCCCGGTGACCCGGAGCAGCGCCTCTTCACCTTTCTGCGCCTTCGCCGGCACGCCCAGCTGGGCCAGCGCCGTGATCAGCCGCTCGTGCGTCTCCGGCGCCTCCGGATCGAGCGCGAGCAGATAGCCGTTGCCCTGGGGACTGCCCGCCGCGAGCGCCCACATCCTCAACATGGCCCCGTCGAGCCGGAAGCCCTCCGGCAGGACCTTCTCGTCACCACGGTTCCAGCGCTGCTCCAGTGGCAGCAGGTCGACCCGGAACGGCGTCCTCACGAGCGGCCGCCCGCATTCGGCGGCCGAGACCTGCGCCTCCGCGCCGCGACGACGGCATTCCCTGGCGAGGGCACCCGCCCGCCACGGCTCGTCGACCACGGCGGACAGCCGCGCGGCCGTCCGCCCGAAGCCCGTCATCCGCCCGGGCCCGCACAGCACACCGGCGAGATCGGCGAGCCCCGGCCCGCTCGCCTCCGCCGAGAAGAGCGAGATCGTCCCGTCCACCCGGACAGAATAGAACACAAGTTCGAGTCATGGCCAGTGATCGCGGGGTGACTCAGCGAGGTTGCTTGACCAATTCCTGGCAAATCGGAATCCGGCTGCTCGCCGCGGCGAGCTGAGGGACGTCGTTAAGGCCCCTGAGAAGGTCGAGGCGGTCTAGCTCGTCGAGGGACGTCCTCGCGTCGCGAAGCGCCGTTTTTGTCGCCTCGGGGTCGCTTGAGGAGTCGAGGCGGTGACGGACGTCGTCGGCACGGGCGCGGATGCCGGCGAGCTGGGCGACGGCGGCCGTGCGCGAGGTGTCACCGCCCGTGACCGGCGCCGGACCGAGATTCTCGAAGGCGGCGGAGGTGCGGTCCAGCCCTTCGACCACCGAGGTCATCAGCTCGCTGGAGGTACGGGAAGCCTGCTGTGGCGTGCTCGGATCGACGCTGGGCAGCGTCGCCAGCGTCCGGACGAGGCCACCCGCCGCGCCGCAGTACCCCTCCGTCCAAGCGGAGGCGGGGTCGGCCTCCGACGCGCTGACCGTCGCGAGACCTTCTTGTCTGGCGTGGGAAGTCACCGCGGGCTGCTGCCCGCACCCGGCGAGGCCGAGTCCGATACCTGTTGCTAGCGCGGCAAGGACGGTGAACCGCGGCCGCACGAAAACACCTCCCGACCTGACGACTTCCCGGCTGGCCCCCGACGGTACCGATACCGGGGGGCAATGCAAATCAACGCGGCGGAAAGAAGGTCAGGAAGGCAGCTTCTTGCAGTTCGGGGCCTGCGCGGCCAGTGTTTTCACCGAAACGTTCGTTTCCAGCTGCTGGAACGGGTCGGGCATGTCGTTGATGTCGGATCCGATTTGCCGGAAGGAAGCCGCGGCGGCCGCCACGGCGGCCTTGTCGTCCTTCGGCGCCGCGTCGAGCGCGGCCTTCGCGGCGAGCACCTTGTCCCGGATCGGCGTCAGCGCGTCGACGATGCTCCTGCGCGCCGCGTCGGCTTCCGCGCTCGGCGCCTGGCCGAGCTTCCCCAAACCGGTGACCGCGTTGTCGAAACCCGGCGCGAACACCCCGAAGGCCTCGTCCATCACCTTCCGCGCACTGGCGACGTCGTCCTGCTCGAAGTCGGGCATCGTGAAATCGCCGATCTTGGCGAAGTCGATCAGCGAACCGCAGAAACCGTCCATCCAGGAACTCCCGGCCGCGGGGGCGGGAGAAGAAGGAGAAGGGGCGGCCGTCCGCTCGGCGCCGCCACAGCCCGCCAGCAGGAAAACGGCGGCGAACAGGATGATCGAACGCCTCATGGCAGGGACTCCCCCGGGATCGGATCGGCGTGACGCGCAGACATTAGCCTGCGCCGGACAGCCGCCGGGCCCGCCACGAAAATCGTGACGGGCCCGGCGGAGGAAACTTTCCGGCGTTAAGCCTTCGCTTGCGCGGGGTTCTCGGAAAGCACCGACTCGCGACGCTTGGAGACCACGATCGCCGCGACGATGATCGCGACGGCGACCAGCGAGATCGCGATGCGGATGCCGACGTTGGCGTCCGCGCCGATCGAGAACTGCACGACCGCCGGGGCGATCAGCACCGACACCAGGTTCATCACCTTGATCAGCGGGTTGATCGCGGGACCGGCGGTGTCCTTGAACGGGTCACCCACGGTGTCACCGATGATGGTGGCCTCGTGCGCGTCCGATCCCTTGCCGCCGTGGCTTCCGTCCTCCACGAGCTTCTTCGCGTTGTCCCAGGCACCACCGGAATTGGCGAGGAAGATCGCCATCAGGGTGCCGGAAGCGATCGCACCGGCGAGATAACCGGCGAGGGCGCCGGTGCCGAGGCCGAAGCCGACCGCGATCGGGGCGAAGACCGCGAGCAGACCGGGCGTGGTCAGCTCACGCAGCGAGTCACGCGTGACGATGTCGACGACCCGGCCGTACTCGGGACGGGTGGTGCCCTCCATGATGCCCGGGATGTCGCGGAACTGGCGGCGCACTTCGTAGACGACCGCGCCGGCGGCACGGGACACCGCGTTGACCGCGAGACCGGAGAACAGGAACACGACCGCCGCACCGATGATGACACCGACCAGGGTGTTCGGGCTGACCACTTCGTTGACGAAGAAGTTCAGCGCGGACGCGCTGGCCTGCGCCGCCTCCGGGATCGACTTCAGCGCCTTGCTGATCGCGTCCTGATAGGACCCGAACAGCGCCGTCGCCGCGAGGACCGCCGTCGCGATCGCGATGCCCTTGGTGATGGCCTTGGTGGTGTTGCCGACCGCGTCGAGCTCGGTGAGGATCTGCGCGGCGTCTTCGTCGACGTCACCCGACATCTCGGCGATGCCCTGCGCGTTGTCCGAAATCGGGCCGAAGGTGTCCATCGCGACGATGACGCCGACGGTGGTGAGCAGACCGGTACCGGCCAGCGCCACGGCGAACAGCGCGACGCCGCCACCGAGCAGGTACGCGCCGAACACGGCCGCGCTGATGACGAGCGCGGTGTACACGGCGGACTCGAACCCGACCGAGATACCGGCCAGGATCACCGTCGCCGCACCGGTTTCGGAGGACTTGCCGACCTCCTTGACCGGCTTGTGCTCGGTGCCGGTGTAGTAGCCGGTGAGCTTGAGGATGACCGCCGCGAGCACGATGCCGATGATCACCGAGATGGTCGCGATCAGCGCCGGGCTACCGGGTTCGCTGGTCGCACCGCTGGTCAGCTCGGAGAACGAACCGGGCAGGTAGACGAACGCCGCGATCGTCGAGAGCACCGCGGAAATCGCCGCGGAGATGTAGAACGAGCGGTTGATCGTGACCAGACCGCCTTCACCCGCCTTGGCCTTGGTGATGTAGACACCGATGACCGCGGTGATCACACCGATGGCGGGCACGATGAGCGGGAAGATCAGGCCGTGCACGCCGAACGCGGTGCTACCCAGGATCAGCGCCGCGACGAGCATGACCGCGTACGACTCGAAGAGGTCCGCCGCCATCCCGGCGCAGTCGCCCACGTTGTCACCGACGTTGTCGGCGATGGTGGCCGCGTTGCGCGGGTCGTCCTCGGGGATGCCCTGTTCGACCTTGCCGACCAGGTCCGCGCCGACGTCGGCGGCCTTCGTGAAGATACCGCCGCCGACACGCATGAACATCGCGATCAGCGCGGCACCGAAACCGAAGCCCTCCAACACCTTCGGGGCCTGTCCGGTGTAGACGAGGACGACCACCGCGGCGCCGAAGAGACCGAGACCGACGGTGATCATGCCGACGACGCCACCGGTGCGGAAGGCCAGGCGCATCGCCTTCTCGCGACCGCCCGCCTCGCGCGAAGCGGCCGCGACACGCAGGTTCGCCTGTGTCGCCAGCCACATGCCGAGATAGCCGATCGCGAAGGAGAACCCAGCGCCGACCAAGAAGAAGATGGACCGGCCGATCTTCTCGTTCCAGTCATCGGCCGGCAAAGCGAAGAGCAGCACGAAAACGATCGCACCGAAGATCGCGAGGGTGTTGCGCTGCCGTTTGAGATAGGCAGCCGCGCCTTCCTGCACTGCCTTCGCGATGTCCTGCATCTTGGAGGTGCCCTGGCCCGCGGCCAAGACCTCCTTGAGCAGAACGTAGCCGATGACCAGTGCGGCAAGGGCGACCACGGCGATCACACCGACGATGGTGTAACCACCTCCGGAGAGCGTGAGTTCGCCCTCCGCGAGGAACTGCCGGGACATTCGTCCTCCTGGAGACGTCGCCGTTGGCCAACGACGATCCGCCGATGGAACCGGCGTGCCGACGCTGGCATGGGGATCTGAGCCGAACGTCACGCTAGTCGCACTGCAAGGCACGTCTCACATGACGCTCGCCACAGACGGTGTGGATTGCGGGAGTGTATTGGTAGTGGGATGGCGGGCGGCAAGGCGTCCCCGCCACCGCACGTTCCGTAATCTTGTGAGGCTGGTCACTGTATCGATCATCGGCGGCCGCTTCCAGCGCCCGTTCCGTCCGGCGGCGGACCGTTTCTGTCGGTGCGCTGTGCGAAGCTTCCGAAGGTGGACGGCACGGTGCGATCCGGCAAGGGCCGGCGGCTTCTCGACCGCGCGACGGCGGGGATCCCGGCTTCGCTGTACCCGGTCACCCATGTGGCCGATCTGCCGGCCCGTCCGGCGGATTCCGTGGACTGGCCGGAGTGGGCGGCGGGTCCGGTCGTCGAGGCGCTGAAGGCGAACGGAGTCGAGACACCATGGCGGCATCAGGCGGAGGCCGCGTCCTTGGCCCGTGAGGGCCGGCACGTCGTGATCTCGACCGGCACCGCGTCGGGCAAGTCGCTCGCGTACCAGTTGCCGGTGCTCTCGGCACTGGTCGAGGACGAGCGGGCCACGGCGCTGTACCTGTCGCCGACCAAGGCGCTCGGCGCCGACCAGTTGCGCTCGGTGTCCTCTTTGGACATCAAGAAGGCGCGGGCGGCTTCGTTCGACGGGGACACTCCGCTGGAAGAGCGGGACTGGGTCCGCGCGCACGCGAACTGGGTGTTCACGAACCCGGACATGCTGCACCGCGGGATCCTCTCGTCGCACGCGCGCTGGTCCCGGTTCTTCCGGCGGCTCTCGTTCGTCGTCGTCGACGAATGCCACAGCTATCGCGGTGTCTTCGGTTCCCACGTGGCGCTGCTGCTGCGCAGGTTGCGAAGGGTCGCTGCGTACTACGGCGCTTCGCCGGTCTTCGTCCTCGCGTCCGCGACGACCGCGGACCCGGCGGCGTTCGCGTCTAAACTCACCGGACAGGACTGTGTCCCGGTCACCGAGGACGGCTCGCCGCGCGGCGCCCGCACGGTCGCGTTGTGGGAACCCCCGCTGCTGTCGGAACTCTCTGGCGAGAACGGAGCACCGGTGCGGCGCTCGGCGGGGGCCGAGGCCTCCCGGATCCTCGCCGAACTGGTCATCGAAGGCGCTCGCTCGCTGGCGTTCGTCCGGTCGCGGCGAGGCGCGGAGCTGACCGCGCTCGGCGCCAGGCGGATTCTGTCCGAAGTGGACGGTGCACTGGCGGAATCCGTCGCCGCGTACCGCTCCGGGTATCTGCCGGAGGAGCGGCGCGCCCTCGAAGCGGCGTTGCTGTCCGGGCGGTTGCTCGGTGTCGCGACGACGAACGCGCTCGAACTCGGCGTCGACATCGCCGGGCTGGACGCGGTGGTTCTGGCAGGCTATCCGGGGACGCTCGCGTCGTTCTGGCAGCAGGCGGGACGGGCCGGGCGCGCGGGCGACGCGGCGCTGGTCGTGTTCGTGGCCCGCGACGATCCGCTGGACACCTATCTCGTGCACCATCCGGCCGCGATCCTGGACCGGCCCGTCGAGGCCGCCGTCCTCGACCCGTCGAATCCGTATGTGCTCGGGCCGCAATTGGCCTGCGCCATCGCCGAACTCCCGCTGACCGAGCCCGAGGTCGCGGCCTTCGGCGGCGACTCGGCGCGCGCCGTACTCGCCGATCTGGTCAAGGAGAAGATCGTCCGCCGCCGCACGAGCGGCTGGTACTGGACCTCGCGCGACCGGCCGCACGCCGAAGTCGGCATCCGGGGTTCCGGCGGCGAACAGATCGCGGTGGTGGAGGCCGACTCCGGCCGGATGCTCGGCACGGTCGACCCGGGCTCCGCCTGCTACGCGGTCCATCCCGGCGCGGTGTACCTGCACCAGGGCTCGTCCTACGTGGTCGACGAACTGGATCTGGAGACCGGTCTCGCCCTGGTGCACGCGGAGGATCCGGACTGGACCACGTCACCGCGCGAGGTCGTCGACATCAGCGTGCTGCGCACCGAAGAGCGGCGAGTGCACGGCGGGGTCACGGTGAACCTCGGCGAGGTTTCGGTGAGCTCGCAAGTGGTCGGCTACTTGCGGAGACGTCCGTCCGGTGAAGTGCTGGACCAGACTCCGCTGGATCTGCCGGAACAGAGCCTGCACACCCGTGCCGTCTGGTACACGATCTCGGCCGAGCTGCTCGGCGCGTCCGATGGCGTGGCGGGGACCGGGGGCCATCGGACGGGGACCGAAGTTCTGGAGCCGGTGGGGACCGGAGGCTCCAGGGTGGGGACCGAGGAACTTGGCGGAGCACCGGGGACGGGCGCCGAATTGGATCCGGCGCGCGTCCCCGGTGCCCTGCATGCCGCCGAGCACGCGGCGATCGGCCTGCTACCGCTGTTCGCTACTTGCGACCGCTGGGACATTGGCGGGGTGTCGACCGCGTGGCACGAAGACACCGGGGAGGCGACGGTGTTCGTGCACGATGGCCATCCCGGGGGTGCGGGATTCGCCGACCGCGGATTTGCCGCGATTGTCCCTTGGCTGGCCGCGACGCGGGAGGCGATCGTTTCCTGCGAGTGCCCGGCCGGCTGCCCGTCCTGCGTCCAGTCGCCGAAGTGCGGGAACGGCAACGATCCGCTGGACAAGGCGGGGGCGGTGGCCGTTCTGGACACCGTGCTCGGGGCTTTGCGTCAGCACGGGTCCGTGTCCGGCCACGGGGTGGCTTGAAATTGTGGGTTGATCAGGCGGCGGTGCTGAGGCTCGCCACCGGGGCGACGGCCTGGTCACCGGCCAGCGCACGGACGAGCACGTCGTGCACCTCGGTGGCCTCGGGCAGCTGCCAGCCCCAGACCTCGGGCTTGACCCGCCAGTGCACGACACCGTGCTGGAACGGCGACGGGGGCAGCGGGATGTAGCCGTTCGCGCCGTGCCACTGGATCGAGGCCTGGTCGGCCAGTTCCCGCGGGATGCTCGCGGCGACGGTGGTGAGGAACAGCCAGCGGCCGTTCGGCATCGCGACGATCGGGGCGGGGTGCCCGGTGGCGCGCAGCAGGCGGGCGGCGGCCTTGCCGAGCTCGTCGTCGACCTCGATGGCGTCGAGCACGGTGCCGGTGGCGACGAGGAGGCTGTGCGTGTCGTCGCCGAACCAGGTGGCGACCTCGTGCGGGTGGGTCTCGGTCAGTTCACGCCAGTTGTCCTGGGCCGGGACCGGACGCCGCCAGGTGAGGTCGTCACCTTCGGCGGTCAGCGCCGCGGGCTCGGCACCCGGGAGCACCGGCCAGCCACGCCAGGCGAGACCGATCGCCTCCGCCCGCATTTCGATGCGGAAGGCGCCCCGCCAGCTGTCCGGCCAATTCGCGTCCAACATTACTGTCCCTGCCTCAGGTCAACTCTGTCCTGTGTCTGTCTCTGTCGCACCGGCCTCGGCGAACTCTTCGAAGTGGCGCACATCTCAATAAACGGCAAGTTGCACATCGGGAGAAGACCTCACGCGACAACCGGCGGTTACTTAGCGATGAACGCGCGGTAGTGCGACCGGACGGACCGAACGCCGGACGTCCGGTTAACGGGCGTGCACGACCGGTACGGAGCCGTTCGTCGCAGCCGACCTGGGCTTCCCTCCTGCGCGGCGGCGCTCGCGGTGAGCGGCGGGCGGCCGTTCGGCGGCGAGCTGATCATGGCTTCGACCGCTCGCCGCGCGTCAACGACCGCTGCTCGCGCCCAGCGGTTACTCGCGCGTACCACCCGCTGGTCGCCGCCCGGCGACCGTTCACCGCGCGAGCTCCGTCACGGTGACCGGTCGACCGGACCCGCCCTGGCCCGTGCCTCCGCCCGTCCGGTGACCGCCGGCCGCCCCGACGGCTCCGAACGCACTTCGACCAGGGCATCACCGCGCTCCCACCGGCAGGTCAGCAACGTGACCGACATCCGGACGGCGACCTGCCGCGCCCGTTCGCAGGCCGCGGCGGGACCGTCCGACGCGTGTGAGGCCGCCGCGAGCGCCGCCAGATCCGCGGCGGCCTCGGCGCGGTGCCGGGTCGTGACGGCGGCACCGATCCAGAAGGCGAACGCCGCCGCGCCGACCAGGACGGTGACGATCGAGGCGGTCCACACGGTCGCGACGCCGCGATCGTCCCCGGTCACGGCCCGCTCCCCGGCTCGGCGATGGCGAAGGCGCTGGAACGCAGCCGGATACCCGGCAGGAGCCCGGCGACCGGTTCGGCCTCGACGCCGGCGGTGATCGTGTCGCCTTCGCGGACGACGTCCAGCCGGGCGCCGGGCGGCGCGATCTCCCGCACCGCCTGTTCGGCACGGGCGGGCTGGCCGCGGGCGAGGAGCCTGGCGGCCTCGCGGGCCGCGTCGATGCAGCGGAGCTGGTCGGAGGCGACCCCGATCCCGGCGAGCAACAGGGCCGAGACGAAGGTCAGCGCGCCGATGCCGAGCGCGGCTTCCACGGTGACGGAGCCGCGATCCTCGCCGCGCATCAGAACTTCACCGACAGCGCCCGCTCGACGAGCGCGGTGAGCCCGGCGCGGACGGCTTCGCTGTCGATGACCATGTAAAGGACGGCCGCCAGCGCGGCGGCGGCCAGGGTGGCGATGGCGTATTCGATCGTCGCCATGCCGTCGTCTGCACGGAAGTCGGGGACCTTGTTCATAGGGAATCGCCTTTCAGTTCAGAGGACGCCGTCGAGCCGCCCGGCCAGGCCGAGCACGACGGGCAGGACACCGAGGCAGAGGAACGCGGGGAGAAAGCACAGGCCGATCGGTGCCGCCAGCAGCACTCCCGCCCGTTCCGCGCGTTCCTCGGCTTCGGCGGAAAGCGACTCGCGCAGCCTTCGCGCGAGGTCCTTCGCATGCGTGGCGAGCGCGGTGCCCGCCCGCGCCGTCCGGACGGCGGCGACGGCCAGTTCGGTCAGGCCAGGCAGGTCGCGGACCGGCGCCCACGCTTCCGCCGGCCCGATGCCCACGGCGAGATGCGACGCCACCGAACGCAGAGCCACCGCGGTCTTCGGTGAGGCGGTCGGCGCGACGGCCTCGAGCGCGACGGGCACCGGCAGCCCGCCTGCCAGGCAGGCGGCCAGCAGATCAAGGGTGGCCGCGGACCGGACGAGTTCGAAGGCGCCTTTGTCCCGGGGCGACCGTGCCCGGATCCGCGTGAGAATGAGAAGCCGACCTGGTCGTGCTACGCCTCCGGCCGCGACGTGTGGCCAACAGAAGACGGCACCGCCCAGCAGGACCAACGCGGCGCCGGTCAGCATGACGCCACCCGCCCGGTGAGGGCCCGAGACCAAGCCGTTCCCGCCCAGATCAGCCCGCTGCCCACGACGAGCAGCAGCTGACCGGCGCCGGTCCCGGTGAGGACCTGGACCGGGCCCGCCCCCATCGCCTCGCCGAGCGGCAGGCACACCAGCGGGAGGGCCGCGAGCATGGCGGCACTCGCCCGGGGACCGGCCATCTTGGCTTTGAGCCGGCGGCGGAAGCCGATCCCCGCCTCCGCGTCCCGCCTCGCGGCGTCGAGCACGTCGGCCATCGGCAGCCCGAACCGGTTCGCGAGCGTCCACGCGTTCACCAGTGCCGGTGGCGCGTCAGGGTCGGCGGCGGTCTCACCACCGAGCCGGGCGGCCGCGATGAGTCCGCGCAGCCGCTCGGACGCCGCGGGGATCGCCTCCGCGGTGGCTTCGGCCGCCGTCACCGGATGGGCGCCCGCGCGGAGTTCACCGATCATCGTCCGTAGCACGGACGCGGTGAGCTCCGCTTCGGCCAGCGCCGCGTTCGCCTGCGCCCGCGACCGGACCTCCTGGCGGACGGTCACGGTGAACACGAGTACCGCCACCGCCCAGCCGATCCCGAGGAACGGCAGGACGAACAGCGCCGGCAGAGGCCACCAACCCGTCCGAACCGCCTGGGGCAAACGCCAGGCGATCGGCGCGCGCACCATCTGCTTCGGCCAGCAGGCCAGCCCCGCGCCGCAGGCGAGCAGGAACCAGGGGTTCATGCCGCCAACTCCTCGAAAGGAGTCTCGTCACCGATCCAGGTGCCTTTGCTCCAAACCGGGACGACTTTGGCCTCACCTCGAAAGGACCTAAGGACACCGACCTCGTCCAGCCGCCGGATCCCGCTCGGCAGACGGACCATGTGCAGGACCACCCGCACCGCCGCCGTCAGCTGGCTGTGCAGCGCGTCACGTTTCAGCCCGCCGAGCGCTGCCAGCGCCTCCATGCGTGCCGGGACCTCCTCCGAGGAATTGGCGTGCAGGGTGCAGCCGCCACCCTCGTGCCCGGTGTTCATCGCGTTGAGCAGCGCGATCACCTCCCGGCCACGCACCTCTCCGACGACCAGGCGGTCCGGGCGCATCCGCAACGCCTGACGCACCAGTTCGCTCAGCCCGATCTCGCCCGCGCCCTCGACGTTGGCCGGGCGGGTGAGCAGGCTGACGAACTGCGGATGGTCCGGTTGCAGCTCTCCGGCATCCTCGACGCAGACGATGCGTTCGGACGGGGGCACGGCGCCGAGCAACGCGGCGAGCAAGGTCGTCTTGCCCGACCCCGTCGCGCCGGAGACCAGGAACGCGAGCCGTCGCCGGATGACCGAGTCGAGCAGATCCGCGCCGCTGGTGCCGAACACCCCGCGCAACCGGAGTTCGGCGAGGTCATGGGTGGCGGGCCGGAGAACGCGGAGCGAGAGAGCGGTCCCGGCGGGCGCGAGCGGTGGGAGTACGGCGTGCATGCGGACCCGGCCTTGCGGCCCCACACCCGGCAGCCAGCAGTCGGCGAATGGTTGCGCGTCGTCCAGCCGCCGCCCGCCGGCGAGGGCGAGCCGCTGGGCCAGCCGGCGGACCGCTTCCTCGTCGGCGAAACGGATTTCCGTCTCCTGGGGACCTTCACCGGTGTCCACCCAGACCTTGTCGGGAGCGGTGACGAGAATGTCGGTGACGCCGGGCTTTTCGAGAAGCGGCGCGAGCGGGCCGGCGCCGACGAACTCGTCGCGGGCCAGCCTGACCGCTCCGAGGACGGCGTCCTGACCGAGCGAACCGCCTGCTTCGGCGCGCACCGCCCGCGCGACGCTCACCGGATCCGCCGGGGCGGCCGATCCGGCCAGCCGCCGCCGGACCCGCTCGACCAGATCTTCGGTCATCGCGAGGCACCGGCCAGGTTTCCGCGCGCCGCCACGAGGACTTCGGTGGCCGCGGTGGCCAGGTGCTCGCGATGCCTCGGGACGAATTCGCCGCGGTCGAGGGCCGCCGAGAGGGATCGCTCGCGACCCATCGACGTGATGAGCGGGACGCCGACGGCGTCGGCGATCTCCTGCGGGATCAGCCCGGCGGGCGACGGCCCACGGACCGCGACACCGATCCTCGTCGCGTGAGGTTCGAGCCTGGCGAGGACCTGTTTCGCCGCCGCACAGGCACGGAGTTCCGCGGGGACCACGACCACGACGAGATCGGCCAGCCCGATCACGGTGCCCGTCTCGGCGCCGAAATACCTCGGCAGATCGCAGACGACCGTCCGCCCCGCCCGCCGTCCGGCGTTCAGCACGCCCTCGATCGCGTCGGGCCCGGGACCGCGTCCTTCCCTGCCATAGGACACAAAGGACAGTGAGCCGGTCGAGTATTTCTTTCGCGGCAGGGCTTCGCTCAACGCGGCCATGGACACCCTGCCGCCGAGATCGAGCTCCGGCCACCGGGGCCCGCGATCGCGCTCGGCGGCGAGGAGGACGTCGACCCCGCCACCGAGCGGATCGCAGTCGACCAGCAGCCCGCCGGTGCCGGACTTCTCCGCTTGGTACGCGACGGCGGCCGCCAGCACGGAAGCCCCGGCACCGCCCCGCCCGCCGATGATCCCGATGACGACGCCGTCGTCACGCGCCGGCCCGTCGACGACGTCGGCGAACTCGCCGATGAGGTCGCCTTCCTCGTCCGGGAGCGAAAGGACCTTCTCCGAACCGGTGTTGAAAGCACGCTCCCACGTCACCGGCGTCGGCGCGCCCTTGCAGACCAACAGGACCTTGTTCCGCCGCAGCAGGCGGTCCGGCGCGCTCGCGGCTTCCTCGTCGAGCACCACGAGCGGCGCGCGGGCCCACCTGCCGCGTGCGGCGGCCAGATCGGGTGCGCGTTCGACCTCGCAGCCCGCGGCCGCGGCCACGCGCAGGATCTCGTCGAGCAGGATGTCGTCGCCGGCGACGACGAGCGGATGTTCCGCGGTCATGGCTCCCCCAGTGATTCGGTCGGACTCGGGTGATGACTCCACGGTCGCGCCGGTCCCCGCCGCGCACAACGCCATTCCGTACCGCCTGTGGACAACCGGGGTGTTGTGGACAACTCCGCCGCGGGAAACCGGTTTCCCACGGTTTTGTCGGTCCTTCCTAGCACGAACCCACGGCCCATTTTCGACACGGTGCCGAGCACGAAAACAGTTGAGAGAAAAGAAAGTCAACGAACTCCGGGCGGTTCCAGCCTTGCCCGGGCGCGGTTTTCGCGGCCGACGAGGTCTGAACCACTGAAACCACAAGGGATAAAGGAGGCGGCCCTCGCCAGGGGGGAGGGACGAGGGCCGCCTGGGGTTCAGCCCCGGGGGGTCGGACTGAACCTGGGCCCGGTGCGACACCGGACAATCTCACTGTAACTCCGATACCGGCCTGTTGCGGGCGACCTCCGTACCCACAATTCGGTAACGGCACGACGCGCCCGATCGGGGGCGCGGTCGTGAATTTTCCACCGCGGTATCCCGATCGTGGTCGACCAACGGGCGCGCGCCGATCCGGCTCTCCTATCCTTGGCGAGTGGACCGACCCAGCACGACGCCCAGCCAGGTCGCGGCGTTCTTCGATCTCGACAAGACGATCATCGCGTCATCGAGCGCGTTGGCCTTCAGCAAGCCGCTTTTGCGCGAAGGCCTCATCAACCGCCGAGCCGCGCTTCGCAGCGCGTACGCCCAACTCGTCTTCTCTCTCGCGGGCGCGGACGCGGCGAAGACCGAGCGGATGCGGGCCGAGGTTTCCGCGCTGTGCGCCGGATGGGACGTCGCGCAGGTCTCCGCGATCGTCCGCGAGACGCTGCACGACGTCGTCGACCCGCTCGTCTACGCGGAGGCGGCGGAACTGATCTCCTCGCATCGCGCGGACGGGCACGACGTCGTGGTCCTGTCGGCGACCGGCGAGGAAGTCGTCGCGCCGGTCGCCGAAATGCTCGGCGCGACGCGCAGCGTCGCCACGCGAATGCAGATTGTGGACGGTCGCTACTCGGGCGAAGTCGATTTCTACTGCTACGGCGAGAACAAGGCCGTCGCGGCGAAGCAGCTCGCGGCGACCTACGGCTACGACCTCACCCAGTGCCACGCGTACACCGACTCGAGCACCGACATCCCGCTCCTCGAGGTCGTCGGACGGCCGCACGCGGTCAACCCCGACCGCGTACTGCGCAAGCACGCGACGGAACAAGGCTGGGAGATCCTCGCCTTCGAGCACCCGATGTCGCTGCGGACCCGGATCCCGGCGCGCTCGGCCGGACTGGTCGCGCTCGGCGCCGTCGCGGCGGGAGCCACCTGGTACGGCTACAACCGGCGCAAACGCACCCGCTGAGCACACGCCCACACGGCGGTACCGGGCCGGTTTTCTTAGTCAGGGCCGCGAATTGTCCGTCGCGGAGGGTGCCCGTGTCACTAGATCGAGCCTCTGTACCGGTGCACCCGTCTGCGCACTTGAAGTGACCCGGCTCACGGCGTAGAAAGTAGGTGCGGACGTTCGGTCGGCCAGGGAACAGGTAGAAGAGAAGCCTGTTCCACCCCGGCGAATCTCCGTGTGCGGACACCGGGTACCCACGCGCAGCGCGCCGCGGGAGGCTCGTCGTCTAGGGACTGCGTACCGGGACGCCGGACGCCGAGTCCATGAAGGTACGACCAGAGTTGCACGCTTGGTCGCCCGAGTCGCCCGCACTGACTGGCGGCGCCCGCCGGCTTCTTGCCGACGGGCGCCGCCAGTGTTTTGCCCCCGTTTTCAAGCGTGACAGGCCCCTTCGCGTCCCTTTGTGTATGAACGGACCGTTCGTGCGGGTGGCCGATGGACAAGCAAAGTGCTCGTGGGTAGCTTCCGGATATCAGTGCTTCCAGGTGGACTTCTTTCCATCTGAGAGTCAGGCACGAATCTGGGAGGCTTGAGGTGACGACCCGAACCGCGCACGCCCGTCATCGGAGGATCCATGCGCTCGCCCTGCCCCTCGCGGGCCTGCTCACCCTGGGTGTCGCGGGCGTCCCGGCGACCGCGCAGCCGGTGACGGCGGACGTGGAGGCGCAGCGGACGCTGCGCGGGCTGACCCTGGAGCAGAAGGTCGGGCAGCTGTTCGTCACGTGGGTGAACGGGAAGTCCGCCGACGAGGTCAACGCCAAGAACAAGGCCGACTTCGGCGTCGACACCCCCGCGCAGGTGATCGAGAAGTACCACCTGGGCGGCGTCATCTACTTCAACAACGACAGCCGCGACAACTTCGACGACCCGGTGCAGGTCGCCAAGCTGTCGAACGGGCTCCAGCGGGCCGCGCTCCGCAGCGGAGCCCGTATCCCGTTGCAGATCGCGACCGACCAGGAAGGCGGCACAGTCACCCGGATGGGTGCCCCCGCCACCGAGCTGCCGAACGCGATGGCGATCTCGGCGGGCCGTGACACCAAGGCCGCGCAGGAGGCCGCCCGCATCCTCGGGCACGAGCTGCGCGCAGTCGGTATCAACCAGGACTTCGCCCCCGACGCCGACGTGAACTCGAACCCGGCGAACCCGGTGATCGGCGTCCGTTCCTTCTCCGGCCGCCCGGAGCTGGCGAGCCAGTTCGTCGAAGCCCAGGTCAGGGGCTTCCAGAACTCCGGACGGCGCTCGGAGACGGTGTCCGCCGCCGCGAAGCATTTCCCCGGCCACGGCGACGCGGCCACCGACAGTCACCACGAGCTGCCCAGGATCGACCGCAGTGAGG
This sequence comes from Amycolatopsis sp. NPDC043887, assembly GCF_056435665.1. NCBI lineage: Bacteria > Bacillati > Actinomycetota > Actinomycetes > Pseudonocardiales > Pseudonocardiaceae > Amycolatopsis > Amycolatopsis sp. NPDC043887. The sequence goes on from NZ_JBWKEB010000010.1 coordinate 235,067, forward strand.
ACAGCTGGCGCGCGACGGACGTGCCGCCGTTCAAGGCCGCCATCAAGGCGGGTATCGACTCGATCATGAGCGCCCACATCCAGTTCCCCAGCCTCGACCCCTCGGGCGAGCCGGCCACGCTGTCGAAGCCGATCCTCACCGGCAAGCTGCGCGAGGAACTCGGCTACCGCGGCGTCGTCGTCACCGACTCGCTGTCGATGGACGCCGTGCGCGAAATGCACACCGACGCGGAGATCCCGGTGCTGGCCCTCAAGGCGGGTATCGACCAGCTGCTCATGCCGGTCAACCTCGAACTCGCCATCAACTCCGTGCTCGACGCCGTCCGCAAGGGTGAGCTGACCGAGCGGCGCATCGACGAGAGCGTCCTGCGGGTGCTCAAGCTCAAGCTGAACCGGGGCGTCCTGACCTCGCCGTTCGTCGACCCGGCCAAGGTGATGTCGAAGGTCGGCACCCCGGCCAACCTCGCGACCGCGCAGGGCATCGCCGACCGGTCGGTCACCGCGATCCGCAACGACGGCGGCGTCCTGCCGCTCAAGCAACAGCCCGCGAAGACGCTCGTGACCGGCTGGGGCGTGAGCACGACGACGTCGCTGGCCGCGAAGCTCACCGCACACGGCACGCAGGCGACCGCGTTGCAGACGGGTCAGACGCCGACCGACGCCCAGATCTCCCAGGCCGTCGCGGCGGCCAAGAACGTCGACCTCGTCGTCGTGCTGACCAACAACGTCGGCACGTATCCGTTGCAGGGCAAGCTGTTGCAGGCGCTGGCCGACACCGGGAAACCCGTCGTCGCGGTCGCCGCCCAGATCCCGTACGACGCCGGTTACGAGAACCCGATCAAGACGTGGCTCGCCACGTACGGCTACATCTCGCCTTCGCTCGAAGCGTTGGCGAAGGTGATCCTCGGGAAGGTGAAGCCGCAGGGCAAGCTGCCGGTGGACGTTCCCGCGGGCAAGGACGTCGGCACGGTGAAGTACCCCTTCGGCCACGGGCTGACCTGGTGAACCTCAACCGCCGCCACTTCCTCGCCACCGGTGCGCTCGCGGTCCCCGCGCTGACGGCCGGGTCCTCGGTCGCGGGGGCCCAGCCGGAAAGCGAGAGCAAAGGTCCCCCGCTCACCCGCACCGGAGCGGACGTGCTCGCCGCACGGGGCTGGGCACCGCTGTCGGGCCGCAAGCTCGGCGTGCTGTCGAATCCGACGGGTGTGCTGGCGAGCGGCGACCATATCGTCGACTCGATGGTCGCCGCCGGGGTCCGGCCGCTCGCCGCGTTCGGGCCGGAGCACGGTTTCCGCGGCAGCGCGCAGGCAGGCGGTTCCGAGGGCGACTACACCGATCCACGCACCGGCGTGCCGGTGTACGACGCGTACGGCGCCGACGCGACGAAGCTCGCCGGGATGTTCACGAAGGCGGGCGTCGACACCGTCGTCTTCGACATCGCCGACGTCGGCGCGCGGTTCTACACCTACATCTGGTCGCTGTACACGGCGATGGTCGCGGCGGCGAAGGCCGGCGCGGCGGTCGTCGTGCTGGACCGGCCTAATCCGCTGGGCGGCAAGGCCGCCGGGCCGATGCTGAACCCGGCGTTCGCCTCGGGTGTCGGCCGGAAGCCGATCGTGCAGCAGCACGGCATGACCGTCGGCGAACTCGCGCGGTTCTTCGCGGCCGAGTTCCTGCCGGCCGAAGGGGTCACGCCGGGCAAGCTCGAAATCGTCGAGGTGCGCGACTGGCGCCGCGATCAGCTCTTCGCCCGCACCGGGCTGACCTGGGTCCCGCCGAGCCCGAACATGCCGACGCCGGACACCGCGCTCGTCTACCCCGGCACCGGGATGTTCGAGGGCACCGTTTTCTCCGAAGGCCGGGGCACCACCAGGCCGTTCGAGATCATCGGTGCGCCGGGCCTCGACTGGCGCTGGCGCGAGAAGCTCGGCGAGCTACGGCTTCCCGGGGTGAAGTTCCGTGAGGCGTACTTCGTGCCGACGTTCGGCAAGTTCGTCAACGAGCCCTGCGGCGGCGTACAGGTGACCGTCACGGACCCGCGGGCGTTCGACGCCATCCGCACCGCGGTCACCATGTTCGTCACCGCGAAGCAGGTGCACCCGGACAAGTTCAAGTGGCGGCCCGACAACTTCCTCGACAAGCTCTCCGGCTCCGACAGGTTGCGCACGATGATCGACAAAGGCGCCGGAGTGGACGAGATCGTCGGGTCCTGGCAGGCCGAACTGGCCGAGTTCGACCGGAAACGCCGTCGCCATCTCATCTATCGCTGAGGGGAACGACCTTGCGTGTTAGGAAGATCCTGATCGCGGCCGTCTCCGTACTGGTCGCGGCGACCACGCTGTCGACGGCGGGAGCACAGGCGATTCCAGGGAGCGAGCAGCAGCGCGACCGCGCGGCGGGCCGGTTCGACAAGCCGCGTGAGGGCTTCGCGCCCGCGTCCACCGTCCTGCGTGACGGCGCGCCGTCCGAAGTCGGTCTCGACCCGGAGCCGATCAAAGCGGCCGAGCAGTTCATCGAGAGCTGGACGAAGCCGGACGCCACCGGGCACCCGCACTTCTCCGGAGCGGTCGGCCTGCTCGCGCACGACGGCGTGGTGGTCGAGCGCCAGGCCGTCGGTGGCGCTGTCCGCTACGCCGACGCCAAGGGCACCGAACTGCCGCCCGAGCAGCAGGTGCCGATGCGCGCGGACACGATCTTCGACATGGCCTCGATCTCGAAGCTGTTCACCTCCATCGCGGTGATGCAGCTGGCCGAGACGGGCAAGCTGGACATCTCGGCGCCGGTGGTGCGGTATCTGCCGGAGTTCGGGGTGAACGGCAAGGAGGCCGTCACCGTCCAGCAGCTGCTCACCCACGTCTCGGGCTTCGCCGCGACACCGCTCCCGTCGCTGTGGGAGGGCTACCCGGACATCCCGTCACGCCGCAAGGCCGTCCTCGACAGCCCGCTGAAGAACGCGCCGGGCAGCACCTACCTCTACTCCGACATCAACCTGCTGACGCTCGGCTTCCTGGCCGAGAAGGTGGCCGGGGCACCGCTGGACAAGGTGGTCCAGGACCGCATCGCCACCCCGCTGGGCCTGGCCGACACCGGGTACAACCCGCCCGGGTCGAAACTGGCCAGGGTCGCGGCGACCGAGTACGCCACGAAGCCGCCTCGGGGGCTCGTACGCGGCGAGGTCCACGACGAGAACGCCTGGTCACTGGGCGGCGTCGCTGGGCACGCGGGCGTGTTCTCCACGGCCGCCGACATGGCGGTGCTGGCGCAGACGCTCCTCAACGGCGGCGCGTACCGAGGCCACCGGATCCTGCGCGAGGAGACCGTGCGGGCGATGCTGACGAACTACAACCACAAGTTCCCCGACAACGCGCACGGCCTGGGCTTCGAACTCGACCAGCCTTGGTACATGGGTGCGCTGTCGGCGCCCTCGACGGCCGGGCACACCGGGTTCACCGGGACGTCGCTGGTGATCGACCCGCTGTCGCGGTCGTTCGCGATCCTGCTCACCAACCGCGTGCACCCGACACGGAACTGGGGCTCGATCAACATCGCCCGCGAGACCTGGGCGAGCTCGCTGGCGAAGGCGATGGCCGTCCGCCCGGCGCGCGGCCACGACGCGTGGTTCAGCGGCGCCGGGGACGTCTCCACGGCCACTCTCACGACTCCGCCGTTACAGACGCGCGGCGGGCCATTGAAGGTCACCTTCGACACCTTCGTGGACACCGAAGGCCCCTCGGACTCGCTGTTCCTGGAAACAAGTACCGACGGCGGAGCCACCTGGAAAACGATTACTCTGCGTGCAAACGGACCAGGCGCTCCCGCCGGGGACCAACCCGGTCTCGGCGGGCACGGTCATCGGGCTTGGTGGCGGGCTGCGGCCGAGGTGTCGCAAAGCTCACAAATCACCCTCCGCTGGCGTTACACGACCGATGCTCGTTACACCGGACGAGGAATTTCCTTGGACGGTGTGAAAGTCACTGAACGCGGCCACATACTGCTGGACAGTGAGCATAATCCGCCTACTTTCGTCGCTACCGGCTGGAAGTTGAGCACTAGGTAACCGGCCAGCTCCGATGCGCTGACCAGACCGCCCCGTTGACCGGGACACGACCCCTTGCGTCGCGACACTAAGTTGCCAAGTCGTTAGCTCGACCTCGTTAACGACCTCGACCTGGTTAGCGACTTTCTGGTCAACGATTAATCGCAAATCGAATCCGCAGACACGGATAGGTTGCGATCTTCCCGAAGGGTGTGGGTAGCCTTGTCGCAGATGCCAACGGTTAGTAACTTTCCCACGGTGGGCGATACCGAATCCGTAATCGCGGCCGCACCGTCCGAGGCCGTGCCGGCGCAGCCGACACGGGACGCCGACGCGAGCCCGCTCGTCCGGATTCGCTCCCTCCTGCCCGGGCTCGCCCGGGCAGAGCAGCGCGTCGCGAAGGTCGTCCTCGACGACCCCGCGCAGGTCGCGCGGCGCAGCATCACCGAGGTCGCACTGGCTGCGAACACCAGCGAAACCACCGTCACGCGGTTCTGCAAGGCGGTCGGCGTCGGCGGGTATCCGCAGCTCAGGATCGCCTTGGCGGCCGACACCGCCCGGTCCGAGGCGCGGTCGTCCCGCAACCTCGGCGGCGAGATCGGGCCGGAGGACGACCTGGCCGCGGTCATCGGCAAGGTCAGCTTCGCGGACGCCCGCGCCGTGGAGGAGACCGCCGACCAGCTCGACGTCCCGTCGCTACAGCGCGTGATCGACATCGTGGCCGGCGCGGGGCGCGTGGACGTCTACGGCGTGGGCGCGAGCGCGTTCGTCGCCGCGGACCTGCAGCAGAAGCTGCACCGCATCGGGCGGGTCAGCTTCGCCTGGTCGGACACGCACATCATGCTGACCTCGGCCGCCGTGCTGAGCCCAGGAGACGTCGCGATCGGCATCTCCCACACGGGCGCGACCACGGACACCGTCGAGGCGCTGCGTGTGGCCCGTGAGCACGGCGCGATCACCGTCGCCGTGACGAACTTCCCGCGTTCGCCGATCACCGAGGTCGCCGACCACGTGCTGACCACGGCCGCGCGGGAGACGACGTTCCGCTCGGGTGCGACCGCCAGTCGCATCGCGCAGCTGACCGTCATCGACTGCCTGTTCATCGGTGTCGCGCAGCGGCACATGGACGCGTCGGTCAACGCGCTCGACGCGACCAGGGACGCGGTTGGCTCGCACCGTCTGGGCGTCCGGCCCGACGGCAGGCGGCGGCCGCGGGAAACCGGCAAATGAGCGAAAAAGTGAGGCGCATGATGACCGTCCCACGCCAGGTGGTGCACGTCGATTCGCCAACCGAACAGCGCAATCCACGGACGACCGACATCGACCTGATGTCGACCATGGGCATCCTCGGCGCGATCAACGCCGAGGACCGCCGGGTCCCCGAAGCCGTCGCCGCGGTGCTGCCGCAGGTGGCGCGGGCGGTCGACTTCGCCGTGGAAGCGCTGCGGTCGGGACACCGCGTGCACTACTTCGGGGCCGGCACCTCCGGCAGGCTGGCGACGTTGGACGCGGCGGAGCTCGTGCCGACGTTCAACGTGCCCTCGGACTGGTTCATCGCGCATCACGCGGGCGGCGCGCGCGCTCTGCGCCAAGCCGTCGAAGACGCCGAGGACGACGTGAAGGCCGGAGCCGCCGAGGTGGCCGAGTCCGTCGCACCCGGCGACTTCGTGCTCGGGCTGACCGCTTCCGGCCGGACGCCCTACGTCCTCGGCGCGCTGGCCGCGGCCAGCCGTCGCGGTGCCCGCACCGCCTTGGTGTCGGGCAATCCGGCCGCGGTGACGCCGCCGGGCGTCGATGTCCTCATCGCGGTGGACACCGGCCCCGAGGCGATCGCCGGGTCGACGCGGATGAAGGCGGGCACGGCGCAGAAGATCATCCTCACCGCGTTCTCCACCGCGACGATGATCAAGCTCGGGCGCACGTATTCGAACCTGATGGTCAGCATGCGGGCGACCAACGCCAAGCTGCGCGGACGGACCATCCGGATCCTGCGCGAGGCCACCGGCATGAGCATGGCGGACTGTTCCGACGCGCTCACCGAGGCCGACGGCGACCTCAAGGTCGCGCTGGTCCATCTGCTGTCCGGCGAGGACGTCGCGAGTGCGGCGAAGGCGCTGGCGGCCAACGATGGCCACGTACGCAAGGCTCTCGACTCCCTGCGGGTGCGCGCGAGCTGATCGATTGCCCAGTTCCGGCGGACAGACCCGTTCATCCCGACGCCTCGCGCTCACGCGACGCGAACGGGTGTCCGTCGCCGGGATGGCCGGGTTCATCCTGCTGCTCAACGTCATCGGCTGGGGGGTCCTGACGCTTTTCGTGGCGCCGCGCCAATACGAGCTCGGCGCCACGGGCGTGTTCGGGGCCGGCCTCGGTGTCACGGCGTTCGTGCTCGGGATGCGGCACGCGTTCGACGCGGACCACATCGCCGCGATCGACAACACCACTCGCAAGCTGATGGCCGACGGGCAACGGCCGCTTTCGGTCGGTTTCTGGTTCTCCCTCGGCCATTCGACGATCGTGTTCGCCCTGTGCCTGCTGCTGTCGCTCGGCGTGCGAGCGCTGGCTGGCGCCGTCGAGGACGACTCCTCGGCGCTACACGAGGCGACCGGGCTGATCGGAACGTCGGTTTCCGCGGTGTTCCTGTACCTCATCGGGATCATGAACCTGGTGGTGCTGGTCGGCATCGTGAAGGTGTTCCGGCGGATGCGGCGGGGCGAGTTCGACGAAGCGGCGCTGGAGCGGCAACTCGACAACCGCGGCTTCCTGAACCGCCTGCTCCGTGGCGCCACCAAAGCGGTGCGCAAGCCGTGGCACATCTACCCGATCGGCTTGCTGTTCGGCCTCGGCTTCGACACCGCGACCGAGATCAGCCTGCTGGTGCTCGCCGGCGGGGCGGCCGCGTTTTCGCTACCCTGGTACGCGATCCTGGTGCTGCCGATCCTGTTCGCCGCGGGGATGACGCTGTTCGACACCGCCGATGGCTGCTTCATGAACTACGCGTATGGCTGGGCCTTCGCGAAGCCGGTGCGGAAGATCTACTACAACCTCACCGTGACGGCGCTTTCCGTCGCGGTCGCCTTGCTCATCGGGACGATCGAGGTCATCTCGATCATCACCGAACGCTTCGGCATCACGACCGGACCGCTCGCGGCGATCGGGTCGATGAGCCTCGACTACGTGGGCTACGCGGTCGTAGCGCTCTTCGTGCTTACGTGGCTCTTCGCGCTCCTCGTGTGGCGCTTCGCGCGTATCGAGGAGCGCTGGTCCGTCGAATAGCGGTCTGACCTGCGAAAAGAGAGCAAGGGACCTTTGCTGCCGCTGGGCGCGTCCACGCGGTAGTTAGCATGCCTACGTAAACGAGAGCAAAGGTCCCTTGCTCCCCCCTTTTGATCAGGCGGGCTCGGGCACCCGCGTCCGCGAAGGCACCGAAAGCGCGAAGCCCAGCAGAGCGACGAAGGCGGCAACGGGACCGACCCACCAAACGCCCGCCGAGGACAAGACGACGCCACCCAGCGCGGCGCCGAGTGCACCACCCGCGTAGATCGCGGAACCGTTCAGCCCCAAGGCGACCGTCGGCACGTCGGGCGCCAGCGAGAACAGCCGGTGCTGCTGCGGCACCATCAGCATTCCGCCGAACACGCCCGATGCCAGCGCGAGGATCAGCGCGCCGGGCAGGCTCAGCACGGCGACGTCCACCAGCGCCAGGGTCACGACCGTCCCGATGAGCGAGAGAGCGCGGACGCGCGCGGGGCCGAGCGAGTCGGTGGCCCGGCCCGCGAAGGCGTTGCCCGCGATCTGCCCGATCCCGAAACCGACGAGCAGCCACGAGATCATCGCGCCCGCCGCCACCGGAGCGACCAGCACCGGCAAGTACACGAAGGCCGCGAAGCCCGCGGCGGTACCGAGAACACTCACGCCGAGCACGCGCGCGATCGGTGGCCGTACGACGACGGCGAGCCTGTCGCGCAACGACACCGCCGGCATCCGGACTCCCGGCAGAAGCGGCACGAGCAGCATCACGATCAGCGCCACCGCGCCGATCCCCCACATCACCGCACGCCAGCCGAACCAGTTCCCGGCGAGCACCCCGATCGGCACGCCGAGCACCATCGACACGCTCATCCCGGCGGAGACCGTGGCCAGTGCCCGACCACGGCGCTCGTCCGACGCCAGAGCACCGGCGAGGACATAGGCGTTGGACTGGAACGCGGCGGCGCCGAGGGCGGCCAGCACGCGTGCGACGGCGACCACGGCGAAGGACTCGCCGAGCGCTTGACCGGCCATGCCGATCGTGAAGAGCACCATCCCCGCGCCGAGCACCCAGCGCCGGTCGAGCCGTCCGGTGAAGGCCGCGATGATCGGCGAGGAAACCGCGTAGGTCACCGCGAAGACCGTGGTCAGCTGACCCGCGACGGCTTCGGAGACGCGCAGGTCCGCGGCGATGGCGGGCAGCAGCCCGTTCAGGACGAATCCGTCGGTGCCGACGGTGAACGTCCCGACGGCGAGTACCAGCAGAGCCCCCAGAGCGAGCCGATCATTTGATGATCGTCGAATCGTCATACGCGGTATAGTGGCGTGACTATTCGATGACTGTCAAACAGATTGGAGTGAAGTGAGCACCACGCTGCCGCAGCCGTCGATCGACGAGATCGAGATCGTGCCGGTGCTCCAGGCGCTCGCGGACCCCGTACGCCTGGAGCTGCTCCGCGCACTGCGGAGCAATCCTTCGCCGCGAAGCTGCGCCATCACCGAGTACGACGTCGAGATCAGCGCGCCGACGCTCTCCCATCACTGGAAGGTCTTGCGCGAGGCCGGCCTCACGACCACGTTCGTCGAGGGCCGGACCCGCTGGGTCGAGCTCCGCACCGAGGACGTCCACGCGCGCTTCCCCGGGCTACTGGACGCCGTACTCGCCTAGGCGCTGTCCTGCAAGCCACGTCCGCGGTCGAACAGACTTACAGGACACCGCCTAGCCCCCACTTCGCCGCGAGTTCCGCCGCGGCGCACACGCCGACGTCGAGCAGATACGGCCCCGCCTGCCCGCATCCGGCTCCCGGCGCGATCGGCTGACCGTGCCCCATCCCGGTGACGGCGTGCGTGTCGACGGCCGCGCCGACGTCGGTCCACTGCTCGGCAAGCTCGCGCATGTTCATCGGAGCCACCGTGTAGTCCGCGGTCCCGTGCCAGACGCTGACCGGCGAACGCGGCCCACTGCTCGCGGCCCGCACCTTGTCGCCCCACTGCTTCGGGGTCAGGTCCTTGCCGGGATTCATGCAGGAGTACGCGTCGATCATCGAAGTCGCGCAGCCATAAGGCAGTCCCGCGACGACACCGCCGCCCGCGAACAGTTCCGGATACGCCGCCAGCAGCACCGAAGTCATCGCGCCACCCGCCGACAGGCCGGTCACGTACGTCCGGCTCCCGGCCGAGAACCGCGCCATCTGCGCGATCGATTCGGCCTCTCCGGATCCTCGCTTGATGTCACCCGCCTGGAACCAGTTGAAGCACTTGCTGAAGTTGTTCGCCGAAACCTGCTGCGGCAGAACGAGTTTGAACCGCAGCTTGTCCGCGAGACCGATCCAGCCGGAGCCACGCGCGTACCCGGCCACGTCCTGGGTGCAGCCGTGCAGCACGACCACCGCCGGACGTCCGGACGGCAGCCCGTCGGGAACGTATTCGAACATCTGCAACGCGCCGGGATTGCTCCCGAACCCGGTGACCGGGCGGATCGCCGCCGCCTGTGCCGGAGCCGGAAAGAGAAGGACCAATGCCGAAACCACCGCGCCGATGAGGAGTTTTCGCATCACCTCAGGCTAAAACCACCGACGCCCGCTTCCCACGTGGAAGACCACCACAGCGGCGGCCCGTTTTGTGTGGTCACACCAGATACCGGCACACGAAGCCGCCGCTTACCGTCGTCCGATGCGGCTCATTCTGGTCCTCGCGATGATGCTGGCCATGGCGACACCCGCCCAGGCGGCGAGCGGTTGCGGGAACGTGCGCGTTCCCGGCGCCGCGACCCAACAACTGTCCTGTTTGGACGATCTGACCACCACCGGCACCCTGGTCACCGGGCACACCGTCCAGTCCGACTGGGCCGGGCTCACCTCCGCCGGTTTCCCCGCGCCCAAGGCGGTTCCCGGCATCCAGATCGACGGCTACTTCCCGGATTCGTCGACGGCCAACACGACGCACGGCTGGAACCACGACGCGCAGTTCGTGCTGCGGCTGCCCGATCGCTGGAACGGTGGCCTGGTGGTCTCGGGGTCCCCCGGTGTGCGACGACAGTACGCGAACGATCGCGCGATCGGCGACCAGGTCCTCGCCGCCGGCTACGCGTTCGCCGCCACCGACAAGGGCAACACCGGCGCCGGCTTCCACACCGACGGACGCCGCCCCGGTGACGCGCTCGCCGAGTGGAACTCACGGGTCACCCAGCTGACGATCGCCGCGAAGGCCGCCGTCGCGCATCGCTACGGGCGCCTGCCTAGCCGCACCCTCGCGGCCGGGATGTCGAACGGCGGCTATCTCGTCCGCTGGCAGCTCGAGAACCGGCCATGGCTCTACGACGGCGGTATCGACTGGGAGGGCACGCTTTGGCACGAAGACGGCCCGAACCTGTTCACCTTCCTGCCGCCCGCGATCAAGGCCTACCCCGCCTACGCCGCCGGTTCCGCGCAAGCCCATCAGCGGATTCTCGACGCCGGTTTCGCGCCGGGCTCGGAGTTCCTCTGGCCGTATCACAACGACGTCTACTGGGGCCTGACCCAGCGCATCTATCAGGCGGAATTCGATCCGTCGTTCGCCGGAACCGACTACGATTACACCACTCGCCCGCCGTCGGTGCACCGCGCGGTGGAACGGATCTCGCTGACCGGCCGGATCGGCAAACCGCTGATCACCCTGCACGGCACCCTCGACACCCTGCTGCCGATCACCCGCGATTCCGACGTCTACCAGCGGATGATCGCCGACCAGGGCCGTGCCGGACTCCAGCGCTACTACCGGATCGTCGACGGCAACCACGTCGACGGGCTCTACGACGCGCACCCGGACAAGCTGCGGCCCATCGGCCCGTGTTTCCGCACGGCTTTCAGCGCTCTCGAAGGCTGGCTCGACGGCGTCCGCCCGCCCGCTTCGGCGACGATCCCGCGCGCGAGCGGTGACCTGGCGACCACTTGCGCACTAAGCTGATCGGATGGAATTCCAGGACGTCGTACGACGCCGTCGCATGGTCCGGAAGTTCACCGGCGAACCCGTCGCCGAGGCGAGCCTGCAGCGCATTCTGCGCAACGCGCTGAAAGGCCCCTCCGCCGGATTCTCACAGGGACAAGGATTTCTCGTCCTCATCGGCGAAGAACTCGCCAAATTCTGGGAGTTCGGGGCGAGCTGGGCGCCGGAAACCGTCACCACGGCCCCGGTCGCGATCGTGCCGCTTTCGGTCAAGAACGCGTACCTCGACCGCTATGCCAAGCCGGACAAGGGTTTCGCCGAGGGCGACGACTCGTGGTGGCGCGTGCCGTACTGGGATGTCGACACCGGGATGGCGACGATGCTGATCCTCCAGACGGCGGTCGACGAGGGTCTCGGCGCGGTGTTCTTCGGGCTGGCGCCGGAAGGCGTGGAGCGGCTGCACAGCGAGTTCGGCGTGCCGGAGGACCACGACCCGATCGGCGTCGTGGCGCTCGGACACGGTGCGGAATCCGGGCCTTCACCCGGTTCTTCGGCGACCAAGATCGCTCGCCGCGACTTCGACGACGTCATTCGTTTCGGTCATTGGTGAGGCGGTGCAGCCTGAGCGCGAGCTGGAGTTCCAGCGCGCGCTCGGGCGCCTGCCACTGCTCGCCCAGCAGTGACGCGATGCGGTCCAGCCGTTGCACGACGGTGTTGACGTGCACGTGGAGCAGGTCCTTCGCGCGCGTCAAGTTGCCGCCACAGGCGAAATACGCGCGAAGGGTGCCGATCAGATCCGTGCCGCGGCGTTCGTCGTAGTCGAGCACCGGGCCGATCGTGGCGGTCACGTACGCGCCGAGGTCGGCGTGCTCGCCGAGCAGCAGCCCGACGAAACCGAGGTCGGCCATGCTCGCGCCTTCCCCCGCCCGGCCCAGCGCCAGCAGCGACGCGACGCATCGCGCGGCTTCGGCGTGCGCCACGGCCAGCTCCCGCGGTGACGCGGCCGGCCCCGCCGCACCGACCGTGACCGCACAGTCCATTGTGGACGCCAGCTCGGCGGCGACGGACCGGGCGAGCGCCCCGGCGTCCGCACCTCGAATCAGAAGGACCACTTCGTCGGCGTGGACACCGACGAGGTCCGCGTGCCGCGCGGCCGCCGTGGCCAGCCTCCGCCGGGAGACGTCGTCGGCATGCGCGACCAGCACCGCGTGCGGTGCCGACAAATCGACCCCCAGGCGGCGGCCGCGGGCCAGCAGCGCGGCCGGATTGCGGCCCGGCGCGGTGAGCAGGTCCGACAGCAACTCCCCGCGCACCTCGTCCTCGGCGCGCGCGACGGAACGCCGCTGCATCAGCAGGACGGCGGTGACCACGCCCGCCCGCTCGAACAGCCGCCGGTCGGCCTCGCCGAGCGACGGCCCGCCGCCGAGTACCAGACTGCCGAGGAATTCCTGCCCCGCCTGGACCGCGCACAGCCAACCGTCCTCAGTGGACACAGCGCGTCCGCTCGTCCTGGACGCCGAAACCGCCGCACGCGAAAGGCTCAGCTCGCCGTCGGTCCTGGCGAGGACGACGCCGTCGGCGTCATAGACGGCGATCGCGCCGCCGAGCACGTCCGCGACCGCGGCGGCGACCTCGGCCAGGTCACCACCGCGCAGCACGAGATCCATCAGCCGGTCGTGAGCGTCCTCGGCGCGGCGCATCGCGTCGTTGTGCGCGCTGATCGTCGCGTTGGCGGCGTTCAGTTCGGCGACCGCGCGGCGCGTCTCGTCGAGCAGATGCGCGTTGTCCAGCGCGATCGCCGCGTGGTCGGCCAGCGACGACAGCAGCGCGACCTCGTCGGGCGAGAACTCGCGGGTGGTCCGGTCGGAGGCGAACAGCACCCCGATGACCTTGCTGCCGATCGCCAGCGGTACCCCGAGGATCGCGGTCAGGCCCTCGTCGAGCACCCCGGTGTCGATCGAGGCGGTGTGGCGGAACCGCTTGTCGTCGAAGTAGTCCGCCGTCGCGTACGGCCGCGCGGTCTGTGCGACCAGCCCGCCGAGCCCCTCGCCCATGCCCAGCACGATGTCCTGGAACAGCGCGGAGACCGAGCCGTCGGTCACCCGGACGTAGGTCTTGCCTTCGGTCTCGTCGTTGAGGCTGAGATACGAGACGTCCACGCCGAGCAACGCCCGCGCCCGCCGCACGATCGACCGCAGGACGGCGTCCGGATCGTCCAGCCGGGCGAGGTCGCTGGCCGTGTCGAACAGCGCGGCCAGCTCCGCCTCGCGCCGCCTGTGCTCGGCGACGGTGTCCCGGATCCGCAGCGCCAGCTCGGTGGCCTTCGGGTCGACGGGGACGTGCGCCAGCTGCTCGCTGCCCGCCCCGGAGGCGAGCAGTTCGAGCAGCCGGCGCAACTGCGCGGAACCGTCCACAACGGTCATGCTGACACGTGACCGCGCTCCGTGAGAACTTCGGAGTGCAGGGACTCGCCCTTGGTCTCGCGGGCGGCGAGCAGGGCGATCACGGTCAGCACGCACATCGCGACCACGTAGAGCGAGACCGGGATCGTGCTGCCGAACTCCCTGAACAACGCGACCGCGATGAGCGGCGCCACCGCCCCGGCCGCGATCGACGACAACTGACCGCCGACCGAAAGTCCGGTGTAGCGCACCCGCGTCGGGAACTGCTCGGAGAAGAACGCGGCCTGCGGGCCGTACATCGCGCCGTGCAGCACCAGCCCGACGGTCGCCGCGAGAATGATGACGCCCGGGTTCTTCGTGTCGAGCATGGCGAAGAACGCGAAACTCCACACCGCCATGCCGATCGCGCCGAACAGGTACACCGGGCGGCGGCCGATCCGGTCGGAAAGCATGCCCCACAAGGGAATGGTCAGGAAGTGCACGGCCGAACCGATGAGCACCGCGTTGAGTCCCGCCGATTTCGGCAGGCTCAGCCCGGTGGTCACGTAGACGAGGATGAACGCCGTGATCACGTAGTACGAGACGTTCTCCGCCATCCGCGAGCCGATCGTGATCAGCACCGCGCGCCGGCTCTTGCGGAACACCTCGACGACCGGCGCGTGCGTGGTCGCGTTGTTCTCCTGCGCGGCAAGGAAGACCGGTGATTCGCTGACCGCGAGCCGGATCCACAGCCCGATCACCACGAGGACACCGGAAAGCAGGAACGGGATCCGCCAGCCCCAGCTGAGGAACACCTCGTCGGACTGTGTCGCGGCGAGGATCGCCAACACCGCCGTCGCGAGCAGGTTCCCGCCGGGAGCACCGCATTGCGGCCAGGACGCCCAGAATCCGCGTCGCTTGTCGTCGCCGTGTTCGGAGACGATCAGCACCGCGCCACCCCATTCGCCACCGAGCGCGAAACCCTGCACGAGCCGCAGCAGCGTCAGCAGGATCGGTGCCAGGACACCGACGGAGGCATACGTCGGGAGGATGCCCATGGCGCAGGTGGAACCGCCCATCAGCAACAGGCTCAGCACCAGCAGCTTCTTGCGGCCGACGCGGTCACCGAAGTGGCCGAACACCAGCCCGCCGATCGGCCGCGCGAGGAAACCGACGGCGTAGGTCAGGAACGCGAGCAGCGTACCGGTCAGCGGATCGTTGGAGGGGAAGAACAATTTGCCGAACACCAGCGCCGCGGCGGAGGTGTAGAGGAAGAAGTCGTACCACTCGATCGTCGTTCCGATCAGGCTGGCGCTGACGACCTTCGCGATCGAGCCACGGTTCTGGGTGGTCACCGAAGACGTCCTTTCTTGGGGGTTCACGCGGCGGTCCAGCCGCCGTCGAGGGGGATCGAGGTACCGGTGACATGGGCGGCGTGCTCGCCGGACAGCCAGAGCACGCACGCGGCGACGTCGGCGGGTTCGATGAGCCGCTTGATCGCGGAACGGCGCAGGAGGACCTGTTCGATGACGGCGTCGCGTTCGAGGCCGTGTTCCTCGGCCTGCGCCTGGAGCTGGCCGGTGACCAGCGGCGTGCGGACGTAGCCGGGGTTGACGCAGTTGCTGGTCACGCCGTGCTCCGCGCCTTCGAGCGCGGTGACCTTGGAGAGGCCTTCGAGCGCGTGCTTCGCGGTGACGTACGCGGATTTGAACGGGCTCGCGCGGAGGCCGTGGACGCTGGACATGTTGACCACGCGTCCCCAGCCGCGTTCGTACATGTGCGGCAGCGCGCGGCGGATCAACAGGAACGGCGCGGTGACCATGAGCGCCTGGACGCGGGTGAACGTCTCCGGCGGGAACTCGTGGATCGGCGCGATGTGCTGGAAACCGGCGTTGTTGACGAGGATGTCGACCTCGGCCGGGAGCGTCTCGACGGCTTGGGCGTCGGTGAGGTCGACGACGTGCGCGATGCCGTTGACGTCGGCCGCCACCTTCTCGACGGCGTCGTCGATGTCGGCGAGGTGGACCTTGGCCCCCGCCTCGGCGAGCGCTTCGGCGCAGGCCAGGCCGATCCCGCTCGCCGCGCCTGTGACCAGCGCGGACTTACCGGCCAGATCGCTGTGATACGCACCACTCATGCCGGACGACGTTAGGTCGATCCCGGCACTTAGACCATGTGGTCACGCCCTACACCTGCGCGAGATCCCGTGTGGGCTCACCCCACTCCCGCATTTCGTCCTCTGAATGCGGTAGTTGCACGCGCAAGTACCGCATTCAGAGGACGAAATGCGGGAAGTCAGCCGGCGGCGTCGGAGATCGACTTCGCCTCACGAGCGCCCGCCTCGAACGCTTCACACGAAAAGAGCAGCCAAGCCCGGACGCCCTCCGGGGTTCCGCCCGCGAACGCCGAAGCGGCTTCGAGGTACTTCGGCACCCGCCGGAAGTACGCGACCTCCGGCACCGTCAGCGCCTTCGGGTCCAGTCCGGTCGCCACCGCCGAAAGCCGCGCCGCCGCCCTCGCGACAACACCGTCCGCGGAGCCGAAAGGCTTGAGTGCCAACAGTTCCCCGTGCACGACGGCGGTCAGCACCGGCCCCGGCACCGACGTCGCACCGGTGACCAGCTGCGCCAGCATCTCCAGCCGCGGCCCGACGTCACCGGACGACCGCGGCCGCCCCAGCGCGTCGAGATCCGTCACCAGATCCGACGCGGCGAGAACGTGCAGACGCGCCAACGCCTGCAACGGCGCGCGCCGCCACGTCGGCAGCAGACCCTCCAGCGCTTCCGCGACCCGCAGCGCGCCCGCCAGCACCGGATCGGTCACTTCACCGGATTCGGGCAGTTCGGGCGCGGCACCCTCGATCCCGGCCGACGCCCGCGCCGACCGCACGGACGCTTCGGCGGCCGTCGCCGCGCCGCCGCGCAGGTTGGCGGGCAGCCGATGGACGGCGAACACCGCGTCCTGCGCCGATTTCGCGGCCGCGGCGACTCCTTCGAGGTCCAGCAGTGGCTTCAGCGGATCCGTCACGCGTCCAGCACCTGGCCCACGCGCCGCACCACGGGCGCCTGCACCGACCACGGGAAGTTGATCCAGCGGTCCGTGTGCTTCCAGACGTACTCGCATTTGACCTCGGAGCGCGGCTTCTCGTAGACGACCGCGCAGCGCACCTCGGCGACGTGATCGGCGCAGAAGTCGCGGACCAGCTTCAGGGTCGCACCGGTGTCCGCGACGTCGTCGGCGACGAGCACCTTCTTCTTCGTCAGGTCGACGACGTTCGGCACCGGCGGCAGCATGACCGGCAGGTCGAGACGCTGGTCGACGCCGGTGTAGAACTCGACGTTCATCACGTGCAGGTTCTTCACGTCGAGCGCGTAACCGAGCGAGCCGGCGACGAACAGCCCGCCACGCGCGATCGACAGGATGAGGTCCGGCTCGAAGCCGTCGTCGGCGACGGCCTGCGCCAGCTCCCTGCTGGCCGTCCCGAACAACTCCCAGGTGAGCTCTTCCCGCTCCTCGGCCATGCTGCCTCGCCTTCTCGATCGTTCCCGCGAGCATAGGCAACGCCGCAGTGGCCTTCTCGAATGCTTCGAAACTGGCTATCCAGTAAGGCCATTGCCGTCCGTAGCGTCGAGGCCGTGACCGACTGGAACACCCACGCCACCCTGCGCGGCGAACGCGTCCACCTCGAACCGCTCACCCGCGACCACACGAAGGGCCTGTTCGCGGCGGGCTCCGACCCGGCGATCTGGGCCTGGCTCAGCCTCCGGCAGCCGCAGGACCTCGCCGCCGCCGAAGCCATGGTCGACGACATCCTCGCCGACACCGACCGCCGCGCCTGGGCCCAGATCGACGCGCGCACCGGCGAAGTCGCGGGCACGACGTCGTTCTACGCGATGAGCGCGCGCCACAAGATCGTTTCCATCGGCCACACCTGGATCGGTTCCGAATGGCAGCGGACCGGACTCAACCGCGAGTCGAAACTCCTGTTGCTGCGCCACGCTTTCGACGACCTCGGCGCGAACCGCGTCTCGTGGGAGACCGACATCCGCAACCTCAAGTCACAGAAGGCGATCGAACGTCTCGGCGCGCAACGGGAAGGGGTGCTGCGCGCGCATCGCGTCCGGCCCGACGGAAGCGTCCGCGACACCGTCGTCTACTCCCTCACCGGACCAGAATGGCCCGCGGTCCGTACCGCTTTGTCCTCAAGCGTGTGAACGCCGCGCGCAACCACGATGCAACCTTTTACTTCGCGTCGTAACGTCGATAGCGTGCCAACGGGCGTGAAGACACGCGAATCACAGGAGGCATCGCACCATGACCGAGCAGTCGCCGGCGCTGGACAATTTGCTCACGGAGAGCAGGACCTTCCCCCCGAGTGAGGCTTTCAGCGCGCAAGCGAATGCCACCGCCGACTTCTACGCCGAAGCCGACGCCGACCGGGAAGCGTTCTGGGCCAAGCAGGCCGAGCGCCTTCACTGGGAAACGAAGTGGTCGCAGGTACTGGACTGGACCAATGCGCCGGTGGCGAAGTGGTTCGTGGGCGGGAAGCTCAACGTCGCGTACAACTGCGTCGACCGCCACGTCGATTCCGGGCACGGCGACCAGGTCGCCATCCACTGGGTCGGCGAGCCCGGCGACAGCCGCGACATCACCTACGCCCAGCTGAAGGACGAGGTTTCCAAGGCCGCGAACGCGCTCGAGTCCCTCGGCCTCAAGGCGGGCGACCGCGTCGCCATCCAGATGCCGATGGTGCCCGAGGCGATCGTCGCGATGCTCGCCTGCGCCCGGATCGGCGTCCTGCACAGTGTCGTCTTCGGTGGTTTTTCCCCGACAGCCCTGCGTTCCCGCGTGGACGACCAGGCGGCGCGGATCGTCATCACCACCGACGGCCAGTACCGTCGCGGCAAGGCCGCCCCGATGAAGGCCAATGTCGACGAAGCGCTCGAAGGCGCCGAATCGGTCGAGAAGGTCATCGTCGTGCGCCGCACTGGCGAAGAGGTGCCGATCACCGAAGGCCGCGACATCTGGTGGCACGAACTGGTCGACGGCCAGTCCGCGGAGCACACGCCGCAGGCGTTCGACTCCGAGCACCCGCTCTTCATCCTCTACACCTCCGGCACCACCGGGAAGCCGAAGGGCATCCTGCACACCTCCGGCGGCTACCTGACCCAGGCCGCGTACACGCACCACAACGTCTTCGACCACAAGGCCGGCGAAGACGTCTACTGGTGCACCGCCGACATCGGCTGGATCACCGGGCACACGTACATCGTGTACGGGCCGCTGGCGAACCGGACGACGCAGGTCGTCTACGAAGGCACGCCGAACACCCCGCACGAGGGCCGCCACTGGGAGATCGTCCAGCAGCACAAGGTCTCCATCTACTACACCGCGCCCACGCTGATCCGCACGTTCATGAAGTGGGGCAACGAGATCCCGCAGAAGTACGACCTCTCGTCGCTGCGCGTGCTCGGCAGCGTCGGCGAGCCGATCAACCCCGAAGCGTGGATCTGGTACCGCGAGAACGTCGGCGCGAACTCCGCGCCGATCGTCGACACCTGGTGGCAGACCGAGACCGGCGGGATCATGATCTCGCCGCTGCCGGGCGTCACCGCCACGAAGCCGGGCTCGGCGCAGAAGGCGCTGCCGGGCATCTCGGCGAAGGTCGTCGACGACCAGGGCGTCGAGGTCGGCAAGGGCGGCGGCGGGTACCTGGTGCTCGACAAGCCGTGGCCGGGCATGCTGCGCGGCATCTGGGGCGACGAGGAGCGGTTCCGCGAGACCTACTGGTCCCGCTTCGCCGACCAGGGCTACTACTTCGCCGGCGACGGCGCGAAGTACGACGCCGACGGCGACGTCTGGCTGCTGGGCCGGGTCGACGACGTGATGAACGTGTCCGGGCACCGCATCTCGACCACCGAGGTCGAGTCCGCGCTGGTCTCGCACCCGACGGTCGCCGAGGCCGCCGTCGTCGGCGCGACCGACCCGACCACCGGGCAGGGCATCGTCGCGTTCGTCATCCTGCGCGGCAACGCGGTCGACGGTGGTGACGCGGCCGTGCAGGAGCTGCGCAACCACGTCGCCAAGGAGATCGGGCCGATCGCGAAGCCGCGGCAGATCCTGGTCGTGCAGGAGCTGCCGAAGACGCGGTCCGGCAAGATCATGCGCCGCCTGCTGCGCGACGTCGCCGAGAACCGCCAGGTCGGCGACGTGACCACGCTGGCCGACTCGTCGGTGATGGACCTGATCTCTTCGGGCCTGAAGTCCGGCAAGTCCGAGGAGTAGCGACCTCCCACCTGACATGAAGGAGTCTTTCATCGCAAGATTTGCGATGAAAGACTCCTTCATGTCATCCGACACGCCTACCACACCCCAGTTCGCCTCACTCGAACGCCTGTTCTAGGATGTGCCGGGTACCACCCCATACCCGGGCAAGGAGACGACACCGACGATGACCGTGGATGCCTTGACACGCACTGACGCCGTGTCCGAAGAAGCGGCTACCGAAGCGCCCGTCGACTCGACGCCGCAGGCGGAGACCACCTCGGAGGCCACCGAAGCCCCGGCCGAGGCCAAGACCGAGACCCCCGCCGAAGAGGCCCCCGCCACCGACAACATGGCGGAGTCCCCCAAGCCCAAGCGTGGCCGCCCGAAGGTCGCCACGACGGCGAAGAAGACCCGCACCGTCGAGCTGACCCTCACGGTCACCGGCACCGCCGACGGCGAGTGGCAGGCCGAGCTCAAGAACGGCAGCAAGTGGGTCACGAAGGGCCTGGAGATCCCGGCCGCGGCCGTGTCCCGCGCCGCCAAGGAACTGCACGCCGACCTGTCGGGCCCGATCGACGAGGTCATCAACGCCGCCCGCGAGCTGCAGGCCGCGAAGGTCGCCCAGCTCGAAGCCGAGCTGGAGAAGGCGAAGCTGGCGCTGGCCGAGCTGGACGCGTAAGACTTTCCTCCCGACCGGGGCGGACGCTGGAAATCAGTGTCCGCCCCGGTTTTTCATTCCGCGATCGGTGCCCGCGTGGGCAGCGGCGTCTTGAATTCGACCCACTGACTGTCCACAATGGCCTCGACGCTGTGCGGGACGCCGCGCGGGTGGACGATCGTGCCGCCCGCTTCGAGGGTCACTTCCCGGCCGTCGAGCGTGCCGCGCAGCGAACCCGAAACCAGGTAGACGATGCTGTCGTGATCGTGGCTGTGCACGGGAGAAGCGACGCCCGCCGGGTAGGCGATCTCGTACGCCAGCCCGCCTTCCGCCGTGGCGAGCGTGCGGAACCGGCCCTGTCCGCCGATCAGCGGCAGACCCTCCACTGTGGACATGGTCGTCCAGGTCATCGCACGGGCTCCATGGCAGCCGCCTCCTCGCGGTCCGGGTCACGGGCGAGCACGACACCGATGGTGGTCACCACCGCCGTCACGAGCAAGTAGCCTCCGATCGCGAGCCAGGTGTCGAAACCGGCCAGCAGCGCCGTGAACAGCAGCGGCGCGGGAGCCCCGCCGATCACGCCCGCCAGGGTGTACGCCAGCGAGCTGCCGGTGTAACGCAGGCGCGGCGAGAACTGCTCGGTGACGAGCGCGGCCTGCGGCCCGTAGAGCGCCGCGTGGATGACGAGCGCGAGCACGATCCCGATCGCCAGCATGAGGAACGAACCACCGCTGACCATCGGGAAGAACACGAACGGCCAGATCCCGGCGGCGATGGTCGCGATCAGGTACATCTTGCGCCGCGAGACGCGGTCCGAGAGCGCGCCGAACAGCGGCATCAGCACCAGCTGGAACGCCGAACCGATCATCACCGCGGCCAGGCCGGCGCCGCGCGAGAGATCGGTGTGCGTGGTGACGTACGTGAGGACGAAGACGGTGAACAGCGCGTACAACACGTCCGGACAGACACGGATCAGCACGGCCGCGACCAGCGCGCGGCGTTCGGTGCGGAAGACCTCGGAGATCGGCGCCGACGGACGTTCGCCGCGCTCCTGGATCTGCTTGAAGACCGGGGTCTCCTCCAGCTTGAGCCGGATCCACAGGCCGAACCCGACCAGCGCGCCGGAAAGCAAGAACGCGATCCGCCAGCCCCAGCTGTTGAACTGGTCCTCGGTGAGCAGTCCGGCCAGCACGGCGAGGACGCCGTTGGCGAGCAGGTTGCCCGCGGGCGGGCCGATCTGGGCGGCGGAGGCCCAGAAACCGCGTTTGTTCGGATCGCCGAACTCACTCGAGAGCAGGACGGCGCCACCCCACTCGCCGCCGATGCCGACACCCTGCGCGAACCGCAGCGCCACGAGCAGCACCGCCGCGAAGCCGCCGATGGTCTCGTAAGTGGGCAGGACACCGATGAGGAACGTCGCCACCCCGGTGAGCACGAGCGTCATGACCAGGATGCGCTTGCGGCCGAGCACGTCGCCGAGGCGGCCGAACAGGAACCCGCCGAGCGGCCGGGCGAGGTAGCCGACGGCGTAGGTGGAGAACGCCGCCATCGTGCTCGCGAGCTGGTCTTCCGAGGGGAAGAAGAGATTCCCGAAGATCGTCGCGGCCGCCACCGAGTAGGCCGCGAAGTCGTACCACTCGAGCGCTGTTCCCGAGAGGCTGGCCGCGAAGGCCTTGTGCAACGAACGCCGGTCACCGGCTGGTGAGGTCATGTCCACATCCGTCCGTAGGAGATCCGCAACCCCGCCGGGAGGGGTTGAATTGCGGATATACTCCTTGTATACAAGCTGTATGCGCAACCCCCGATCTCGGAGGACAAATGCCTGAGCTGCGTTTCACCCTTCCCGGCGGTCAGGAGCGGCGGACCGAGGTCCACACGCTGCTGAACGCCGGATACGCCGGTCGCAGCCAGGAGGACGTCGCCGCCCACGTGGCCGAACTGGCCGAACTCGGCGTCCCCGCGCCTTCGGTGATCCCGGCGCTCTACCCCGTCGCGCCGTACCTGGCGACCCAGACCGACGAGGTCCCGGTGCAGCACGAGCGGACCTCCGGCGAGGCCGAATGGGCCATCGTCATCACCGGCCCCGCGCCCGAGGACGTCCTCCTGACCGCCGCCTGCGACCACACCGACCGCGCGCTCGAAGCGCACGGCGTCGCGTGGAGCAAGAACGCCGGCCCCGACGTCCTCGCCGCCAAGGCGTGGCGGCTCGTCGACGTCCAGGACCGGCTCGACGACCTCACGCTGTCCGCCTGGGCCGGGGAAAACCTTATCCAGCAAGGAAAGCTCGCGGAACTGCTGCCGCCGTCGTACTGGCTGGACGTGCTGCGCGAGCGTGACCTCCACGCCCCGGGCACCGTGTTGATCTCGGGGACGATCCCGATGGTGCACGGCGTCGACCAGTTCGCCGACTCCTGGCGCGTGGAACTGGGCGACCCGGCGACCGGCGAGACGATCGAACTCGCCTACACCGTGCGACGGCTGCCCGAACCGATCGGCTGAAGCAGCTCGCCGAGGAAGGCCCGGTACTCGTCCTTCATCGGCAGCTCGCGTTCCACGCGGACGCGGCGGCGGGTCGCGGAGACCTCGATCTCCCGCACCGGATCGAATCCGGCGCGCTCGTAGGACTCCCAGTACAGCCCGACGCCGCGCCGTTGCCAGGCGGGGACTTCGGCGAAGTTGACGCCGTGCGCGAAGAGCAGCTCGTTCTTCTCGGAGACGCCGGCGCCGTCGAGGACGGCTCCGGCCTCGCTCGCCGATTTCCCCGCCTTGCGGAGGATCCAGTAGCACCAGCCGTTGAGCGCGCATCGGGCCGCGTCCGCCTGGCGCCAGGAGAAGTAGTCGACGACGTCCTCCGCCGTCGTGCCGAGCCAAACGCGGCCGTCGAAGTGCGCGGGTACCCCGGCCGCGTGGGTGAACGCGGCCGAGGCGACGCCGGCGGAGATCGACACGAGCTTCTCGACACCCCGGCCGAAGAGGTCGGCGGACGGGGCTAGCACGAGCGAGATCTCGTCGCTTTCCGTGTATACGTAAGGCGAAGCGAACTCCGACAACAAGGCGCCCGCCGCCTCGGCCATACAGTCGGCGAACCGGGGATCGAACGGCTTCTCGAACCGCGCTTCGGTGAACTTCGAGAAACCCCGGCCGTCGACGCGGAGCACCGTCCAGGCTCCCGGCGGCACGGTCAGCCCGTGGAACCACTCCCGTTCCCGTTGCCGCGCCTCGAAATCACCGGCGTCCATGGTTCACTCCCGCTCGACGACGAAACCGCCTTCGCCGTCGAAACCGACGGTGTACAGCTCGTCGAAACCGTCTTCGGCGCTCGGGCGCCTGAGGCGTTTCAGCGTCGCATACAGACCGACGTCGGGCACCCGGGTTTTCCCTTTCCGGCGGCCGTTGCGCTCTTGGGAGCCTTCGAGATCCGGCGGGAACCAGTATCCGAGGACCCGCGCGCCGTACCGCCTGGCGACTTCGACCAACGGCGCCCATTCCTCCGGCGAGGGGTTGGTGTTGTCCACGACCACCGAACGGCCGCCCTCGAGCGCTTCGGCCAGCATCCGCAGCTGCCGGGCCTGCGGCCGCCGGGCGTTGGGGAAGGTGTCCTTGCTGACGTGGACGTGCGTCGCCGCGAACTCCCGGCGGAAGAACGTCGTCTTCCCGGCTGCCTGGAGCCCGATCAGGATCACCACCTCGGCCACGGACACAACGTAGCCGATGGGTTAGGTAAGGCAATAGTCAATAAGGATTGCCTCTATTTACCGAAACGGTCTTCGCTCGCCGGATACCGTTCTTTGTGTTTCACTGAAAAGGTGACCGATACCGTATCGACTTCACATCCGCACGAACCGCACGCGGACCTCGGCGGCAAGCTGAACTGGTTGCGCGCCGGGGTTCTCGGCGCGAACGACGGGATCGTCTCGGTGGCGGGCATCGTGGTCGGCGTCGCGGGCGCGACCACCGACTCCACCGCGATCGCCACCGCGGGAATCGCGGGACTGGTCGCGGGCGCGCTTTCCATGGCGGGCGGCGAATACGTCTCCGTGAGCACACAGCGCGACACCGAACGCGCCCAGTTGCGGCTGGAAAAGCGCGAACTGAAAGAGATGCCCGAGGCCGAAGAACGGGAACTCGCGGAAATCTACGAGGAGAAGGGGCTTTCCCCGGAACTCGCCGCCGAGGTCGCCCGCGAACTGACCGAAAAGGACGCGCTGCAGGCGCACGCCGAAGCCGAACTCGGCATCGATCCGGACAATCTGACCAGCCCATGGCAGGCGGCGTGGGCGTCGCTGGTGGCGTTCACCGTCGGCGCGCTCCTGCCGCTGCTGGCGATCGTGTGGACGCAGACCTCGGCGCGGGTCTGGGCGTGCGCGTCGGCGGTCGTGGCCGGGCTGGCGCTGACCGGGTTCATCAGCGCGAAACTCGGCGACGCCCGCGTGGGCCGCGCGATCGCGCGGAACGTCGGCGTCGGTGCGCTGACGATGCTGGTGACCTACTACGTCGGTGTGCTGTTCGGGACGAGCGTGGCGTAAGCGGTCGCGCGCTGGGGTCGTGAGTGGCGATTCGGGTTAGAACCCGAATCGCCACTCACGACCATCTGGACAGCGAAGCGCGTCAGTGAACGCCCTTCATCAGCTTGCGGATCATCGGCGTAGCCACCAGGAGCGCCACACCGACCACGATGGCCACCCCGCCGACGATGCTGAAGTACGGCGCTTCGTCGTCCACCGTGTAGAACTCGGCGAGCTTTCCGGACATCGCCGTACCGAGCGAGATGGACAGGAAGTTCAGCGCCACCATCTGCGTCCGGAACGCCTCCGGCGCGAGTTTGGTCGACAGCGAGAGACCGACCGGCGAAAGCATCAGTTCCGCCATGGTGAACACGAACAGGATGCCGGCCAGCGCGAGCAGCGGGCTCGCGTTCTTGCCGCTGCCGACCATCGGGAGGAACAGCAGGAACGCCACGCCCATGGTGACCGTGCCGAGTACGAACTTGATCGGCGACGACGGCTGCCGCGAGCCGAGTTTCGTCCAGACCGCCGCGATCACCGGCGCGAACAGGATGATGAACACCGGGTTGATCGAGTTGACCCACGCCACCGGCATCTCCCAGCCGAAGATCGTCCGGTTCAGGCGTTCGTCGGTGTAGGCCGCGACCACGGTGAACTGCTGCTGGTACAGCGAGAAGAACGCGGCGCTCGCGATGAACATCGGGATGAACGAGTACACCCGGCTGCGTTCGTCGGCGGTGATCTTCTTGCTGCTGATGATCACCACGAAGTAGATCACCGAGATGACCGCGACGGCCCAGACGACGACGTCGACCAGGTTCGCCGGGGTGATCACGCCGAAGACCACGAGCAGCACGATCGCGGCGACACCTGCCGCGGTGCCACCGAAGACCAGCGGTCGCTGCGACGCGGGCAGCGGGTTGGGGACCTCGCTCGCCTTCTCGCCGAGGTTCTTGCGGCCGATCGTGTACTGGATCAGGCCGAGCGCCATACCGAACGCGGCGAGCCCGAAGCCGACGTGGAAACCGATCTCGCTCTGCGCGAGCCCGGTCAGCAGCGGGCCGACGAAGCCACCGACGTTCACGCCCATGTAGAAGATCGTGAAGCCGCCGTCACGTCGCTCGTCGCCTGGCGCGTACAGCGTCCCGACGATGGCGGTGGCGTTGGACTTCAGCCCGCCGCTGCCGACGGCCACGCAGACGAGACCGACACCGATACCGGCCAGACCGGGCAGGACGGCGAGGCTGATGTGGCCGATCATGATCAGGATCGCGCTGTAGAACAGCGTGCGTTCCGAGCCGAGCACCCGGTCCGCGACCCAGGCGCCGATCACCGCCGACAGGTAGACCATGCCGCCGTACGCGCCGACGATGCCGAGCGCGGAGGCCTTCGGCAGCGCCAGGCCGCCCTGGCTGACTTCGTAGTAGAGGTAGATCGGGAGGATGCCGAGCATCCCGTAGAACGAGAAACGCTCCCACATCTCGACGCCGAAGAGGTTCGCGAGCCCTCGTGGGTGCCCGAAAAACCTCGTGTCCCGCTGGACCTCGGTAGAGGTACTCACCATGCCGTCCTTAGTGAAGACATCGTTGTCGGTTTCCGGTTGACATGCTAGAAGCCCACTATGTGGACGGGACACCGACGTCCGCATGATCTCTGTGGCAGCTGTCATGAAGGCGGGATTTCCGCAGCTTGAGGCATTAAAATCGCGTCAAGGTGCGCCGGGAAGTCTGGTCGGCAACAGTATTCGTCGTTGCCGAAACCCGGAGGATGCCTTGTCCGGCCCCACCCGCCCCGCGAAAGCCGTCGCAGAGTTCACCCGCTACCTGCGCACGGAGACGACCGGCGGGATGATCCTGCTCGGCGCCACCGCGATCGCCCTCATTTGGGCCAATTCGCCCATCGACGACCTTTATCGCGCGATCCGCGATTTCCGGCTGGGCCCCGAATTCCTCCACCTGAATCTGACGATCGGCGACTGGGCGAAGGACGGCCTGCTCGCGTTGTTCTTCTTCGTCGCCGGGCTCGAACTCAAACGCGAACTCGTGGTCGGTGAACTTTCGCGGTTCAAGCAGGCGATCCTGCCGGTGGTCGCCGCGATCGGCGGCATGGTCGTCCCGGCGCTGGTCGCGCTCGCGGTCGGCTGGGGAGCGCCGGGCATCGAACGCGCGTGGGCCATCCCGGTCGCCACGGACATCGCCTTCGCGCTGGGCGTCCTGGCTCTGACCGCGTCGAACCTGCCGAGCAGCGCCCGTGTCTTCCTGCTCTCGCTCGCGGTGGTGGACGACCTCGGCGCGATCCTCGTCATCGCGATCCTGTTCACCGCGAAATTCGACCTCGTCGCCGCGGGCGTCGCCGTCGTCGCGCTCGCGCTGTACGCCTACCTGCAGAAACGCCGCGTCCGCAGCGCCTGGATCTACGTGCCGCTGGCCTTGATCACCTGGATCGCGGTGCACTCGGCCGGCATCCACGCCACCATCGCCGGTGTCGCGCTCGGCCTGCTCACCCGCGTCCGCGCCGACGAGGGCGAGGAGCACGCGCCCGCGATCCGGCTCGAACACCGGTTGCAGCCGTGGTCGGCCGCGGTCGCGGTGCCGTTGTTCGCGCTGTTCGCGGCCGGGATCACAGTGGACAGCGAATCGCTCAGCGCGGTGTTCACCACGGCGTTGCCGCTGGCCGTGCTGATCGGGCTGGTCGGCGGGAAGCTGCTCGGGATCTTCGGTGCCAGCCTGCTCGCGGTGAAGTTCAAACTCGCGGAGAAACCCAGGGGTATGGGCTGGCGTGACATCGGGGCACTGTCGATGCTCGGCGGCGTCGGGTTCACCGTCAGCCTGCTGATCGCCGATCTCGCGCTCGACGGCGAAGCCGTGGACCAAGCCAAGATGGCGGTCTTGATCGCCTCGGCGGTCGCCTCTCTGGCGGGCGCCGGGATGCTGCTGCACCGCAGCCGCGTGCACGCGCGCGAGGATTGAGAACGCGACACTCGCCGGTCCGTCGCGCCCGTGATCGGGGCACGTGGCACGATGGCCGGTGTGAGCAGCCCCAAGCACGAACGTACCGGCCCCGACGGCGTGGGGGCCGTGCCCTACCTCCCCCTGTCGAGCGATGACGACGTGGTAGCGAGCGAGCAGTCCCTCGGGAAACTCGTCGGCGATGCCACACAGCACGTCTCGACGCTGATCCGCGCCGAGGTCGAGCTGGCCAAATCCGAAGTCGTCGCGGAGGCGAAGAAGGGCCTCAAGGGCGCCATCTTCTTCCTGGTCGCGCTGGTCATCGGCCTGTACAGCTCGTTCTTCTTCTTTTTCTTCCTCGGCGAACTGCTGTCGGAGTGGCTGATGCGCTGGGCGGCGTTCGCGATCGTGTTCGGGCTGATGCTCGTCGCGACGGCGGCCGCGGGCTTCCTCGGCTATCGCAAGGTGAAGAAGATCAAGGCGCCGGAGCGCACGATCAACAGCTTCAAGGACACCGCCGCCGCGTTCAAGCCGCGTCATGACGACGCGCCCGCGAACCGCGACTGAGAAGTTTTCGAGTCGGTGCAGGCGACACCGGATCCGTCGATCGTCCGGATCGACGGTCCGTGGACCCATCGTGACGTCTCGGCGAACGGCATCCGGCTGCACGTCGCCGAACTCGGTGACGGGCCGGTGGTCCTGCTGTTGCACGGGTTCGCCGAGTTCTGGTGGACCTGGCATCACCAGCTGAAGGCGCTCGCCGACGCCGGTTTCCGCGCGGTCGCGGTCGATCTGCGCGGGTACGGCGACTCGGACAAACCCCCGCGCGGCTACGACGCCTGGACTCTCGCGGGCGACGTCGGCGGGCTGATCAAGTCGCTCGGCGCGCGCAAGGCCCATCTCGTCGGGCATGCCTGGGGCGGCATGCTCGCGTGGACGGTCGGCGCGCTGCACCCGCGGCTGGTGTCGTCGGTCAGCGTGCTGGGCGGCGCGCATCCGCTGGCGTTGCGCCGGTCCATCCGGCGGCCGGGGCAGTTGCGCGCTTCGGGACATCTGTTCCGCTTCCAGGTGCCGATGGCGCCGGAAAAGTGGCTGGTCAAGGACGACGCGCTCGCCGTCGAGGAACTCTTCCACGCCTGGTCCGGTCCACAGTGGACGGTCACTTCCGACTTCACCGAGACCGTGCGCGCGTTCCGGCAGGCGATGCTCGTGCCGGGGGTGCCGCACAGCGCGCTCGAGTACTACCGATGGGCGTTCCGCGCACAGTTCCGCGGCGAAGGACGCCGATTCAGCGAAGCACTGCGAGGCCGCTTCGCTCCCCGTGTGCTGCAGCTACACGGCGAGGAGGATCGGTGCGTCCTGCCCGACACCGCGGCGGCGTCACGTCGCTGGGCCCCGGACGCCCGCCTCGAGCGCTGGCCCGGGATCGGGCACTTCCCGCATCTGGAGGCCCCGGAGCGCACGTCGGCCGCGCTGCTGGACTTCTTCCGTATCTTGGAAACATGACCGAGCGCAAACCGACGGGCGTGTCGTTCGAGTCCTGGGTGGACCGGCAGATCAGCGCCGCGGAGGCGAAGGGCGAGTTCGACGACCTGCCCGGCGCGGGGAAGCCGCTGCCGAAAACGGACGGCAAGGACACCGCGCTGGCCTGGGTGGTGAACAAGGTGCGCGCCGAAGGGCACGACGTCTCGGCGCTCCTGCCGCCGTCGCTGGCGATCGCGAAGGAGCTGGACGACCTGCCGGACACCTTGGCGAAGGTGCGCCGGGAGGCACGGGTGCGGGAGATCGTCGAGGACCTGAACGAACGGATCCGCGCCGAGCACCGGCGTCCGGCCGGAGGTCCGGTGCTGCGGGCACGGCCGCTGGACGTGGACGAGACCGTCGCTTCGTGGCGCGAAGGCCTCTCTCCTTCCTCCTGACCCCCCTCGCGCTTGCGATGAAGGACTCCTTCATTGCACGTGAATGGGCTAGTTGGCGCAGGGCCCCGTCGACGTGTTCGCGCTCAGCGCGGGAGCCGTCTCCACCACCGGCCGCACCTGCTCCGACGTCAGCGTGAAGCCGGTCTCCGGATCCTCGACGGCCGCGCCGAAGACGACTCCGATGACCTCGCCTTCGGGGTTGATCATCGGCCCGCCCGAGTTACCGCTGCGCACCTGCCCGCGCACGGTGAACACGTCCCGCTGCACGGTGTTGGCCTCGTAGATGTCCGGTCCGCGCAGGTTGATCCGGCCGCGCACTCTGGCGGGCGTCGCGGTGTACGGGCCGTCGAGCGGGTAGCCGAGCACGATCGCGTTGTCGCCGGCCCGCGCGACCCGCGGCGTGAACGGCAGCACCGGCGCCTGGAGCCTCGGCACCGCGAGCACGGCCACGTCGGCCTCGGGGTCGAAGTAGACGACCCTGGCCGGGAACTTGCCCGAAGTCGATTCGATGGCGACCTCGTCGGTCCCCGCGACGACGTGCGCGTTCGTCATCACGCGCTGCGGCGCGACGACGAATCCGCTGCCTTCCAGCGCCCGCGAACACGAAGTCGCGTTGCCGCGGATCTTCACGACACTGCGGTGCACCTGTTTGACGATCGCGCTCGCCTGCAGCGTGGTGTCCGGCGGGCTGGTGTCCTGGACGTTCGGCTTCTGGAACGGGTCCACAATGGACGGGAAGCCGGACGCGTCCAGCAGTTTGCGCAGTTCGCTCGGGAAGCCCTGCGCCGCTTCCGGCATCACGTCGTTGACGCCGCCCAGCACCACCGAGCTGTTGATCGACTTCGCCAGCCCTGGCACGCCCGAGACGGCCGTCAGCGGCGTCGCGATCAGCCACGCGACCACGAACACCACGGCGGCCTGCACCACCGCGCCGAGCGTCTTGTCGACACCGGAAAGCTTGTCCGGGTTGATCTTCTGCCGCAGCTTCCGGCCTGCCCAGACACCGAGGGTCTCGCCGAGCGCGACCAGGAACACCACGGTGGCCACCGCGAAGGCGACCTTCGCCGCCGGATGCTGGAAGAGTTCGACGACCAGCGGCGCGATCTTGATCCCCGCGAGCGCTCCGAGCACCACCCCGACCAGCGAGGGGAGGGCGATGATCACCCCCTGGAACGCGCCGGACACGCCCGCCAGCAGCGCGAGGAGGATCACCAGTACGTCGACCCAGTTCACCGGCGCCTACTCCTTCTCCGGCACTTGCCGCCCGTCGACCCGCGCCTGATGTTCGGCCAACGCTACGTCAAGCTCCCGGACATCGCCGTGGTCCCAGTCCCGTTCCCAGCCGCCGAGCGACAACGTCATCGCCAGCAGGCCGCCCGTGAACCCCCAGACGAACATCCCGCCGACGTCGAACGCGGGCCCCTTCCAGTCGTAACCCTCGCGTTTGACCTGGAACCGGTTGGCCGGGTCGGTGAGCTCGGCGATCGGCACCCTGGCCACCGCCGCGGTCTCGCCTGGATCGACCGCGTGCACCGGCGACGGCGTCCGCCAGTAGGCGAGCACCGGCGTCACGGCGAAGCTCGACACCGGCACGAACAGTTCCGGGAAGACCGCCATGGGCAGCACGCCGGAGGGTTCGACGCCGGTCTCCTCCTCCGCCTCGCGCAACGCGGTGCCGACCGGCCCACCGTCATCCGGCTCGGCGCCCCCGCCCGGGAAGCTGACCTGCCCGGCGTGCGAGCCGAGTGTGTCGGCGCGGCGCTGGAGCAGGACGTCGGGCCCCCGCGGGCCCTCGCCGAAGAGCATCAGGACGGACGCGGACCGGTAGGTCGCGTCCCTCGGCACGCTGAACCGGCTGAACGCGTCCGCGCCGACCTCGCCGCTGATCTTGACCAGCGGCTGCAACCAGGCGGGCACGTCCTCCGGGTCCACGAGGGGGCCGGTCATGGTGTCCCTTCCACAGCGGCGCGCACCTGGTCAGTGTTCAGGAAGACGCGTGGGTTCTCGATGAGCCGGACGTCGCCACCCGCCGTGACCAGGTACGTCGCGGGGAGGGAGGAAGGGACCTTCAGTGCCGTCCGCACCGGCCCCGACTGCCCGTCACCGTCGAACACCGACGGCAACCGGACACCCAGTTCGCTCAGCATCGCGAGCCCGTCGGCCCCGGAGCTCGCGACCTGGACGAGGAGCACGCGCGCGGCACCGGGCAGCGCGGCGTACTGCTGGAGCAACGGCAGTTCGGCGCGGCACGGCTCGCACCACGACGCCCACAGGTTGACCAGTACGGGACCACCCGAGACCACCTTGGCGAGGTCGACCCGCGAGCCGTCGCCGAGGCATTCGACATCGACTCCGCGCAGCTTCGCCACTTCGCCCGGCCCAGGCGGCGGACAGGGGGCGAGCGCGGCCTTCGCCCGCGCGGCCGTGAGATCCCCCGACGTCTTGGCGGGCGCCTGGCCGTCACGCGTCGTGAGCAGCGCGACGATCAGGGCCACCACCAGCACGGCGGCCCCGAGGGCCAGTTTGGTGACCCTGGTCACCGGACGGCCGCCAGTTCCAGGATGTGCTCGCGTTCTTCGCCCTTGACCAGCTTCGCGGCCTCTTCGAACCCCGTCGGGCCGATTCCGTACGAGGGGCACATCTTGGCCAGCGGGCAGGCGCCACAGGCGGGTTTACGGGCGTGGCACACGCGGCGGCCGTGGAAGATCGTCCGGTGTGAGAGGAGCGTCCACTCCTTGCGCGGGATCAGCTCGCCGACGGCGTGCTCGACCTTGACCGGGTCCTCCTCCTCGGTCCAGCCCCAGCGGCGGACGAGACGGCCGAAATGGGTGTCGACGGTGATCCCGGGAACCCCGAAGGCGTCGCCGAGCACGACGTTGGCCGTCTTGCGGCCGACACCCGGCAGCGTGACGAGGTCCTTCAGCTTGCCGGGCACTTCGCCGTTGTAGCGCTCCACCAGCGCCGCGCCCAGGCCCATCAGCGAGTTCGCCTTCGCACGGAAGAACCCCGTCGGCCGGAGGTACTCCTCGAGTTCGGCGCGGTCGGCGCCGGCGTAATCGGCGGCCGTCCGGTAGCGGGCGAAGAGCGCGGGCGTGACCTGGTTCACGCGGACGTCGGTGGTCTGCGCCGAAAGCACGACCGCGACCAGCAATTCGAGCGGAGTGGTGAAGTCAAGTTCACAGTGCGCGTCCGGGAACTCGTCGTCGAGGCAACGCTTCATCCGCCTGGCGCGTCTTACCAATGCGAGCCGGCTTTCACCCTTGCCCCCCGCACGGGGGGCATTGGTGGGGGCAGGAGGCACCCCGATAGCCTACGGGCGCCATCGGACGAGCCAGTGGGAGCACCCGCCGGTCGACGGCCGACACGCCAGAGCACCACCTCGGCGCTTCGATCGAGGACGCCATGAGCGAGGATCTGGAGTAATGCACAACTTTTCGGAATTCCCTGGGCAGGGCGCATGACCGTCTGGTTCGTCATCCTCGTCCCCTTGGTGATCATGTTCTTCGCGCTGTTCATGGAACGCGTGGAGACCAGGCTCAAGCACGTCGCGGTGCAGGAGAACGAGGTCGAGGAGTTCCTCGAGCAGGCTCAGCCCAACGAGGTCAGGGCCCTTTACGGGCACGGCATCGGGCGCGCGCTCGAGCTTTTCCGGCTGCGCAGGCTGGGCGGGAAGGCGGCCAGGCTTCGCGCGCGACGCGTGCGGAGTTAGGCTCCACGTTCGAGCGAGATCGTTCCCGGCCCGCGCGCGCGTTCGGCGTGCCGACGAGCGATCTCGCGCGCACGACCTAGACTGACGCGAAAAGTGATCGACGACACGGTCCTCGCCCGATGAGGACCGACGTCGTATCTCGATGAGGAGGCACCCGAGGTGGACGAAACCCTGGCCCGAGCGGGCATTTTCCAGGGTGTTGAGCCGGCAGCCGCCGAGGCGCTGGCACAGACCTTGGAATCCGTGGAGTTCCCTCGCGGGCATGTCATCTTCAACGAGGGTGAACCCGGAGACAAGCTTTACATCATCCAGTCCGGCAAGGTGAAGATCGGCCGCAAGTCACCCGACGGCCGCGAGAACCTGCTGGGCATCTTCGGCCCGTCCGACATGTTCGGCGAGCTGTCCATTTTCGACCCCGGTCCGCGGACGTCCAGCGCGACGACCGTGACCGAGGTCCGTGCGGTGACGATGGACCGCCCGGCGCTGCGGCAGTGGATCTCCACCCGCCCGGAGATCGCCGAGCAGCTACTGCGCGTGGTCGCCCGTAGGCTGCGCCGGACGAACAACATGGTCGCCGAGCTGATCTTCACCGACGTCCCCGGACGCGTGGCGCGTGCGCTGCTGCAGCTGGCGCAGCGCTTCGGCAGCCAGGAGGCCGGTCTGCTGCGGGTCACGCACGACCTGACGCAGGAAGAGATCGCCCAGTACGTCGGCGCTTCGCGCGAGACCGTCAACAAGGCTCTCGCCGACTTCGCGCACCGCGGCTGGCTGCGGCTCGAAGGCAAGAGCGTGCTGATCCTGGACCCGGAGCGCCTGGCCCGCCGCGCCCGCTAGGACCCCGCTTCACGTGCAATGAAGGGGCCTTTCATCGCAAATTTCGCGATGAAAGGCCCCTTCATTGCGCCTGGTGCCGAACACAACGAAGAGCCGGGCGCCACCCCCGACGTGGCGCACCGGCTCTTCGCTGTGCGCGGATCATCCCCCGACGATCCGCGCTCCCCGCCCTCCGGAACAAGGCCCCGACCCGTACGCCGGAGGGAGCTGGAGACTGTGTGATTGTCGTACAACCATCCACGGCCGTCGGCCGTGAACTCAAGTTCTTTCACTCTCAAGGACGCCAAACGCGTCGATTTGTTGCCCCGAATGACCCAGAATCGACCGACTGTTACCTGATCGTGACGAACCAGGGCGATTCAAGGTCCGTAATACCCGAATCCGGTGGTGACCAAACTTACCGCCGCAGATCTGGTACTAGCGTACCAAAGTAGTTCATACTGGTACGCGTGTCCCAGTCTGTGTCCGCTTCCGCCGAGAGCCACCGCACCTCCCTCGCCGACTACCGAGCCGCGCTGACCGCGCCCGGATCCCGCGGGGCGGTGATCGCGTCCCTGCTCGCCCGCCTGCCGATCGCGATGATCGGCATCTCCGCACTGCTCTACGTCCAGCGCGAGACGGGCTCCTTCGCCGCGGCCGGGCTGGTGTCGGCCGGGTCGCTGGTGGGCGTCTCCGTGGGCGCGGTCGTGCAGGGACGGCTCATCGACCGCTTCGGGCCGACAAGGCCGCTGCTGACCACCACGGTGTTTTTCGCGCTGGCGATGACCGCGCTGGTGCTCGCGATCGAGGCGCACGCGCCGACTCTCGTGCTGGTCCCGCTCGCCTTCGGCACCGGGATCACGGAACCGATGGTCGGTTCGGCCTCGCGCGCGCTGTGGACACGGCTGCTGCCCGCCGGGCCGACGCGGAACGCCGCGTTCTCCTACGAGGCCATCAGCATGGAGGTCTTCTTCATCCTCGGACCCGGGTTCGCGGGGCTGCTGATCGCCGCGCCGTGGGCGGGCACCGGGATCGTGACCGGCTCGCTGACCATGATCGCGGGCGCGGTGCTGTTCGCGCTGAGCCCGACCGTGCGCGCCTGGGGTCCGTCGCCTTCGTCGGGCGGCAAACTGCTCGGCGCGCTGGCCAGCCCCGGAATGCGCACGCTCGCGGTCGCCGCGCTGGGCTTCGGTGCCGTGATCGGATTCGTCGAGGTCGCCGTCCCGGCGGCCGCCACCGAGGCGGGGAACACCTCCATCGGCGGCCTGCTGCTCTCGGCCTGGTCGGTCAGCTCGGTCGCGTTCGGGGTCGCGTACAGCCTGCGCCCGTGGCCACGTCAGATGGGCTTGCGGCTGCCGGTGCTGCTGGCCGGATTCGGCGCGCTGGTGGCGCTGCTCGCGCTGCCCGGCTCGCTCTGGGGCCTCGCGCTCGCCATGCTCGCCGCGGGCGCGCTCATCACGCCGCAGTCGACGACGCATTCGGCGGCCATCGAAATCGCCGCGCCGAAGGGCACGGCGGCCGAGGCGTTCGGCTGGGTACTCACCGCGGTGACCCTCGGTCTCGCGTTCGGGCAGTCGATCAGCGGCTACCTCGTCGAGCACGCCGGGCACGAAGCGGCGTTCCTCGCCGCCGGCGGTGTCGGGTTCGCGCTCGCCGCGGTGGTGTGGCTGCTGCGCGGCACCTTCCGCCCGCAGCCGGCCGGAGCCGTCGCCGAGGCCCCCGAACTTGTCGGTGCCGCCCGCTAGCTTGCGGGCATGGACCTGACTGCCGCCACCCGCTCCCTCTCGTCCGCCGTTTCCGCCGCCGCCCGGCTGCTCACGGCCCGCTCCGGCCTGCTCCTGCGCGCCGGGAAGGATGGGCTGACCGTCTGCGGCAGCGACGGTGAACGGGCGGTCCGCCTGACCAGTGACGCCATGGTCCACACCGACGGCGAGGTCCTCGTCCCGGCCGGGCCGCTCGCGGAAACGCTGCGGATGCTCGAAGACGACCTGGTACGCCTGGTCGTCGAGGGTTCGCGGCTGGCCGTGCGGGTCGAGGGCGGCCGTTACGCGCTTCCGCTGCTGAGCCGCGAACTGAACCTCCCGGACATGCCGCCCAAGGTGTCCGAAGTGGACGGTCACGCACTGGTGACCGCGTTGCGCACCGTCGCGGGCACGGCGGCCAAGGACGACGCGCTGCCCATGTTCACCGGTGTCCGCGTGCAGAGCTTCAGCCGCGAGCTGCGGCTGACGGCGTCCGACCGGTACCGGATGGCCGTGGCCACCCTGCCGCTGCGGTCCGAAGGCGAGCCGATCGACGCGCTTGTCCCGGCAGGCCTGCTCGCGGAGACGGGGAAGCAGGCACGCGGCGTCGTCGGCCTGCACGGCGACAAGACCCGCTTCGGGCTGAGCTGGGCGGGAGTCACCGTCACCACCGCCGTACTCGACGCGGGATTCCTGTCGGAGAAGCTGATCGACTCGTCCACTGTGGATACAACGGTCGAGGTCGCCGCCGACGCGCTGGCCGCCGCCGTGCGCCGGGTTGGTGTCTACGCGGACGATCGCCGGGTGCTGACGCTGGAGGTCGGCGACTCACATCTGCGGCTGGCCAGCTCGAAGCAGGACACCGGGGAGGCCGAGGAGACGTTGAAGGCCGAGGTTTCGGGCGGCCGGACTTCACCGTCGTTCCAGGCGCGCTACCTGCTGGACGCGCTGCAGGGTTTCGCCGGGGAACGGGTGCGGCTCGAGATCCAGCCCGGGATGCGGGCCTGCGTCATCCGGGCGGTGGAGCCTGGCGATGTGGAGCTGACGTACTACGTGATGCCGATGCTGGCGCGCTGACACTGTCCACAAGGGACCTATGCCGCAACGCCACCTCGGCGCCCCAAACTCGACGCAGTCACCCCTGCCGAACGCCATGAAAGGTCCTTTCCTTGCGAATTTTGCAAGGAAAGGACCTTTCATGGCATTTGGCGACCTAGGCGGACGCGGCCTTCACGGCGGCCTCGATCTCACCGAACGAAGGATTCACCATCGCCTTCGAGCCCACGAAGACCGTCGGCACGACCTCGTTCCCGTTCGCCACCGAACGCACCCGCGCGGCGGCGTCCGGGTCCTCCCAGATGTTGACCCGCTTCACCTTGAAGCCGCTCCTCGACAGCGGCCGTTCCAG
This sequence comes from Amycolatopsis sp. NPDC043887, assembly GCF_056435665.1. Classification (NCBI taxonomy): domain Bacteria; kingdom Bacillati; phylum Actinomycetota; class Actinomycetes; order Pseudonocardiales; family Pseudonocardiaceae; genus Amycolatopsis; species Amycolatopsis sp. NPDC043887. The sequence continues at coordinate 272,625 of NZ_JBWKEB010000010.1, forward strand.
CGCGGCGCAGAACCCGCATCCGGGGCGCCAGTAGAACTCGACCTCGACGTCACTCATTCGCCGTCCTCCGACCTCAGGTAGTCCAACTGTGCCTGCACACTCCACTCCGCGGGCGCCCACAGAGCCTTGTCGACGTCGGCGTAGACGACCTCGACCACCTGGCGCGGGGTGGCGTCCGCGCCGAGCTTCTCCAGTGCCGAACGCACCTGGTCCAGCCGTTCTTCCCGGTGTGCCAGGTATTCGCGCGCGGTCGCGGCCAGGTCGGGCAGTTCGGGGCCGTGCCCCGGCAGACCGGTGGTGCCGCCGGGCAGGCCGATGAGTTTCCGCAGCGAGCGCAGGTAGTCGCCGAGGTCGTGCAGCACGGTGGTGCCGCGGCCGAGGATGGTGTCACCGGTCAGGATCTGCCCGTCGGACACCAAGCAGATCGAGTCGCCGGTGTGGCCGGGCGTGTGCAGCACCGACAGCCGGAGACCGGCGGCCTCGATCACCTCACCGTCAACAAGGGACTTCCCGCCGACGCAGAGCGACTCGTCGAAGGCCCGCACCGGGGCGCCGACGCGCTCGGCGAACCAGGGCGCGCCCTCGGCGTGGTCGGGGTGGTGGTGGGTCAGGACGATCAGCGCGACGGCGCCGGTTTCCGCCAGCAGCGTCAGATGTTCGATGTCCTCGTGCCCGGGGTCGACGACCACGGAACCGGCCGCACCCGGTCCGCGCAGCACCCAGGAATTGGTGCCCTCCAAGGTCATCGACGACGGGTTGTGCTCCAGCAGCACGGAAGCCGTCGGCGTCACCTGGCGCAGCACGCCGTACGCGGGGGCGCTCATGCCGGGTCCAGGACGACGCGGACCTTGTCGCCTTCGCGCACCAGCGTCGGCATGATCTTCGAAATCTCGCGCTCGACGGCCTGCGCCGCGGCCGCCGAGTCGAATTCGCCCAGTTCCGCGAGCGTGATCCAGGTCGGTGGCATGAGCATGCGGCGCCCTTCCTTGGCATCGGCGATGGCCTCGGCGGGCCGCTGCCAGCCGGAGCTGACGGCCTCGGAGGTGGCGCCGTCCGCCTCCTGTCCCTCGGGCAGCACGGCGACGAAGAAGCAGGTGTCGTAGCGGCGCGGTTCCTGCGGCGGGGTGACCCAGTTCGCCCACGGGCGCAGGAGATCCGCGCGCAGCGTCAGGCCGTTGGCTTCGAGGAACGCGGCGAGTGAGAGTTCCCGGGAGATCAGCTTCGCGCGGGCGCCGTGGTAGGGCGTCGTGTCCGTGACGACGGTGTCCCCGAGGCTCGCGAGCAGCACGCCCGACTCCTCGAACGTCTCCCGCACGGCCGCGCACACCAGGGCGCGGGCGAGCGATTCGTCGCAGCCGAAGCGTTCAGCCCACCACGCCGGCTCCGGGCCGGCCCAGCTGACGGAGGTGTCGACATCGCGGGAATCCACGCCACCGCCGGGGAAGACGGTCATCCCGCCGGCGAACGGCATGCCCTTCACCCGGTGCTGCAGGAAGACCTCGACGCCGTCGGCGCCGTCCCGGAGGAGGATCACGGTCGCCGCGTCCTTGGGCGTCACGGGCTCGCCGTCGGCGTTGGCGCGGGTGCCCACCCCGGCCCCCACCGGGATGTCGAATGTCAGTTCTTCAGCCACCCTCGCAACCTAACATCGCAATTCGTCCTCTGGATGCGGTAGTTGCGCGTGCAACCACCGCGTCCAGAGGACGAAATGCTCAGAACATGTCAGGAAGACCAGCCGCTGCTGCGCGAAGCACCGTTCAGCCGGATCTTCGCCGCTTCGGCGCGCTCCCGTTCGGCGAGCTCGGCGTGCAGCTCGCGCAGGAGCGCGCGGTCGCGCTCGCTCAGGCTGGGGTCGTCGAGGTCGAGAGCGGGCAGCTCGACGACCTCGTGCATGCTCGGCTTGCCCGTGGCGATCTCGCGGCCCTTTTCGGGGTCCTCCTTGAGCGCCTGGCGCAGCTGCGCCACCTCGGCGGGCGTCAGGTCGGCCGTGCGCTCGGCGCGGGTCTCCGCCCGCGACTTGCGCGGCGGTGCCGACTCCGACGAAGACGAGGACGACGGCGTCGCCGAGGGCGCCTGCTGCACGATCGGCACCACCGGCGCGATCGGCTCGACCGGTTCGTGAGTACTGCTGCTGACCGGCCGCAGCCCGTGCCTGCTCGGCTGCTCCTTGACCGGCTCGGGAGCCGGGCTGGGAGCGGGCGGCGGGGTCACCGGCTCGGACCGAAAGTCACTGGAGTGGGTACTCCCGGTGACCCAGACAGGACTCGCGGCCGACGACGCGGCCTGGTGGTACGCGGACCGCGCGACGCCGGGCCCCGCGACCTCGACGACCGAACGGATCCCCGCGCGGCGAAGCGCGGTGTCCACGCGGAACGCGACCGCGGGCGGGTTGCCCTCCGGGCCGATCTCGACCAGGACCACCCGCTGCGGCAGCGCGCCGGGCACGCTGCCCGCCGGCGTGTTCCGCCACACCGCGTGCACCGACCGGACGTCCGGCAGCACCTGCAGGGTGCGGTCGAGCGCCTCGGCGAGGCCGAATTCGGGCTGGTTCTCACCGGTGAACCGGTGGGTGAGCACCGGCTCGTCCTCCTCGACGACCAGCAGGTCGTTCGCCAGGGTGGCGTCGGACCTGCTCATCTCGAGGACGAGCGCGAGTTCACGCTGTTCGGCCGAGCTCACCGGGATCTTCCCCGCGATCAGGGTGCCGGTGGTGAGCTCTACCGCTTCGTCGATGTGCGCACGCGCGATCAGCTCACGCGCTTCGGTCAAAGCACTGTCGTCGATCCGACCCGCCAGGGCCAGTAACAGGTTGTGCAGGCGCAGGGGCACCGAGAACCCGTCCATGGGCGGGCCGTCGTGGACCTCCACCATTGCTCTGCTCCCTCCCGGCTCGCCTGGTGGAGCGAGCGTTAAGCGGCGACCAGCCGACTTCCGGTGTCCACCGCGCCCACACAGACCAGCTCGGAGTTGGCGAGCGCGGTGCGGTGATAGCCGGTGAGGTCGATGCTCGGCGGGAGAACCTCGACGCCGGGCTCCTCGTCACCGAGCACGCGCAGGACGCGCTGCAGCTCGCCGGTCAGCCTCGGCAGGCCGTTCGTCGCCGTGACCAGGAGGACTCGTTTCGCCCCACCCTCGCCGACCACACCGAGGTGTCGCCAGCTTTGCCGCACTTCACCCACATCCGGCCGTCCCCGCAACGTCGCGTGGATCAATACGGACACAGAGTCGACGGAGTTCACCCATTCGGGCGCACTCTGCGTGAATGTGTACCTGGTCTCGGTGACGTCGTCTACCCCCAGGGTGGAACTCACCTGATGCCAGTCGGCTCCGTGCGGGATGAGTCCGGCGACTAGCAGGCGATACTCAGTCTGATCCAGGTCGATCCTGTGCTTAAGCAAAGACCTGGGCAGGGTGCGCGCGAGCGTGCCCATCGCGCCCTCGCCCAGCCAGTCACGGAACCGCCACAAGAGCTGGTCCGGCAGCCGTCCGGCCAGCCGGAGCAGGAGCTCGTGCGAGGACCGTTCGATGTCCGGGTCCATCACTTCACCTCCACGATCAGTTCGATCTCGACCGGCGCCCCGATCGGCAGCTCGGCGACCCCGACGGCCGAGCGGGCGTGGATACCCGCCTCGCCGAAGATCTCGCCGAGCAGCTCGGATGCCCCGTTGATCACCGCGGGCTGACCGGTGAAGCCCTCCGCGGACGCCACGAACCCGACGACCTTGACCACCCGCACGACGTTGTCGATGCCGACGACCGAGTCGACCGCGGCGAGGGCGTTGAGGATCGACGTCCGCGCGTACTGCTTCGCCTCTTCGGGGCTGACCTCGGCGCCGACCTTGCCGGTCGCTTCGAGCTCACCGGAGACGAAGGGCAGCTGCCCGGCCGTGTAGACGTGCGAACCCGTGCGGACGGCGGGCACGTAAGCCGCCAGCGGGGCGGCGACGGCTGGCAGCTCGATACCGAGCTCGGCGAGTCGATCGCTCCAGGTCATGACTTCAATCCCTCAGTTCTTCGCTCGTTTGAGGTAGGCGACGTGCTGCTCGCCGGTCGGGTTCGGGAGCACGGTGACGAGCTCCCAGCCGTCCTCACCCCACTGGTCGAGGATCTGCTTGGTGGCGTGGATCAACAGGGGGACGGTCGCGTACTCCCACTTGGTGGCGCTCATGCCCGGGAGCGTAGCCAAACCGGCAAGCGCGCCCGACACACATGCGGAAAACCCTCTCGCGACCGGTTCGCCGAATTCCCGCCGATGTGTTTCACTTCACACCTACTCGGGAGTAGATAGGACGCCGACATGCGGACGACGAAGTCCCTCGCCGCCACCTTCCTGGCCGCGGCCCTTGCCCTGATCTGCGCTTCACCGGCGAACGCCGACGAGGAACTCCCCGTCCCGTGGACCCTCGCCGCGGCACTGCCCGCGCAGGCGGCGAATCCCGGCGGCCCGCCGCCCGGCTCGAACGACTTCGGCTGCCGTCCGGGCGAGGCCCACCCGAATCCGGTGGTGCTCACCCACGGCCTGAGCGCCAACCAGACGGTGAACTGGCAGACGTTCGCCCCACTGCTCAAGAACAACGGGTACTGCGTCTTCTCCCTGACCTACGGGGTCCCCGGGAAGCCGCTGCCGGTCTACCAGCCCGGCGGCCTCCTGCCGATGGAGCAGAGCGCGAAGGAGCTTTCGGCGTTCGTCGACAAGGTGCTCGGCGCGACCGGCGCGGCCAAGGTGGACCTCCTCGGGCATTCCGAAGGCACGCTGATGCCTTCCTATTACGTGAAGTTCCTCGGCGGGGCGTCCAAAGTGGACAAGTACGTCAGCCTGACCCCGCTCTGGGACGGCACGACCCTGTTCGGCGCCTCGCGTCTCTACGCGCTCGCCGGCGCGCTGGGGCTCGCGACCGGCTTCAACGGCATCCTCGACCCGCTCTGCGGCTCCTGCCGCCAGTTCCTGCGCGGCTCGGAATTCCTCACGAAGCTGCGGTCGGGCAACGGCGTCTTCCAGCCGGGCGTGACCTACACGAACATCATGACCCGGTACGACGAGGCCGTCGTCCCGTACACGAGCGGGATGGGCAAGGGGCCGAACGTGAAGAACATCGTGCTTCAGGACAGTTGCGTGCTGGACCTGGCCGAGCACGCCGGGGTCGCCGCCGACCGCAACGCGGCCGGGCATGTCCTCAACGCGCTGGACCCTGCGCACGCGAAGCCGGTCCCCTGCGTGCCCGCGACCCCCATCGGGAGCTGACCGACCTGGCGTGCTCGAATCCCGAACTCGCGTGCTTGAAGACGGAACTCACGTGCTTGAGGGCGGAACTCGCGTGATCCGTCTTTAAGCACGCGAGTTCCGGGCTCAAGCACGCGAGTTCGGTGCCCGAGCACGCGTGTGACGCGCACTAGGCTGGGCCCGTGGAGACCTGGCGTGTGGTCGCGACCGTCCTGCTCGCCGCGGCCGGGCTGCCGCTGGTGCTGGTCCTGATGGCGAAGGCACGGGACCGCACGGACCGCTCGGCGACGGTCGCGATCACCGGCGCTGTGGCCTTGGTGGCCCTCCTGCTGCTCGGTGTGGTGATGCTCACGGTCCTGCCCGGCGCTCTGACCTGGGGCGTCGTCGCGGTGGTCGTGGCCGCGCTCGGCGTCATGATGCTGGCGAGCTGACCGCTCAATTAGGGTGGGGCCGGTGAGCACACCCCTTGCCGGCTGGACCGACGAACTCGCGAGAGCCAGGCTGCATTTCGTCACCGGTAAGGGCGGGACGGGCAAGACAACGCTCGCCGCCTCCCTCGGCCTCGCGCTCGCCAAGGGCGGACGCCGGGTGCTGCTGATCGAGGTCGAGGGCCGCCAGGGCATCGCCCAGCTCTTCGACACGGAGCCGCTGCCGTACGCCGAGCAGCGCATCGCGGCCGTTCCCGGCGGCGGCGAACTGCGCGCCCTGCACATCGACGTCGAGGCCGCGCTCCTCGAGTACTTCGAGATGTTCTACAACCTCGGCTTCGCGGGGCGGACGCTGCGGCGGATGGGCGCGATCGAGTTCGCGACCACGCTCGCGCCGGGTCTGCGCGACGTCCTGCTCACCGGGAAGATCAAGGAATGTGTCGGCCGCACCGAATCGGACGGCCGCCACACCTACGACGCCGTCGTCGTCGACTCGCCGCCCACCGGCCGGGTGGTGAAGTTCCTCGACGTCACCAAGGCACTGACCGATCTCGCCAAGACCGGCCCGATCCGCGGCCAGGCCGACGGGGTCGTGCGCCTGCTGCACTCCGGTGAGACCGCGGTCCACCTGGTGACGCTGCTGGAAGAGATGCCGGTGCGGGAGACCGTCGAAGCGGTCGCCGAACTCGACGGCGCCGACCTGCGCCCCGGCGCGGTCCTGGTCAACCGGGTTCGCCCGCCGCGGCTGCCCGCCCGTTCGGTGACCGCCGCCGCGGACGGCCGCGTCGACGCCTCGCGCGTCCGCGCCGGGCTCGCGTCGGCCGGGCTGAACCTGCCCGACAGCACCCTCGACGCGCTGGTCGAGGAAACCGTCGAGCACGCCGTGCGGGTCGCGGCCGAGCAACGCGCCCGCGAGCAACTGTCCGAAGCGGACTTGCCGGGTCTCGAACTGCCGGACCTGACCGACGGGGTCGACGTCGCGGCGCTCTACGACCTCGCCGAAGCGCTGACCGAGCAGGGGGTGCGCTGATGTCGGACGTCTTGGAGGTCGACAGGCTGATCGACGATCCGGAGAGCCGGGTCATCGTGTGCTGCGGGTCCGGCGGGGTCGGCAAGACGACCACCGCGGCGGCGCTGGCGTTGCGCGCGGCCGAACGCGGGCGGCAGACGGTGGTGCTCACCATCGACCCGGCCCGGCGGCTGGCGCAGGCGCTCGGCCTGCGGGAACTGGGCAACCACCCGAAGCAGGTGCGGGTCGAAGGCTTCGAGCCCAAGGGCGAGCTCTGGGCGATGATGCTCGACATGCGCCGCACCTTCGACGACATGGTGCGCGTGCACGCCGGCCCGGAACGCGCCGAGCAGCTGCTCCAGAACCCCTTCTACCAGACCATTTCCACTTCGTTCTCCGGAACGCAGGAGTACATGGCGATGGAGAAGCTGGGGCAGCTCGCGGCCACCGACGAGTGGGATCTGATCATCGTCGACACGCCGCCGAGCCGGTCCGCGCTGGACTTCCTCGACGCGCCGACGCGGCTTTCCAGCGCGCTCGACGGCCGGATGATCCGGCTGCTCACCGGTCCCGCCAAGGCGGGCGGCTGGGGCTTGCGCAAGGTCGTCAACGCCGGGTTCTCGATGTTCGCGAAGGCGGTCTCGACGATCATCGGCGGCCAGTTGCTGACCGATGCTTCGGCGTTCATGCAGGCCTTCGACAGCATGTTCGGCGGGTTCCGCGAACGCGCGCGCAAGACCTCCGAGCTGCTGCGGTCCGGCGGCACTTCTTTCCTTGTCGTGGCCGCGCCGGAGCCGGACGCGCTGCGCGAGGCGTCCTACTTCGTGGAGCGGCTCTCGGAAGAGAGCATGCCGCTGGCCGGGCTGGTCGCGAACCGGACGCACCCGGTGCTGGCGCCGTTGTCCAGTGCCGAAGCCATCGCCGCGGCCGAGCAGCTCGCGAAGGGCGAGGCCAGCGCTCCGCTGGCCGAAGCCGTCCTTCGCCTGCACGCGGACCGGGTCGCGCTGGCCGATCGAGAGACGCGGCTGCTCGCCAGGTTCACGCGGGCGCATCCCGAGGTCCCGCTGGTGCGGGTGCCCGCGCTCCCCAGTGACGTGCACGATCTCGAAGGCCTGCGCGACATCGGGACCAGGCTGGCCACCCAGTCCTGAGTTTCCGTGAAGGACCCCTTCCCTACCTTGGACTCAGGGAAGGGGTCCTTCACGAAACCATGATCACGAGACTCGGACGCGTACGTCTTCCTCTTCGTCGATCCCGGTGAAACTGCGCTTCGCCGCTTCAAGCAGGTCCGCCCAGCTGGAAACGTCCGGCCGCCGCCGCAGCAGCGCCCGCCGTTCCCGTTCGGTCATACCTCCCCAGATGCCGAAGTTGATCCGGCCATCGAGCGCTTCGGCGAGGCATTCCGTCCTGACCGGGCAACCGAGGCAGACCGCCTTGGCCCGGTTCTGTTCCGCCCCCCGGACGAACAAACCGTCCGGATCGGTGTCGCGGCACGACGCATTGACTCGCCAGCTCGACTGGTTGGTTTCCATACCCCCAGCTCCCTACCCTGGTGTTCGACACACCACGGGAGGACGAAAAGCCTGCGCTCCTGCCCCCATGAGCGTGTCTCCCTGTGTGCTCACGTCGGTTGAGCCGACACCTCCCCGGTGCCGGTGCCTCCGTTCGGCCGAATGCGACTGCCGCTCGCACTCACCCGTCTGTCGGCTTTTTCATACGTGAGACGTTGACGGACTGTAGGGGCCCTCGGTTCCCCCCGCCAAGCCCTAGAATGCCTGGCGTTACCGAACGTCACCTCATGGGGTCGATTTCGTGACCGAATCCCCACTTACAGCGAGGTGACGTCACGGTGGGCTAACGGGATCCGCGTACCCTGGTCCGCGTGCGCAAAACGGACGGTCTGCTGAAGCTCATTGGCCTGTGTGTGCTCGCGGGGGTGCTGGTCGCGGGGATGTTGTTCCCGGTGGCGGGCGCCGCGGGGGTGCTGTCGAACCAGGCGAGCGAGACCGTCGACAAGACATCTTCGGACCTGGCGGACATCCCGCCGCCGTTGGTGACGACGATCACCGACAACACCGGCAAGCAGATCGCGACGCTGTACAAGCAGTTCCGCATCCCGACGAGCGAGACCCAGATCAACGACGCCATGAAGTGGGCGCTGATCTCGGTCGAGGACAAGCGCTTCTACGAGCACAACGGGGTGGACTGGAAGGGCACGCTGCGCGCCGCGGTCAGCAACAGCACCGGCGGCGACACGCAGGGCGCGTCGACGCTGACCCAGCAATACGTCAAGAACTACCTGATCAACGTCGTCTACCGGGACGACAAGCCGGGGCAGAAGCGCGCACAGGAGCAGTCGGTCGCCCGGAAGCTGAAGGAAGCCCGGATCGCGATCCAGCTGGAAACCAAGCTGAACAAGATGCAGATCCTGACCGGCTACCTGAACGTCGTCGAGTTCTCGCGCGAGATCTACGGCGTCGGCGCGGCCGCGAACGCGTACTTCAACACGCCCGTCGAGAAGCTCACGGTGCCGCAGGCGGCGCTGCTGGCCGGTCTGGTGAACAACCCGATCGTCAACGACCCGTGGAAGAACCCGGCGAAGGCGACCGAGCGCCGCAACCTGGTGCTGGACCGCATGGTCGACAACCAGAAGCTCGCGAAGGTGGACGCGGAACGCTTCAAGGCCGAGCCGCTCGGCGTCGTCGAGGGCGGCCCGCAGAAGCCCGCTTCGAACTGCACCGGCGCCGGTCCGGAGAACGGTTTCTTCTGCCAGTACGTCGAGGACTACCTCCTCAAGTCCGGGATGACGAAGGACGACCTCTACACCGGCGGCTACCAGATCAAGACCACTTTGGACGAACGGGCGAACCACGAAGCCAAGATGTCGGCCGAAGCCCAGGTCAAGAAGACCCAGGACAACGTGGCGAACACGCTCTCGCTGGTGAAACCGGGCAAGCAGCGGCACGAAGTCGTGGCGCTGGCGGCGAACCGTGACTACGGGCTCCACGAAGACCAGGGGCAGACGACCTTCGCGTTGCCTTCCGGCGTCTACAACACGGGCGGCGCCGGCTCGGCGTACAAGGTCTTCACCGCCGCCGCGGCCTTGGAGGCCGGTGTGGCAGGGATCAACTCTCCCCTGCCGGTGCCCGACTTCTACACCTCCCACGTGTTCGCCGGTGGTGGGAACAAGTGCGCCCCGACCGGGCCGCCGTTGCGCTCGCGCTGGTACTGCCTCGGCAACGCGGGCGACTACAACCCGGCGGGCGGGACCATGTCACTGCAGCAGGCACTGGCGACCTCGCCGAACACCGCGTTCGTGGCACTGGAGGAGCGGGTCGGCAGCACCGGCCCGATCGTGGAGATGGCGCGCAAACTCGGCATGCGCGACACCATGGCCAGCAACCTCGGCGGTGGCGCCGTCGACCCGAAGTCCGACAATCCCGGCGTCAACGCCAGTCAGCTCCAGGCCTTCGGCCCGAGGCCCGGCTGGCCCGGAAACGCGTCGTTCACCCTCGGCCCCGCCCCGCTGAGCGGTCTGGAGCTGGCGAACGTCGGCGCCACGATCATGAGCGGCGGCGTCTGGTGCCCGCCGACCCCGCTGGCCGGTGTCACCGACCGGGACGGAAAGCCGGTACCCGTCAAGGAAGCCGCTTGCGAGCAGGTGGTGCCCGAAGGGCTCGCCAACACCCTCGCGGTCGGCATGAGCAGGGACAGTCAGCCCGGCGGGACGTCGTTCGGCGCCGCGAACGGTGCCCGGTGGAACCGGCCGGTGATGGGCAAGACCGGGACCACCCAGAGCAACGGCTCGGGGACGTACCTCGGGGCCACGCCGCAGCTCGCGGGCGCCGCGATGGTGTTCCGTCCGAAGGGTGGAAACGGCGGTCTCTGCTACCTCGGCCCGGGTAACGTGACCACTCGCGGCTGCGAAAACATGTTCGGCGGGAAGACGCCGGCGCAGACCTGGTTCGGGGCGATGTCGAAGATTCTCGAAGGCCAGGAACCGTTGCCGCTGCCGCAGCCGGACCCGAAGTACATGGGCGGCGGACGCTGATCCGCAACGGCCGCGTTCACCAGCGCAAATCACGATGAGTCACACAAATCTAACTTTGAGTGAGCGGCTGGCGGCCTAACGGGGAACAGTGGTCGACGAGATCATGTCGGTTGATCGCGACACCCCGCGCCGACCACGGAAGGTGAAGAAAAGAGGCCATTCCAGCGATTTACCGAGATCGCCGGAATGGGGGCGAACGGTCACCACCGAAGAGCACGTAAACTGGACATTGTGAGCACGCTCAGTAACGAAAACACTTCGGGGGCGACGGTACGGCGCTTGGCCGTGGGAACCGTCGCCCTGGGAGCCGCGACCCTCGGTTACGCGGTCGGAATCGAAAGGCGCCGGTGGACGCTTCGCACCGCGGAGCTCCCGGTCCTCGCGGCAGGGGCGAAACCCTTCACGATCCTCCACATCTCGGACCTGCACATGCTGCCCGGTCACGTGAGCAAGCAACGCTGGGTAGCGGCGCTCGACGAACTCGAACCGGACCTCGTCGTCAACACCGGTGACAACCTGTCACATCATCAGGCCGTCCCGTCCGTACTGCGCGCGCTCGGCCCCCTGCTCGACCGGCCCGGCGTGTTCATCTTCGGGAGCAACGACTACTACGCGCCGAAACCGAAGAACCCCGCGCGCTACCTCATGCCGAAGGGCAAGAAGAAGCGCATCCACGGCGAGCACCTGCCATGGCGCGACCTCCGCGCGGCCTTCGTCGAACACGGCTGGCACGACCTCACCCACGTCCGCCGCACCATCGAGGTCGCCGACCAGTACGTGTTCACCGCCGGCGTCGACGACGCGCATCTCCACCGCGACCGCTATGCCGACATCGCCGGCCCGGTGGACACCGCGGCCGCCGTACGCATCGGCGTCACGCATTCGCCGGAGCCCCGCGTTCTCGACGAGTTCGCCGGCGACGGCTACGACCTCGTCCTCGCGGGGCACACCCACGGCGGGCAACTCCGCGTCCCCGGCTACGGCGCGCTCGTCACCAACTGCGAACTCGACCGCACCCGCGCCCGCGGTGCGTCCCGATGGGGCGCCCAGATGTGGCTTCACGTCTCCGCCGGGCTCGGCACCTCGCCGTACGCTCCCGCGCGCTTCGCGTGCCCTCCCGAAGCGAGCCTGCTGACCCTCGTCCCACGGGGTACGACCAGCGACAATCACCGGAACGCGGCCCCCCGCAAAGCCCGGAACACCGTCCGCTAGACTTCTCCACGACCCGTTAAGCAGTACCCCGGGGTGTGGCGCAGCTTGGTAGCGTGCCTCGTTCGGGTCGAGGAGGTCGTGGGTTCGAATCCCGCCACCCCGACGTTGGATCGAAAGAGCCTTGCTCGCTTTGGCGAGCAAGGCTCTTTCGCGTTGCGGGACCCCAGAGGTGTCCTGAAGGTTCCTTTGAGACGCTCGATGTCCCAAAGGCCCCCTTCAGGACACGCATCACCGGCGCACCAGAAGGCCCACGCGAAAGGCGCCGACCACCGGCCAGCCCCCGCCACTCCCAGGGGGCGACCCCGAGGCCAGTCTATCGGCGAGGGGCGTCGGGGCTGGCCGAAAGAGGGGGCGGCGGGGCTGGTTGCCCACAACGGTGAGCGTCTGTGGACAGCCGAGGGCGCGCCGAGGCCCAAGGGTTCCCAATGTGGCATTGGGGACACTCAACGTCCCCTGTGCCACATTGGGGACACCAGAGAGGGAGGCACCGAAAAGGCCTCAGCGGGTGGCGAGGAGCTCGGTCCAGCACTGGGCGAAATCCCCATCGCCCGAGCGCGCCCACGACCAGGCCGAGCGGGCCGCCGAAGCGAGTTGATCGCGGTCCGGGGTCGTCGCGGTTTCCAGCGCCGTCACCAGCCGCGCCTCCACGGAGGTCGCCAGCGCCCGGTATGTCGTGTCCGTGCGGTAGCGGATTTTCGTTCGCACGTCGGTGAAACCGGCGGCCGTGACCGCGGCGGGCAGCGAGCGTCCGGCGAACGGGTCACCGCCCGCGCGGCGGCACAGCAGATAGTGACCGCGGAGGGCGGCGTCGACGTTCGCCGTCTTCGGCCGCAGCCGAGCCCGGCTCCAGTCCGATGTGGACAGTGCGAGCGTGCCGCCCGGTTTGAGGATCCGCCGGAGCTCCGCCAGCGCGGCGCCCGGCTCCTTCAGATGTTCGAAGACGGCGTGCGCGAAGACCACGTCCACCGAAGCCTCGGCGAACGGCAGCGCGCACGCCTCCGCCACCAAAAAGTCCACTGTGGACTTTCTGTGCCCGTTGTCGATACCGAGGGTGATCGAACCCGGCCCGCAGCCGACGTCGACGCACCCCATCCCCGGTCCGAACAGCGGTTGCGCGAACACGGCCCGCTCGACCGCCTGACGCGCGAACCGCGCGGACACCGCGGCGCGCGGCGCGTTTCCCTCCAGCACCCCGCACACAGTACGGCTCCGGAGTGGCAGGATCGAGGGGTGAGCACGCAGCCAGGCACTGAATATCCGTCCGCGGTGGTCCCGGACCGCCTGTTCGACGACGCCGAAGCCGAGGCCAGGTGGCGGGCCCGCTTCCGCGCGCCGCGCATCTCGGTGCCCGAATGGGCCATCGACGCCCCGGACGCCAACGTCTACGTTTCCAACGCCAGCGGCGTGTGGGAGGTCTACTCCTGGGACCGGTCGACCGGTGAGCACCGCCGCGTCACCGACCGGCCCAACGGCACCATGCACACGACCCCATCCCCCGACGGCCGCTGGATCTGGTGGTTCAACGACACCGACGGCGACGAATTCGGCTCCTGGGTCCGCGAACCGTTCGCGCCGGGGGCAGCCGCCGAGCGCGCGGTGCCGGGCGTCCACGACGGCTACCCAGCCGGGCTCGAAATCGGCACCAAGGTGGTCGCCGTCGGCGTCTCGACCGACGACGGCAGCGAGCTCTTCGCCCATATCGACGGCGAAACCGCGTCCTTCTACAAGCACGAGGACGACGCCGGGGTCGCGTCACTGTCCCGCGACGAGTCGCTGCTCGTGATCTCCCACTCCGAGCACGGTGATTCACGACACCCCGCGCTTCGCGTCCTGTCGACCGACGGCTTCACGACGGTCGCCGACAAATGGGACGGCGAGGGCAAGGGCCTCGGCGCGCTGGAGTTCTCCCCGGTCGCGGGCGACCAGCGGTTGCTGGTGCTGCACGAGCGGCGCGGTCGCGAAGAGCTCCTGATCTGGGACACCGCCGCGGACACCGAGCAGGAGATCGAGCTGGACCTGCCCGGCGAGGTGGTCGCGGGCTGGTACCAGGACGCGCGGGCGCTGCTGGTCGTCCACTTCCACCAAGGCCGCAGTTCCCTCCACCACTACGACCTCGCCAGTGGCGAATTGTCCTCTTTGGACACCCCACCCGGCCGGATCGGCGGCGCGGGAGTGCGGCCCGACGGCATCGTCGAGTACTCGTGGTCCAGTGCCGCGCAGCCGCCGTCCGTGCGCGCACGGACGGCGGACGGCGAAGACTCGGTGCTCCTCGAACCGCCGGGCGAGCGCGCCCCGGGATCGGCACCGGTCACCGACGCGTTCGTCGACGGGATCGGCGGGCGGATCCACGCACTCGTCTCGCGCCCGGCCGACGCGCCGGAAGGTCCGCTGCCCACGGTCTTCTCCTTGCACGGCGGGCCGCATTCGGCCGACGAGGACCGCTTCTCCGCGTACCGCGCCGTGTGGCTCGACGCGGGATTCGCCGTCGTCGAGGTCAACTACCGCGGTTCGACCGGCTACGGCTCGGCCTGGCGTGACGCCATCGAAGGCCGTCCCGGCCTGACCGAACTCGAAGACGTCGCCGCCGTACACGACTGGGCCGTCCAAAGTGGACTTTCGGATCCGGCCAAATGCGTGGTGAACGGCGCTTCGTGGGGCGGGTACCTGAGCCTGCTGGCTCTGGGCACCCAGCCGGCGCGCTGGGCGGCGGGGATCGCCGGAGTGCCTGTCGCGGACTACGTCGCCGCGTACGAGGACGAGATGGAGCAGCTCCGCTCGTTCGACAGGGCGCTGTTCGGCGGTTCGCCGGAGACGGTGCCGGCGGTGTACCGCGAATGCTCGCCGATCACCTACGTCGAAGCCGTGACGGCGCCGGTGCTGGTGCTCGCCGGGGACAACGACCCGCGCTGCCCGATCCGGCAGGTCGAGAACTACCTCGACAGGCTCGCGAAGCGGGAGATCCCGTTCGAGTTCTACCGGTTCGACGCGGGCCACGGGTCGCTGGTGATCGCCGAGACGATCAAGCAGACCGCGATCGAGGTGTTCTTCGCGCTGCGGGCGGTCGGGCTTCGCTGACCCCGGCGAGCGAGGTCAGTGCTCGGAGAAGAGAGTCCCGCCGGACGCCCAGTGTTCGGCGGGAATCTCGTTGATCGTCACCCAGACGCCTTCGGCTTTGCCGCCGCAGGTGCGGACGAAGGCGTCGGTCACCTCGCGCACGAGGGCCTGCTTCTGTTCGGCCGTGCGGCCGGGGAACATCGAAACACTGATCATCGGCATGAACGGACTCTAGAGCCCGCGATCGTGCTTCCGCAGACGGTCGACGGCGTAGGCGTCGCCCTCGAAGGTGAGACGGACGGCGTCGCGGCCGAAGACGAACAGCAGCAGTTCGAGCGGCGAGCCGATCACGGTCACCGTGTCCGGGCCTTCCTTCACCCGCGCTTCGCGGCCTTCGGGGGTCTTCAGGATCACGCCGACCGGTGATTTCCGCAGGTTCAGCTTCGAGGCCTGCTTCGCCGACTTCCAGGCAGCCGCATCCCGCGCGGAGTCCGCCGGACGCGGTTCCCAGCCGGGCTGTCCGCGCCGGACATCCTCGTGGTGGATCAGGAATTCCGCGCTGTTCGCCAGCTCGTCGAGCGCGGCGATCGACGTCGGCCAGTACCAGGCGGGGCCGGACCGGACCTTGCCGACGACCTCGGACCAGGGTCGCGCGGCGTAGGAGTCCTGCACTCGCTGGGTGTACGACGCCAGCGCAGGGACCAGAATGCCGGGCGCCGCGTCGGGCCGCCGCTCGCGGACCAGCAGATGCGCCGCGAGATCCCGCGTCTTCCAGCCCGCGCACAGGGTCGGCGCGTCCGGGCCGACCTCTTCGAAAAGCTCGCTCAACGCACGACGTTCGTCTCCGGCGACTCCCATACCCCACGACGTTACGCGCCGGTAGGGCGCGGGGAAATCCGGCGTGACGCAGGGCACCCGGCTCAGTGATGGAACGCGGTCCGCGGTCGCGGGCCGTGATCGAGCTCGGGCAGCAGCCGCCGGAGATCGGCGAGCAGCAGATCGGCGAGGTCGTGCGTGAAACCGTTGCGCACCACGATCCTCAGCACCGCGAGATCGGTCCGGTTGTCCGGGAACGTGTACGCCGGGACAAGCCAGCCACGCTCACGAAGCCGCCGTGACACGTCGAAGACGTCGAAGCCCTCTACATCCGCCTTCGTCGTGAAGGCGAACACGGGCAGCTGATCGCCTCGCGTCAGCAGTTGGAAGGGGCCCAGTCCGGCGATCCCGTCCGCCAGCTGGGTCGCGACGTCACGCGAAGCCTGTTGCACGGCACGGAAACCTTCGCGGCCGAGCCGGACGAACGTGTAGTACTGCGCGGCCACCTCGGCGCCGGGACGGGAGAAGTTCAAGGCGAAAGTCGGCATGTCTCCACCGAGGTAGTTGACGTTGAAGACGAGTTCTGCCGGCAACGCCTCCTTGTCGCGCCACACCACCCAGCCGACGCCGGGGTAGACCAGGCCGTACTTGTGCCCGGAGGTGTTGATCGACGCCACCCTCGGCAGGCGGAAATCCCAGCTCAGCCCGGGGTCGAGGAACGGCGCGATCATCGCGCCCGAAGCGCCGTCGACGTGCACCGGGATGTCCCAGCCGGAGCGTTCCGCCAGGCCGTCGAGCGCGGCCGCGATCTCGGCGACCGGCTCGTAGCTGCCGTCGAACGTGGACCCGAGGATCGCGACGACGCCGATCGTGTTCTCGTCGCAGCGGGCGATCGCCTCGTCGGCGGTGAGGTGGAAACGGTCGCCGTCCATCGGCACCAGCCGCGGCTCGACCTCCCAGTATTCGCAGAACTTCTCCCAGCAGACCTGGACGTTCGCGCCCATCACCAGATTCGGCTTCCCGGTGCGGCCCAGTTTCGACCAGCGGCGTTTCAGCGCCATCCCGGCGAGCATGCAGGCTTCCGACGAACCGGTCGTGGAGCAGCCCATGATCGCGGCGGGATCAGGCGCGTGCCACAGATCTGCGAGGATGTTCACGCAGCGCCGTTCGAGTTCCGCGGTCTGCGGGTACTCGTCCTTGTCGATCATGTTCTTGTCGACGCATTCGGCCATCAGCTCGCGGGCCTGCGGCTCCATCCACGTGGTGACGAACGTGGCGAGGTTCAGCCGGGCATTGCCGTCGAGCATCAGCTCGTCGCGCACCAGCTGGAGCGCGGCGTCGGGCGGGAGCGGGTCCTCGGCGAGGCTGTCGTGCGGGAGGCGGATGTTCGCGGCGAGCGCGGGATACGCGCCGGCGTGCAGCGGGTTGGCCCCGCCCTTGCGGTCCGGATCGGACGCGGTTCCCTTGTGCAGCACCATGGATCGAACGTAGCCCGGCAGCGTGGAACCGGCACTCGGACTCACCCTCCGCCAAGTGCAATGAAGGGGCCTTTCATAGCAAATTTTGCTATGAAAGGCCCCTTCATTGCACGCGAGAGCGGCGAGAGAGGTCAGGTCAGGCCTGCTGCGCCTGCCACATCCAGTGCGCCTTTTCGAGTTCCTGGGTGATCTCGATGAGGAGATCCTGCGTGACCAGGTCGCTCTTGTCGGTCTCGTCGATGCGCTTGCGCAGCCGCTCGATCAGCGCCGCGAGGATGTCGACGATCGCGGCGACCGTGGACTCGACGGACTGCCAGTTGTCGGGGTAGTCCGGCAGTCCGGAGCTCTCCACGACGGCCTTCGCCTGGCCGTTCGGCGAGATGCCGATGGCGTTGGCGCGCTCGGCGACCTCGTCGACGTACTGGCGCGCGGTGGCGACCAGCTCGTCGAGCTGCAGGTGCGCGCTGCGGAAGTTCGCGCCGACGACGTTCCAGTGAGCCTGCTTCGCGATCAGCGACAGATCCACCAGATCGACCAGAGTGGCCTGCAAGGCGTTACCGGTGATCTCCTTGTCGGCGTCGCTCAGCGGACTCTTGATCGGAGACTTGCCCATCTTCGGTCTTCCTTTCGGAAATCAGTCGGTTCGGGAATGGACCTCTGCCGCGGACGGGATCAGACCGTCGCGGACAGTACGACCTCGATGTTGCCGCGGGTCGCGTTCGAGTAGGGGCACACCTGGTGCGCCTGCTCGACGAGCTGATCGGCCTGCGCCTGCTCCAGGCCGGGCAGCGAAACCTTGAGCGCCACGCCGAGACCGAAGCCCTCGCCCTGCTTGAGCACGCTGACCTCGGCGGTCACGGTGGAGCCGTCCAGCGTCACCTTCGCCTGGCGCGCGACGAGCTGCAACGCGGAGTGGAAGCAGGCGGAATAGCCGGCGGCGAAGAGCTGCTCGGGGTTGGTCTTGTCCCCGCCCGGCCCGCCCATCTCCTTCGGGATCGCCAGCGACTCGTCGATGACGCCGTCAGAGGACGTGACCTCACCGTTGCGGCCGTCGCCGCGAGCGGTGGCCACAGCGGTGTACAGAGCCTCAGCCATTCTTCGCCTACCTCCTGGTCTCAAGACACGCCCCGTTGAGCGTCTCTTCGGTGTCAACATCCCGCAACCGCGAAACCTTGCCACCCCATGGCAGGCGTCACGTCCGGGAATTACCCGGACGACGACCGGAGCAAACGACTAGTGACCGGCGCGACTCAGCGCGAACTCGGCGACCTGGCTTCCGATCAGGCGAAGCGTGCGGACGCTCTTCTCGTCCGAGGCGCCGCCGGCTTCGTCGAACTTGGTCTCCGCGGTGTTGATCGAACCACCCAAAGGGGTGGCCCAGCCGCGCAGCGCGTGCGTGATCGTGCGCAGCTGCTCCAACGTGGTGACCGCGGCCTGCCAGCCGTACGCGACGGCGGCGAGGCCGACCGCGCGGCCGTCGAGATACGGACGGGTGTCGTCGCGCAGGTCTTCGGCGTAGTCCAGGGCGTTCTTCACCAGGCCGGACAGCGCGCCGTGGTAGCCGGGCGAGACGACGACGATCCCGTCGGCGCGGCGGATCGCCTCGACCAGCCGGGTGGCTCGCTCGTGCCGCTCCCCCAGCGCGGTGTCGTAGAACGGCAACACCAGCTCGGGCCCGGGAATCAGCTCGGTGGTGACTCCGGCTTCGGACGCGGCGCCGAGCGCGATGCGCAGCGCACGCTCGGATTGCGAGCCCTCCCGCAGAGAGCCGCCGATCCCGAGGACATGCACCGCGTTCGTCGAAGTCACGCTTTCGAGGCTAGCCCCTCTACTTAAGTGGAGGACCAGGATCTGAAACGGAGGCCTGCGTCACACCCGTTCGCCTCAACCGCCCCGTTCCCCGCTGGACGGCATACCTACTCGAAAGTAACCTGACGGGAAGCCCTCAGGAGGAAGCATGGCGATACCGCTCCAGATCCGTGCCGAGGCCGCGTTTTCGCAGCTTGCGTTCTGGCTCCCGAAGCCGGTCAGACGGGCCATCGCGGGACCGCCCCTCCGCCTGGACGGACAGGAACTCGCGCTGGACGCCCAGCTCCTGCTCCGCCTGCAGAAGCTGGCGAAGGCGTCGCTGGTGCGAGGGACCGTCGAAGAGTCGCGCACCATGCTCCTGGCGAGCAGGCACCTGGTCAGCGGGCCGACGATCGAACCGGTCGCCACCAGGGAACTGCTCATCCCCACGGGTGACGGCGACGTGCCCGCCACGCTCTACACGCCGGCCGGGCTGCCGGATCCGTCCGGGCTACTGGTGTTCTTCCACGGCGGTGGCTGGGTGGTCGGCAGCCGCGTCTCCCACGACAACACCGTTCGCTACCTGGCGAAACAGGCGGGTGTGCGGGTTCTTTCGGTGGAGTACCGGCTCGCGCCGGAGACCCGCTTCCCCGGCGCCACCGAAGACGCGATCGCGGCGTTCGAGTACGCCTTCGCGAAAGCGCGGGACCTGGGCGCAGACCCGGCGCGCATCGCCGTCGGCGGTGACAGCGCCGGTGGGAACCTCGCCGCGGTGACCGCGCAGCGGGCAGTGAAACGCGGCGGCGGGGTCCCGGCGTTCCAGCTGCTGTTCTACCCGGCGACCGATTTCACCGTGCGCCGCCGCTCCCGGGAATTGTTCGCGGAGGATCTGTTCCTGACCGACACGGATATGACGTGGTTCGAGGGACATTACGTGCCGAAGGGCACCGATCTGTACAACCCGAAACTGTCGCCGCTGCACGGTGACGTTTCCGGATTGCCGCCCGCGTATATCGCGACGGCCGGTTTCGATCCGCTGCGCGACGAGGGCGAGGCCTACGCGGAGAAATTGCGGAAAGCGGGTGTTCCGGTGGCGCTCAGCCGCCAGCCGGATCTGATCCACGGGTACATCAACTTCCTCGGCGTCGGACGGCGGTTCCGTGAGGCGACGGCCGAAGCGGCGGGAGCCTTGCGGCTGGGTCTCGCGCCGAAGTGAAAGCCAGAGCCCGAGTGAGGAGAAATGTCCCCACTCGGGCTCCGGCCCCCATATCGTGGCCCGCCGCCCTGCACGGCGAACCCTGACGACTCCCGGTCTCCTTCTAGGGTGTGGGAAGCGGTACGGGCGGGACCGGCAGCGGCGGGACAGGGAGTCCGCCGAGCAGGCCACCGAGAATGCCGGTCACGGCCGCGAGCAGGGCTTTCACCAGGTCGCTGACGATCTTCAGCGGTCCGGGAAGGTCCGGGAGCGAGGGGATCGGCACCGGCAGCGGCGGCAGCTGTCGCGCCTTCGCCGTCGGGTCGGCCAGCAGCCTGCTGGACTCGACGGAACGGCCCTGGGCCAGGTCGCCAAGCTTCTGCGTTTCGGTCTGGATCTGGTAGCGCTTGCCCGCGGCGATGTCACCGAGGACGGGGCTGAGCTTGTCCAAGTCCGCCCGCGTTTTGGCGACGTCGCCGGCGTAGGCCACCTTGGTGAGGCCGTCTCGCATCTGCAGCACCTGCGCGGCGAGCGCCTGTGTGTTCGACGAGCCCTTCCCACCATCGGTGCCAGCCGTAGCGGCGCCGGCCGAGGCCACCGCCAACAGACTGCCTGCGGCGACCGCGGCAATCGTCCGGGCAATGTTGCCTTTCATTCCCTTACCTCCTGGCCTCTGGGACCTGACGAGGTAAATCGATACCCCCCGTATCGGCCGAACACCACCCGATCACCGGTTGGAACACTTTTCTAACCCTTACGTGCCGGATTCATTCCCGGGTAAGACTCCCGCAATTGATTAACGGCGAAATCTTGCGCCTCCCCCTGAAGATCATCCTTTTCCCGCCGATTTATGACCACCTGTGACCGGTCGACACCGTGGTGCGGCTCGTTCACCCACAGCGGTGTAAACGGTGATCGTTTGGCTTCATCACTCCGTCGGACAGGCGTGTCGTACTGCTCCACTCGGGGTGTCCCCCACGCACGTCACGCCCTCTTCTGGTTTCACATGCGAGTGGGGACATGGAAACGCCCCCGGTGCGCGCACCGGGGGCGTTCCGTGGTGGGAGCAACCTCTCCAGGAGAGGTCCTTTACTCGCGGAAGGCGTCCGCGACCTTGTCGCCGAGGTCCTTGTCGACGTTCCGCCAGTACTCGAAGACCCGCTCGAGCACCGGGCGCGAGACGTCGTTCGAGGCGTGGCCGATAATGTTGCTCGCGAGCCGCTCGCGCTGCGCGTCGTCCATCACGTCGCGGACGAGCGTGCCCGGCTGGCCGAAGTCGTCGTCCTCGGCGTGGAGCTTGTACGCCGACCGGATGACCTCGTCCTCGACGCCGTAGCCCGAAGCGGTCTCGGCGGCGATCTCCGCGTTCGCGTGCGGACCGCCGTACGAGTTCGGCGCGTACACCGGGTCGCCCGGGTTGTTGTAGCGCATCGCGCCGTCACGCGAGTAGCTGTTCACCGGGGACTTCGGCGCGTTGACCGGCAACTGCGTGTAGTTCGCGCCGATCCGGTAGCGGTGGGCGTCCGGGTACGCGAACAGGCGGCCCTGCAGCATTTTGTCCGGCGACGGGCCGATGCCCGGCACCAGATTGGACGGCTCGAACGCGGCCTGCTCGATCTCCGCGAAGTAGTTCGCCGGATTGCGGTCGAGTACCCAGCGGCCGACCTTGATCAGCGGGTAGTCGCCCTTCGGCCACACCTTGGTCAGGTCGAACGGGTTGAAGCGGTAGTCCGCGGCCTCGGCGTACGGCATCACCTGGACGTAGAGCGTCCAGCTGGGGTGATTGCCCTGCTTGATGTTCTTGAACAGGTCGCGGATGTAGTAGTCCGAGTCCTCGCCGGCGATCCGGTCCGCGTCGGCCTGCGTGAGGTAGCCGATGCCCTGGTCGGTCTTGAAGTGGTACTTGACCCAGAACTTCTCGCCGCCCGCGTTCTCCCACAGATAGGTGTGCGAGCCGAAGCCGTCCATCTCGCGCCAGTTCGACGGGATGCCGCGGTCGCCCATCAGCCAGGTGACCTGGTGCGCGGACTCGGGCCGCAGCGTCCAGAAGTCCCACTGGATGTCGTGGTCGCGCAGATGGTTGTCGGCGCGGCGCTTCTGCGAGTGGATGAAGTCGGGGAACTTGATCGGATCGCGGATGAAGAACACCGGGGTGTTGTTGCCGACGAGGTCGTAGTTGCCCTCGGAGGTGTAGAACTTCACCGCGAAACCGCGCGGGTCGCGCCACGTGTCGGGCGAGCCGTTCTCCCCGGCGACCGAGGAGAACCGGACCAGGCTCTCGGTGCGCACGCCCGGCTGGAACAGCGCGGCCTTCGTGAACTGACTGACGTCCTCCGTGACCTCGAGGAAGCCGTGCGCGCCGCCGCCTTTGGCGTGGACGACGCGTTCCGGCACCCGCTCACGGTTGAACTGGGCGTTCTTCTCGATCAGGTAGTGGTCCTGGAGCAGGATCGGGCCGTTGGCGCCTACGGTCAGGGAATCGTTGTCGCTCGCGACGGGGATGCCCACGTTGTTCGTGGTCGGCAGGGTCACGCCGGTGCCTCCTGGTTCGTGGTGGTGAGCGGTCAGTCCTCCCCCACCCTCTCGTCTAATCTGGAATCAGTCAAGAAAACACCCCGGACCGGGTGATCCGGGCAACGCGAAAAAAACTTGCACGCGCGTACCAAGTTACGTTCTCATCGGACGTATGGCCCTCGCTCCGTATCGTCGCGTGTTAGCCGTGCCCGGAGTTCCCAGCTCGATGCTGCTGATGTTCCTTGCCCGGCTCCCGATGACGGCCATGGGCGTGACGATGACGCTGTACGTGGTCAACGACCTGGGCCGCGGCTACGGCGCGGCCGGGCTGGTCGGCGCCGCCACCACGCTCGGCAGCGCGATCGGGGCACCGCTCGTCGGCCGGTACGTCGACCGCTACGGGCTGCGGCCGGTGGTCGCGATCTGCGGACTGGCCTCGTCGGCGTTCTGGATCAGCGCGCCGCATCTGCCGTATCAGGTGCTGCTCGCGGTCGCGCTCCCCGCGGGGGTGCTGTCGGTGCCCGCCGGCACGCTCGCGCGGCTGGTGCTCACCGCGCTCGTGCCACTCGAACAACGGCGGGCGGCCTACTCGCTGGACACGATCCTGGTGGAGGCGTCGTTCATGATCGGGCCGTCGGCCGGGATCATGGCGATCACTCAGCTGCCCGCGGTCTACGCGCTCACCGGGATCGGGGTCTGCTTCGCGCTTTCGGCGACGCTGATCTACCGGCAGAACCCGCCGATCCGCGCCGAGGCCGACGCCGAGGTGTTCACCGGGGAGCGGCCGACCGTGCGGAGCTGGCTCACCGGACGGCTCGTGATGGCGATGTTCATCGCCGCGGGCGCGCTGTTCTGCCTGGTCGGCATGGAGCTCGCCGCGCTGGCGACGCTGCGCGCGAGCGGTGACATCGCCTGGTCCGGGCTGCTGATCACGCTGATGTGCGTCGCGTCGGTCCTCGGCGGGGCGATCCACGGCGCGGTCCGGCGGTCGCTTTCGCAGGGCACGCTGATGGTGCTGCTCGCGGTGCTGACCCTGCCGGCCGGGCTGATCGCCGAGCCGTGGTGGCTGCTGGCGATCGTGCTCTTCCCGAGCAACGTGCTGTGCGCGCCGACGCTCGCGGCGAGCACGGAGACGGTCAGCGCCGCGGCGCCCGCCCGCGTGCGCGGGGAGGCGATGGGCCTGCTGGACGCGGCCAGCCGGATCGGGCTGGCGATCGGGAGCCCGATCATCGGGTTCGTGATCGACCACTCCAGCCCCGGCTGGGGCTTCGCGGCCTCGGCGCTGGGCGCGCTGGCGATCGCTTCGGCCGGCCTGTTCTGGCGCCGCTCCCGGCCCCCCGCCCAGGTGCCCGCGCTCACTTCCTCCTGATGCGTTTCGTCCTCTGAATGCGGTCGTTGCACGCGCAACTACCGCATTCAGAGGACGAAATGCGAAACAGGGCTAGGCGCAGACCTTCCGGAGGGCTTCCAGCTGCTCGAGGTTGCGCTTGGTCCAGTCCGCGACCTTGCCCGCGTCCTGGATGTTCTCCTTCTGCACCTGCAGGTACGAGTCGGCCATACCGGTGAGCGCACCCGCCACGTTCTGCTCGCCGACGCTGCCCGCCAGCTCACGCAGGCGCTTCTCCTTGTCCGCGGCGCGCTCCTTGAGCGTCGCCGGGTCCGGATTGAGGTCGGCGAGGCTGAGCGCCTCGGCGCAGGCGCTGACCTTCGTCGCCGCCTTGTTCGTCTGATCGACCGCGTTCGTGACCTCGCTGCAGCCCGCCAGCGCGAGCCCGGCGGCCGCCAGGAGCGCCGCGATTCCCAACCTCTTCATGCGGTCAAGACTAGCGATTTCGTGGGTGGTATGTCGGGTTCCCCCGGCCACCACCCACGAACCGCCCGGTAATTCAGCCCTTCACGCAGACGACCTGCTTGAGGTGCGCGACCACCTCGACGAGATCCGTCTGCGCCTTGATCACCGTTTCGATGTCCTTGTACGCGGCCGGGATCTCGTCCACCACACCGGAGTCCTTGCGGCATTCCACGCCGGCGGTCTGCGCGGCGAGGTCCTCGGCGGTGTACAGCTTCTTCGCCTTGTTCCGCGACATCCGGCGGCCCGCGCCGTGCGACGCGGACTGGAAGGACGACTCGTTCCCGAGACCGCGCACGATGTACGAACCGGTGCCCATGCTGCCCGGGATGATCCCGAGATCGCCCGAACCCGCGCGGATCGCGCCCTTGCGGGTCACCAGAAGATCGACGCCGTCGTAGGTCTCTTCGGCGACATAGTTGTGGTGGCAGCTGATCGCGTCGTCGAACGTCGTGTGCGGCACGACGTCCTTCAGCGCCTGCTTCACGAGCGCGACCATGGTGGCGCGGTTGCGCGCCGCGTAGTCCTGCGCCCAGAACAGGTCGCGCCGGTACGCCTGCATCTCGGGCGTGCCCGCGACGAACACCGCGAGATCCGGGTCCGGCAGGTCCGCGTTGTGCGGCAGCTTCCGCGCGACGGCCATATGCCGTTCCGCGAGTTCCTTGCCGATGTTGCGGGAACCGGAGTGCAGCATCAGCCACACGCGGCCTTCGTCTTCGCCGCCCTGTTCGAGGCAGACCTCGATGAAGTGGTTGCCGCCACCGAGGCTCCCGATCTGGCGCGACGCGCGGTCGTGCAGCTCCTGGACGCCGGGATGCAGGTCGCCGAAGGACTTCCAGAACGCGTCCCAGCCACCGACTCCGTGCACCTTCGCCGGGTTCACCGGGGTCTTGTGCAGGCCGAACCCGACCGGGACGGCCGATTCGATCCGGCGGCGGAGCTTCAGCAGGTCGTCGGGCAGGTCGGTGGCGGTGAGCGAGGTCCGCACCGCGCTCATCCCGCAGCCGATGTCCACGCCGACGGCGGCCGGGGACACCGCGTCGCGCATCGCGATCACGCTGCCGACGGTCGCGCCCTTGCCGTAGTGGACGTCGGGCATGACCGCGACGCCGTGCACCCACGGCAGGTTGGCGACGTTGTGCAGCTGTCGCATGGCTTGGTCCTCGACCGACGTGGGGTCTGCCCACATCCGGATCGGAACCCGCGAGCCTTCGACCGCCGTGTACATGATTTTCCCTTCGTGGAAACGTTTTGCCGCCCTTGAGCATGCACGGGCCGAAGGCCCTCGACAACGCAATTACGACGTGAAGGCCCCCTTCCCTCGGCTCAGCCGAGGAAAGGGGGCCTTCACGCGCAAGCAGGCGTCAGGAGTTCGCGGCGACCAGTTCCGCGATCTGCACGGCGTTGAGCGCCGCACCCTTCCGCAGGTTGTCGTTCGACAGGAACAGCACCAGACCACGACCGCCGTCGACGCCCGGGTCCGTCCGTAGCCGCCCGACGTACGACGGGTCCTGGCCGGCGGCCTGCAGCGGCGTCGGGATGTCCGACAGCTCCACGCCGGGGGCGCCGGTCAGCAGTTCGGTCGCACGGGCGACCGAAAGCGGCTGCGAGAACTCGGCGTTGATCGAGATCGAGTGCCCCGAGAACACCGGCACCCGCACACAGGTGCACGAGACCAGCAGCTCCGGGATGCTCAGGATCTTGCGGCTCTCGTTGCGGAACTTCTTCTCCTCGTCCGTCTCGAACAGACCATCGTCCACAATGGACCCGGCCAGCGGGAGGACGTTGTGCGCGATGGGCCGCGCGTACTTCTTCGGCTCGGGGAAGTCCACCGCCGCGCCGTCGTGGGTCAGCGCGCCCGCGTTCGCCGCCGCCGCGGCGAGCTGGCCTTCCAGCTCCTCCACGCCGGCGAGCCCGCTGCCGGACACGGCCTGGTAGGTGCTGGCGACCAGCCGCACCAGACCCGCTTCGGCGTGCAGCGGCTTGAGCACCGGCATCGCGGCCATGGTGGTGCAGTTGGGATTCGCGATGATCCCCTTGCGCGCCTCCTTGATCGCCTCCGGGTTGACCTCGCTCACGATCAGCGGGACGTCCGGGTCCATCCGCCACGCCGACGAGTTGTCGATGACCGTGGCACCGGCCGCGGCGAACCGTTCCGCCTGTGCCTTGGAGGTCGCGCCACCGGCCGAGAACAGCGCGATGTCCAAACCGGACGGATCCGCGGTCGTCGCGTCCTCGATGACGATTTCCCCGTCACGCCAAGGAAGCTTCGAACCGGCGGACCGCGCCGAGGCGAAGTACCGCATTTCGGCGACCGGGAAGCCCCGTTCGGCCAGCAGACGGCGCATGACGCCGCCGACCTGACCGGTCGCCCCGACCACGCCTACCCGCAAACCTTCCGGCATCAGCGACCACTCCCCGCGTAGACGACGGCTTCTTCATCGCCGCCGAGTTCGAACGCCTCGTGGATCGCGCGCACCGCGTCGTCGAGCTGCGCGTCCCGGATCAGCACCGAGATCCGGATCTCCGAGGTGTTGATGATTTCGATGTTGACGCCCGACTGGGCGAGCGCCTCGCAGAACGTCGCCGTGACACCGGGGTGCGAACGCATCCCCGCGCCGACGAGCGACACCTTGCCGACGTGGTCGTCGTAGAGGACCGACTCGAAGCCGATCTCGTCCTTGATCTTCTCCAGCGACTGCACGGCCTTGGCCCCGTTGGCCTTCGACAGGGTGAAGGTGATGTCGGTGCGGCCCGAGACGGTGCTGGACACGTTCTGCAGCACCATGTCGATGTCGATCTCGTTGTCGGCGATCACGCGGAAGATCCGGGCGGCGGCACCGGTCGTGTCGGGCACGCCGGTCACCGTGATCTTGGCTTCGGAGCGGTCGTGCGCCACACCGGTGATCAACGCTTGTTCCACGGGGATCTCCTCGATAGAACCGGTCACCGTGGTGCCCGGCTTGTCACTGTAGGAAGAACGGACTCGGATCGGGACGCCGTAGCGGCGCGCGTACTCCACCGAACGCAGGTGCAGGATCTTCGACCCGCTCGCCGCCAGCTCCAGCATCTCCTCGTAGGCGATGGTGTCGAGCTTGCGCGCGTCGGACACGACCCGGGGATCGGCGGTGTACACACCGTCCACATCGGAGTAGATCTCGCAGACGTCGGCGTTCAGCGCGGCGGCCAGCGCGACGGCGGTGGTGTCCGAACCCCCGCGGCCGAGGGTGGTGATGTCCTTGGTGTCCTGCGACACGCCCTGGAACCCGGCCACCAGCGCGATGTAGCCCTGGTCGAGGGCTTCCGTCACCCGGCTGGGGCTGACGTCGATGATCCGCGCGTTGCCGTGCACCGACGTCGTCACCACACCGGCCTGCGAGCCGGTGAACGACCAGGCCTCCGCGCCCTGCGCCGAAATCGCCATCGCCACCAGGGAGTTGGAGATACGCTCACCCGCGGTGAGCAGCATGTCCATCTCGCGTTCCGGCGGCGCCGGGTTGACCTGCTGAGCCAGGTCGAGCAGCTCGTCGGTCGTGTCGCCCATGGCGGAGCAGACGACGACCACGTCGTTGCCCGCCTTCTTGGTGGCGACGATGCGTTCCGCGACGCGTTTGATCCGGTCGGCACTTTCCAGCGACGAACCGCCGTACTTCTGGACCACGAGGGCCACGCCCGAACCTCCTCGACGGGCCGGGCGTGCTCCTGGTGGGCACCGAGGAGCCCCCGCGTCCCTTATTTGGGCGAAAGCCTACCGGGGTGACGCGCGCTCGCCACCCTCGTAAGTGGTCCTGACCACCACTTCGAGGACTCCTGGAAGTAAATCTTCCTTAACACCAACGAAATAGTCGGAGGGCTTTCGCTTTAGTGACGGAGAGCACCCCTTGTTATCCATCCATGCCCCCGCCTCCACCCTCGAACGAGGAGCTCCGCTCCGCTGTATCTTCCCGAGCCATGCACAAACCCGCCGACACGAGTACCCCGATCGCGTCGATCCTGGCCCACCGCTGGAGCCCGCGCGCCTACGACGAGTCAGCGATCGTCACCGAAGACCAGCTCCGCGCGCTGCTCGAAGCGGCCCGCTGGGCGCCGTCGTTCGGCAACACCCAGCCCGCCCGCTACCTGGTCGGCCTGCGGGGAACGCCGTCGTTCGACCGCATCCTCTCGACGCTCAACTCGGGCAACCGGGCGTGGGCCCATCGCGCCGGGCTGCTGCTGATCGGCGTGATGGTGACCACGAACGAGAAGGGCGAAGTCCCGTACGCCGAGTACGGGCTGGGGCTGGCGAGCGAGAACCTCGTGCTCCAGGCCGTCGACCTCGGCCTGATCGCGCACCAGATGGCGGGCTTCTCCGCCGAAGCGGCGAAGGACTTCTTCGGCCTCCCTGACGACGTCGTCCCGAAGGTCGCGATCGCCGTCGGCTCGCCCGCGGACCCCTCGGTGCTCGAAGAGGACTGGCGCATCGAGCGCGAAAAGGCGCCGCGCGAGCGAGTCCCGCTGGCTGAATTCGCCTACGCCGACGCCTGGGGCACGAGCGCTTTCGACGGCTGAGGGAGCCAGCGAAGGGCGAGAATGCCGAGCCCGACGTGCAGCAGGCTCAGCACCGCGACGGCGGTGTGGAGGCCCGCGACGAAGGCCTCCTTCGCGTCAAGAGCGGCTGTGGGCGCGATCTCGAGGGTTTCGCCGAGTGTCGGCGCGAGGTCCGGGCCCGCCAGCCGGAACACCAGCGCGGCGAGCGAGCCCATGAGCGCGATCCCCAGCGCGTTGCCGATCTCGTTACTCGTTTCGGCGATCGCGCCCGCCGCTCCCGCGCGCGCGGCGGGCACCGCGGCGACGGCCGTGTCGGCCACCACGCTGAACGAGATGCCGTAGCCGACGCCGGCGACCACCGTCGACGCGACGTACCAGCCCGCTCCGCCCGTGACACCGGTCATGAGCAGCAGGGCGAGCCCGGCGGCGATGGAGAAGTGGCAGACGATCAGCGCCGCGCGTGCGCCGATCCGGTCGACCAGCGCGGGCGTGACGACGCACATGATCGTGAGCACGGCCGCGCCCGGCAACGCCAGCAGCGCCGCGTGCAGCACGGGCAGGCCGAGCACGGACTGCAAGTGGATCCCCGACAGGTACGCGGCCGCCGACCACGCCGCCAGCGGCAGCAGCCCGGTGACGATCGCGATCGTGAAGACACGGTCGCGGAACAAGGAGAACTCGACCAGCGGGTACTCGAGACCCCGCTGACGCCGGGCGAACCACACCAGCAGCCCCGCCCCGGCGACGGCGGCGGAGACCGCGGTGACGGACAGTCCGTCGGCGGCCGCGTGCTTGATCCCGTAGATCGCGAGCAGCAGGCCGGCCGCGGAGAGCACGACGCTCAGCACGTCGACGCGTCCCTTCCCGGTGGCCCGCACCTCCCGCAGCAGCACTGGCGCGAGCGCCAGGAACACCGCGATCACCGGGAGGTTGACCAGGAAGACCGAGCCCCACGCGAACCGTTCCAGCAGGACACCGCCGACGACCGGGCCGATCGCGAAACCGGCGGCGAACGCGGCCGCGAAGATCCCGATGGCCCGCGCCCGGCGTCGCGCGTCGGGGAAGAGCTCGCTCAGCACCGCCAGCGCGGACGGCAGCAGCGTCGCTCCCGCCAGCCCCATCAGGGCGCGGAACGTGATGAGCAGCTCCGGGTTCGGGGCGAACGCGGCGCCCGCCGAACCGATGCCGAACACCGCGGCGCCGATCATCAGCAGCTTCAGCCGCCCGTACCGGTCGCCGATATTGCCGAACGCGATCAGCAGCGAGCCGACCGCGAAGCCGTAGACGTCGAGGATCCACAGCGCCTGATCGGCCGTGGGGGTGAGCGCCTGGCTGATCCTGGGCATCGCGAGGAACAGGATCGACCCGTCCATGGAGACCAGGAACACCGGGCAGAGGATCACCAGCAGGCCGAACCAGGCCCGGGAGTGCTGTCGTGTCATGCCCTCGACGCTGTACCGGCTTCGAGTGAGCAGCCATCCCCGTGCCGTGGGTACACCCGGCGGGTACACCCACGCGGCGGGCGGAGAACTTAGGCTCGGAGTCATGGAAAGCCTCGGCGTATACCTCAAGAGCCGTCGTGATCGCGTGACGCCCGCCGAGATCGGCCTGCGCACGTACGGCACTTCGCGCCGTGTACCTGGTCTACGCCGCGAAGAGCTCGCCCAGCTCGCCGGAGTGAGCGCCGGGTACTACACGCGGCTGGAGCAAGGACTGGCCGAAACCGCTTCACGGCAGGTGCTCGACGCGCTCGCCCGCGCGCTCCGGCTCGACGACGTCGAGACCGGCCATCTGCACAACCTCGCCCGGCAATCCGCGCTCCCGAAGCTGTCCGACCCCGGCCCGGAAGACCCGCACCCGCGGGTCCTCGCGCTGCTGGAGAACCTCGGCGAGGCCGTGCCCGCCCTCGTCTTCGGCCGTCGCGGCGACGTGCTCGCGTGGAACCACGCCGGACACACGCTCATGGCCGAACACCTGGATTTCGACGCGCCGAACGATCCCGAACGGCGGCCGTCGCTGCCGCGCATGTTCTTCCTCGACCCGCTGACCCGCGAGCTGCACCGGAACCGGGCCGAACTCGCGCCGATCCACGTCGCCTACCTGCGGTTGACCGCGGGCCGCTACCCCACCGACGCCCGCCTGGCCGGGCTCATCGGCGAGCTTTCGATGCGCAGCGACGAGTTCGCGTCACTCTGGGCGACCGGCGACGTGGCTGATTGCACCGTCGGCGCCATGCACCTGCGTCACCCGACGGTCGGCGCGGTCAGCGTCGACTACCAGGTGTGGCTCCAGCCCGACAGCCCCGACCACCGGCTGGAGATCTACACGCCGAAGGACCCGGGATCCGCCGACGCGCTGAAGATCCTGACCCACTTCGATCGCTAACCTGGGGTCATGGGGGCCTTTCGCAGCGTTCTCCGCAACGAATCCCGCACGATGGCCGGACTCTGGCTGTATCTCAGGCGCCGGAAGGACGGCATCGACGGGGACGCCGTCGCGGTGCCGTACGGCGCGAACGGGAAGTCGATCTTCATCGTGTTCGCGGTGGTGAGCGCCGTCGAAGCGGGTCTCTTCTGGCTGATCGACTTCGGCCTCGTCGTCGACCTCCTGCTGCTCGCCCTTGGCGTGTACTCGGCGCTGCTGGTGTTCGGGGTCTACGCCGGCACCGTCGTCCGGCCGCACGTGATCTCGTCGCGCGAGGTGCGGGTGCGCTACAGCTCCTTTTACGACGTGCGGATCCCCAGGGAGAACGTGCTCAGCCTGCGGCACGTGAAGGAAAGCCACGATCCCCTCAAGGCGAAGCCCTTTCGCGACGGAACCTGGCTCAGCTACGACAACTTCTACGAGACGAACCTGGTCGCCGAACTGCGTGAGCCGATCACGGTGACCCGGCCGCTCGGCAAGACCGAGACCGTCCGCGTCGTGAAGTTCCAGGCGGACGACCCGAAGGCCGCTGTCGAGGCTTACGAAAGGCTCGGTGTCAGCTGAGCCGGTACGTCCTGGCGACGATGGCACGGGCGAGCTCGGTGACGCTCTCGTTCCGTGCGAAGGCGTGCGCGCGGATGAGGACCAGAGCGTCGGCCGCCGAGCAGTCGTGGGTGGACATCACGACCCCGGTGGCCTGGTGCGCCACGACGCAGAGGTCGACGTCGCCGAACAGCGGATGCACCGGCAGGCCGTCGTCCACGTCCAGGCGCACCGCCGGGTCCAACGCGGTGCTGGTCAGCACGTCGGCGAGCACCCCCACCGACCGGGCTACCTCGGCACCCGGTTCGGGCTCGGGCCGGTACGCGGTGACGTTGCCCATCGGCACCTCGGCGGGGCCAAGCCGGGCCGACACCACCGATCGGACGCCGAGTTCCCTGGCCGCCGGGCCGAACTGGGGCCACCGGCTCACGAGTTCCGGCTCGCCGCAGACCCCCGGTCTCCCCGTCGTGTCCCGGGCAGGTCCTTCGCCGAGGGCGTATTCGAGGTCGTGCGCCCTGGCGGCGATGGGATCGGACACGACGACCGAAGCCTCGCCCCCGCCGGTGCTGAACAGGGACACCGCCAGGCTCCGGAGGCCGGTCGCCTCGGCGGCGACCGTCATGAACGCCGGGGGCACGCCCGCCGGTTCCTCCGGCAGGTCCGCCCAGCGCCCGACGGCGTCGAGGTAGCCAGCGTGCATGTCCGCCGCGGCCCGGTGCTTGCGCTCGGTGGCGCGGTGCAGCTCCGCCATCCGCAGATGAAAGGGCCGCATCGAGACGGTGGCCGTCTCCATCAGGCTTTCGTGCCGCCTCGCGACTGCCGCCGCTCGATCCGCCCGCCCGCGCTCGGTGTCGATCAGTCGGCGCATGGCGGTCGGGTCGTACCGACCACCGGTGCCGTCCCACATGGGCTGAGCGTACGCCCGGCGACGCCCGCGGAGAGGACCCGAACGGCTGAGCCCGGCGGGTTCCCCGTCAGCGGGCGGAGGACTAGCGTTGATTCCCCAGCGCCCTCGAAACCGTATTTCGCAGGAAGGCCGGATTTCATGCAGAACCGGGAAAGATGGGTCGCCGACACGTTGGTGGAGCTGGCCGACACCTTGGCACCCGCGCTCGACCCGAAAGACTATTGGCTCTGTGTGACGAACCGTTACGCAGAGCTGGTTTCGTCCTCTTCGGTCCGGCTCGTCGCGGCAGGCGACCACCCGATCACGGTACACACCGATGAACGGCTCGAAAGACCGTCGCTCGCCCGGATCCTCGCCGAGGAAGGCCCCGGCGTGGACTGCCGCGCAGGGCGTGAGCCGGTCGTCAACGTGCTTCTGGACGAGGCGGGAACACGCTGGAAACGACTGGTGCCCGCCGCTCTCTCGCTCGGTTTCCGATCGGTACACGCGTTCCCGTTCAGCCGCCGCGAAGACGTCCTCGGCGACGTCACGATCCTGACCACGGAAACCGCTCCGCTGCCGGTGGCCGACCTGCGGGTCGCGGTCGCGCTCGCCGACGCGGCGACGATCGGCATGCTCAACCACCGCGCGATCGCCGGCCTGACCAGGACCTCCGCACAACTGCAGGTGGCGCTGGACAGCCGGGTGATCATCGAGCAGGCGAAGGGCATCGTCTCGGCTCGGCTGGAGATCGAGCCGGGCGAAGCGTTCCGCCTGTTGCGTCGCTACGCGCGCGGCCACAACCGCCGGATCAGCGACCTGTGCGAACTGATCGTCACCCGTCGCGTGACGGCGTCCGATCTGGTGGGTTCACTCCCCAGGAACACGACGCGCGGGCGCTGACTCACCCCCGCCGCTTTTCCATCAGCAGCACCACTCCGCCGCCCGGTCCCCGCAGCGGCGAGGAGCTGACCGAAACGACGAGTGACCTGCCCTTCCGGTCCACCGCGTCGATCTCGACCCGCGCCGCCCGATGCCCGGTCTCGTTGCAGACCTCGACGGTGTCGCGGAGCCCGGCGGTCGGCAGGCCGAAGTCGAGGCCGAAGAAATCCTGCCGGTAGACCTCGTCGGCGCGCATACCCCACAGTTCCTGGGCGCCCCGGTTCCAGCTGCGCACCTGAAGATCTCCGTCGAGCACGACCACGCCTGCTTCGACGCTCGAAAGCACTCCTTCGAAGAACATGCGCGTCTCGTCGAGTTCCGCGGTGCGGATGCGCATCTCCTCGTTCATGGTTTCGAGTTCTTCGTTGCCCGACTGGAGTTCTTCGTTCGTGGTCTCGAGTTCCTCGTTCGTGGACTGGAGTTCCTCGTTCGTCGTCTCGAGTTCCTCGATGCTCGACTGGAGTTCCTCGTTGACCGTTTCGAGTTCCGCGTTCGTCGACTGAAGTTCGGCGTAGGCCGTCGCCAGGTCCTCCTGCACCCGTTTCACCTCCTGCTGGAGCCTGGTCGCCTCGGTGGTGTCCACGAATGTGATGGCCACGCCGATGTCCTCGCCTTCGATGGTGATCAGCGGCCGGACGATGATGTCGAGGTACTGCGTCTCTTCCGTGCTCTTCTGGCGCCGGACGGAATCGATCCGCACGCTGCGGCGCTCGGCGTGGGCCTGATCGATCACCGAGCGGAGTTCGATCGGCCGGTAGGAGATCTCCAGATCGTGGAACGGCCTGCCGACGTCGTCCGAGGACAGCCCGAACTGCAACCGAGCCGAGCCGTTGATCAGGGCGACCGTGCCGTCACGCTCGACGCCGAGGACCGAATCGGGTGACGACGCCAAGGCGAGTTCGGTGACGTGACGTCGCCGGTTGGCGTCCCGCACCCCCGCGCCTGCCCGGACGTCGAACCGCGCGGGCTTCACCGGCATACCCCCCGTTCGCAGCTTGAAAACCCGGTTACGGATGTTGGCCGCGTCGAATCGGATGCCGTCGGAAAGCAGCATTTCGGCCTTCCCGAGGAACAGGTAGCCACCTTCGTTGAGCGCGAAATGGAAGCGCTCGATGATCTTCGCCTGTGCCTCGACGTTGAAGTACATCAGGGTGTTGCGGCAAGCGAGCAGGTCGACCCGGGAGATGGGGGCGTCACGCGTGATGTCGTGTCTGCCGAAGATCACCCGACGCCGGAGGTCTCGCCGGAAGGCGAACAGATTGCCGGTCGGCTCGAAGTACTTCTTCTTCAGTCCTTCGGTCAATCGATCCAGCGCTTTCGAGGAATACAGCCCCGTCCTCGCCTCGCGCAGGGCCTCCTCGTCGACGTCGGTCCCGTAGATCTTGACCCGCCTCGTGGTCTCCTCGACACCGAGGTGCTCGGCGAAGATGATCGCGAGGGAATACGCCTCCTCGCCGCTGGAGCATCCGGCGCTCCAGATACGGATCTCACCTTCTTCGCCGACCCTCGCCACGATTTCGGGCACGACGGTCGTCTGCAGGTAGTGCCAGGCTTCGGGATCCCGGAGGAAACTGGTGACGTTGATCAGGATGGTGTTGAAGAGTTCCAGGAACTCTTCGGCGTTGATCTCCAGGAAGTCCCGGTATTCGGCGTATCCGTCGATCTTCACGGCCTGCATCCGTTTCCGGATCCGGCGAGCGAGGGAGGTCCGCTTGTAGCCGGTGAAATCGAAGCCGCGGGAATCCCTGATGAACGTCAGCAGGTCCTCGAGCCCGCGATCGTCGTGGTTTTCGCCGTCCGGCGCGTTCATAGCGTCCTCGTTCCCTTGACCAGGCCGACGAGAGCACCGGCGATTTCGTCCAGCGGAAGCACCAAGTCGACCGGCACGGCCTTCACCACGGCCTGGGGCATGCCCTTGAATTCGGCGGTCGCCGGATCCTCGGCGACAACGCTGCCGCCCCGCGCCTTCACCATCGCGGCCCCTGCCGAACCGTCGGACCCTGTCCCGGTCAGGACACAGACGAGGGCGGCGGGACCGTAGACGGCGGCGACGGATTCGAAGAGCAGATCGACCGACGGCCGTACGAACTTCACCTGTTCGGTCGCCGAAAGCTCCAGCACACCGCCGGGTCTCACCAGGAGATGCCGGTTCGGCGGTGCCATGTGGACGACGCCGGGCTCGAGGACGTCCCCGGTCTCGGCCAGCTTGATCCGCAGCCGTGACCGCCGGTTGAGGATATCGGCGAGAACCGTGTCGTGCCGGGGATCGAGATGCTGGACGACGATCAGCGGCACGCGGAAATCGGCGGGCAGCTCGCCGAGGATCGCCATGAGCGCCTTGACTCCACCCGCCGAGGAACCCACGGCGACGATCTCGTAAGCCATCGCCTCGTGACGGTCGGGGGCGGGCATACCCCCCAGCGTAGTGCTCCGTGCGCTAAGCCGGACCGCCGACGCGTCGGATGATCCTGGCGAGGATTCCCGTGACGACCATCCAGAAGACCGCGGCGATGCCGTAGTTGATCAACACGCGGAGCTTGGCGTCCTCGGGCATGAAGAGATCCTTGAAGCCCAGCAGGAGCCCGTCGGCCCCGCCTCGGACGAACGACACGATGCCGTTGCCGGGGTTCGCCTCGCCGATCACGAAGACGACGTGCAGCACCAGGATGGCCGCGAAGATCAATCCGACCCAGCGGACCACGCTCGCCAGTATGCCGGCCGCGCGACCACCGCCCGCTCGCCAGTCGACCTTGCGTCTGGTCGGCTGATCAGCGGTTTCCTTCTCTTCAGCGTGCTCGCCCATGCCGGGCAGTGTGGCACGCCGCCTGGTCCGATTGCTACCCGCGAGTAACCCGAATGGGCGCCACTTGAGTCACGGTTCGATCGCGGCCCGGGTTTCCTTTCGGGAGATCACGCGGTTAAGGTGGCGTCGTGGCTCGAGCTCTCCTGCTTCGCTGCCGCGACGGGGCCTGATCGGACCGGCTCCCCGTCGCGGGGCTTCGTGGTGCCGGTCGTCGCACCCGATTCTTCAGGAGAACCGTCCCCTCATGAGCATCCGCAAGCCCACCCGTCCTGCGCCTTCCGAGCAGGCTTCGTGGAATACCCAGCGCGGCACTTCGATGCCCGTGCACCGCTATCGCCCCTGGTACGACCTGGTCGAGGACATCTCGCTGCCCGACCGCACCTGGCCGGACAAGCGCATCGACACCGCGCCGCTGTGGTGCGCCGTCGACCTGCGTGACGGCAACCAGGCCCTGATCGACCCGATGTCGCCCGCGCGCAAGCGCAAGTTCTTCGACCTGCTGGTCCGCATGGGCTACAAGGAGATCGAGGTCGGCTTCCCGGCGGCGTCGCAGACGGACTTCGACTTCGTCCGCGAGATCATCGACGAGGGCGCCATCCCGGACGACGTCAGCATCCAGGTGCTGACCCAGTGCCGCCCGGAGCTGATCGAGCGCACCTTCAAGGCGCTCGAAGGCGCGCCGCGCGCGATCGTCCACATCTACAACTCGACCTCGATCCTGCAGCGTCGCGTCGTGTTCCGCGAGGAGCGCATCGGCATCACGAAGATCGCTTCGCAGGCCGCCGAGCTGGTCGTCGACTACGCCGCGAAGCAGCCGGACACCGACTTCCGGTTCCAGTACTCGCCGGAGTCCTACACCGGCACCGAGCTGTCGTACGCGCTCGAGGTCTGCAACACCATCACCGGGATCTGGCAGCCGACGCCGGAGAAGCCGGTCATCCTGAACCTGCCCGCCACCGTCGAGATGGCATCGCCGAACGTCTACGCCGACTCGATCGAGTGGATGCACCGCAACCTGGACCGCCGCGATTCGGTGATCCTGTCGCTGCACCCGCACAACGACCGCGGCACCGGCATCGCCGCCGCCGAACTGGGCTTCCAGGCCGGCGCGGACCGGATCGAAGGCTGCCTGTTCGGCAACGGCGAGCGCACCGGCAACGTCGACCTGGTCGCGCTGGGCATGAACCTGTACAGCCAGGGTGTCGACCCGCAGATCGACTTCTCCGACATGGACGAGATCAAGCGGACCGTCGAGTACTGCAACCAGCTGCCGGTGCACGAACGCAGCCCGTGGGCCGGTGACCTGGTGTTCACCGCGTTCTCCGGCAGCCACCAGGACGCGATCAACAAGGGCCTCGACGCGCTGAAGGCCGCCGCCGACAAGGTGGGGACGCCGGTCGACGAGCACCCGTGGGAGGTCCCCTACCTGCCGATCGACCCGAAGGACATCGGCCGCAACTACGAGGCCGTGATCCGGGTGAACTCGCAGTCCGGCAAGGGCGGCGTCGCCTACATCATGAAGGCCGAGCACCAGCTCGACCTGCCGCGGCGCCTGCAGATCGAGTTCTCGAAGGTCGTCCAGCGCCACACCGACACCGAGGGCGGCGAGGTCGACCCGGCCACGATGTGGAACGCGTTCTCGGCCGAGTACCTGGAGCTGAAGACGCCGCTGGAGCTGGTGCGCCAGCACGTCAGGGACAACGGCGACGGCGAGTACGACATCACCGCCACCGTGCGGGTCGAGGGTGACGAGCACGAGGTCACCGGCCGGGGCAACGGCCCGATCGCGGCGTTCTTCGACGCGCTGTCGACCGTCGGGTTCGACCTGCGGCTGCTGGACTACAGCGAGCACACGCTCTCGCCAGGCGACGACGCGCGGGCAGCGTCGTACATCGAGTGCGCGATCTCCGACCGGGTGTACTGGGGCATCGGGATCGACCCGTCGATCGTGACCGCTTCGCTGCGGGCCGTCGTTTCCGCGGTGAACCGGGCTCACCGGTAGTTTTCGCTTCGCGCGTGAAGGCCCCTTCCCCTCGGCTGAGCCGAGGGGAAGGGGCCTTCACGCGCTAGAGGGCCTTCACGGCGGCCAGGATGTCGGCCGGATCGGTGCGCGTCGTGTAATCCGGGTGCACGTCGATGTACCGGATGACCCCCTCGCCGTCCACGACCAGGACGGTCGGATAGGGCAGCTCCCATTCCGCCGCCCCGTTGATCTTCTCGACGTCGCCGATGAGCGTGTCGAAGGCCGGCTTCGTCTCCGGAGCCAGCCGGAACGTGATGCCGAGCGCACGGCCGAGCTGGTTGTCCACATCGGACAGCACGGCGAACTCGAGATCCTTCGTGGACAAGGAGTCGTCCGGCAGCTGCGGGCTGACGGCGACCAGCTTCACGCCCAGGTTCTCCAGCTCCGGCAACAGTTCCCGCTGATACGTACGCAAGGCCAGGTTGCAGTACGGACACCACGCGCCGCGGTAGAACACCACGACCGCGGGGCCGTCCGCGACCCGGACCCGCTCGCCGCCGACGTCCGGCAGCACGAGGTCCGGCATCGCCGTTCCCGGCTTCGCGGCCTCCTCGGCGACCACCCCCACGAACGTCGCACGGTCGGCCTTGAGCACCTCGGCGACCTCGGCCGGAACGTGGCTCGCGACGGATTCCCGCAGCTCGGCGAGGTCGGTGTTGAGATCCCCCATCGACAGCTCCTTCGGTTGTACTGATCGGTACAGTGAGGCCGACTGTACTATTCGGTACATGAGTGGTCAACCGGCGAAGACCCCGCAGGGGCGGATGACGAGGGACGCGATCGTCGACGCGGCGGCGGAGCTGATGTACGTCAACGGCGTCGCCGGGACGAGCGTCGACAAGGTGCTCGCGGCGAGCGGCGCCGGGAAATCGCAGATGTACCACTACTTCAAGAACAAGGATCAGCTCGTCGAGGCGGTCATCGCCCGCTTCCTCGAAAACATCCTCGGCAATCAGCCGACCATCTTCGAGCTGCACGACTGGGCCGATTTCGACCAGTGGGCGAGCGAGATCCTGGCCATCCAGACCACGCCCAAGGGACCGATCGCCTGCCCGCTGGGCAACCTCACCGGCGAACTCGGCGACGACCCCCAGATGGCCCCGCTGCTGGACAAGGCCTACCGCGAATGGGAGTCACATCTCCAGCGCGGACTGGAATCGTTGCGAGAAAAGGGAAAACTCGCCGCGGACGCCGACCCGGCCAGGCTCGCGCAAGCCGCCATGAGCTGCGTCCAAGGCGGCCTGCTGATGGCCCACCTGCGCCACGACGTCACGCCGATCGCCGACGCGCTCAAGATCGCGTTGGACCACCTGAGGAGTCACGCTCGCCCGTGAGCGCGCCGACCTCGCCGGCGAGCGCGTCGAGCACCTTCGCCACCGCCGGCCGGGAAGCCGCCCCGATCCGGTAGACCGCTTCCACGTGCCGCGCCGCCTTGATCCCGGCGAGCGGGCGGCAAACGAGGCCGCTGCCGCGCCGAGTATCCATTGTGTACCGGGGAAGCAGCGCGATCCCGTGCCCGGCGGCGACGAGCCGCTCGGTGATGCGGAAATCGTTGATGCGCTGGACGACCTGCGGGCGCACCCCGGTGCGGATGATCAGCGACTGGAGGATGTCGTCCACCGGGAACCCGGCGTTGACGCTGATCCAGCGTTCGTCGGCGAGTTCGGCCAGCTCGATGCGGCGCCGCTTCGCCAGCCGGTGCCCGGCGGGGAGCGCGACGTCGAGCGGTTCACGCAGCAGATGCCGCGTCTCCAGCCGGTCCGAGCCGAGCGACGGCGCGTGCTCGTCCCGGTGCGCCACCACGATGTCGTAATCCGCGACGAGCCCGGGGACCTCCGGCGGGGTCATGTCGACGTCGCGCACGATGACGTCCAGCCCGTCGAACTCCGCCGTCCGGTGCAGCAGCCCGGGCAGCAGCATCAGCCCGGCCGACTGGAAGATCGCCACCCGGACCCGGCCGCGCGGGGCGCTGCGATAAGTGTCCAATTCGGACTCCGCGCGCTCCAGGGCGGCGAGTACGTCGTCCGCGCGGGCGACCAGCGCGCGACCCGCGTCGGTCAGCCGCAGTCCTCTTCCGGCGGGTTCGGTCAGCGCGAGACCGACGTCACTCTGCAAGGCGCGCAGCTGCTGGGAAACCGCGGACGGCGTGCAGTGCAACGCCTTCGCGGCCGCCGTCACGCTGCCGCGATCGGCGAACTCCCGCAGGGTCCGCAACCGGCCGATGTCCATACCGCCAGCATATGTGAAGCCGAACTGAACGATCGCTGCAAATATTCTCGCTGGTCCTAAAGGGTCGCACCACGTAAGAGTGAAGACATGCCCGCCCGCGATCGTCTGCTCGCCCTGTTCGTCGCCGTCCTCTGGGGCTGCAACTTCCTCGCCATCCACGCCACTCTCGGCCAGTTCCCGCCCGTCTTCGCCGGCGGGCTGCGCTTCGCGGTCATCGCCATCCCGACGATCCTGTTCGTGCCGTGGCCGAAGGTGAAGATCCGCCACCTGCTCGGCTACGGGCTGGGCTTCGGCACCGGGCAGTTCGTGTTCCTCTTCATCGCGATGGACACCGGTATGCCGACCGGTCTCGCGTCGCTGGTGCTGCAGGCGTCGGCGCCGTTCACCGTCCTGCTCGGCGCCGTCTTCCTGCGTGAACGCGTGTCCGGACGGCAGCTCACCGGCATCCTGCTCGCCGTCGCCGGGATGGCGACGATCGCCTGGCAGCAGGCCGGGAACGCCGCCCTGCTGCCGGTGATCCTGACCCTCCTCGGCGCCCTGAGCTGGGCGTTCGGCAACCTGAGCACCCGGCAGGCGGCACCGGACAACCCGCTGAACTTCGTCCTCTGGATGTCCGTGGTGCCGCCGCTGCCGATGTTCGCGCTGTCGCTGGCCATGGAGGGCCCCGCCGAGATCGGCCACTCGCTGAGCACCCTCGGCACCACCACCGGGCTGATCGGCCTCGGCGGCCTCGCCTACGTGGTGCTGTTCGGCACGATCGTCGGCTCCGGGATCTGGACGTCGCTGATGCGCCGCAACCCCGCGGGCGTGGTCGCGCCGTTCTCCCTGCTGGTGCCGGTCGTCGGGCTGTCGATGGCGTTCCTGGTCCTCGACGAACGCCCCTCACTGGCAGAGATCCTCGCCGCGGCCGTGGTCATCGGGGGCGTCCTGTTCGGTTCGACGAAGCGCCGCGTGCGCGAACCGGATTTCCTCGCCGAAGCCGAAACGCCTCAGCCCACTGGTGTGCGGTGAGGCTTTTGGGCACGACTTCCTTGCCGGGGCAGGTGAACACCCGCCGTACGAAGTCCTGGTAGCGCACACGATCCGCGTCTTCGACGAGCGGACGCTCGCGGCGGGTCATGGTGAGCAGACCGCCGTCGACGCCGGGCCGCGGGCGGAACGCCGTGGCGGGCACCCGCCCCGCCAGCCGGAAGTCGAACCACGGCCACCACTGCGCGGTCATCATGGTCGCGCCACCGACCCCGGCCCGGCGGCGCGCCACCTCCCACTGCATGAGCAGGACGGCGTCCGTCCAACCGGGAGCGGCGAGGACGTGACGCAGGGTCGCGGTGGTCAGGTGGAACGGCAGATTGCCGACCAGTACGTGTGGCGTCTTCGGCAGGGGGAACCGCAGGTAGTCCGCGGTGACGATCTTCGTCGAGGGCTGGACGCGGCCCGCCAGCCGGGCGGCTCGGCGGTCGTCGATCTCGACGCCGGTCAGTGGCCTGCCGAGCCGTTCGAGCGGCAAGGTCAGCGCGCCGTCGCCGGTGCCGAATTCGATGACCGGCCCGTCCGTACCGTCGACGAGCTTCACGACGGTTTCGATGATGTTCCGGTCGATGAGGAAGTTCTGGCCGAGTTCATGACGGCCAGGACGCTGTGTGCGCAAGGGATCTCCGCGGCTTCGAGGTGAGCCGGGCAGCACGAGGCAGGCCCGGCGATGACTCGCTCGGGCGGCGGTTCCTTGCTTGACGCCGGGGATCCGCCGCTAGTTGCGGCGGGTCCTGGTGAACGCGGAAGCACACATGGCGGCGAAACTACCTCGGGCCGGAGGCCTCACGCCAATCG
Source organism: Amycolatopsis sp. NPDC043887 (assembly GCF_056435665.1). Lineage (NCBI taxonomy): Bacteria > Bacillati > Actinomycetota > Actinomycetes > Pseudonocardiales > Pseudonocardiaceae > Amycolatopsis > Amycolatopsis sp. NPDC043887. Next base: position 315,444 of record NZ_JBWKEB010000010.1, read on the forward strand.
TTTTCTACGCGCCGATCCGGCTGGTGCCGAGGTGCTCGACCGGGCCGGACAGCGCGGCCTTGACGTGGCGGGTGAGGTCGTCGGTGAGCACCTCGGTCTCGCCCTTCTCCAGCCCGTCGACGACCTGGCGGGCGACGTCGCGCGGGTCGTTCTTGGGGATGTCGAGGCCCTGGGTCATGTCGGTGTCGGTGTAGCCGAGGTGGACGCCGACGACCTGCGTGCCCTGGTCGGCGAACTCGATGCGGAGCGAATTCGTGAGGGACCAGAAGGCCGCCTTCGACGCGCCATAGGAGCCCGAGCCGGCCGCCCACGACAGGATCGAATGCACGTTGACCAGCGCTCCGCCGTCCTTGAGCTGCGGCGCAAACGCTTGCGCGATCCGCAGCGCGCCGAAGACGTTCGTTTCGAAGACCGGGCGGTGCGCGTCGACGTCATCGGTCAACAGCGAACCGAGGCCGAGGACTCCGGCGTTGTTGAAGACGATCGTGGCGTCGCCCGCCTTCTCCGCCAGCGCGCGGACGGATTCGGGGTCGGTGACGTCGAGCGGGAGCGGGACGATCCGCGGGTCGGTCTCCTCGCGCGGCGACCTGGCTGTCGCGTAGACCTTGGCGGCACCGCGGGCCAGCAGTTCGGCGACGAACGCCTTGCCGAGCCCGCGCTGCCCGCCGGTGACCAGGGCGACGGCACCTTCGATGGAGGTCATGACTGTACTCCCTTGACAGAAGTGTTTATTGTTTGCCTCTGTCGTCAGCATGGCGACGCGCGCCGACAGAGTCAAGTACGCTTGACCTATGTCATGGACCGCGACGGACCGATACCGGTTACGCACCGCCCCCTCGGGGCTGGCGCTCGTTCAGGACTTCCTCAACACGAAGGCGATCAAGACCTACGGCCTCGACCTGCTGAACGACACCGACCTGACGCGGCCTTGGGCCGCCGAGGCGCTGGCGGAATGGTCGCGGGCACGGGACGCCGAGGTGCCCGAGATCACGCTGGGGCCAGGCGACCTTCGCGCGCTTCGCGACCTGCGAGAGACCTTCGTTTCGCTCGTGGAAGACGGGGACGCGGACTTCGGCAAACCGGTCAAGGCGGATCTGACGCTGCGGGACGGCGTCGTCCGGCTGTTCCCGTCCGGTACCGGACTGCAGTGGCTCGCGTCGGCACTGTGGACGGAGACGCTGCTCGCGCAGCAGGCCGGGATCTGGCCGCGGCTGAAACTGTGCCGTCTCGACGGCTGCCGCTCGGCCTTCTACGACGTCTCGCGCAACAACAGCGGGGTCTGGCACGACGTGCGCACCTGCGGGAACGTCGCCAACCTGCGGGCGGCGCGGGAGCGGAAGAAAGCGCTCAGCTGAACGAAGCCAGCGCCGAGGCGATCGGGATCTCGCCGCCGATGACGTCGAAACCCTGGTTCTCGGTGAGCGGCTCCTCCAGCGTGGCGACCAGGACGGCGGCGACGTCCGCGCGGGAGACGCGGCCCGGTTCGAGGTGACCGCCGAGCTTGACGCGGCCGGTGGGCTGGTCGTCGGTGAGCGTGCCGGGCCGGACGATCGTCCAGTTCAGGCTGGAGCGCCGCAGGACACTGTCGGAGATCTGCTTCGCCATCAGGATCGACCGCACCAGGCGATCGCCCTGGTCCGGCGAATCCGCGAACTGCGCGGAAAGCTGCACGAACCGCGAGACACCCGCCTTCTCGGCGGCGCGGATCGCGGTGATCACGCCGTCGCGGTCGACGAGGTCGACGGAGGCCTGATCGGGATCGGGTGCGCCGATCGCGCTGATCACCACCTCGGAACCGGCGAGCGCCTCGACGAGGTCTTCCGCGTCCGCGGTGACGTCCGCGACCACGGTTTCGGCGCCGAGACCGGCGACCTCCTCCGCGCGGCGACGACTGCGCAGCCCCGCCCGCACCTGATGGCCTCGGCCCCGCAGAAGCCGGACCACGTGGATGCCCGTCCGCCCCGACGCTCCCAGCACTGTGACCCGCATGACACGAGTCTGCCCGAAGGCGGCCTTCCGCGCCTGCCCGCGTTTAGTCCTCTGAATGCGAGAAGCGCGTGAAGGCCCCCTTCCTGTACCCAGACGCAAGGAAGGGGGCCTTCATGTACTTCAAGCGGGACTAGAGGATCTCCGCCGCCGAGCCGACGTCCGGCAGCCCGCCGACGTCGGGGTTCAGCTCCCCGGCTCCGACGAGTTCCGTCTTGACCTCGTGCGGTTTGATCCGCCCGTCGCGGATGTCCTCCGCGTAGTGGCAGGCGACCCGGTGCCCGGCGCCGATCTCCCGCAACTGCGGGCGGTCGGTGTCGCACAGGCTCTGCTGTTTCCACGGGCATCGCGTGTGGAACCGGCAGCCGGACGGCGGCCGCGCCGGCGACGGCAGGTCGCCGGCGAGCAGGATCTGCTCCCGGTTGTCCTCCACCGTCGGGTCCGGCACGGGGATCGCCGAAAGCAGCGCCCGCGTGTACGGGTGCAGCGGGTTCTCGTACAGCGTGTCGGCGTCGGCCTCTTCGACCAGCGAGCCGAGGTACATCACGCCGATGCGGTCGGAGATATGCCGCACCACCGCGAGGTCGTGCGCGATCACCAGGTACGTGAGCCCGAGCTTCTCCTGCAGGTCCTCCAGGAGGTTGACCACCTGCGCCTGCACCGAGACGTCCAGCGCGGACACCGGTTCGTCGGCGACGATCAGGTCCGGCTCGACCGCGAGCGCCCGCGCGATCCCGATGCGCTGACGCTGACCGCCCGAGAACTCGTGCGGGTACTTCCGCAGCGAGGACTCCGGAAGACCGACGGCGGCGAGGAGTTCGCGCAGCCGCTTGGCCGTCGCCTCCTTGTCCTTGGCGAGGCCGTGCGCCTTCATTCCTTCGGTCAGAATGGATTCCACCGACTGCCGAGGGTCCAAAGAGGACATCGGGTCCTGGAAGACCATCTGCATCCGGCGGCGGGCCTTGCGCAGGTCCTCGCCATTGAGGCCCGCGACGTCGGTGCCGTCGAAGACGACGTTGCCGTTCGTCAGTTCGGTCAGCCGGAGGATCGCCCTGCCCAAAGTGGACTTCCCGCAGCCGGATTCCCCGACCAGACCGTAGGTCTCACCCCTGCGGATGGCCAGATCGACGCCGTCCACGGCGTACACGTACCCGACCGTCCGGTCGATCACGATGCCGCGTTTGATCGGGAAGTGCACCTTGAGGTCGTTGACCTCGAGCAGTACTTCCTGCTCCGGTACCGCGTGCGTCATCGGACCCCTCCTCGTGCGGCCACGGCCGGGATCACCGGGTTGTGGCAGCGCAGCAGTCCACCGCGATCGGGGGTCAGCTGCGGTGAAACCTCCCGGCACACGCCGAGAGCGTTCGGGCAGCGGGGCGCGAAGGCGCAGCCGCCGTCCCACGGGATGTTGTCGGCGACGGATCCCTTGATGGGGATCAGTTTCTCGCCGCGGCCCGCGTCGAGCCGCGGGATCGAGGCGAGCAGGCCGTGCGTGTACGGATGCCGAGGCTCGGCGAACAGCGAGTGCCGCTCCGCCCGCTCGACGATCTTGCCGCCGTAGAGCACGTTGACCTCGTCGCAGAGACCGGCGACGACACCGAGGTCGTGCGTGATCATGATCAGCGCGGTCCCGGTGTCCTGCACCAGTTCCCGCAGCAGCGCGAGGATCTGCGCCTGGATCGTCACGTCGAGCGCGGTGGTCGGCTCGTCGGCGATGAGCAGCCGCGGACGGCACGCCAGCGCGATCGCGATCAGCGCACGCTGCCGCATCCCACCGGACAGCTGGTGCGGGTACTCGGAAAGCCGCCGCGTCGGGTCGGGGATGCCGACCTTGTCCAGCAGCTCCGCCGCCTCCACCGACGCCGCCTTGCGCGCCATCCCGCGGTGCCGCTCCAGCACCTCGGTGATCTGCAGGCCGATCGGGATGACCGGGTTCAGCGAGGACAGCGGATCCTGGAACACCATGCCGAGGTCACGGCCGCGGCGGTCCCGCATTTCCTTGTCCGACAGGCGAAGCAGATCCGTGCCTTCGAACGACACCGAACCGCTGACCTGGTTGCCGCGTTTCGCGAGCAGCCGCATGATCGCCAGCGAGGTCACGGACTTGCCGCAACCGGACTCACCGACGAGACCGACCGTCTGGCCGGGTTCGACGTCGAAACTGACCTCGTCCACCGCGGTGAACGGCTTCTCACCGCGTCGCTGGAAAACGACCTTGAGGTCGCGTACTTCGAGGAGTGCCATCAGAAAGTCACCGCCTGTTCTTCGGATCGAGGGCTTCCCGCAGGGACTCGCCGAGCAGCGTGAACCCGAGCGCGACGATGATGATCGCGATGGCCGGGTAGTACGCCAGCTCGGGGCGGATGTCGAGGAACTGCCGAGCGCTGCGGCTCAGCATGATGCCCCATTCCGCCCGGTTCGGGTCCGGGTCGCCGAGACCGAGGAACGACAGCGCCGCCGCCTCGAGGATCGCGGTCGCCAGGGTCAGCGTGGCCTGCACGATGACCGGGCCGAGCGAGTTGGGCAGCATATGCCGCAACACGATCGCCCCGCGTTTGACGCCGAGCGACGTCGCCGCGAGCACGTGGTCGCTGTTTCTCTGCGCGAGCATCGAACCGCGCAGCAACCGCGCGAAGATCGGCACGCTGACCATCGACACCGCGACGATCACCGTCCACTGGCTCGGCTTCTGGAACAGCGCGGCGACCGAGATCGCCAGCAGCAGCGACGGCACGGACAGCATGACGTCGACGAGCCGCATCAGCACGGTGTCGACCCAGCCGCCGAACGCACCGGCGAGGCCACCGATGATCATGCCGACCACGACGCCGATGATCGTCGCGAGCACACCGACCAGCAGCGTGTTCTGCGCGCCGACCAGCAGCCGCGAAAGGTAGTCGCGGCCGAAGTCGTCGACACCGAGCGGGAAACCGGGCTGAGCGCCCGGGATGATGCCCTGGCCGAGGATGACCTGGCTCTGCAGATACCGTTCGTAGGGATCCTTCGGCGCCAGGAGCGGTGCGAAGATCGCCACCAGCAGGAACAGGCCGGTGATCACGGCGCCGGTGATGGCCACCGGGCTCCGCATCATCCGGCGCAGCGCCTCGCCACCGAGGCTGTGGCCCTTCGCCGACGAAGCCGCGAGCTTGTCGATCGGCTCCTTCTTCTTGTTCAGCAAGGTGTTCATCGGACACGCACCCTCGGGTCGATGAGCCCGTACGAGATATCGACCAGCATGTTCACCAGCACGTAGACCAGCGCGCCGAACAGCAGCAGCGCCTGCAGACGTGGGTAGTCACGCCGCTCGATGCCTTCGGCGAGCAGGAAGCCGAGGCCGCGGAAGTTGAACACCCGCTCGGTCAGCACGGCGCCACCGAGCAGCGCGCCGGTCTGGAGGCCGATGACGGTGACCACCGGCAGGAGGCCGTTGCGGAGCACGTGACGGCGCCGCACGATCGGCTGGGTCAGGCCCTTCGAGTTGGCCGTGCGGATGAAGTCCTCGTTCAGCACGTCCAGCACCGAGGCCCGGGTGATCCGGACGATGACCGCGAGCGGGATCGTGGCCAGCGCGAACGCCGGGAGGATCAGGTGGGTGAGCGCGTCCCAGGCGGCGTCCCATTCCTGGGTGATGATGCCGTCGAAGACCGCGAACCCGGTGACGGTGGTGGCGTCGAGACCGGCCATCTGACGGCCCTGCGAGGGAAGTCCCAGCGGGGCGGCCAGCAGGTCCTGCATCATGTAGCCGAGGAAGAACACCGGGACGGCGACGCCGACCAGGCTGAGCACGATGATGACGTTGTCGACGGCCCCGCCGCGGAAGCGGGCGGACAGGTAGCCGAACGGGATGCCGAGGCCCACCGCGATGAGCATCGCGCAGAAGCCTAGCTCGATCGTGGCGGGAAGGAAGTTCCCGATCTCCGACATGACCGGCTGGGCGGAGACCAGCGAGTTGCCGAAATCGCCGGTGATCGCCCGGCCGAGGAACTTGAAGTACTGGACGAAAATCGGATCGTCGAGGCCGAGGAGCTTGTTCAGGTCGGCGATCTTCTCCGGGGTCGCCTTGTCACCCAGGAGGGCGCCGGCGGGGCCACCGGGCAGGGACCGGAGCCAGGCGAAGATCAAAATGGACAGGATCAAGAGCGTCGGTATCGCTTGTAGCAGCCGACGCACGAGAAAACGGAGCACGTGCGTTCCTTTGTTGCCAGCCCGGGAATGGGCCACTAGGGGGTGGGCGCGGTAGCGCCCACCCCCTAGTGGCTCAGTGGTGGTGGATCAGTTGACCGTGACGGTGTAGAAGCGCTCGTCGGTCAGCGGGCTGGCCACCAGGCCCTTCACCTTCGGGCCCACGACGATCGCCGGGGGGCCGTAGGAGATCGGGATGGCGGGCAGGTATTCCATGATCTTCTGGTTCACTTCCTGGTACGCCTTGGTGTGCGCCTCACCGGCGGGCGCGGCGTCCGCGGCCGAGATGGCCGAGAACAGCTCCGGGTTGGCGAAGCCGAACTCCGGCTTCTCGCGGCCGAAGAAGGTACCGACGAAGTTACCGGCGTCGTTGTAGTCACCGGTCCAGCCGAGCAGGTGCACGTCGTGCTTGCCCGCCTTCTGGACGTCGTCCTTGTAGCCACCGTTCCACGGCTTGGCGATCGGCTCGACCTTGATGCCCATGGCCTTCATGTCCTCGGACAGCGAGGTGAAGATGTCGGCCGGGTTCGGCATGTACGGCCGGGTGACCTCGGTCGGGTAGTAGAACTTCAGGGTCATGCCTTCGGCGCCGGCTTCCTGCAGCAGATCTTTCGCCTTCTGAAGGTTGTAGTCGTACTTGGTGACGTTCTCGTTGTAGCCGTCGATCGCCTTCGGCACGAACTGGGTCGCGGTCTCGGCGCCCTCGGGGAGCTTCGACTTCACGAACTGATCACGGTTGAGGCCGTAAGCCAGCGCCTGGCGGACCTTGAGGTCCTTCAGCTTCGGGTTGTTCTTCTGGTTGATGCCCAGGTACAGGACGTTGAACGACGGGCGGATGAGCACCTGCTCGCCGTCGTTGCGCAGCAGGCCGTAGTCCGCGGGCGACGGGTAGTCGTAGCCCTGGATGTCGCCGGCCTTGAGCGCCTGCTTGCGGGCGTTCTCGTCCGGGATGACCTTGAAGACCAGCTTGTCGAGCTTGGCCGTCTGGGTCGGCGAGTCGGTGGCCTTGACCAGCGTGATCTCACCCTTGGCCTGGTCCCAGCTCTCGAACTTGAACGGGCCGGTGCCGGTGGGGTGCTTCAGCGCGTACTCCGGGTAGGAGAACGAGTCACCGCTCTGGGTGACGGCGTCGGCGTTGTACTTCTTCAGCGCGTCCGGGCTCTGGATCGAGAACGACGGCAGCGTGAAGGCCGCCGGGAAGGCGCCCTTGGCCTTGTTCAGGTTGAGGACGGCGGTGGACTCGTCCTTGACCTGGCAGTCCTTGAAGACCGGGTCGCCGGAAGCGTCGCCCTCGTTCTTGGCGAAGCCCTCGAAGACGTCGCCGTAGTAGATCATCTGGCTCTGGGCGGCGGCGCCCTTCATGTTGTACATGCGGTTGAAGTTGAAGCAGACCGCCTCGGCGTTGAACGGGGTGCCGTCGTGGAACTTGACACCCTTCTTCAGGGTGAAGGTCCAGGTCTTGCCTTCGTTGCTGCCTTCCCACTTCTCCGCCAGACCAGGCTCGAGGTCCGCGGTCCCCGGCTTGTTCATGATCAGCGTGTCCATCATCTGGCGGATGATGCGGAAGGTCTCACCGTCGTCGTTGAAGAGCGGGTCGAACGTCTTCGGGTTACCGGCGGCACCGAAGACCATCGTGCCTCCCGAGCCACCCCCTGCGCCTTCTTCACGCTTCGATTCGGCACAGGCGGAAATGGAGACCGCGAGTGCGCCGGCAAGCCCGATCAGGGCCACTCGGCGTGCTCGGGTCACCCGCAGTTGCTGCATCTGGCACCCCTTGAGGAGATTTTCGGTGTTTAGGCACCGTCCGGTCGGTCGGAAAGTCGAGCTCCACGGACGATCGGTGTGCCCGCCGACACTAGCGGGAACTCAGCCCGCACTTAAGCACGCGAGGTTACGATCGCGCTACACGACGGCCAATACGACCGCAAAGTGTCCGCAATTCCGGACGGAGTGTAATCAATTCCGGACCACTAACGCGCAGAGTGCCGGGTCACTGACTCAAATGGGTGCTTACCGCTACAACCAATGGGTCACTGACAAAACAGGACATTCGCGGGTATCGGGCCGCCTCTCGTGAGTGGTAAGGCCGGTTCTAACCGTCCTTACCACTCACGACCGCTTGTACCGAAACCGCCACTCGGCACGGGGCTTACCACTCACGAGAGGTGACAACGCGATCCGCCGCGGCCCGGGTCCCGTCGACCGCGAACCACCCGCGCTCGAACAACTGCCAGCGCCGCAGTTCCGCCCGGGACCCCTCGCCGTCACGCTCGACGCCGCGGTCCAGCCGTTCGGCCTCGCTCCCGCCGTCGAGCCAGGTCAGCAGGGACAATGACGGCCGCATCCGCGCGCGGCCACTGGAAACGCCCTCCAGCACCAGCACCTCGGGGACCGGGATCTCGACCTCTTCACCCGGCAGCGGGACACCACTGGACCAGTCCACTCGCCGGTACCGGCCGACCCTGCCCGCGCGCAGCGGTTCCAGGACACCGGTCTCCAGCCGCGGCCACCACGAAACGGGATCGTCCCAGGTGGCGAACTCGTCGGTGCTCACCAGCGCCACCCGGACACCACGACCGGCCAGTTCGGCCACGATCTTGTCGGCCAGCGTGGACTTCCCGGAGCCGGACGGGCCGTCGACGGCCAGCACGCGGACGGCGCCCAACCTCGGCGGGGCCGCGAAAAGGGCGTCGATCAGCGTGCGCGTGCGGGGCTCACTTCGGGGAGCCCGTTGACGTTGTCGGGAGCCGCGGTCTTGGCTTCGAGTGCCGCGACGCGTTCTTCCAGCTCACGCTGGGCGTCGGCGAGTTCGCAGCGGAGCAGCGCGATCTCCTCGACGGAGGTCCGGACCTCTTCTTCGAGATGCCCGACCTCGGTCGACAGATGCAGCGCGACCAAGGCCAGCACCACACCGGCCATCAGGAACACGAAGTTCGACGGCGTCTGCATGCCGGTGACGTCGGCGAGGAAGTCGGCGGCCTGCGGAACGAGCGCGAGCACCACCACGCCGACGGCGAGGAAGAGCCAGACGCCCGCGTACTTCTCACGCAGCTTCCGCCGCCGCATCATCTCGAGGACGACGAACAGCACCAAACAGGCGATGACGATACTGAGAATGCGCCAGCCAGCCATGAAAGCTCCTTTACGCCGAATCCGACGAGTCGACAGCCGGTCGACGGCGCATGAGCGCCAGCAGCAGAGCGAGCCCGGCCCGACCGAGATAAACGGCCGATTTCACCGGCGAATGGCTCGGCGTGCCACCCGCCCGCTCCCGCATGATCACGGGGATTTCCTTGATCTTCAGTTCGGCGCGGATCGCCATCACCAGCGATTCGACCGTGTCCCCGAGGTACTCGGCGGGGTAATACGCGGCGAACAGCTTGATCGCGCGGGGACCCATCGCCTTGAAGCCGGACGTGACATCGGTGAGCCGGGTCTTGCCGAGCCGGGAAAACACCAAGGACAGCACGACCATCGCGTATTTCCGCGGGCCGCTCGCCTTGTAGGAGCCCTTGCCCGCGAACCGCGAACCGATCACGATGTCCGCGTCGTTCAGCCCGTCCAGCAGAGCCGCGACCTCGTCGGGGTCGTGCTGGCCGTCCGCGTCCACCTGCACCACGACGTCGTAACCGCGGGCGGCGGCGTACCGGAAACCGGTGCGCATCGCCCCGCCGACACCGAGGTTGACCGACAGGCGCGCGACCTCGGCACCCGCGGCGCGGGCGAGGTTCGCCGTGTTGTCGACGGAACCGTCGTCGACGACCAGCACATCCATCCCCGGCAATGACTTCTTGACCTGGGAAATGACCGCGCTGACACTGGCCTCCTCATTCAGAGCAGGCATCACGATGAGTACGCGACGGGTGGTCACGGTCGTACTGGACACTGGATCACTCTATCCTCTTACTGGCCGTGAGCGGTGTCGGCCCCGATACTCGAACCGGGATCGACTACACCTTGCTGACCTTCGATTTCGTAAACCGACGCGTCGAGGTTGCGGAAGACGCGCTTGAAACCCGGAGTGATGTCGAGGCGCTGGAGACCCACCGCGGACTGCGCGTTGGGGGCCACCTTGCCCTTGCCGACCAGCACGTAGCGCACCTTGAGGTCGGTGAGCGCCTCGCGCACACGCGGCTCGCGGTTGATGTCGTTGAGGAACACGCTGAGCCAGCCCGCCTTGGTGGTGAACTCGGCGCCGTAGTTGGTCCACTCGACCGGCTGAACCCCCGCGAGCGCGTACAGCCACACCGAGCCGTCGGCCTTGTCGTTCATCACGCGTTCACCGGGCACGACATGTGCGCCCAGCCAGGCATAGGCCTCTTCCTCGGCCTTGGAAACCGAGGGGCCCTCACCGTAGTTCAACGCCAGTCGCGCGGAATTGCGGCCGATGTAACCGCCCTTGCTCAGCAGGCCCGCCACCAGACCGACCACGACCGCGCCCACGACCGCCAGGGTGGCCGGGTTCAGGTTCGGCATGCGCTCACCGACCTTCTCGGCGAACTTGCCCGCCGTGGCGTGCACGAAGGCGCCGAAGCCGACCGCGCCCGCCAGCGGGACCAGCGCGCCGATCCGCCAGTGGTCGTTGTAGAACGGCCCGGTCAGGGTATGGATGAGCGGCGTCTCCAGCGAGATCGTCGCGGCGAACAGGCCGCCCAGGACGACGAACGCCCCGACCATCCACAGCATCCTGCGGTGCCGGACCAGCAGGATGATGCCGATGAACGCCGGGATACCGATCCACCACTGCGGGAAGGCGGCCGTCGGCGAGAACGTGATGGTCTGCCCCAACGCACCGGAAACGCTGGTCTCCGACGCCCAGTAGGCGGCGGTCACCCCGCTCGCGTTGTAGAGCGCGGGCAGCACGGTCGGCAGGCCGAACGCGGCCGCCAGCACCACCGTGGCCACCAGCGACGCGGCGCTGCGGCGCCAATCGATCTTCTCGAGGCGGAACAGCACGGCCAGGAGGATCAGCAGGAAATAGACGAGGATGACGAAGATCAGGCTGGTGTGCAGTCCGGCAAGGCCGGCGACACCGATACCGATCGCCACCGGTCCGGTGATACCTCGCGGTGTCACCAGGAGCTTGGCCAGTGCGAGCATCGCGGGCACGAGCGCCACACCGGCGACGTACGGCCACAGCGGTCCGCGCCAGAGCGAGTCGTACGGGAAGGCGGTGAACCAGGTGGACACGGCCGCCGCGGCGGCCGTCGCGAGGACCGGCATCCCCCACGCGCGGCACATCGCCGCGACGCCGACGGGCACGGTCAGCACGACCATCAGAGCCGCCAGGTTCAGCGTCGGCATCATCGCCAGGCCGCCCTTGTCGAAGACCAGGGCGAGCAGCGCGTGGTAGGTGTCCGGGTAGAAGTAGTCGGTCTGGTTCGGCAGGTTCGCGATGGTGCCGACGGTCGACGGCCGGGCGTCGCCGTGTTCGGCGATCCAGCGCACCAGATTGCCGTGGAACGGGGCGTCCCAGCCCTGCTGGACGTTGTTCAGGCTGTGCGAACCACGCACGAAGGTCACCGTGCCGACGGCGAGGCCCGTCAGCACTCCGGCGCCGATGAGTACGTGGTCGCGGACGGAGCGTTCGGGCCGGTCCCGCTCCCAGTCGGGGTGGCGGCGGCGTGTGAACCACGCTGCGGCGAAAGCGAGCGCGAAACCCAGGGCCGACACGACTATCGTCCAGAGCGCGACGTTCAGCATGTTCCAGCGAATGCCGAAGTTGCCGAGGACCGGGATACCGATGGCGACGAGACCAAAGGTGAGCAGCGGCGCGGCGGCGGCCAGCGTCCACCCTCGGAGCCGGATCGCGGCGCCGAACAGCAGGCCCGGCAGCCAGAACGCGAGCATAACGAGGAGCACGTTCATCGAATTCGCTGTCCCAATCTCACCGGCGCCCGGCACCGTCCTGTCCCATTCGGCCCGGTGCGTCGCACCTTACTGGGCTCCTATCAAGACGTTTCAGCGGAGCCAGGGGTTGTCTTCGTCCCGTTCACCGGGGCACGCCGGAGCACGAACGCGACCACGACCGCGAGACCGAGCGTCGGCGCCACGGCCAGCGCGACGACCGCGCGGAACACGGTGTCACCGGGCAGGAACAGCAGGAACAGGGAGGCCGTTCCGGTGACCACGGTCCAGGTGATCAGCACGAGACGCGCCTGCGTCCTGGCCACGAGCACGGCCGTGAGCAGCTGCATCGGCACCAGCACCACCGAAGACCAGACCAGCCCCGCGACCGACCAGCCGTCGACGTCGTAGCCGGGGCCGCTGACGAACCGCACCGCCCACGGACCGAGCCACAACCCGACCAGCGCGCCGAGCGCGGCGAGCGCCAACGAGGCCACGACGCCGAGGGCGAGCACGCGTTGCAGGCGATTCCGGCCCTCGTCGGTGGTCGACAGCCGGACGACGAACGGCACGACCAGCGACTGCACCGGTCCGATCAGGGTCAGCGGCAGCCGGGCGATGACCAGCGCGGCGAACAGCGCGCCGACCCTGGCGCCGTCGTCACCGGGGGCCAGCAGACCGACCAGCGCGGGGTAGCCGGTGATGACCGCCGACGTCAGCGCGGCGCCGACCAGCAGCATGCCCATCCGGCGGGAGGTGACACCCCAACCGTCGCCCTCCGCGTGCGGGTCGATCAGACGGCGGGCCGGGCGGGCGAACAGCAGCCAGGCGAACGAGCCGGCGGCGACCGCGATGGCCAGCGTGACGACGTTGTAGGCGACGGCCACGAACAGCACGCCGAGGACGAGCGCCCGTACCGCCGGTTCGGCGATCACCAGCAGGGAGAAGGGCTTGACCTTGTGCTGTCCGATCAGGAGCCCTCGGGTACCGAACTGGAAGGCGAAGGCGACACCGCCGACCAGCACGATCAGCCCCAGTGTCCAGTCACCGCGGAACAACCGGTCGTTGATCGGCGGGATCAGCAAGGCCAGTGAGAAGACCGCCGCGACGACCGCGCCGACGGCGACCGCTCGCAGCGCGGGGCGGCCCGCCCTGCCCCCGTCGAGTGCCGCGACCGCCGACTGGCGGGACAGCTCCTGCTCCAGCGGCGAAAGTGTGCTGCCGAGACCCATCAGCAGGCCCCAGAAGGTGACGAAGACCGCGTACTCCTGCGGGGGCAGCAGGCGCTGGCAGGCGACGGTCAGGACGTAGCCGAGACCGATCGACACGAGCAGCGAGCCGCCGAGGCTGCCCGCCGTCGTCCGGCCGCTCCGCGCTCCGGCCTTCGCGCCCGCTTCCTCCACGCCCGCGGAACTCATCGGCGCCGGAGCCTGGCCCGGACGGCCATGGCCAGGCCACGCAGGACACCGGCACCGAAACCACCGGCGAACACCGGCAGCAGCTTGGTGACCGCCTTGGCCTCCGGGCCGGTCGCGCCGCACTTCTTCACGACTTCGCCCGCCGCGACGGCGCCGAGCACTCCGGCGGCCAACGTCGTCTTCGGCTTCTTCGCCGCGAAGGCGAGACCGGCCACTCCGACGGCCAGCGCGCCGAACAGGGCGTTGCGGGCCGGGCCGGGCGAGCCGATGTAGGAGTCCACGTAGGTGGTGCCGCGGAAGTAGGCCTGCTGGGCGAACTTCTCGAACGAGTCGCGTCCGTTGTAGACCGCGTTGAATTCGGGGGCCAGCCAGATCCGCTCGCGTTCGGCGATCCAGCGCAGCATGCGGGTGTCGTCACTCGCGAAGCGAATGTCGTCGAAGAGGGAGACGAATGCGGTGATCGACCCTTCGAGAAGTTCACGCCGCGCGCAGAAGAATGTCGTCCCCTTGGGATAAACATCGAATTCCTCGATGCCATAGGACGTCAACCGCGGATTCGCGAAATACGCGCGCCAAGGAACCTTCACGAGCCCCGCCATGAAACCGGCGTAGGGATTGTTCTCGGAGGCGACGTCGATGTGACCGTTCCAAACCGCGCGCTCGGAGTGGCCCGAGAGCTGTTGGCGCAGAAACGTGAGGCTGCCATGGCCGACGATGACGCGGCTGTCGAGCAGCGCGATCCACTCGCCGGACGACTTCGCGATGCCCGCGCTTCGCGCTTCGAAACGGCCCGAATTGACCTGGCTGAGCACGGTGATGCCGTGCCGTTCGCGCAGCTCTTCGAGCTTCACCGGCGTGGCGTCGGTACTGCCGTCGTCCACGACGACGACCTCGATCGGCCAGTTCGCCGCTTCGGCCGAGGCGAGCAGCGCGCCGACACTGCGTTCGATCCAGTCCTGTTCGTTGTAGACAGGGATCACGACACTGAGCGAGGGGACGAGCGGATTCGCACTCACGGTGCCGAGGCTACCCGGGAGCTCCGGCGACGGGTCGGTCAGTATCCTTGGCCCACCGCACCCGACTCGAGAATGGGCACTCACGGTGATTTCCTTCATCCTCGGTACCACCGCGGAACTGATCAAGATCGCGCCCGTCTACCACGGGATCGTCGAGCGCGGTATGCGGCCGAAGATCTGGTTCACCGCGCAGCACGTCGACGAGGTGGCCGACGTGGTGGCCGACCTGAACCTCCCGGAACCCGATCTCTGGATGGTGCCGCGGGACAAGGCCCACAATCTCGAGTCGCCCGCGCAGGTGCCGGGATGGGCCGGCCAGGTGCTGCGCACCGCGTGGAGCCGCCGGGAAGAACTGCGTGCCGAGCTGACCGCGGACGGTCGCCCGCCGCTGGTCCTCGTGCACGGCGACACGTTCACCACGCCCTACGGCGCACTGATCGGGAAGCGGATCCTCAAGTCGCGGGTCGGGCACATCGAGGCGGGGGCGCGGTCGGGCAGCATCCTGTCACCGCTGCCCGAGGAGCTCAACCGCAAGATCGCGGCGAAGGTCGTCGACATCCACTTCGCCCCGACGTCGCGCGAGGTGAACAACCTGCGGAACACCCGCGGCGTCGTGATCGACACCGAGGCGAACACCGCGATCGACTCAATGCGCCTGGCCATCGGCCAGCCGCTGGTGGTCGAGGACCTGCCGGAGAAGTTCGGCCTCGCCACCCTGCACCGCTTCGAGCTGCTGTCCCGGCCGGACAAGTACCGCGAGGTGCTCGAGATCCTGCGTGAAGAAAGCCGCAAGATGCCGGTGCTGTACATGGCGGGCGCGCCGGAGCGGGAGAAGCTGCGCGCTCTCAAGCTGGAGCACCTTTTCGACGACCGCTTCATCATCCGGCCGAAGCTGCGGTACCTGAAGTTCCTGCCGCTGGTCGCGCGCGCCGAGTACGTCGTGACCGACTCCGGCGGCCTCCAGGAGGAATGCGGCTACCTCGGCCTGCCGTGCGCGGTGCACCGCAACCGCACCGAGCGGCACGTCGGCATCGGCGCCAACATCGAGCTCACCGAGATGAGCGGCGACAAGCTGCGCAACTTCCTCGACACCTACACCTCGCGTCGCGGCGACAACTGGATGGACAAGTACCACCCGTCCGAGATCGTCGTGAACACGCTGGCTCAGCTCGGCTTCTGCTGATCCCCTCCGGCCTCAGTCGGCCGACGCGTCGCAGGCCGTGATCCGGTACAGCTTGAACGTGCCGCCCTGGTCGATCTGACGGAAGCCCTCGCCGGTCGGGTAGGTCAGCCCGTCCCACAGGTTCCCTCGCGGGATGTCGTTGGTCAGCAGGTAGCGGACGTTGATCCTGCCGGCGATTTCGCAGACCCGCGGATCGGTCGCCGCCTTGCTGAGATTGCGGGCAAGGTAGATCTGGTCCGCGGTGAGCCTGCCGATGTTGAGCTGGGGGAACAGCACCTGGCGACCGCTCAGCGCCATCACCAAGGGGCTGCCGTTGTACGGCATCTGGGCCACGATCGTGCCGGGTTCGGTTCGTTCGCCGATCCGCTCGAACAGCGCGTGTTCCTCCTGGTTGACGAGCGGATCGACCTTGGGATACGCGCTCAGGACCCGGTTGCGGTGATCGACGAGATTCAGTCCGCCGGTCGCCACCAGCGCCAGGACGACGACCACGGGGAGCGCGGCGGCGGAGGCCCGTGCGGCCATGACCCGCCGGTGCTCCAGGAAGCTCACCGACGAGAGCCACGACCGGACCGCGGCCACCACCGCGATGGTCCCGATCACCGCGAGCGGGACTCCGGTGATCGGGATCATCGCCGCGAGCCGGTGGGAGTCGGTGTACCAGAAGCCGGTGAACACCCGGCGTCCCGCGCCCGGCACCCCCGCGGCCAGCACGTAGAGGCCGACCGAGATGGCGTGCGAGGCCACCAGCCACCGCCGGAACCGCTGACGGAAGCACGAGACCGCACCGATGATCACGAGCACCGCCAGCACCCAGCCCGCGCCGCGGCCGTTCGTGGCCCCGGTCAGTGCCTCCCCCAGCGCGTGCGACGGTGACTCGAACGGCGGCGATTCCGCGTTCATGGTGCCCGCGAACAGCCCGGATTTGACGACGACCAGCCAGTACACCGGAGCGGCCAGCACGATCGGAGCCGCCATGAGGGCGGCGGTACCACGACGACCGGCCCGGTACCGCCGGATCGACGCCCTGGCGAAACCGACGAACACCACCGGCACCGCGACCGCCGCCAGGCTGATCACCGCGTTCGGGTGGGCGATCGTCACGGCCACGCCGAACATCGGTACGAGCAGCCACGCCCGGCCGCGGCCGATGGCGTCCTCCGTGGCGAGCTTCGCCACGGACAGGAGGGCGGCCAACGCGGCGGGCACGAGAGAAAGGCCCAGCAGGTTGGGCCAGAGGATCCCCCAGCCGAGCATTTCCCACGGGAACGCGCCGAAGGCGATGCTCATCAGACCGGCGAGCCCCAGCGCCGTCCGCGACGGCCCGGCGAGCTGCCGCATCAGCAGGACACAGCCCAGCGGCCAGATGACCAGCGCGATCGAGATCGACAGGATGTTCGCGGCCGCCGGCACCGATCCTCCGGTGATCATGACGAACAGCGAAGCCAGGTCGTGCCAGGCGGCCGGGTAGAACCCGTGGGACCGGCCCGGCACGCCAAGGGTGTCGATCATGAGCGTGGACGCGTCACCGGTGTTGAGGATGTTCGCGATCGCGTTGTAGTGGAACGCGGAGTCCTCGGTTTGGATCAGCTCTTCGGGGCCGCGGATCGACAGGCGCACGGTGAGCGCGCCCAGGAGGGCGGCTCCGGCGAGGCCGAGAACCGAAGCGCCGACGACCTGCCTGCCGTCGCCCGTCGCCGGCCGCGGCAGCCGCTTGCGGAGCGGGACGACCACACAGGCGACCACCACCGTCAACCCGGCGAAGACGCCGAGTACCGGCAACGGAGACCAGGCTATGCCGAGTTTCGAAGCGGCCATCGCCGTCAGCACGACCACGGCCACCACGACGACCGGCGCGAGCGCGACGGCCGTCAGACGGCGCAGGCCGAGCAGGTACGTGATCGGCAGACCTGGCAGTACCAACAGCGACGCGCACAGCAACACAGCCGGTATCGCGGCAAGCCAATCCATGGCGGAATTCCTCGCTTATCGGCCCTGACGCACGCATCCGGATACACGGCGAACTTTCGCCGTCCGATCGGCAGGCCGACGCAGATTTTTACACACGGCGGCAGGCACGGGTTTACCGGGATCTTGCCTTTCACGCAGCGTGGCGACCCGAGTACGACCTGGCGGACCCACCTGGCCGGAGCACCGTTGCCCGCCGAGCCCGCCGGTCCGTGTCCTCCGCTAATACCACTAGCACTTGCCGAAGTCGCCCGGCGGAACCCAGGGCGTACCCGGCCAGAAGATCCGGCCCTGCGGCCGGTATTGCTTACCCATCACGTTGTCCCAGCTGGTGGGGCCCATCTGGTGGTCGAAAGGCTTGTAGCGATTCCAGATCTGGTGCTTGCGATCCCGCCAGTAACCGCCCACATTGTCCGGGAAATCCGTGATTATGTAACCCTGGTATTCGTCCCTGCGGATCACCGTGTCGCCGGCACCGTCGACGTTCGCGTCGGCGACGAGGATCGCACCGGCGACATGGTCGACGTTGTCCGCCACCCCGTCACGCCGGCGTTCCCGGTGACCGATGGTGCTCTGCGTCCGCATGTAGTCGGGCCCGACATGGTCGATGATCGACCTCACCATGCCGACGAAAGTGGCCTTGGTGTACGCGGGCCGGTGGTCGATCGGCCGGACCACATAGGAGTCGTCCTGCACCATCCGGTAAAGGTCCCCGCAATTGTCCTCCGGTCCGGCGGCCGCGTGGATATAGGTGAAGACGAGGTGCACGTTCGTCCCGTTGAGGTGATTGACGGCGACGGGGTGACCACCGAACCGCATTTCCTCGTACGTCCACGCGTTCGGCACCCGGGCCGCCTCGGCGTAAGCGGCGCGCACACCTTGGATCCGCGTGTCCGCGTATTCCATACCGCAGGGGTGGTGACTTTCGCAGGGCAGCTCACCCGCGGTGAGATAGGTGACCCAGACGTTGTAGCCCGCCTGGATGTCCGACGCGATGTCGGGGTTCATGAAAAGCAGGTCGTCGTCCTGGTGCGCCGCGAAACTCAACGTCGTCGTGGTGTCGTCGGCGACCGCGGCCGGGCTGTGCGCCGCGGCGAGCGTCGCCGCGATCAGTGCCGACGCGACCGCGGACCGCGCTCTTCGTGCTCGCATGACGTCTTTCCTCTCGTTTCAGTGGTCATCGGCCCGTTCAGGCAGGTGACTGACGCGCGCGTGAAGGCCCCCTTCACGCGGCTGAGCCGAGGGAAGGGGGCCTTCACGCGCTAAGGAAGCTAGAGAGCCCGCCGTCCCGAGAGCGCCCGGCCCAGCGTCAGTTCGTCCGCGAACTCCAGGTCACCGCCCATCGGCAGACCGGATGCCAGCCGCGTCACGGTCAGGCCGGGGAAGTCGCGCAGCATCCGCACGAGGTACGTCGCGGTCGCCTCGCCTTCGGTGTTCGGATCGGTCGCGATGATGATCTCGCTGATCTCCGCGCCACCGATCCGCGCGAGCAGCTCCCGCATGCGCAGCTGCTCGGGTCCGATGCCGGACAACGGGTCCAGCGCGCCGCCGAGCACGTGGTAGCGGCCCTTGAACTCGCGCGTCCGCTCGACCGCCAGTACGTCCTTCGGCTCCTCGACCACGCAGATGACCGTGAGATCGCGGCGGGTGTCGCGGCAGATCCGGCAGGTCTCCTGCTCCGAGACGTTGCCGCAGACCTCGCAGAACTGCACGCCTTCCTTGACCTTGCCGAGCACTTCCTGCAGGCGCGCGATATCCGCGGGATCGGCGGCCAGCAGGTGGAAGGCGATCCGCTGCGCGCTCTTGGGACCGACGCCGGGCAACCGCCCGAGTTCGTCGATCAGATCCTGGACGACACCCTCGTACAAGCTAGCCGCCGAGCCCGGGGAAGCCGCCGAGGTCGGGCATCCCGCCACCGAGGCCGCCGGCGAGCGGGCCGAGCTTCTGCTCGGTCAGCTTCTGCGCGTTGGCCGAAGCGTCCCGCACGGCCGCGACGACCAGGTCGGACAGGGTCTCGACGTCGTCGGGGTCGACCACCTTGGGGTCGATGGACAGCGACTTGAGCTGGCTGTCGCCGGACACGGTCGCGGTGACCAGGCCGCCGCCGGAAGTACCGGTCACCTCCGTGTTGGCCAGCTCTTCCTGGGCCTCGACCAGCTTCTGCTGCATCTGCTGGGCCTGTTGCATGATCTGCGACAGGTCGAAGCCGCCACCGGGTTGCACCATGATCCGATCGGTCCTCTCCTGGAAAATCCCGTGCCGCCTACCAGCCTAGCCGTCACGCGTGTGGCACCGTGGGCGCCGTGCGACGACGGCTGGGCCTTGTGGTGGCGATCGGATTGACGCTGTTCACGGCGTGCGGGGTGGACACCCCCGCGTCCTCGCCGTCGAGTCCGGCCCCGCCCGGCACCACGACGGTCTTCACCACCCTTCCGCAGCCGAGTCCCACGACGAGCACGCCGCCGTCTTCGAGCGCGCCGCCGCCTCCGAGCACGCAGCAGCCGAAAACGGGCAAGGTCGTCGTGCTCGATCCCGGTCACAACGGCGGGAACTCCGGCAAGCCGGGCGAGATCAACAGGCAGGTCCCGGCGGGGCGCGGCAAGACGAAACCGTGCAACACCACCGGAACGTCGACGAACTCCGGCTATTCCGAGCACGCGTTCACCTGGGACGTCTCGCAGCGGATCTCGCAGGCGTTGACGGCCAAGGGAATCCGCGTCGTCCTTACCCGGCAGAACGACACCGGGGTCGGGCCGTGCGTCGACGAACGCGCCGCGATCGGGAACGACGCGCAGGCGGACGCGGTCGTGTCGATCCACGCGGACGGCTCGAATTCCGCCGGGGCGCACGGTTTCCACGTCGCCTACTCGGCACCGCCGCTGAACGCCCAGCAGGGCGAGCCCTCGATGAAACTCGCGACGGCGTTGCGGGACGGGCTCCGCGCGGGCGGCTTCCCGACGTCGACGTACCTCGGGTCGAACGGGCTCGCCCCGCGCGCCGACCTCGGGGGGCTCAACCTCTCGACGCGGCCCGCCGCGCTCGTCGAATGCGGGAACATGCGCAACGCCGCCGAAGCCGCGGCGATGGCGAGCGAAGAAGGACGTCAGCAGTACGCCGCCGTCATCGCGAAGGCCATCGAGGACTACCTCGCCGGGTCGTGAGTGGCGATTCGGGTGAGAACCCGAATCGCCACTCACGACCACCTGGACCTAGGGCTTGAGCAGCGCCGGGCTGCCCGTGACCTCGACTAAGCCCGACCCGGTCTCCGGCCGCGTCCGTCCAGGAGTTCCACCGTGCCTGGGGCGGACAGGCGCGCGGTGCCGGCGGGCGCCCACGCGATCCGGAACTCCTCGCCGTCCCGCTCGAACCGGCATCGCCGACGGCGGTCCGCCTGGCCCGCGCCGTCGACCATTCTGTCCAAAGTGGACCATTCCGGCCTGCCACGCCGCGGTTCCAGGTTCTGCCAGCGGGTTCCCGAATCCCAGCCGGACGGCCCCGGCGCCGAACGACGGCATCAGCCCGGTCTCGCTGTTCGCGGTCACCCCGAAGAACTCTTTGCCCACCGGGGCCGGGAGGTCCGTCCACATCGGGGCGTGGACCGTCCGCGCGACCGGTTCCGCCGCGGGCACGGCGCTCGCCCCGACCAGGGTGACCATGACGAGCGAGGCCACCAGCGGCCACCATCCGATCCGGTGCCGCGCCCTGGGCTCCGGCACCGGATCGGGCACGGGAGGCGCGGACGCGACATCTCCCCTTGCCGCGTCCGCGCGTTCCCACAACCGGAAGAGCGCCGACAGTTCGTCGCGCCCCGCATCGCAGGCTGTCGCGATCCGTTCCAGCGGCCCGAAAGCGGCCGGGACGCTGGCACCGCTGCAGTAGCGGTGAACGGTCGAACGGCTCAGATGTGCCTTGACGCCGATCCGTTCGTAGCTGTGGCCGCTACGCCGTTTCAGCTCTTCGAGCAGTTCCGCCAAGGCCCGGCCGTGTCCTCCCCCTGCCATGGATCCCTCCCCGCGTGGTGCCTACTAAGCGTCACCGATGGACCCAGCGACGGGACACACCTTTTCGTCCCAGCGAAAAAATCCCCGGCGTGAGACCTCCCGATGTCGTCCCACGCGCCGGTGTCTCCGCAGGTCGGCGCCGGGTTTCCGTCCCACCCTCCCGGATTGGGCCGAATGGCTTGTCTCGGCATGTCCGGCACGTTTGAGTTACCGGCGGAGAAGAAAATGCCGTCTTGAGGGGGACTGGGCATGACTCTGCGCATGATCTTCGATCGGAAGGATCTCCAAGGGATCCGGATAGCCGAAGCACCCGACCCACTGTGGGAACTGGTCCTCGGTTCGCATCAGCTGAGGGAGGACCGCCCGTCGGCCTGGCGGCAGCAGGTCCGGCTGAACCTGCGCCAGAACGAAGAAGCGGCACGATCGCTGAAGACCTTGTTCACGCTGGTTCCACCGAAGGGGAACTTTCCCGACTTCCTGACCCCGCCCACCTCGGCGGGTTCCTTCGAAAGCGGGCTCGAGGCGGTGGCGTGCACGCCTCGCGGGCGGTTGCGCGCCGATCTCCGGACCGTGTTCACCGGCGCCGCGCCGCCCTGGGTGAAGCGGCTCGCCGACGGTGATCGCGAGGAGGTCAGCGGGGTCGTCGGCGCGCTGCGGGACGCGTACGGCTTGGTGATCGAGCCGTTCTGGCACAGCATGCGCGAGACCGTCGCCGCCGACCGGGCACGGCGGGTCCGCACGCTGGCCACCGAGGGGGCGGGGGCGATGATGCGCGGCATCCCCGGCGTCCGCGGCTGGGACGGCGAGGTGCTGGAGATCGCGTACCCACGGGAACGGACCGTCCATCTCGACGGCCGGGGGCTGACCTTGATCCCGAGCCGGTTCTGCGCGAACACGCCGGTCACGTTCATCGATCCGGCGCTGCCGCCGGTGCTGCTGTACCCGGCCAGGGTGACCGGCACCCACCCCGCGGACGTGTCCCCCGAACTGGTGGCGCTCCTCGGCCGGACCCGCGCCGAAAGCCTCGGCGCGCTGCGTGCCCCGCGCACGACCAGCAAGCTGGCCTCATGCCTCGGCACGTCGATCGGCACGGCCAGCAAACAGGCCGCCGTGCTGCGCGAGGCCGGGCTCGTCACCAGTGCCCGGCAGGGCAGCGCCATCCTGCACCACCTCACCCGGCTCGGCACGGCACTGCTCGCCGGGGAACTCCACGAAGGGACCGCTCCATGAAATCGGTACTCGCCGCCGTCGCCCTGATCGTGGGCACGGCCGCCCCAGCCGCCGCGGCGACGGACTTCCCGGTGCTGCAGATGAACCTGTGCCGGAGCGGGGTCGCGAACTGCTTCGACCAGGGCGGGACGAACCCGATGGCGAAGGCGGCGAGCACGATCGTCGCGGTGAACCCTGCCGTCGTGACCTTGAACGAGGCCTGCTCGTCGGAAACGACGAAGCTGGCCGCCGACGTCAAGGCGCGGTCCGGCCGGGCGTACACGGTCGTGTGGCAGCCCGTCGGCAAGAAGGAGAACGGCCGGACGTCACCGTATCCGTGCACGTCAGGGCGTGGCGAGTACGGCATCGCGGTGCTGGCCAGGCAAGACCTCGGCGCGGTGAAGGCGCGCGAAGGCGGCTACTACGGGCCTCAGGACGGCGGCGCGGAACAGCGCGCCTACCTGTGCGCGAAGTTCGGCACGGTCACCGCGTGCACGACGCATTTGTCGACAAAGCGACCCGCGGTCGAGCGGCAGTGCCAGGACCTGAAGGGCCTGCTGGCGAAGTACGGCACCGGCACCGTGTTCGGCGGTGACCTGAACCTGCGCTACCCGGGCGACCCCAGCGCGCAGGCGTGCGTCCCCGCGGGCTCGTTCCGGAAGGGCGACGGCGGCGTGCAGCACATCATCGCCGGTGGCGTCTTCGGCTTCGGAAGCTCCGGGAAGACGTCGATCCCCGGCACCGACCACCCGGCGTGGCGGGTCACCTTGACCCGCTGACCCCGCGTTTCGTCCTCTGGATGCGGTCGTTGCGCGTGCAAGGACCGCATCCAGAGGACTACTTGCGCTCGTCGAGCGGGCGGGCGTTGAGATGGTCGGCGAGCAGCTTCCGGGCGATCTCTTCCGGATCCTGCTCGGGCGGGAGCGGCGGAGGCGGCGGGGCGGGGCTCGCGTCCTCGTTGTAGAGGTCCTCGTCCTCCTCGACCGGCTCGGGCGGGAGCGGGATGTCCGGCTCGGAGGTCGTCACCTTCGGCCGCTGGGGCTCCGGCTTGGGCGCGGGCGGCGCAGGAGGGGCGGCGGGCGCTTCGACGGACCGGCGGGTGAAGGACCGCTCGGGCGCCGGTGGCTGCGGCGCGGCCTTGGGCGCGGCGGCCTGCCGGGCCTGTGCGGCGCCGTGGACGCAGCGCACCTGCCAGTCGCCGCCGAAGACCTCCTTGAACGCGGTCGCGACGCGCTCCGCGTTGTGCGGCTCGGAAAGCCGTCGGGCCAGCGGCTCGGCGCTGTGCGTGAGCGTGACGGCGTTGCCCTCGACACTCACCACGCTGGCCTGCGTGAGCATCGCTTCGGTGCTGCGGCCGCCCGGCACCTTGCGGATCGCGGCGAGCACCTGCGGCCAGCGGCCGCGGATCCCGTCCACGTCCGTCGCGCCATCGGAAGCCGCGGCGGGAGCGGGCGCGGCGGCCGGGGGCGGGGTGGGCCGATCGATGACCGGCTCGGGCCGCGCGGCGGGCCGTGGAGCGGGCTGCTGGGCGGCTTGGGGAGCCGGTGCGGCCTGCGGCTGCGCGGGTGCGGCGGCCCGTTGCGACGGCCGCTGGAACTCGCGCACGGGCTCACCCGCCGGAGCGACCGGAGCGGACTGGGCCACCGGAGCGGCTTGAGCGGCCGGCGACGGAGCGGCGGCGACGGCCGCCGGAGCCGAAGCGGCACGGCGTTCGAGCCGTTCGAGCCGGGCGAGCAACGCGTCGGTGCCCTCGGCGACCGACGGCAGCAGCATCCGCGCCGTGAGCAACTCCAGGACCAGCCTCGGCGAGGTCGCGCCCCGCATCTCCAAAAGTCCATTGTGGACGATGTCGGCGTAGCGCGAGAGCGTGGCGGGCTCCAGTTTGCCCGCCTGCTCCTTCATCTTCTTGAGTTCGTCGTCCGGCGCGGCGACGAGTCCGCGCTCACCCGCGTCGGGCACGGAACGCAGCATCACCAGGTCGCGCAGGCGGTCGAGCAGGTCGGTGGCGAACCGGCGCGGGTCGTGCCCGGCCTCGGCGAGCCGCTCGACGGTGCCGAACACCGCGGCGGCGTCGTCCGCGGCCAGCGCGTCGACCATGCCGTCGATGAGCGCGACGTCGGTGACGCCCAGCAGCGACACCGCGCGCGAGTAGTCGACGCCGTCCGGCCCGGCCCCCGCCAGCAGCTGGTCCAGCACCGACTGCGTGTCCCGCGCCGAACCCCCGCCCGCGCGGATGACCAGCGGATACACCGCGGGCTCGACCTTCGCGCCCTCGGCGGCGACGTTGCGTTCCAGCAGCTCGCGCATGGAACTGGGCGGGATCAGCCGGAAGGGGTAGTGGTGCGTCCGCGACCGGATGGTGGGGAGCACCTTGTCCGGTTCGGTGGTCGCGAAGATGAAGATCAGGTGCTCCGGCGGCTCTTCCACGATCTTCAGCAGGGCGTTGAAGCCCTGCGTGGTGACCATGTGCGCCTCGTCGATGATGAAGACGCGATAGCGCGAGTCGGCCGGGGCGTAGAAGGCCCTGTCCCGCAGCTCGCGGGCGTCGTCGACGCCACCGTGGCTGGCTGCGTCGAGTTCGGTGACGTCGACACTGCCGGGGCCTTCGGGCGCGAGGTTGCGGCACGAGTTGCACTCGCCGCACGGATCCGGCGTCGGGCCCTTCGCGCAGTTCAGTGACCGCGCCATGATGCGGGCACTGGACGTCTTGCCGCAGCCGCGCGGGCCGGAGAAGAGGTAGGCGTGGTTGATGCGGCCGGCGGACAGCGCCGTGCGCAGCGGATCGGTCACATGCTCCTGCCCGACGACCTCGGCGAAGGTAGCCGGACGGTACTTTCGGTATAGAGCTAGAGCCACGGCCGCGAGACTACCGGGAAGGTCCGACGGTGAGACCAGCACCGACCCCAGGCACGTATCCGGTCCGCTTCGGCACCGCCGAACTGCTCCAGGACGCCGACCGCCCCGACGCCTGGCTGATCTCGGTCGACGGTGTGGCCCAGTCGCACGTCAATCTCGACGATCCCACGGATCTCGAGTTCGACTACATCCGCCGGATCGCCGACGTCGTCGACTGTCTCGGCGAAGGCCCGCTCGACGCGCTGCACGTCGGCGGGGCGGCCTGCACGCTGCCCCGCTACATCGCCGCGGCGCGGCCGCGGTCACGGCAACTGGTCTTCGACGCCGACGGTGAACTCGTCGCGCTCGTCCGCGAGCAACTGGGCCTGAAGGGGCTGAAGGTCCGTGTCGGCGACGGCCGCGAAGGCGTCTCCGGCAGGTACGACGCTTCGGCCGACCTGGTCATCGTGGACGCTTTCGAACGCGGAGTCCTGGCCGGTGGGCTCGCGACCGTCGAGTTCACGAGCGAGATCGCGCGGGTCCTCCGCCCGGCCGGGACCTACGTCGCCAACGTCTCCGACGGGCCGAACCTGCCGTTCCTCCGCCGGTTCCTGGCGACTGTGGCGAGTTCCTTCCCCCACCTGGCCCTGCTCGCGGAACCGGGCGTTCTCCGGGGCCGCCGGTTCGGGAACATCGTGGTCGCCGCTTCTCGCGTCGAACTCCCGGTCACGGACCTGACCCGCCGAGCCGCGTCGTCCGCCTACCCGGCTCGCTGCGTCGCGGGAGAAGACCTCCGGACGCTTCAGGGGACGGCCCGCCCCATCACGGATGCGGAGGCCCTACCGTCCCCAGTACCGCCGAAGGATGTGTTCGGGATCTTCTAGAACCCGCACGCGGTCACCCAAGCGACCAACCGTGGGGGTCCGGGGGCGAAGCCCCGCCGGGCGGGCCTGGGGTCGCACCCCAAAAAATAAGGCGGATCCCGCGCACCCGTCAGAGCTTGCTTATCCTTGCTGCCTTCCGGCCCTGGGGAGGTTCACAAGATGGACGCCGCGCGGGATCCGGGGTCCAGTGTAGCCACTCCCGTCCATGCATGGAGGACAGTGGGGGGTATGAGCACTCCGACCTGGGCAGATGTCCGCAAGGCCGCCGAGGCCGTCCACCCGTTCGTGCGACACACGCCGCTGCTGCGCGCCGAGGTCGACGGGCGGCCGCTGATCCTCAAGCTGGAGCATCTGCAGCGAAGCGGATCGTTCAAACTGCGGGGCGCGGTGAACGCGCTGGTGAGCGGGCCGTTGCCGGAGCGCGTGCTGACGGCTTCCGGCGGCAACCACGGACTGGGCGTGGCGACGGCGGCTTCGCTGCTGAATCTGCCTGCGACGGTGTACGTGCCGGAGTCGGCTCCGCAGGCGAAGACGGCTCGGATCGAGGCGACGGGCGCCAAGCTGATCCGTCACGGAGCGACGTACGCGGAGGCGGCCGCGAAGGCACTCGAAGCCGCCTCAGAGCCGGGTACGCGGTACCTGCACGCGTACGACGCTCCCACCGTCGTCGCCGGTCAGGGCACCGTGGCGGCCGAAGTGGTCCAGGACGCCCCGGACGTCGACGCGTTCCTGGTCGCGGTCGGCGGTGGCGGGCTGGTCGCGGGGATGTCGCTGGCCGGGGTGCCGACGTTCGCCGTCGAGCCGGAGCGATGCCGTGCGCTCAGCGCGGCGTTGGAGGCGGGCGAGCCCGTGGACGTGGAGATCGACTCGGTGGCCGCGTCCGCGCTGGGCGCGACCAGGATCGGGAGCGTCCCGTTCGCCGTGCTCCGCGAGCGGGTGACGTCCGTGCTGGTCAGCGACGCGGAACTGCTCGCCGCGCGGGACCGGCTGTGGGACGAGTTCCGCCTCGCCGTCGAACCGGCGGCCGCGGTCCCGTTCGCCGCGTGGCTGGCGGGGCGGACCGAGGGCGAGCTGCCCTGCGTCGTCCTGTGCGGTGCTAACAGTGACTGGACGCCCTGAGCACGACCCGGAACTCCGTCCGCCCCGGACGGCTGGCGACCCCGACCTGCCCGCCGTGCGCGGCGACGACGGCCGCGACGATGGCGAGGCCCAGACCCGTGCTGCCGGCGGCCCGCGATCGCGAGTCGTCGCCGCGGGCGAAACGTTCGAAGACCTCCGGGAGGATCTCCGGCGGGATCCCCGGTCCACCGTCGACAATGGACAGCGTCACGGTCGAGTCCACTATGGACAAAGCGGTGGCGACCTCTGTCCCCGCCGAGGTGTGCGTACGCGCGTTGCCGAGCAGGTTGATCACCACCTGGTGCAGCTGATCCGCGTCGCCGAGGACGATGATCGGCTCCGGCGGGACCTCCAGCAGCCATTTGTGCTCCGGCCCGGCGACGTGCGCGTCGGCGACGGCGTCCGCGACCAGCCGGGAGAGATCGACCGGCTGGTGCACCACCGGACGACCGGAATCGAGCCTGGCCAGCAGCAGCAGATCCTCGACCAGGCCGGTCATCCTGGTCGACTCCGACTCGACCCGGCCCATCGCGAACGCGATGTCCGGCGGCACCTCGGAGCCGGAGCGCCGGGTGAGTTCCGCGTAGCCGCGGATGGCCGCGAGCGGCGTCCGGAGTTCGTGGCTGGCGTCCGCGACGAACCGGCGCACCCGGCTTTCACTGGCCTGGCGGGCGGAAAGCGCGTTCGAGATGTGGCCGAGCATGCGATTGAGCGCGAAGCCGACCTTCCCGACCTCGGTCCGCGGATCGGTGTCCACTTCGGACACTCGCTCGGACAGGGCGACCTCGCCGCGGTCGAGCGGGAGCTCGGCGACCCTGGTCGCGGTGGCGGCCAGTCGATCGAGGGGTTTCATGGTGCGCCGCACGGTCACCGCGCCGAGCGCGCCCGCCAGCAGGACGCCGCCGACGGCGACCCCGCCGAAGATGAAACCCAGGTTCCACAAGGTGTCCGTGACGTCCTTTGTGGGCAGTCCGGTGATCGCGACACCGCCGTTGGACGACGGCTTGGCCACCACGCGGTACTCCCCGAGTGATCCGAGGTCCACGTCGGTGGGCTTGTCGGTGGGCGTCGACCGCAACAGGGCCGAGAGCTGGGCCGGGCCGATCGGGTCGTGGGGGAACGGGTCGGCGACCTTCGCGTCGTAGCTGGACCGCAGCACCGCCGCGACCACCCGCCCGTCCGGGAGGATGTTCACGAACAACGAACCGGTGCTCTGGCCGTACGCGCGCAGGCCTTCCGGCACCCGTTCCCCGCCAGGGCGCCCCGGCGGCGGCGGACGGCTGGCGCGTTCGCTGGTCTCGGCGATCCGCGCGTCGAGCTGGTCGATCAGGAAGTCCCGCAGCGCCAGTTCGGTCACCACGCCCACCACCAGGCAGACGAGCGCGAGCAGCCCCGCGACCTGCGCGATCAGCCGCCGCCGCAGGGACCAGGGCCGCCTACCCCGCGGGTTTGAGGACATACCCGGCGCCGCGCATCGTGTGGATCATCGGTTCCCTGTCGGCGTCGATCTTCTTGCGGAGGTAGGAAATGTACAGCTCGACGATATTGGCCTGGCCGCCGAAGTCGTAGCTCCAGACGCGGTCGAGGATCTGCGCCTTGGACAGCACGCGCTTGGGATTGCGCATGAGATAACGCAGCAGTTCGAACTCGGTCGCGGTCAGCGGCACCAGGTCGCCGCCGCGGTGCACTTCGCGGCTGTCCTCATCCAGGGTCAGGTCCCCGACGACCAACATCGATCCGCGCGGCCCGGCGACGCCGCCCGCGCGCCGGAGCAGCGCGCGCAGCCGCAACGCGACCTCCTCCAGGCTGAACGGTTTGGTGACGTAGTCGTCGCCGCCCGCGGTGAGCCCGGCGATCCGGTCCTCCACCGCGTCCTTCGCGGTCAGGAACAGCACCGGCAGGTTCGGCACCTCGGAACGCAGGCGCCGCAACACTTCCAGGCCGCTCATATCCGGCAGCATGACGTCCAGCACCACCGCGTCCGGCCGGAACTCCCGCGCGACGCGGACGGCCTCGGTGCCGTCGGCGGCGGTGCGGATGTCCCAGCCCTCCATGCGGAGCGCCATCGACACGAGTTCGGACAGGGTCGCCTCGTCGTCGACGACCAGCACCCGCACGGGGCTGCCGTCGGCACGGCGCAGGCCGGCCTTCGCGGAACCGGACGATGGGACGTTCACACTGGTCATGCTGCCATCCTGGGCGGCGGCGATGAGGCTTCTCTGTGTGCCGCCTGTGCGTTTCCTGTGAACGATCACCCTGCCGGGGCGGAATCACAGCGCGTGCCCACCGATGGCACAGCTCCCGCACAGCGACGGCGCCGAGCATGGCCGCAACCGACCACACGGAGGCGACCAGATGACCGAACCGACCCAACCCGCCGATTGGGGCGCGCCCGCCCCGGAAGGCGAGCACAAGAAGACCTGGTCGGGCCGCAAGACCGCGATCGCGGCCGGGGTGGCGGTGGTGATCGCCGTCGGCGGCGGAGCCGCGATCTGGGCCGGAACCGCCGCGAACGGCGCCGTCCAGGGCGGGATGATGGGCGGCCCCGACGGCGGCCGGGTGCTCATGGGCCCTGGCGGCGGTATGCCGCGCGACGCGCTGCACGGCGACTTCGTCGTCTCCGACGGCAAGGGCGGCTACAGCACCGAACGGATGCAGACCGGCGAGATCACCGAGATCAGCGCGACGTCCGTCAGCCTGACCAGCAAGGACGGCTACAAACAGGTCTACACGATCGACGCGTCGACGAAGAAGACCGGTGATCCCAAGACCGGCGAGACGGTGACGGTGAACGCCGCGGTCACCGGGAGCACCGCGACGGCGACGAGCATCGGCAAGCCCGCGCAGAACCAGCGCGGCGGGCCGCCCGGTCAGCGGCGCTACTGAGCCACGACGGCGAGCAACGCGGCGGCCGTTTCGGCGGGTTCCTGTCCGGAGGTGTCGAGGATGACGCGGTCGCCGCCGGCGCGCCGCATCCGCGCCGCCTCGGCGACCGCGCGGGCGGCCACCCGGTCCCGTACGCCGGGTGGCGCGCCGCGGAGTTCGTCGCCCGCCAGCAACGCGGACTCGCCCTCGGCCCGGCGCCGGACCCGCTCGGTGAGCGCCGGTCCGTCCGCGTCGAGGTGGACGACGGTGACCGCGTCGAAGACCCGCCGGTGCTCCGGGCGGAACTCCCTGGCCACGACTATCAGCTGCTTCGCTCCCGCGTCGCGATAGCCTCGCCAGACAGCCGACAAGAGCGCCGCTTCCAGAGCCGGATCCGGGCCTGGGTGCGCGAATCCGAGTTGCGCGAGATCGACGTACGCCACGGGCACATCGCGCTCCCACAGCTCCCGCAGCGCGCCGAACGCGGCCGTCGACTTGCCGGCCGCCGTCGGGCCGGTCACCACGGTCACCGGCCCGGGCTGCGGCGGTCCAGGTTCCGGCGGCCGGACACTTCCGGTGCCCACGGCACAGCGGTGGAACAACGCCTCGACGGTCTCCGCAGGTCGTTGCCCGGTCGTGTCCAGCTCCTCGCCGAAACCGGCGCGGTCGTAGGCGTCCGCCACCGCGAAGAGGTCGGGCAAGGCCGCGGCGGGTGAGCCACGACCGAGAAACCGGCTCCGGAGTTCGTCGCGATCACACGTCAGGCGGACGAGCGTGAGGTCGAGGTCGCGGCTCTCGATGTACGGCTTCGCCGGATCCACCACACCGGACACGACGAGTTGCGCGGCACCCCGCGCGCGCAGGATTTCCAGTACCCGCAGCAGGTTGGCCGCCTTGATCGCGTGCGCGGCGTCCCCGCCGCCGGGCGGCGGGCCGATCAGCCCGAGCTGGTCGATGTCGACGTACGCGACGTTGCCGCCGGCTTCCACGACCCGGCGGTACAAACCCCAGGCCGTGGTGGATTTCCCGGCACCTGGCGCGCCTGTCGTCCAGAGCACGGGCGTCTTCGCGGTCCCCATGGCTTTCGATCTTAGGAACCCTGTCCAGCGAAATAGGGCAGAGTTGAGCGCGTGCGGGACATCAGTGGTTCGCTGGCGAGACAGGCCTGGGCGGTCGCGGCCGTCTGCCTGGTCGCCGACGCCGGCCTGTTCCTCATCGCCGGACCGTCGCTCTCACTCGGCTGGCAGGCGTGGGTGGTGCTGCTGGGCGGAATCCTCGCGAACGTCGCGCTCGCCGGGCCTTCACGGTATTCCGGCTGGGTTTCGGCCGCGCACGGCGTGCTGCTCACCGCCGCACCGCTCCTGCTGTACCCGTACGACCGCTACCTGCAGGCCACCAACGCGGGCGTGCTGATCGCGGGTTACCGCGCGGGCGCTTGGCTTTCGGCCAAACCGGCGCTGGCCGCGCTGGCGGTGATGCTCGCCGGGCTCGTCGCCTGCAACCTCATCCCGGCCGACCGGGACGACCAGGACTGGCGGCTCCTGCTCATCGAAGTCGGTGTGAGCGGCCTGCTGCCGTGGATGGTCGGCCGCTACACGACCGCGCGGCGCGCGTACATCGCCGATCTCCAGCGCGCGGAGGAACAACGGCGACAACACGAAGCCGAAGCGGTCCGCCGTGCCGTCGCCGAGGAACGCACGACGATCGCCCGCGACCTGCACGACGTGATCTCCCACCATGTCAGCGCGATCGGCGTGCACGCGGGCGCCGCGCGGCTCGGGCTGCCGGAGGGCGAACCGGCCGTCCGGCGTTCGCTCTCGGCGGTCGAATCGTCGAGCCGGGCCGCGATGGCCGATCTGCGGCGTCTGCTGGATCTGTTGCACGGCAAGGAGAACGGTGACGCGCAACGGCAGCCGGGGCTGGACAACCTCGACGAGCTGCTCGACAACCTCCGCACCGCCGGGCTGCCGGCGCGGCTGACGAGCCACGGCGGGCCGAGGGAGCTCCCGGGTTCGGTGGACATCGCGTTGTACCGCATCGCGCAGGAGGCGCTGACGAACGCGCTCCGGCACGGCTCCGGCGGGATCGTCGAGATCGACCTCGCCTACCGGCAGACGGAGGTGATCCTCACGATCACGAACGAGATCGGCCACGCGAACGCGGCGGCCGAGTCGACGAAACGCGGGCTCGCCGGGATCCGGCAGCGGGTCGCGTTGTTCGGCGGACAGGCGGAATGCGGCCCGCTCGACGACGGCAGGGGCTGGCGGGTCCGCGTCGGTTTTCCTTTGGAGGCACAGTGATCCGGGTTCTGCTCGCCGACGACCACGCGATGTTCCGGTCCGGGATGCGCG
The DNA here is from genome assembly GCF_056435665.1 of Amycolatopsis sp. NPDC043887. Lineage (NCBI taxonomy): Bacteria > Bacillati > Actinomycetota > Actinomycetes > Pseudonocardiales > Pseudonocardiaceae > Amycolatopsis > Amycolatopsis sp. NPDC043887. Next base: position 348,308 of record NZ_JBWKEB010000010.1, read on the forward strand.
CGGTGCTGGACACCCAGGCGGACTTCGAATGCGTCGGCGAGGCCGCCGACGGACGCGAGGCCGTCGCCCACGCCGCCGAGCTGCGCCCGGACGTCGCCGTGCTCGACGTCCGGATGCCCAAATTGGACGGTCTGGCCGCGACCGAGGCGATCATGTCCGCGCCGGGGAACGACACCCGCGTCCTCGTGCTGACGACCTACGACTCCGACGAGTACGTCTATCGCGCGCTTCGGGCCGGTGCGAGCGGGTTCCTGCTGAAGAGCCTCGCCCCCGAAGAGCTCGTCTCCGCCATGCGGGTGGCCGCGCGCGGCGACGCGCTGATCGACCCGACGGTGACCCGGCGGCTGGTCTCGACCTTCGCCACCAGCATCGAACCCGCGGCCGCCGAACCGGCGGAACTGGAACGGCTCACTTCCCGCGAACGCGAAGTCCTCCTCCTCGTCGCCGACGCCTCCAGCAACGCGGAGATCGCCGCGCATCTGCACGTGGGCGAAGAGACGGTGAAGACCCACGTCTCCCGGATCCTGGCGAAGCTCGGGCTGCGGGACAGGGTGCACGCCGTCGTCTACGCCTACCGGAACGGTCTCGTCGGCGGACGGTGATCGGTTCGCCGGACAGGGCTCCCGGTGCCAGAATCGCCGCAGGGCACGTCGAGGCGGGGAGCTGTGCATGAAACGCTGGGTCACGCTGACGGTCGGGCTGGTCTTCCTGCTGGTCGGCGGCGTCTGGGTGCTCCAGGGCGCCGGCGTGCTGACCGGCAGCTTCATGACCGGGCAGAAACTGTGGTTCCTGATCGGGCTCGTCGCGTTCCTGGTCGGGGTGGTGCTGCTGGCCGCCACCGCCCGCCGCACGCGCCGGGCACCCACTGACGACTAGCTGTAGTGACCTGAGAGGTTGGGAACGCGGCTGGCGGGTGGGTGGCCGCCGAGTGCGGTGTGGCCGCGGTGGTGATTGTAGGCGTGGAGCCATGGG
>NZ_JBWKEB010000011.1:0-291916 GCF_056435665.1 Amycolatopsis sp. NPDC043887
GACGCCGCTGCCCCACCCAGCCCACCTCTCACCGAAGATCAACGAGACACGGCATCAAACCACACCCCAAAGGTCATTCTGTTAGGACCCCTTAGACGGCCTCGACCAGGCTGCGTCCGTCGAACCGCGCTTCCTGCCATGGTTGGAGCAGTATGTGACCGCGCCTGCACGTCGCGGTATGCGCTGGCGGCTCGCTTGCCGTGCCGCCGCGTGGGACGCCGCCCTGGGGCAGGCGCTATTCCGAACTTTGCCCGCGTTCACAGTGTGGAAGCTGGCCCCGTTGGACCGCGACAGCGCGGAGAAAGCGGTCGAGTGCGCGATCGGCTCGCCGGACTTCGACGCCGCCGGGTTCATGGAGGCGCTGATCAAGGCCAGGCTAGGGCGGCTGTCAGGCTGTATCGGTCAGCTCGTCGCAGTGGCGCGGTATTGGACCACGCGAGGCGAGTTACCGCAGCGAGCGGCAGACGCGATGAGTTTCGAGATCGAGTACCTGCTTCGTGAAACTGACTCACGAAGGAGGCCATCGCTGCCGCTGGACCGGGCGGTGAAGATAGCCCGGCGATTGGGTGCTTTCACGATGTTTGCGGGCACCCAGGCGCTTACCGTCGGACCAGTGGGTAACCTCGCGACGCTTCCGGTCGACGAACTGCCCTCAGATGCGGAGCCGGATCAGCCCGTACGGACGATCGAACCCGACGACTACCGTGAAGTGCTCGACACTGCGTTGTTCGATTCAGGACCGGCCGGATCGGTGGTATTCCGGCATCAACGCTATCTCGAGTACCTGGCTGCTGCCTACCTTGTCGAGCGTGGGATCAAGGTCGCTCAGATTCCGGCGCTGCTCGGAGTACATGCCAACGGCTTGCTGCCGACTGCGAGGATCGGCGTCGCGTCCTGGTTGGCCGCGCTGGCTCCAGACCTGGTCGTCCACTTGTTTACGGACAACGCAACGACGTTCGCCTCTAGCGTGGCGGTGGTCGAGCTGCCGTCCGACGAAGCGCGCGCGGCGCTTGTGAAGGGTCTCCTTGAGGCCGCGGCTCGGGATGATGCGAAGCCTGACTGGCGGCTTGATCGTACGGGGCTCCTGCACGCAGGATTGGCCGAACAGCTGACTGAATACCTCGCGGACGGCCCGGCGAACTCGTTGCAGTTGTGGTGGATCGCCCGCCTGGCCGCCGCGGGCGGCCTTCGTGTGATCGCACCTGCTATGGCTCAGATTGCACTGGAAACAGGCTGGTTCGACTACGCTCGCCGCGCGGCCGTTGCTGCCGTCGCCGAACTTGGTGACGACCAGACACTGCTCGGCCTCCGCGAACTCCTCAGGGTGCCGACTGAGGGCGACCCAGATCCGGACAACGAAGTCCGCGCTGCGGTTATTGATGCCCTCTACCCCCGATTGCTGACCATTGACGAGCTCACCCGAGCGCTCAGGCCGCACAGGTCAATACTGTATGGCGGCTACCGCCAGACCCTGGAGGCGTTGCCCGGCCGAATTCCCGGCCATGACCTTGCAGCGTTTGTCATTTGGCTGGCCGAATATACGTGTCGGACCGATGGCCATGATGACCAGTTCGAACGCCTCTATGTAGGCGTGATCGAGCAGGCATGGCGACACACTCATGACCGATCAGTTCGGACTGGCCTTGCCAGGCTGCTCGTGGCTCTGGTCCGTTCCGGTCGTTGGCATGGGCCACAATTTCGGCTCGAGCGGATCCCCTGGGCCGATGGGGACCCAGAGTTCCGCAGGGCGATCGCTATAGATGTCGCAAGCGCCGGTGATGAGACGTGGTACGCAGTCTTGACGCTAGGGCTGCTAACCAGCGACGACGCTAGCTGGCTCCTTGACATGCTGCCTTCTGCCCTGCCGCAGGCCGCGGCGCCGTTGGCGAACTGCTTGCCCCAGTTGCTACACAACCCGTCCGCCGCTGTCGCTGATCGCGTTCTCGGACTGCCGCCCGGGCACCCTGGCTACCAGACCACGATCTATCTGCGCACCGGAGTAGCGGTCGATCACGAGTCAGTGGTGCGGCATCGTCGTATCGCCGCAGAAGAACACGAGTACCGGCAACAGCTGACATTACGACAACAGCGAGTACAACAAGAACTCCGTATGGTGCTGGCAGGGCTCGACACGGAACTCGAATCATGGTGGCGTATCCCGTGGCTGCTGGCTGACAAAGACATCCACGAGGGCACCGCCGCGGACATCACCCAACGACCTGGCTGGGCCCAGCTCAGCTCCGACGAGCAACAGCTCGTCCTCACAAGAGGCTTTCTCTACCTGCAGAATCATCAGCCAACGGCCCATGCCTGGTGGACGGCAACGTCCTGGAACTCCGAGCTGACGTTGCCGGACTGGTCAGGGGTGTACTTGCTCATGACGCTGGCCGAGCACTTCCCGGCCGTGCTCGATCGGCTTCCCGATGACGTATGGGCGCGCTGGGCAGCGTCGATAGTCGCTACTCCCGTATTCGGCGGCGACGACGCCATCAAGCCTCGTCGTCGTGCGCTCGACGCCGTACCCGCCGACGTGCGGCCGCACCTGATCGACGCCGCGCTTCAGCACCTGGACGCACTCTCAGCGACCGATGCCTCTCTGACTCCGCATACGGTGTACGTGCACCTGGCGATGGAGCTTTCCTCGGGAATCACCAAACGTCTTCTTGCCGCACTCACCAGGACCGATCTTGCCGAGGAACTGCTCACCCTGCTGGTGAGACACGGTTCACCCGAGCTTGCCCTGGACACGTGCCGGCGGCTCATCGACTCCGATTCACCGCTCGCCCAGCGAGCTCGGACCCACATGGCGAAGCTTGATCCCAATTCGGTCATCGATGCCCTCGCCCTCGCCACGCCCTCGCCTGAAGAACTGGCGGAGGCCGCCCAAACCCTTGACGTCACCCTGCTCGACCCGGATCATCTGGTGATCGCGGCCCGGCTACTGCTCGACAGTCACCCCTACGCCACGGATCCACCCTTCGAATCCGGCTTCAGACACACGTCGTACCATCAGGCTCGTGATGTTCGGCGGCACATTCTCGAACGAATGGCGCTGGACGGTCGTAGCGAGGAGCTTGCGGCGCTGAGCCACGGCCGCTCAGACGCCGACAAGAACGCGCTGGCCTACCATTATCGGATCGCCCGAGCTAGACAATCCGATCTATCGCTCGGGACGACTCCACCTCGCGCGTTGCTTCGCTTGTTAAGCCGCGGCAACGCCAGACTGGTGCGTGATGACGCCGACCTCCAGCACCTTCTGCTGCAGCAACTCGACGAACTTCAGCGATACCTCGGCGGCGCCTGGCGCGAGATCTGGGACGACGGCAAGCCACAAACCGAGGACGACATATCAGACTGGCTCGAGCGCCGGCTCGGAGAACGTCTCAACGACTTGGTCATCGACCGCGAGGTCCAGGTGCGACGTGACCGTCCCGGCATCGGCACTCGCATCGACCTCACCGCAACCACCAAGACCACTGGCAATGAGACGGCCAGAGTCCTCGTAGAGGCCAAACGCATCGACAACAGAGAACTCGAAACGGCGATGCAAAACCAGCTGATCAACCGATACCTTGTACCCAAAGGTCGACGGCACGGAATCTACCTCGTCTACTGGATCGCTCCATCCCAGCGCCCGGATGGCTGGTCGCGGACCAAAGCAGCGGACGTCGCAGCATTGAAGCGGAAGCTCAACGAACAAGTGCAGCAAGCCACCGAAGCAGGGTTCCAGATCGCGCCGTACATCCTTGATATCAGCCGCCCAGAAGGTACATGAACTCAGATTGTGATTTTCTTTGGTAGCCAGCTGGTATTGACGGTTCAGTGGGTAGCCGAGCCGCCACCCAGATTAAGCTCCCGGTATGACTGACGATCGTGGGTCGTGGAAGACGTTCGGTGAGAGGCTGGTCTACGACAACCGGTGGGTTCAGGTCGGATTGACCGACGTCAAGGCGCCGAACGGTGAGCGCTGGGATCACCACGTGGTGCATCTCGCACGGATAGCCATCGCGTTGATCGTGAACGACCATGACGAGGCTTTGATGTTGTGGCGCTACCGGTTCGCGACGACGCAATGGGGCTATGAACTGTTGGGTGGAATGGTCGAGGCTGGCGACGACTCTGTCGGGACGGCCGTGCGAGAAGCTGTTGAGGAGTCTGGCTGGCGGCCGATCGGTGAACCGCAGCATCTGGTCAGCTTCGAGCCATTGCCGGGTCAGGTCACGGCGCCGGTGGATGTGCACCTTTGGCGCAAGGCCGAGCACATTGGCGAGCCCACTGACGCGGAAGAGGTCGGTCGGGTGGAGTGGGTGCCGTTGTCGCAGGTGAATCAACTTGTGCAACAGCAAAAGCTGCTCGGATCGGGCACGTTGGTGCCTCTGCTCTATTACCTCAACTCACGAACGGAGTGATCGATCTGGACGAGAGATGCTCGGCTCGCGATGCCGGTGATCAAGTTCTAACTCCAGCTCGGCCAGGTGACTCATGAGCCAGTCACGGGTTTGTTCGCAAGTTAGGGCCTCGCGGGCGATGCGTTCAAGCTGACCTTCATAGAAGGCGACGTCATGATCGTTCTCGAGGAACAGGCTGGTTGTTGGCTGTTGGTGATGAACGAGTGGAAGGTGCTGATCGTGTCGATACAGGGTGAAACCTGTCTGGAGGCTGGTCAGAGCGAAGTGGTCGGGTACGAGGTGGATGTGCCGATGAGGTAGCGACGACGTGATCAGCAGGTGCAGTATCTGCTCGTGTTTGACGACGGGTTCTTCAGGATGTGCGAGCAGCGTGGTTTCGTGCAGGTAGAAGGTGAAGGGCCCAGGTGTCCGGAGAGATGCTGCCTGGCTGGCGAGTCGCGTACGCACTGCCGTATCGAGAGCGGGACCGTCCGTATGCCCATTCATGGCGAGTGCTTCGCGGATGTATGGCTCGATCTGGAGTTGCCTTGGGATTTCGACAGGGTTGTAGGTCGTGATGGACTGGCTGCCGCTGTCGAGCACCTTGATGAGCGGAAGGTCATCAGGGAAGCCTGCAGGGTGGCTTCTGACCTGGTAGCCGTTGTCGGGGAGGCGGTCTAGGGCCACGAGGTCGTTGAGTTCGTGAGGGGTTGCCTTCGCGCGGGCGAGGTAGATGGCGACGTCGCCGGCTTGGTAGTTGCGGAGGCCACTTTCCAGGCGCGAGATGGTGGAGGCAGGCCAGCCGAGCACGCGACTCATGTCAGTTGCGAGGTAGCCAGCGCGCATGCGGATCCGCCGTAGCTCGACGCCGAGCTCCCTCTGCTTTGCGGTCGACAGCTGCGGTGTCTTCTTCGCTTTCACCGGTTCCTGCTCAAGGTCGTTGCGGGAGGCGGGCCGTCCCGCGAGGGCTTGGGTCGTCACAGGCGCTGTGACGGCACGAGATAGCGGCCTACTTGCGGAAACATCGTGTGTGACGGCTGCGTCGGCTTGCTTCGCGCCCGTCACGTCGGCCGTGTACCGGCCATGGGAAGGGCAGTTTCGAGAGACAGCGATCAGCGTCACGTCGGCGAACGAGGAGCGCCGTGTCGTGTAGTGACGAGTTGCGCGGCTGTGCTGGCGACTTCCTGTAGGGCCGTTACGTGTCCGGTCAGTCGGTCGAGCCCAAGCGGGGTAAGACGCAGCTTGGTGCGGCGACCAGCGACCCGGATAGACACATAGCCAGCCGAGGCGAGGAGCTCGGCATGGAGAGAGACGGAGTGCGGCTTGATTCGCAGTGTGTTTGCCAGAACCGCGGTCTCGTGCCAGTGCAGGTTCGCGAGAAGGCACATCACGAACAGGCGGACCGGCAAGAGGAGAAGCGGGTCGAGGTCGCGGTGGGAGGACGGAACCGCATGGCGTGTTGGCCGCATCACTGCTCACCACTCGTCAGCTCATGAGAGCCGGGTCGTCGGAGATGAAGGGCTAGGGGCGACCCGGCTGGGCTTTTCTGCAGCTCAAGTGGGTCGGCGCCTAAGGGTTTGCCGCAGTGCGTGGTCGGACTGTGCGGTGCACCGCCGTCCTGAGGGAGGCGACGTGCGGCCTGCTGGGACTCAACCGCGGTGCCGGTCCGTGGCGCGATGATCAGCTGGTCCGTCGTCAGGCGATTCGTCGTTCCTGGTGAACGGCGGGCGCGATGCTGTCCTACGTTCGTCGATGTGGTGGTCCGGCCGTCCCGCTCGGGGGTAGCACGCGCGCGTTGACGTGGGCGCGACTGCGGGACGGCCGGAGTCTGATGGCGGCCGAAGAGGCGGCACCAACGGTGAGCCTTCCGGTGTCGTCCGGGCTCAGCCGTGGAAGCGGCGGGGCGGTTGAGGATCCGGAGCAGCGCCACGCACGCGAAGCATGGAGGTCCAGGCGGTACGAGGCACGAGCCGATGAGTACAACATGACCGCAGACCGCCTGGTAACAGCCCTCTTGGAGATCAAGCCCTTGGGCGAACGCCTCATCGGTGACGGCGTGATCGAGGCTGTCACCTGCACAGCGGTACCAACTGACGTAGAGGCGGGATCGCCGTGACCTGCGCGTCTCGCTCATCTCATCCGCCCCTGTGTCTGCTCAATGTGTTGAAATCATCAAAGATTGATCAACGCCGAGAGGCCAGGGCGGAAGTGTCAGAGTTTGGTGACAGGCTAGTGACATGTATTGCCTTCACCTGCATATATAGCTGATATGCTCAGGTGAAAGTCAAGCAGTGCGAGGTGATCGATGATCGGCGTCCGACGACGCGAAGGGCTGGTTTCAGCTCGTAAGACTGTGGGGCTGAGTCAGGAGAAGCTCGCCGAGATCATGGACGTCGATCGCCGGACGGTCATTCGCTGGGAGGCAGGCGACTTCGCGCCCCTGCCGTTCCAACGGCCGAAGTTGGCGAGAGTGTTGGGACGCTCCCAAGAAGAGTTGCGCGTGCTGATCGACGGCTCGCCGGCGGCTGATCTGCCGCATGAGCTTGAACCTGCGTTCAGCTGGCTGGATCGTCGTGTGGGTTGGAACCCTGGCACTACGCGCGAACGGGTGGGGGCACGTGTGTCGCCAGACGGGCGTCGCGGACCGCGGGTCGATCGGAGCCAGGCTGCCGACGCGTTGGCCAGCTACTACGGGGAGCCGCCTGTCGACTACACGCTCTACCAGGCGCGTTATGGGAAGCAATACGTCCGGACCAGCATTCTGAGTCGGTCAGAGTGGCTGGACCTGGGCTGCCAGCTGACGCCGGAGAACGACCAGCTGCTTCTGCGGCCTGGTCTTGAGGGCCACTCTTGCGGCATCAACGAGAAAGCGGCCGTTGGAAGGCTCGCGGAAGCGGCTGAAGGCGGCGTTCGGCTGGCTGATGTGCCGATCTACCGTCTGACGGAGCTCGATGTAGGCGGTGGCGCTCTATCGGGCAGCTTGAACGTCGTGCCTTTCGTCGAGTACGCGTTGACCTTGGATCTGCTTGAGCGCGAGTTGTCCGAGACTCTGGCGGCGGGTAAGAACCTAAGTCCGGGCCACGCGCCCCTGCGGGACAAGTACTTGCCGGACCTCGCGACGGTGCTCGACCTAGCCGGCCGGTTGTGCGCTGGCGGCGTGCTTGCATTGACCGCGATCGCTCGGCCTGCGGACCCGTATCGCGGTGGTCGCGACTACCTGCTGCTCATCCAGGAGCGGTCCAGGAACGTGCTGAACGCAGCCGGAAGCTTGGCCGTGATCCCGAAGGCGTTCCACCGGCCATCGACTGATCAACGCGCGGATGCCCGGATCGGCGCAACCCTGCGGCGTGCGCTGGAGAACGAGCTGTTCGGGCGGATCGATGTCGACAACACCGCGGGCAGCCAGAGGGCAGCTGATCCGATGCATCCGCGCAGGTTGTCCGCGCCGATGAAGTGGCTGACCGAGCAACCGGGGCGGCTACGGATGGAGTGCACCGGGTTCGGTCTCAACCTCGTCAGCGGGAACTACGAGTTCGCCAGCTTGGTCGTCATCGACGACGATGAGTTCTGGTCTCGCTTCGGCGGCGAGGTAGAGGCAAATTGGGAGTCGACTGAGTTGCGCTCGTATTCGACGCTCGACGGCGATTTGATCGGCGGACTGATTGCCGATGAATCGTGGAGCAATGAAGGTTTGTTCTCGCTGCTCCAGGGGTTGCGCCGGCTCGCCGAAATTGGCGGCGATCGGTTGACACTTCCGGGCGTTGAACTACGTCGCTGAGGGCCAGCGCACGGTCATGACAACCGAGTCTGCAATTGCTTCCCATGAATGGTCGACTCCTGGTCCCCACATGACGTAGTCGCCTTGCCGGGTCATGGTCTTGCCGCCGCCGGTGACATCGACGCGGAACTCGCCGGAGATGAGCAGAACGAGCGTGGTCCGCTGGTCATCGGATGTCCACTCTGGGCGCTTGTCGCCAGCAGGATGGTTGGCCCACTTGACTTCTACGTCTTTCGACGAACGTACGCCTTGGGACGGGTCGATGAAGTGCCCGACCAACCAGCCGCGGGTGTCAGCTGCGTCTTCGTTGGCGTTTCCGGCGGTCCAGCCGTCGCTCACTTGCTGAGCTCCCATTCGATCGGCGGTAACTTCACACGTTCTCCTCCGATTTCCGCCAGGCGTCGTAAGCCCTGCATCATCGCGAAGAGACCCTCATTGCTCCACGCTACATCACTGAGTAGCTCGGTGACGAGATCTGTATCGGTAGTTGAATACTGGCGAAGTGTCGCCGATTCCCAGTTCGCTTCGACCATGCCGCCGTAGCGTTGCCAGAATTCTTCATCGTCGATGACGATCAAGCTGGCGAATTCGTAGTTTCCGCTGACCAGGTTCAGGCCGAAACCCGTCGACTCCATCCGCAGCCGCCCTGGTTGCTCGGTCAGCCAGCGCATCGGTTCGGAGTGGCGTGCCGGGTGCATGGGGTCCGCTGTCAGCATCTCGCCGAGCGTGTTGTCGATGTCCGGGCGTCCGAACAGCTCTTCTTCCAACTCTCGCCGGAGCGTCGCGCCCACCTGAGCGTCCCGGCGGACGTCGGTCAGTGGCTGGTGAAAGCCCTTTGGGATCACTGCGAGCCGTCGCGCGGCGTTCAGAACGTGGCCTGAACGCTCCTGTACGAGCAGGAGATAGTCCGCGTCGCCCCGGTACGGGTCAGCCGGGCGCGCGATGGCGGTGAGTGCGAGTACGCCTCCCGCGCAGAGCCGGTTGGCGACGTCGAGCACTGATCGAAGGTCAGGTAGGTGTCGGTCGCGAAGTGGCATGGACGATGAGCCGGCCGCGATGGCGTCCATGAGTTCGCCTTCGAGCAGGTCCATCGTCAGCGCGTAGTGCGCGAAGTGAGTGACGCCGAACGAGCCGCCGAGCTGGTGTTTGCGGATGTCCGTGCCGAGCAGGCGGTAGATCGGACTGTTCACGAGGCGGGTGTTCATGGCCAGCGTCTCCGCCAGGCGCTGAACGGCGAGACCCGCCGCGCGTTCATCGAGTTCGAGGCTCGCGTCCGGCCGGGTATTCGTTGCTGTGAACCGCTCTTGCTCTGGCCGCAGCTCGCAGGCCACATCCAGCCAATCGAAGCAGGTCAGGACGCTGGTGTTCACGGTGTCAGCGCCGAGTCGCGCGCCGTACAGACCGTGATTCTCGATTTGATGCCCGTAGTACTGGCGGAGAGCGTCGACGACCTCCCGCTGGCTCACCCAACTCCGTCGGGTTCCGCGGTTGTGGAGGTCTTGGACGGTCACGTCGGCGACGCGCGCAGCGACCGCGCGGCGAGCTGCGCCGGGAGTCCAGCGGGCTGAGCGGTCGAGCCATTCGAGAGCTACCCCGATGTGCGGATCAGTCGTAAGCCGCTCGTCCTCGGTGATGCCCGATACCGCCTGGACGGCGGGCGCTTCGCCGACCAGTTCGGCGAAGCGCGCACGCTCCGCCTCCGACGCTTGCTCAAACGCGGTGTCGAGCACCTGTTGCATCTCGGACTGCTGGACCAGGTCCGGCTTCTTGCGCCATGACGCCACGGTGCGTGCGGCGACGCCCAGCCTCTCGGCGAACCGCTCATTGCTCAATCTCAGTGCGGCTTGAAGTGCCGACGCTGATCGACCGGTCCATTCGTTGGCTCGGCTCATCGGTGCACCGATGAGCCGATATGCAGCGGATATGCAGTGGTTGTGCAGTGGTTGTGCAGTGCCTCCGCACTGGTTGTGCATGGGATCGTGCGCCGATTCGGCCTTGAATTCTAGGTATGGAAATCACCTGGATCAACAGCCCGAATCGTCCGCCTTCAACGCTTCGAGCGGACATGCTCGACCACGATCGCGAGGTTCGACTGAACGTCTTCGAGACGCTCGGTGAGCTCGGCCAGCCGCTGCTCGAGCGCGTCCAGTCGAGGCCAGAGGTCATGCCCGTCGTCGGCCGGCTCGTCTGGGTGCGGCGGAGTGCGATTTTGCAGCACTGCCAACAGATGCTGCGGGTGCCAGCCCAACGTCGTCGACAGCGCTTCGAGCGTGCGGGCGCTCCGTCGACGCTCCACAGTGTGGTGCTGCAACTCGCGCACGATCGCCTGCGACACATGCGACCGCTCGGCCAGCTCGCGTTGCCGCCAGCCGAGTTCGTTGACGCGCATGTTGATCGCCTTCGCGACTGCCGCCCAGTCTTCCGACACGTATCCCTCCGCGCTCCGCCTCAGCGCTGAGATTAGCGGCTCATCGAGCTTTTATCGCGTCGCCTAGCGCATTAGCGGCGGCGCGTCGGACTAACGCGCCTTTTGAAGCGCTGAAATCAACAACATAGTCTTGAAATCATCAGATTGGTCTTTCTTATGAACTCGCAAATGACTTTCCACACCATTCAGCAAGCCGCCTGGATTCTGGGTATTTCGCGCTCGGCTGCGAGCCGGGCGATCCGTCCCGGGCAGCTGAGGGCGATTCGCTCGCGGTCCGGTCTGCGGGTGTCGTCGCCCGAACTCGCTCGGCTGCTCGGCACCACGAAGCAGGACGGAGGTGCGGCATGCACGCCGATGACCTCCGGCTGATCGGGATCGCGTGGCGGCTGGACCGCCTGCGGTGGATCCCCTCGGACGTCCTGACCGCCATCGTCACCAGCGAAGGGGTCTGCATGTGGCCTTCGGCGGAGGGCGGACCGCCGCCGGCGCAGACCGATCAGCAGCTCGCCGACCGACTGTGCGGAGGATGTCCGGTCCGGCACGAGTGTCTGGAACTGGAGCTGCGTACTGCCGGGACGGACACGGCCGGTGTCTGGGGCGGGATGACCGACGACGATCGTCGGGAGCTTCATCCGCACTGGCTTCGACGCGGTGAACGGATCGAGCGAGGTGCGCGATGAGCGGCCTCAGCTTGACGCCAACGCAGATACTCGCCGGACTCGGCGCGCTCGTCGTGCTGCTCTGGGTTTGGAGGGCCGGCGCTCGCCGGGCGAAGGCCGCGGCGGAGAAGACACGCAGTGGAGCACGTCTGGTCTCCTTGGCCGGCCGCGTGGTTTTCAATGCCGGGTTGATCGTGGCTGTTCAGTGGGTCGTCATCTCACATCCGAGCAGTTCCTGGCTGCGCCTCGCGGTACTCGGACTGCCCGCGCTGTTCGCGTCTCATGCGCTGACTCGTGCTATGACCGTGACGACCATCGACACCTCGAAGCGGGGTGGTCGCCGATGACGCGGGCGCAACGTCTGGTCCAGGACGCGGCCGAAGCCGCAGAGGTGCGGGCGTACGAGACCGATCCGGACGTCGTGGCGCTCCGGATCGAACGGGTACGTCGGCAGGTCGACTGGATGTGCTGGACCGGGATTGTCCTCGGACTGGCGTTCACGATGACGAACGTCCAGACCTTCGCATCGACAGGGACCCAGCCGTGGTCGCTGCCGTGGCTGGCTGCGTGGGTCCTGGACCCGACGGTGTCCCTCGTACTACTAGCGATCCTTCGCGCGGAGCAGGTGACTGCCCGGTACCAGGTTCGCACCGGTAAATGGGTTCGGCGGGCGAAGTGGTTCACGCTCGCCGCTACCTACGTCATGAACACGTGGACGTCCTATGCGGATGGAGATCCAGCGGCGATCGTCCTTCACTCGGTGCCTCCGCTGGTCGTCTTCGCCGCGGTCGAGGCGATCACTGATCTGCGCGACAAGCTGACCGATGCTGCCATCGCGGCTGCCGGTGAACGGCGAGCTGTTCAGGACGAGTCCATGAACGCCGGGCGCCGGAAGCTGTTCGCCGACTACCTGGCGGACGCTCGGCGACGCTGGACACCCGATGTCGACGTCACGCCGGCGTGGATTCGGCAGGCGACCGGATGTTCGCGCGGGCTGTCGCCGCGGTTGGCGCGTGCGTTGCGCGCGGAGGTGGCCGATGACTGAGTCGGACGCACTGCCAGTGAAGGCAGATCCAGTGCTGGATGGCGAGCTGATCGATGACACGTTGCCGCAGCCACGTCGGCGCGCACGTCGCAACCGGCTGGTGATGTGGTGGCTGCACTCGCAACGCGTGCCGTTGTGGCTCAAGAGCAAACCGCAAGCGGTTCAGGCCGCGAAGGACGCGGTTGCCTGGCTGGTCATGTCGCCGGTGCGCTTCCTCGAGGCGGTTGTCCGTGGGGTAATGGTCGGTGCGCGGTGGTGGCGTGGCTGGGTGACGGTGCGGGACTATAGGGCTGCTGCGGAGGAGTCCGAGAAGCTGGCCGACAAGTTCACGGAGATTCGCGGGCTCACGCTGTTCCGCTGGAAAGTCACGGGCTTGGTGCTCGCCGTTGTTGCTCTGGCGGTCGCGATGGTGGATCTCCTGTACGGCGCCGATCCACTGTGGATCGCGGGGGCAGGTGTATCGGTCGCCTTGGCGATTCTTGGTCGACGCAAAGACGGGCGTCCGGGAAGGAAACCTGCGCTCGCAGGTCCGCGCACGCTGACATGGACGATGGATCCGCAGGTGCTGGTGGACGCGTTTCGGGATGCGAAGCTCATCGGCAAGGACGAGTCGCTGAGGCTGGTCGAGCGGGCAACTCGGGTCGGTGATGGCTGGGCCGTCACGGTCGACCTCCCCGCCACCCGCAAGGCCGCGGATGTCGTGAAGAACCGGGACGCGCTCGCGTCAGCCTTGGCGGTCGATGAGGTGCAGCTCATCGTGGAACGCGTCCGAGGCAACGGTGGTCACGCTGGCCGGGTCTCGATGTGGGTTGCCGACGAAGACCCGTACGCGTCGCCACCGCTACGGACGCCGCTACTCGGAGCGGCCCAGTGGGATGCGTGGCGTCCGGTGCCCTTCGGGCGAGACGCGCGGGATCGGCGGATCGATCTCCCTCTGGTGTGGACGTCGTTGCTCGTGGGCGCGATTCCGCGGCAGGGAAAGACATTCGCTGCCAGGCTCGCTGCTTCTGGACTCATCCTGGACGCGTGGGTGCGGCTGTACGTCGCGGACTTCAAGGCGGGCAAGGACTGGGACTCGGCCGGCAAGGTCGCGCATCGGTTCATGGCGGGCGACGAATCCGAGCATGTCCTGACCCTCATCGGCTGGCTCGCCGAGCTGGTCGCAGAGGTTCAGTCGAGGTTTCGGCGGATGCGGGATCTCGATGACCTGACGTGCCCGGAGTCGAAGGTCACGCCGGAGATGTCTCGTGACAAGGCGCTGGACATGCCGATTACGGCGATCTTCATCGATGAGGTCCAAGTTCCGCTTGAGGACCGCACATCTATTGAGGTGCGGGGGAAGAGGCTGACGGCGGGCGAGTACGTCGGCGAGTTGCTGACGTGGTTGGCGAAGAAGGGGCCAGCTGCCGGGATCGTGCTTGTACTGGCGACGCAGCGGCCGGACTCGAAGACGATTCCGTCCGGCTTACGCGCGGTGCTCGGATCGCGGTTCGCGCTCCGGGTGATGGACTGGCGCGACTCGAACATCGTGCTCGGCGAGCAGATGAACACGCGCGGGTTCGATTCGTCTCGGCTGCTGCCGTCGCACAAGGGCGTGGGCATCCTGCGCCCGGACGGTGACACTGCGGCCGGGGCCGATGTGCTCGCGATGACCGTCCGGACCTACTACATGCCGAACGAGGACTGGCGGACGATCTGCGAGCAGGGACGGGCGCTGCGCGAAGCAGCTGGAACGTTGACCGGGCACGCGGCAGGCCTGGACGTGACGCCAGTGCTCGACCACGCTGCGGTGGTCAGGGAAATCGGTGCAGGTGGCGGTGGTGACGCGGTTGGCGCGTTGCCTGAACCGTTCGCATCGATCGTCGACTACTTCGGCGGCGACCTTGGTCCCGAGGGTCGCGAGTTCGTGCCGACTGCGGAGCTTTTGGACGCGCTGAAGATCGACCGGATGACGCTCGCGCAGCAAATGAGCGAGGCGGGATGCCGGCCGACGCGGGATCGGATCACGACCGAAAACGGCGAGACACGGCAGGTCCGCGGGTATCTAACAGCTGAAATCAAGAGTGCTATAACCGAGCTGACCAGGCGATACGGGAGCGGCGACGACGGCGGCCGCGCATGAGTACAAGTCCTTCGGGTGTGGAGCCAGTTAAGGTTACTCTGCCAGGTGAGATGTTCGACATGACGCCAGCCGCTGCCCGTGCGCTCCTGGCGATCTTGATCGAGTTGAGCGAGGTTCACTTGCTAGACCGGACAGAGGGGGCCGAGCATGGCGGCTGATTTCATCAATGACCCGTGGGCGACGCTGGACGAGATCCTGGGAGTCCAGGCTGTTGAGCCGGTCGACGACGGGATCGGTGCTGTCGCGTTCTACGGTCGATGTTCGACCGAGGACAACCAGGACCCGGAGACGTCTCTTGGCTGGCAGCTCGGTAACGCTCGAAAGTTCGTCGAGCCGATGGGCGGTCACATAGCGGCCGAGTTCTTCGACATCGGGCAGTCGCGCTCGGTGCCGTGGGAACGGCGACGGGAGGCTTCGCGGCTACTCGCCGAGCTGAAGGAGCCGCGGCGCACTTGGAACGCCGTTGTGGTCGGTGAGGGAACACGGTGCTGGTTCGGTAACCAGTTCTCTCTGATCGCGCCTCGATTCGCTGCCTACGGCGTCGAACTGTGGGTTCCTGAACTGGGTGGGAGGTTCGACCCGCGGAACCCTTCACACAAGATGCTCATGAGCGTGCTCGGAGGGATGAGCGAGTCGGAGCGGCAGCACGTTCAAGCTCGAGTGCGGGCGGCGATGGATGCCCAGGTGCTCAACGAAGGGCGACATCAGGGAGGGCGAGCGCCGTACGGATACGTCGTGACCGATGCCGGTCCGCACCCGAACCCGAGGAAGGCGGCTGAAGGCTTTCGGTTGCGAGTGTTGGTGCCGGACGAGTCGGCTGACGTTGTTCGTCGAATCTTCGAGGAGTATTTGAACGGCAAGGGGGATCGGGCGATCGCGAACGGGCTCAATCGCGATGGCGTGCCGTGTCCCTCCGCGCGGCGGCCGGATCAGAACCGTCATCGACTCGCGGACGGCTGGCAAGGAAGCACGATTCGGTCGATCCTGGAGAACCCCCGGTACACGGGCTACGCGTTCTTCGGGCGATGGTCCCGGCAAGAGATGCTGCTGAACCCGGATGATGTCGCCGCGGGCAACGTGACCAGGTTCCGGAGGGCGGCACCGGATCGTGTCGTGCGTTCGCGTAAGCCGGCGCATCCCAAGATCGTCTCGGTCGAGGATTTCACTGAAGTCCAGTTGGTCAGGCGGTCACGGGCGGCGGGCGGCCTGGCTGCTCGCCGGAAGCTGGAGCGCGGACCGCGGCCCACGAAGTGGGTGTACGCGTTCCGTGGCCGGGTTCGGTGTGGGCACTGTCTGCGCAAGATGGAAGGGACGCCTCGCGAGAGCCGGATCTACTACCGGTGTGCTGCGCGGACACTCGTACCCGGCTCAACGGCTCTCGTGGACCACCCGAAGAACGTGTACATGCCCGAGGCTGCCGTTATCGAGCCGGTCAACGGGTACATCAGCCAGGTCTTCTCTCCAGAACAACGCGAGAAGACGGTGCTTGCGATGCTCGGAGTGGCAGGCGAGGTCGCTGTGAACCCGGAGCGATCCGAGGAAGCGCGACGGCGGCTCTCGCAGGCCAAGACGCGACTCGCAAGACTTCAGGAGGCGATCGAAGCAGGTGCGGACCCCAGAGCCCTGATCGAACCGCTGAACCGGGCGAAGGAAGAGCGCGACGCTGCTGAGGAGGATCTGGCGCGTGCTCCGGCTGAGGAGTCGATCGGCAGAGCCGAACTCGAAGCGATGGTCGATGCGTTCGGCGAGCTGGGACGTCAGGTCGGGAACGCGAGTCCGGGGAGACTTCAGGAGCTCTACGGCGAGATCGGCCTGGAGATGGTCTATAACGCAAAAGAGCGGACGGTCGATGTGACCATCCGCCCACCCCGTAGGGTTAATGCGTGTGTCCGAGGACCGAGCCGCCCACTGCGCACACGTCCTCCACCAGCGAACACTGTTGGTTGTGGCGCCATGATGTGCGTTCGAATCCCTGGCGAGGCGCGTGCAGCATCCACTCGAAACCACATCCGCTGTGAACTGCGACCTTCCGCGACCGCCGGGATCGGCCGGCGTCGTCGCGGTCAGGGTGTTGATGCTCGATGACGACTTCCGTGCGGCGCAGGTTCGAGCCCCCGGCAGGGCTACATGCAGACGGTCCCGCGTCTGACCAGCGCTCTTCGACCGGAATGTTGGTGATTGAGCGCAGTTTCTCGGTTGATGACGTCGCCGCTACCTCCTCGCTGGTTCCGGGCCAGCACGTTGGCGTGGTGGACGGTGCCAAGTGAGGTCGGACAAGACTTTTCGAGACAGCCGCGGCGTCTCGGCGGTGTCAGGTCGTGTCGCATGGTGTCGGCCTGAGTCCAACCTCGCGGGCTCGTCTCGGGTTCTATCGCTGGGTGCAGATGCTGTGGCTCGCCGCGCAGCGGGACGGAGGGCGTGGTGAAGGCGGGGGACCAGCGTGATTCGGTTGCGTCGGCTGTGAGTGTGATGGTCGGGATCGTGGTCGGACTGACATTTCTTTTTGGGTTCGGCAATGTGTTCGCGCTCGCTCTCCGGCTCGGCGTGCCGGTGTGGGTAGCGCCCTTGGTTGCGCCTGCGGTGGACCTGACGGTTGTGGCGTTGCTCTTGGCGATCCGCCGCCTAGCGGCCCAGGGAGCGACTCCTGACGTTCTGCGTTCCGCGCGGCGGCTTCTTGTTCTCACGAGCGCGGCGACCTTGGCGTTGAACGTGGCCGAGCCTCTGATCGCTGGAGAGGTCGGCAAGGCCTTGTTCGACGCGGTGGGACCGCTATTGTTGATCGGTTGGTCCGAGGTCGGGCCGGGTTTGCTTCAGGCACTCGCTGACCTTCGGGAGCGCACACAGCCTCCTGCTGCTGGCGCGCCGATGACCACGGTGCGGGAGGTCTCACCGGAGGTATCAGGCTGGAACCTGGCCGGACTTGACGACGACCTGATTGAGCGCGCAAGGGAGATGGATGCTCGGCATCGGGAGCTGCGCCAGCGGCCGATCTCGGCCGAGGCGCTTCGCAAAGCCCTGGGCGTTGGAGCTGAGCGCTCCCGAATTCTGACCCGTGTCGTTCGCGCGGAATGGCGCGAGCCGTCGCAAGTCGCAGCGGAATCTGCTTCCTAGCCCTCAAGTCTTGCCCGTGCAGGGCGATCACCCCGAGTAGATCGGGGCTCCAGTTGCGCTCTTTCGCCAGGAGAAGGTTCCGGTGGCATGTGTAACCGAAACTGAAGGGTCGATGCTGGTCAGGCCGCTACCGCGACGCTGTAGCAGTTCTAGGTGCACTCGAAAGCCGCCTGCCTCGGCTAACACCAGGAGGGTTGGACTGTGGCGGGATCTCCGCAGGCAAACCGAAGCAGATTGGTCTGCGGGCGCGCTATCATCACAGGTCAGCAAGTGTGCTCCCCGCAGGTGCGGGGATGACCCGGTGCTACGCGACGCGATCAAGGCCGATCCGGACGTGCTCCCCGCAGGTGCAGGGATGGTCCGCTGTCGAAGCGGACGTAGGCCGACCGTTCCGTTGTGCTCCCTGCAGGTGCGGGGATGATCCGAAGCCTTGATCTAGCCTCGATCTTGCATGGGGTTCTGTGAGTTCGTCGGGATTGCTGCTGTGGTCGGGTTTTCGGTTGAAAGTCTTGCTGTGGGCAGGGTTGTGAGCCGACTGTCGTGTCGGTGGGCGGGTTCCGAGGGTCCTTGGTTGTAGGGGCAGAGGGTGTGAATCAGTCGGGCCAGGGTGCTGCGCGGAGTCGGGTGAAGGCGTTCGCGAGGTGCGCGGCCCAGGGCCAGTCCCGGTCGAGGTGCAGGGTGGGGATGCGGGCGGTGCGGGTGAGTTTCGCGGCGATGGCGCAGATGCGGTAGCGGAAGGTCGCGGGTTCGCA
Source organism: Amycolatopsis sp. NPDC043887 (assembly GCF_056435665.1). Classification (NCBI taxonomy): domain Bacteria; kingdom Bacillati; phylum Actinomycetota; class Actinomycetes; order Pseudonocardiales; family Pseudonocardiaceae; genus Amycolatopsis; species Amycolatopsis sp. NPDC043887. The sequence goes on from NZ_JBWKEB010000011.1 coordinate 18,284, forward strand.
GCGGGCCAGCTCGCCGGTGAAACACAGGGCCTGCGCCCAGGTGAGCAGGTCTGCGGCGGTCAGCGCGAGTTCGAGCCAGGTTTTGTTCCCGTTGTAGCCGCGGCAGGGCAGGTTGCGCAGGCCTGTGGCTTTGCCGCAGCGGATCCGGTCCTCGACCCGTGCGTGGGATCGGTGGTGGACCTCGAGGTCGGCGAGTTGCCCGCCTTGGGTGTCGGTGATGAACGCGGTGAACCGGTGCCCGTCGGTGTCGGTGAATCGCAGCTGCGCACCGGGGTGTGGTCGTTCCCGGCGGACGATGACCCGCGATCGGTCCGGCCATTTCGACAGGTCGAGCATGCCGGTGATCTCGGCGACCCACGCCCCCTTCCGCGGCCGGCCGTCAAGATCGTAGGCCGGGATCCACGCGTGGTCGGGAATCGTCAGGACGGCGGCCTGGACCTCGGCGGCGATGGAGAACCCGAGCGAGAAGCCGCATCCCGCGGCGCGTACCGCGGCGGCGAAGGCGTGCGTCGCGCCGGCAGCGTCGGTCCGCACCATCACCCGCGGTGCCTCGGGATCAGCCAGGCTGGGCCGGGCATGGGCGGGCAACGCAGACAGGGCCATGGTGAGGATCTCGATGTGGTCGGCGGCGGTGTTCGCCCCGGCTTTCCCGGGTCGCAGGATCCCGGCCAAGGCTTCCCCGCCGGCGACGTCGGGGCGGTCGAGGTAGGCCAGCAGCGGATGGAACCCGAACGTCCGTTTCCATGTTTTCGCCGCGTACTCCTTCTCACTGTGCGCGATCGTGATCGTCGCATCAATGTCGATCACCAGCCCGGCCGCGAGGTCGGGGCCTGCTCCGGCGGCCCAGGCCCGTTCCCGCGCCGCCGCGCGGACCGACTGCAGCCGAGCCAGATGTTCGTCGTCGACCCGATCCAAGACCCGCCACGCGGTGGCGTCACTGGCCACCGGACCGAACAGTTTGTCCTGGTCTCGCAGCGTCGCCAAGTGTGCCAGTGCGTCACCGCCGTCGGAGATCATCACCGCCAGATCAGCCAATACCCGGCCCGGCAGGTGAGTTGGTATCCCGGCATAGGTGCCGATAAGCGCTTCTGACCAGCCGATTCCCAGCCCGGTGCTGACGGTGAGTTCGCGTAGTAGAGCTACCCCGGCGCGAGAGACGAGACCACTGCCGTCCGCGGTGACCCGGACTTGCGACTGCTTGCTATCGTGCACCAAGGAAGTGCCTTCCCGTGAGAGAACCCTGGACCTTCGCAAGCCCAAGTTTCCCTTACAGGACAGGCACTTCCTCCATTTCACGACCAGATCTACATCACACTGCGTGAAAGACGCAGGCTAGCTGGTGGTCTTCGGCGTGGTCCAGCGGTCGATGGCATCGCTAAGCATTGCAAGATCGGAGTCGAGACCTTGCGCGAACCGGGTGAGCGAGGTGATCACACGAGGGATCGCGGGTTGGGTCAGCATGCTGTCGTCCAACTTGAACCGGTGGATTTGGCCGGCGCCGACCTCCTCGAAATTCTCCATGGTGCCGTCGGCGCTACGTCGCTCGTCCCGGATGGTGTCGATCAAGCAGTACCGGGAGAGCGTCCGGTGGGCCTCGAAGCCGCGATCAAGGTTGAAGAGGTCGAGCCGGATTGCCTGGGGCAGGAACACGCCGCCATCCGCGTGTCGGTCGGGGAACGCCTGCGCCATCAGCCGTAGCACGAGATAGGTGATGACCTCGTTGTCGGACAACGCGTCTATCCAGCCGTTAAGGAAAAACTCGACAGGGATAGTGACTACCCGCCGCCTGGCTTTTCCTCTGCCGAGGTTAGGCCGGGCGTAGTAGGTGGTGCCGTTCCCCTGGCCGTTGTTCGTGCCCTCGTCGAGCAGCGCGAATCCCTCGTAGCGGCCGTGAACACGCACGGGCTCGATTTCCACCCGGCCGCAGGCGGCGAGGCGATCGAGCGCGCGCTTGATCTGCCGCTCCCGATTGGCCTTCGCCGTACGGGGGTGGGTTCGCCTCTTCGTCGAGTCGACGGTCGGCAAGGCTGTGAACTCCACCCAGGTCGACATAAGCGGATTGTCGTTGTAGCTGATGGGAAGGCGAGTGCGGGAATACTTGGTTTGCGGTGAGCGCACCTGCTGCTCGAACAGCGCGAGCAGGAGCACCTGTAGTGCGGCGCTCTTGGAGGCGCTCACACGCTGGATCCGGGTTGGGCCTGGGTGATCCTTAGTGACCCGCAAGAGTCCGGATCTGACGGCAATCTGCAACACCGATTCGGCCTTCGGGGTCGGCTGCCAGACTCGCCGGCGCGCGTTCTGGGCGGTTTCGGCCACCCCTGAGTCGAGCAGCTCTTGCAAGCGTGCGATTCGCCGTTCGAGCCTGGCCTTGGCTGGTCGGCCGGAAGTATCAATGCTCGACGCCGGTGTTTCCATGATCATCCAGAAAAGTTTTGACGTGTAGACAGATACCGATTGACCGCGCCAGAGAGTGGCTTAGTCGTCGACAGTGTCCTCTGCAGAGCAGTCTATCCGTAAAAGCTGGTGAGATGACAGACCGCGGATCTGCACCGCATCGTGGAGGGGCAGGCGCACGTGCCTGCGAGGCGCGAAGCGTGTGAGGGCCAGAAAATGTTGATCTTATTGATCGTGTGGGTTGTGTTCGTTATCGCCACAGCCGTGACCGCGGCCGGTGTCGCGCTGTTCCAGCCCGATCGGGACCGGCGCAAAGACGCACTCCAGGTCCTCCGCACCGTGCTCGGCACCGGTACGGCCATGGGCGGTGTTGCCGCGTTCCTGATCAAGCTGCATCAGACTGGTCTTGCATGATCCAGCTAAGATCCCGCCAGCATTGACGACACCCGAACCTTTCTCCCGTGACAAGCTCGGCGCGTGCGCCAGCGCGAGACGCAGCACGACCACGGCGCCCAAGACCGCGATGGCTAAGACGCCGAGGAACACCAACGCGGTTACTGCCATGAGGTGACTTCCCCGTCGGAATCGCCGTTGTCGGCGTCCGGGGTAGGAGCTGCTGGCGTCGACGCTGGGCCTGCTCCAGTGGCTGGACTGGGCTTGTCGGTGGCGGGCTCCTCGCGGACCCAGCCGTTGTCGTCGGCCGCGGACGGACTGCAGGTATGCGGCGATCGCGGCGGCGTCTGTCCGGTTCGCCCACTGCGTCCGGATCGCGGCCACCTCCTCATGGCGCCCCTGCTCCAGATAGCACCTTGGTTCAGGGCTCAGTCACGATGTGCTACCTGCATGCCGCACACCCCGAACGGGCCGCCGTGCTACCACGCTGAGGTCATGCTCCCGGAGGCTGCGGTCGGTGCGCGATCTCCTGGAACTCCATCTCGCTGGCTGCGAGCACCGGCTGCCAGACCTCTGGCGGCTGCGCCGTCTCCACCTTGAAGCCCCCGATGAGTAGCCGAAGAATGGCCTCCAGCGATACCCGTGACGTGGGGAAATGTACTCGGGCCAAGGTCGCTCCGGGTTTCAGCACCCCGGGTTCGTTCAGGTCCGCGTGGATGTTGATGTGGGCGTGAGGGTGCCCGCTGTCGTCGTCGCGTAGGTAGTCGTATCGGAAGATCTCACCCAGGCCACCGTCATCGTCGTCGAACTGGTTGATTTGGTACTGCACCGACGACTGCTCGATCTTGAGCCGCATCTCCTTGCCGACGTGGGGTGTCAGGTGAAGTGAGTACGCGACCCTTAGCCACCGGCCGTCGCGCAGCCGCACCGGAGACGTGGGGCCACCGTTGCCGCCGAGTACTCGGCGGGTCGGATCGCGGAGGCCCGCGAGGTTGACGAACTCGTTGTCGGCAATCACGGTCAAGCTCAGCAGCAGCTGCATGAGATCGCGGAAAGCGTCGAACGACTTCGGCGTGCCGGCCATGTACTCCCGGGTGAGCTGCCGGGCTCGCGCGCTGTACTTGGCGGCGTCCGGGGTCACTCGGCAGCAGCAGACTGCAGCGAGTCCGATGGGTCGAGAAGGTCGGCCAGCACCAGCGCGTCGCCGACGCGTCCCGCGTCCGAGAGCTTCCCGGCGCGGTAGGCGCGCACGACATCAGCCGCGGATCGGCCCAGGCGGGCACGCGTGACGCGGTCGATGTTCGCGATGATCTGCTCGCGCGTCAGCTCGACTGTGGTCGCGGACATCTCGCACCTCGTCTCTCCAGACAGCAGCCGCTGTCGTGCTCCAGGATATCGGGTGGTACGACAATTTCCGAGAGAACGCCGACGCGGCGCCTCTATCCTGGCTCGGCGAAGGTGGCGACAGCTCAAAAACATGGCGACCGAGGACGCCCGACTCGGTGGAGTTGGCGAGGAGGCCCCAGCGGCTGGAGCCGGGACACTGCGGGAGCCCCCTCCCGGGGCTTGCGAACTTCACCTCACGTGAAGGGGCGTGGGCGCCAGCCCTCGGGCACGTGGGGCAACAAGTTCGACCTGCTGCTCGAAGTGCGGGTAGCCGAGGCTGAAAGCTTCCGGCAGGCGATCGGGGCCTGGCTGGTGTCAGCGCCACGGACGCGACCAGATGTGTCGGGGTAGCGTGTAGAAACTCACAGAGTAAGCAGCATCGGGTGTCGAACTGTCGCGAGGTATACATGGGCATGGCGTTGCCAGGTGGGGCCGCAGACAAGCTTGGCAACGGTTACGAACGCCGATTCACAGTGTTAGCTATGCTCGACATCCTCATGGGCGATGCCACCACGCTTCGGGTGGAAGTGCCTGGTGACGCTGGCGCAGGCGCCGAATTCCGGCTGCGCCACCGGTCGGAGACAAGGTGGACCCAGTCGAAACGCCAGCGCAGTACGGGCGTATGGACACTGTCCGCAATCCTTAACGAAAATTTCCTACGAGACTGGCTCCCGAAGCTGCGAAACGGTGACATCTGCACATTCTCCTCGACCACGAGCGCAGACGACCTACGGCAACTGTGTGCCTGCGCTCGCGATGCGATCAACCTCGAGGAGTTCGAGGCTCAGTTCCTGGCGTCCGGCCGCCGAAAAAACTTCGAGCTGCTGGGTGCTGCATGGGGCGTAGACAACGCCGATACCTATCAATTTCTGGCGCAAATCCGTGTCGTGACCATCGATGATGAGCATCTCGATGACCTCATCGAGACCAAGCTCAAGCTGCTGGCCACAGGCAATCCGCGTGTGGCGCGGCGCATACTGTTGCAATATGCTGACGAAGTTATTCATCGAGAAATAGTTGCTGAAGATATTTGGGATTTTCTGTATGATAACGAAATCGAACAGCGCACCGCGATAACATCCCCATCAGCGGGTGCTGCGACACCAGAGGCACGACTCCTTGCAGAACGTCTTGATCGGCTACCCGTCTCCACGCGCGGTCGCCTAAATCAAGCGGTGAACGAAGACGGGGCCAGCGCCCGCCGCCTCATCCGCATTCTGGCGGACGAGCCGACACCGCGGAGTATCCTCGAACAGTGGAGCGAGCGCCTGCCTGACTGGCTCGCACATGCCGGGTGGGACACCCAAATCGCCGCTGCTGAACTTTCCGGTGCCTACGGATTACCGCACTTGCAGATCGCCCTGTTCACCGCTCTCGCCGATCAGGAATGCCCGCCTCGTGAACTCTGGGTGGCCCGCGCCGCTTTCGCCGAGGTACTGGATGACCAACCGGCGCCCTCCCTTAACGCGCGATTGTCAAACACTGGACCGCTGGAACATCCTTTCGCGCGTGCTGTCGCTGCGATGCTGGACGCACGCCTCGAGGACGCTCGCCAGCAACTTGAGGGCTGGCGCCCGGAAGACCCCGCCGACCACGCCGTCAAGGCGGTGATGTCCATCCAACTCGCGCTGGGAAATCCTAGTAATGACAGTGTCGAGCCAGGCTTCGTCGCACAGGCTCTGATGGTGTCAAGCCACCTTCTGGACGAAGGATGGTACCCGGCGGTTGCACTGTGGCGCTCCAGGCAGCTGACCATGCTCGCTCGGCAACGCGGGACGAAGATCTTGTTCGGCGATCTTCGGGAGGCGCAGGAGATCGCTCTCCGAGTACGGCAAGATCGACGAGCCTGCCGCAGCGACAGCGCCAGCGCAGCCGCTGCGGCATGTGAAGCGGCAGCGATGCGCGGCGACCTCGACGCCGTGCTCCGCATCGGTCTTCCGGTCGAGCACGGCGGTGACGCGACCGAGGTGGAGTCTCAGAACTCGGACGTCGCTATCCAGGTCGCGATGGCGGCGGTCCAGCGTCAGCGGTTCGACATCGCCGAGTTAGCGATCTCCAATGTCACCTCACCGTTTCACCGGAAGCTCATCGGGGCCCTGCGCGCCCAAGCTCAGAACGAGAACAGTGCACCTCGCTGGCGCGAAGCCATCAACCTGGCCGGTGACAATAGTTTCCACCTGAGCCAGGCGCTGAATGGTCTGGCGCGTACCGGCGCGACGGAACTTCCACGGCTAGACGAATTACGGGCGACACAGCCGGACATGGCTGCTGAGATCCAGGCGACCGCCGAGATTCACGCCGGTAACTATAGCCGGTCTATTGCCGCGCTACGGGCTCGGCGTCGCGAATCCATCACCGCGGCCATGACGCTCGCCGAGGCGTACCGGTCTACGGGCGACATCGACTCGGCCGCGCGAACATTGCTCGACGCAGCGGAAGACTTCAGCGACCCGTACCTGCAGCTCCAAGCAGCGATCATGCACGCACGCGCCGGTCAAAGTGAGCAAGCCAGAGAAATCGTCACCGCATTGATCCATGACCGCGATCCCGATTGGCCCGAGTTTACCGACGTCTTGAAGTTCGCCGCCCAGCTTGCGCTCGACGAACCCGATCTTGAACGCGCTATCAAATACTGTCGCCAGATCTTGCGTGAAGAACCAAGTGACAGTTCGACCAGGTGGTCACTGATCAACAGTCTTATTATTCTCGACAAGATGACAGAAGCATGGGACGTCCTACGTAATGCGCCAGAAGAATTACGCCCCGACTCGCCGGTGCAAGGCCAAATGTGGGTCAATCTGCATCGAAACTTCTCCGACCCTGCAACCCTGATCCGCGGAAGCTTGCGCATACTACGACTGCACCGAGATAATGAAGAGTTCAGCGCCTCGATCTTATTGTCAGTGATGATGCACAGCTCGTCGAACGAGCCAGTGCCAGCAGACCTCCTTGCGGAGTACCACCAGGAACTCGAACTGTTCTTCGAACGTTGGCCCGAAAGCCCCTTGCTGCGGCGGATACGGACCACTGACGACGAACTTCTCATCCAAGCTGTGACGGACGTAGTGCGGCCTACGCCCGAGCGCCTGACGGAGCGGCGTCGGCTCAGTCGAGAGTTCGTCCGAGGCGAGAAGCCTCTCATTGTTCTCGCGCAATATACGGGGCGAACCTACAGCGAGATACTGATACGACGTGGCCTGGGTGTTCTTCCTATGGTGCACCCCGATGCGCGCGAATCGGCGGTGTGCGAAGACACGGTTCGCGCCTCGGTGGACTTGGATGTAGCCATCGATGGGTCGGCTGTCGCCGTCCTGAGCGTCTTGCCTCATGAGGCATGGAGAGCTGCGTTGTCTGTGTTCCGTCGTGTACTCACCACGGAAGAACTTGCTCGAGATGCTAGGCAGTTCAAGGAAGACCTCCGTCGAACGCAAGGCGTTTTCTATTATAATGCTGATACCAAGGGGCCGGGAATTGCAGAACCGGGTGAGGAGGAGACCGCGATCGTCAAGCGTCGCCTTGCCTCCATGCAGGGCCTGCTCGGCACACTGTCACGCCGCCCTATTCATCCGGAGTCGTCCAGAGGTCTCCGGCAGGTAGCGGCACATGCTTCAGTCGTACACCTAGGTGCACTGGAGAAGATCGCAGTCTGGTGCGACGACGCTGCAGCCCGCCTTGTACTACGAGACTTAGGGGTTGCCACCTTCTCAACCATAGCTGTTCTCGAACGCCTCTTCGAGGATGGTGAGATCTCCTCCGTTAGCTACGAATCTATGCTTGACACCTTGATGCGCGAACGCATCGGAAACATCGATCCGGACCCAATTCGGCTCCAGCGAATAGCCGCAGAAGAGAATTGGCAAGCAGGTAGCGCGGCGAGTTGCTTAGCTCAACCACAAACGTGGGTGAACATAGAACGAACGGTCGAACTTGCCACCCAAATGCTGCGCATTTGCCACCGGGAGAGTCCCGATCATGTCGCCGCCTGGCTTCAGAATGCTGTGTTTGGAGCAGTAATGCGCTGTCCCAACACGCGAGCTGCGGTCGAGACAGGAGCCCTGCTTCTGGCGGGAAACCTGGTTGCGCTCCAGGCTCGTGGCGACCTTGCGCGGGACATGGTCCTCGCTACCCGGGCCGCGTTCACGGAGGGGCTACCTGTGGACAACCCGGCCGGCGTTGGCACCGACCCACTTCCTGCAGCAGCCAAACACATGCGCACTCTGCTTCTCGCTAACTCGGCGGTTGCCCCCGACCAAGTCTTCCCGTTTATCCTTGACTGCTTAAGTGCCCTCGAAGCCCACGACATTCAGGCAGCGACGGGGGCAATCCTCGCCGAGGATCGATGATCTCTGAAAGTCGAGTTCGACGCGCTCAGCAGCAAAGACCTCGGTGGCCACCTCAAACTGGAGACGTCACACTGCTGCGTGCTGCCCAGCGGCATACGCAAGTTCTCCCTTCCTTGGCGCCGATGGGGCTATCAAGCCTGCAGGCCGGCGGGACGAAGAGCGATCGTGTCGTCGTGTGTTCCGGCTGCGGCTCATCAGGTCATCTCAGCGACACGTTCTGCCCGAACTGCGGCGCCTACCTCGAATGGTCTGCCGTCACAGCCGATTCCGACAGCGGAACGGGCACAGCGAGCCTGCGCTAGGTCGGCGACGATCCGCCGTTTGTCGAGGCGTACTGGACTATCGGACCTGTTACCGGCCGGCTGAGTCGGCTGCCGACGAGCAGTCCGCGTGGAAGGGAAGTGGGGTTGGGGTCGTCCGACGGGCGGTGTCATGACAGGGTGTGGGCATGACCAGCAGCGTGACCCGGCTTCGTGACGGCGCCATCGGCGTCGGATACGAGGGGCAGGAGATCTCCGAGTTCATTGACGGTCTCGTGCAGCGTGGCGTGACGCGTCTGGTCGATGTCAGGTTGACCCCGATCTCGCGTAAGCGGGGATTCAGCAAGACGGCGCTACGTACTGCGCTGGCTGAGGCCGGAATCGAGTACGACCACCGTCGTGAGCTTGGGAACGTCAAGACGAATCGTGCCGGCTTCGCTGGTGACGAGACCGAGCTCAAGCAGGCGAAGGATCGGTACGTAGAGCTGCTGGAGAACGCCGAGGCTCAGGCCAGTCTGGATGAACTCGCTCGCCTGTCTGCTGGTGAACGTGTCGCCGTTCTGTGCTTCGAGGCTGATCAGCGGCGGTGTCATCGTGACGTCGTGCTGGCGGAGATCGCAGGCCGTCTACCTCGGAACTGACCGCGGGGGCCAGTAAACGCCGAGGACACTGAACGTCCGGGGATGCGCCGCGACGTTGCCGACGTAGAAGGCGACGTCGCGATCAGCTGAGCAGACCTCGTGCAGAAACCGCTGCTCGAGCCGCTGTGCGGCCTCGGCGTCGTTCATGCCGCCGAGGCGCAGGAGCTGGAACGCGACGAACTCCCAGTCGATGAATCCCTGCTTGTGGCTGTTGCAATCGCGCTCTTCGCACTCGTAGTGGTAGGTGCCGGCGAACCGCGGTGCCCGTAGCGGCGTCCGGTCCTCGTCACCGAAGAGATCGAGTTGGCCGACGTAGGTGTCAATCTTGGCTTGCTGGGCCTTCGACCAGCCCTGATGTCGCGCTATCCGCAGCGCGGTGATCCTTTTCGGGCGGATGAGGGCCAGTGACTGTGTGCTCATGGTGGCGCCGCGAATGAGGCGGCACATCGTCGTCTGTTCGCTGATCGCCGGATCGATCCACGGGCGGCGGTGTGCCCACTTGGTCAGGTGCTTCCCCACCTTCAGGGTGGGCATCCGCGGTCGCCAGCTCTCCTGCCTGCTGTCCTGCCGGGCCGGTACCGCCTCGACCGACACGACGTCGTACTTCGCGAAGCTCGCATCGGGGCCGAGCTCGCGAAAGTTGATCGGGTAGAGGCGGATCCAGCCTGGACGGTGCGGGTCGAGGCTGAGCCCAGCCACGCAGACCGTTTCGCCGTACTTCTCGGAAGGGTTGGGCGCCGCCTTGACAGTGACCAGGACTTGCAACGTGACAGCCTGGTCACCCGCCGGTTTGGCGGTGGGTGTGTCGGGTGGCTGGCCGAACATCGGAAGCTGCGTCATCGGACCTCCCCGATCCGTCCATGTGAACTACCCAACGTAACTCCGGGCGTGGCACCGTGTGCGCGGCCAAAGGAGTGATCTGCCGAAATCAGTGTCGGTTTCGGTGTGGAGACGGTGATGGGGATCGTGTGGTCGCAGAGCCGTTTCATGGCCAGGCAGGTGACGCGTGCGATTCGACGAAGGTGCGAGCCTCGGCGTCTCCGAGGTCGACGATCAGCGTGGCGTCGGTGGCCGGGTAGCCATGGGCGGTGGCGGACTCGGCGTGCTGGGTCTCGTGGTGTACTTCCTGTTCTCACAGTTCGGCGGGGTATCACCGAGCGGACAAGGGTTGTCCGGCATCGACTCCGGCCGACAGATCGGACAACACCTCGCTCTCCTCGGAATGCCGCACCGGCGCCGACGCGAGCCGGAATCGTGCCTGCGCCATAGTCGCGGTGATCAACTCGATCCAGGACTACTGGACCGCGCAGTTCGCCCGATCCGGGCAGACCTATCGCAAGGCGACCACGAAGTTCTTCCGAGGCGGAGTCCGCACAGGCTGACGGCTGGACGACCAGCCTTCGAACCGTGCAAGCGAGTACGACCTGCCGGCTCAGCTCTTCACCGGTGAACTCGTAACAGTGGAACGACCGAGAGCGACTGATGGTCTACGCCCCTGTCAACGCCAACGGGATGCCCTCGCGCCCTGCTTGAATTATCCCTGGGAGAAAGCCGATGCAACCGAACTTCACGCGAGGTATCCGGCTAGCCTTTCCGGCTACTGAGTTTGACGTCGAAACCGAGGACTTCTCCACCCTTGAAGTGCGAGCTGGGCCCGATGGGACTTTTCACTACTTCTATGACAACAAGCATCATCGATTGATCAAAAGTTTCGTCATTGAGAACCGCCCACAGGTCGCCACCCTCTGCAGTGTCTTCCTCATCAAGAAGGAAGGTGGCTACTCGCCGAGGATCAAGTTCTGGAAGAAGGACAAGACGAAGGCGAACAAGTCGCCAGTGGAAGTAGAAGTCGCCGACGACGAGAGTGTGAGGTGCGTCAAGGCGCTAGTCGACACCTCCGATGCTTACAAGAACTTCTGGAAGCTTATCGACTTTCTGCAAAGTTTCCAAGGAATTGAGCTGCCAGCTAACGATTTCAAGGTGGTGAGCGCAGACAGCGTTCAGCTTGCCGAGCAACTTCAGGATGTCGACCGCGCCACCGTGCTCGAAGCCGTCCGTACGGTTTTGGGCAGCTCGCTCACGCAGGCGGACATTCATCTCATTACCAACCGCAAAGCCCAGCTTGAGTACTTTCCTCGACTGCTCCACGATGAAGCATTCTTCGAGCAAGAACGTGGCGCACTCGGTCGCGACGGCAAAGAAGCTCTTTGGGAACAGTTCTTTGAGAGGAACCCATGGATCTTCGGGTACGGCCTTAATCTCGTCGCCTGTCAGTCGTTCGACGATGGCAAGCTGGAACGCTATGCCACCGGCGGAAGCCTATTCCATGGTGCCGCGAAACGCAGTGACGCCGTGCTTCGGTCCCGAGGTCTCGTCAGCAGTCTGCTGTTCTGTGAGATCAAGACGCACGCTACGCCGCTGTTGGAGAGCAAGCCGTATCGCAAGCCAGACGTCTATCAGGCGTCCCAGGAATTAACGGGCGCAGTGTCTCAAGTGCAGAAGACCGCGGACAAGGCACTGCGCGGGATCCTCGAGTACGTACGGCGGCACTACGAGAGGGACGGCACGCCGACAGACATCGAGTACTCGACAGTGCGTCCCAAGCAGGTCGTCGTCATTGGCGACATGCGGCAGTTCGAGCAGGCTGGCCAGGTCAACCCGCAGCGACTCTCGTCCTTCGAGTTTTACCGTCGGGCAATCACAGATGTTGAGATTATTACGTTCGATGAGCTCTACGAGAGGGCCAAGTTCATCGTGGCGGACCAGTGATGACCAATTCAAGCTGCGTAGTTCGGCTTCAGCGTTTGACGAGCGGCTCGGCTTTGCCGACGTCGATCACTTTGATCATTCCGGTCGCCGAGTCGCCGCCATCGCGGCGTGCTTGTGGCGACGTGAAAGCCTGCTGGCCAGATAGGTCATGTAGCCGATGAGCACGACCAGGCCCGAGATGAAAAGGAACGCTAGTGAGCGGATGTAGCCGGTGAAGCCTGTCGGTCCATCTCTCATAGCCAGGATCGGCAGGACAACCCCGACGATCGTGGGATAGAGCAGGACACAAATGCCGATCCAGAGCTGTTTGTCCGGTCGAACGATCTTGTCGCGTTGCTCTTGATGGCGCCGAGCCTCATTCTCGGCATCCTGTAACTGTTGCTTGGCGGCAGTGCTAGCAGTCTGGAGGGCGATCCGCCGAGGTTCTGGGCTGCTTCTCAGAGCCGGGTAGTCGACCATGAAGTCGGAGGCGTCATATTGGCCGTAGTATCCGGGTTTCGGCAGCGAAGGCGGCGCGGTTTCGGCTCGAGCCTCGATTGCGGCAGCGAAGGCGTGTCGCCAGACTTCTGGCTGATCAGTTGTCGGTAGGGCTGCGGCGTTCCTCTGGCAGAAGGCCTCCCAGTCGTTCATTTGGTGCCATTGGTCCACTCGTAGACTCTCTGCTGGCCGAAGCTTATCCTCAAAAAAGGCACGTGCTCGGTGGAACTCGTTCGCTGCCATCTCGAGATAGGGAGCGATCTGTCCGGCCGTGATGGGGGTGGTGATGTTGGCGATTCGTTGGAGCTCGTCCAGGTCGCGGGTGCCTGCTTGGATGGCCTTGAGCACGTCGACGTCGGCGATGAACTCGATCGCTTCGAACTCGACGAGTTGCTTCTCGGCTGCTTCTGCGCGTGTTTGAGCGGTCCGCAGTCGTTCGTTGGCCTGGTCCAGGAGGGCTTGGGCGCCCTGCTGCTCGCTGTCGAGACCGATGAAGCGGTTGACGAGTAGACCGCCGATGATCGCGACCAGTCCGGCGCTGGCTCCGGTCATGGTGGAGAGGAACGGCGTGGGGTCGGCCATGACGCAACGCTAGTTCAGGCGATGGTGATCGTGGTCACCGACGTGGCGTCGGAGCTGGGTGTGTTTGCGTGTGGCTGGGATTGTCCAGTTCATGTTTCGAGAGTGGAGGTGTCGACCCATCGAGCGAGGACGCTGAGCGCGGCGAGTTGTTCGAGGGCTTCGTTCTCGGGGAGTTCGCCTTCGACGTGGCTGAGCGGGTTGCGGATGGCGCCGAAACAGCCGTCGGCGTAGGCGCGGATCCCGCGGTGGAGGCTGGTGAAGGTCTTTGACCCGTTGTCGGGTATGGCGCGAAGTCGCGGCTTTCCAGGCTGGGGTGGGTCGTTGCTAAATGCCTGGGCGAACAGGTCTGATTCGGAGATGTCAAACCGGTTGAGTTTGTTCTGGGTCTCAGCGTTGATCTTGACGCAGGCCGCACGGACAGCTTCCCGGAAGTGACCGCTCTGCCAAAGTGATCGAGCGCCGTCCCAGGCCCAGGGATGAAGGTTACCCGCGTTAAGTTGCGGCGCGTTGTCGCCGAGCTTCTCCTCGACTTCAGCCTGGCGTTTCAGGACCGCCAGGGCTCGATGGCTTGCCTCGATGTGCTGGCACCAGCGGTTGACAGTCTCGTTGCGGTCGCTGGGGACCTCAGTACGCCAGTTCGGGATGACCCGGTTGAAGATTTGCTCAACGACATGAGCCGCGGCCACGACATCCGCCAGTGGGCTCACCGTCTTGACCCGCGGTATGAACGAGCGAACCCCTGGCGGGTCGAGGGCCGGCTCAAACCGCGTATGGGCAATGAACTCATATAGCTCGTTGATCGCCCAAGCCTTGTCCATGTTCATCTGGGTATTGTCCTCGCAGAACCGACAGATCGCGTGAGCACCGGATGTTTCGTCCAGGGGATCACCCGGACGTCAGCCCGTGGAGGTCGTGACGGACTTCGGTGTTGAGGCGGAGAAGGTCCGCGAGTCGCTAGTCGCCGTCTTGCGGGCGCGGCGGTCGTCGGTGCATCGCCAGGCGCCCAACGCGGAGCCGAGCAGGATCACCAGCGCCGCAGCGACGACAGCGTGACGGTCCTCGGCGCCCGCGTGGCTGAGGGCGGCGAAGGCGAGAGCGCCGCAGGCCAGCACAGCGAGTATTCGTGTGGCGACGATCCAGCGAGCGGGTCGACGGCGTGGCCGATTCGTCCAGGCAGGGTTCGCCATGTGTTCACCCTTCTGTTGCCGGGGCTGCTCGTTCAGCACATAGCGTCGCTGCATCGAGATTTGTGGTTCCAAGTGGGCCACTTCGATCCCGAACTGACTGCCATGGAGGTGCTGTGCCGACTCGTCCCGAGCCCGCTCGGCGTACTGTTCCGCTGCCGTTGCTCGCCGCGCATGACGGTGGCAGGACGGCGTTGACCTGTCGTTACCGGTGTGGTGACGCGTGTTTCCATCCCGCGCCGAACACGTCGGACAACCCGTATCTCGGTGACGTGATCACGAATGCCCTGTCCCGGCGCGGGGTTCTGCGCGCCGGTGCGGTGGTGTCGCTGGCTGTGGCGGCGGCCGGTGTCCCGGCGATGGCATCGGCGGCTGAGACGGACGCCGTCGAGGCCGCGGGCCGCGGAGGCCGTGGGTCCGCGCCGGGGCTGCGGTTCGAGCCGGTGCCGCACAACAAGCTCGACGCGGTGTCCGTTCCGGCCGGGTACACCCACGAGGTGGTGGTCCGGTGGGGCGAACCGATCCTGGCCGGAGCGCCCGCGTTCGACCCGGCTGGGCAGAGCGCGACGGCGCAGGCCGGGCAGTTCGGCTACAACTGCGACTATCTGGCGCTGCTGGAGTTGCCGTGGGAGCGGCATCGGCAGGTGCTGGTCGCGAATCACGAGTACACCGACGAGAACTTGATGTTCGCCGGGTACTCGGCGGCGAACCCGACGCGGGATCAGGTGGAGATCGCGTGGGCGGCGCACGGGTTGTCGGTGCTGGTGCTGGACGAGGACCGGCGCGGTGACCGGTTGACGCCGGTGCGCGGGCATCGGCTGAACCGGCGGGTCACCGCGACCACGCCGCTCGCGTTGTCCGGGCCGGCGGCGGGCAGCGTGCTGTTGCGGACGTCGGCGGATCCGGCAGGGAAGACGGTGCTGGGCACGCTGAACAACTGCGGTGGCGGGATGACGCCGTGGGGGACGGTGCTCTCGGGTGAGGAGAACTTCAACCAGTACTTCGGCAACGCCGATCTGGTGACCGACCCGGTCACCAGGCAGCGGCTGGCCCGGTATGGGCTGCGCGGGCTGGCGAGTGAGCGGAAGTGGGAGCGGTTCGATCCGCGGTTCGATGTGTCGAAGGAGCCGAACGAGGTCAACCGGCACGGCTGGATCGTGGAGATCGACCCGTTCGATCCGACGTCGACGCCGCGGAAGCGCACGGCGCTGGGCCGGTTCAAGCACGAGGCCGCCGAGCCGCGCCTGACCCGCGATGGCCGGGTGGTGCTGTACATGGGCGACGACGAGCGGTTCGACTACTTCTACAAGTACGTCTCCAAGAACCGGGTCAAGCACGGTGCGAGCCAGACCGCCAGGCGGCACAACGCGACACTGCTGGACGAGGGAACCCTGTACGTCGCCAAGTTCGCCGGCGACAGCCCCGCCGCCGAGATCGACGGCTCCGGGAAACTCCCGGCGGACGGCGAGTTCGACGGCACCGGCTCCTGGGTTCCGCTGGCCAGCGGAACGAAATCCTTTGTGGACGGGATGACGGCCGAGGAGGTGTATGTCTACACACGGCTGGCGGCGGACAAGGTCGGTGCGACCAAGATGGACCGTCCGGAGGATGTCGAGCCCCATCCCCGCACCGGGACCGTCTACATCGCGCTGACCAACAACTCCGACCGCGGCGCGGCGGGCAAGGCCGGTCCGGATGAGGCGAATCCGCGCACCGGCAACCGGCACGGCCAAGTGATGGAGGTCCTCGAGTCGGGCAACGACCCGGCCGCGACCAGTTTCCGGTGGCGGCTGTTCCTGGTCTGCGGGGACCCGGCCGACCCGAGCACCTACTTCGCCGGTTTCCCGAAGGATCAGGTGAGCCCGGTCTCGTGTCCGGACAACCTGGCGTTCGACCGGTACGGCAACTTGTGGATCGCCACCGACGGCAACGCGCTCAAGTCGAACGACGGGTTGTTCGGGGTGGCGGTCGAGGGCCGCTACCGCGGGCAGGTCAAGCAGCTGCTCACCGTGCCGCTGGGTGCGGAGACCTGCGGGCCGATCATCGGCGAGCGCCGGATCCTGGTCGCCGTGCAGCATCCGGGCGAGGTCGACGGCGCCACGGTGGAGAAGCCCGCCTCGACCTGGCCTGACGGGCCGGGGAACCTGGTGCGGCCGTCGGTGATCAGCGTGCGCCGCGAGGGCCGCGGCCGGATCGGCGACTAACGAGAAAAGCCTCGGCCTTGTGGCCGGTGGAGGGTTTGGTCAGGGGAACAGCCAACCCTGCCTGGGGCGGTTCCGAATCATCGGGGCCGCCCCAGGTGTATTCAGTCGCAGTTGCTGAGCCGGGTGGGCGTGCCCCGGTGAGGGCGGAACATGCCGTGGGTGCGAACGAGCGCGGTCATGATCTCCAGCGGCTCGTCCTGGACCCGGTACCAGCTCCACGTGCCGCGGCGTTCCCGCGACAGCAATCCGGCCTTCACCAGCATCTTGACGTGATGCGACAGTGTGGACTGTGGCAGGTCGAACTCGTCGGCGAGGTCGCAGAAGCAGGCCTCGCCGTTGGGTGAGTGGGCGACGAGCGTCAGCAGCCGGACCCGGACGGGGTCGCCGAGGGCTTTGAACAGGGCGGCGGCGGACGTCGCGTCTCCGGGGTCGAGGACGTCGGCGCCGATCGCCGACAGCGGCAACGCCGCGATCCCGTTGATGTCGAGTTCACCCACAGCCATGGGTGACATCATGCTCAAACTTGGTGAACGCCCGGTGAACCGTCGGGGGAACCCTCCTGCACAGGCAGCGCGGCGCCGGGCAGCGGGACGGTGAACTGATAGCCAAGGCCGCGGACGGCCCTGATCCACTGTGGATCGTGTTCGTTGTCGCCGAGGCGTTTGCGCAGCCGCATGATGTGGACGGTGAGGGTGTTGCTGCGGGCCCGGCTGGCCTCGCCCCAGACGGCGCCGATCAGGTCTTTGCGGGTGAGGACCGCGCCGACGCGTTCGGCGAAGTACCGCAGGAGGAGGAACTCCATCGGCGGCAGGGACACCAGTTCGCCGTCGAGCCAGAACTGCGGGATGGTGCCGTCGATCCGGAGTCGGCCGAGGTCGAGCACGATCGGCCGGAGGTCGACGTTCTCGGGCCGGGGCGCGAAGGACCGCAGCAGCCGCAGCAGTTCCTGCGGCCGGTAGGGGCGGGGCACGATCGCGGTGACCCCGATCTCGGCGGCTTTCGCGGCGAACTCGCCGGCACCGGCCCCTGCGCCGGCGACGACCGGCAGGTCGGGTTCGTGCCGCCGGACGATGTCGAGGAAGTCGATCGCGTCCAGCCGTCCGGTCGCCGGGCCGAGGAGGACGACGTCCGGGCAGGTGCGGCCGACTTCCAGCAGCGCGGTGGCCGGGTCGGCGCAGCTGCGGATCTCGACCGGCTGCCCGACCAGGATTTCCGAGAGTTGCTGGACGACCTCGGGGTCCTGCTCGACCAGTAGCACCGCGAGCCGTTCGGGCAGGTCCCGGCATGCCGCCGTGCAGGCACGGCGGCGGAGGTGGAATTGGGAGTTGTCCGACTCCCACCCGTGGACGACGACGTCTGCTCTCATGACTCAGCCGAACCGGCCGGTGATGTAGGCCTCGGTCCGCGGGTCGGAGGGGTTGCTGAAGATGTGCTCGGTCGTGTCGAACTCGACCAGTTTCCCGATCCGGTCCCCGTTGTCGGTGACTTCGGCGGTGAAGAACGCGGTGCGCTGGGACACCCGCGCCGCCTGCTGCATGTTGTGGGTGACGATGATGATCGTGTAGGTCTTCGCCAGCTCGTTCATCAGGTCTTCGATCTTCGCCGTGGCGATCGGGTCCAGTGCCGAGCAGGGCTCGTCCATCAGGATCACCTCGGGGGAGGTCGCGATCGCGCGGGCGATGCACAGCCGTTGCTGCTGCCCGCCGGAGAGACCGGACGCGTTCTGCTTGAGCTTGTCCTTCACTTCGTCCCACAACGCCGCGCCGCGCAGCGCCCGCTCCACGACCTCGTCCATACTGTCCGGCTTCATCCCGGTGACCCGGGGACCGTAGGCGATGTTCTCGTAGATCGATTTGGGGAACGGGTTCGGTTTCTGGAACACCATGCCGATCCGGCGGCGCAATTCGATGACGTCGACGGCCGGTTCGTAGATGTCGACGCCGTGGTAGCCGACCCGGCCGTGCACCTTCGCGCCGGGGATGAGGTCGTTCATCCGGTTCAGGCAGCGCAGCACGGTCGACTTCCCGCACCCGGACGGCCCGATCAGCGCGGTGATCTCCTTGCTGCCGAAGGCGAGGTCGACTCCGCTGACGGCGAGGAAGTCGCCGTAGCTGACACCGAGGTCGCGTGCGGTGATCACGCCGTCGGGGTCGTTCTGGGGTGCCTCCGGCGCCTGGTGGTGTGCCAGTTCGACGAGCAGGCGTTCGCCTTGCTCGCCGAGTCGCGCTCCTGGCTGGTCATGCTTGCTCACGCCTGTCTGCTCCGCTCGTGTCATGAGGTTCGTGGTCCCCTTTCCGGTCCGTCACCAGTTCCGCTGGAAGCGGTTGCGCAGCCAGATCGCGATCCCGTTCATGGCCAGCAGGATGAGGATCAGCAGCAGGATGGTGGCCCAGGCCAGGTGCTGGAACTCCACTTCCGGCAGCTTGATCAGGTTGAAGATCTGCACCGGCAGCACGGTGTACCGGTCGAGCATGCCGTCGGGGTTGACGGTGACGAACACGGTCGCGCCGACCAGGATCAGCGGCGCCGCCTCGCCGATCGCCCGCGACAACGCGAGGATCGCGCCGGTCGCGATACCCGAGATCGCCGCCGGAAGGACCTGGCGCCACGTGGTCTGCCACTGCGTCGCACCGAGCGCCAGCGACGCGTCCCGGATCTCGCGCGGGACAGCGCGCAGCGCCTCGCGGGTGGTGATGATGATGACCGGCAGGATCAGCAGCGCCAGCGCCACGGAGCCGGCGAGCACGACCGGGCCGACCGAGATCGGGCCGCGCACGATGAACGCCAGGGTCAGGATGCCGTAGATGATCGTCGGCACCGCGACGAGATTCTGGATGTTCAGCTCGATCAGCCGGTTCCACCACTTGTCGCTGTCGGCGTACTCCTCCAGGTAGATCGCGGCCGCGATGCCCAGCGGCAACGCCAGCACGATCGTGCCCAGCATGACCCACAGCGTGCCGTAGATCGCCGACTCGACCCCGGAGGTCGCCGGGCGCAGTTTCGAGGGCTGGTTGGCCACGAGGTTCCAGTCGAACCGGGCCACGCCCTCGGAAATGATCACCACCAGGACCGCGAGGAGGAACGCGCACACGATCGCCAGGCACGCCCACAGCAGGAACGCGAACGCCGCGGACCGGGTGTCGGTGCGGCGGCCGTTGGTGAGCCGTTCGGTCGGCCGAATCGAGGTCAGGGTCATCAGTAGGCCTGCCTGTACTTGCGGACCAGCGTGATGCTGATCATGTTGATCACCAGCGTGAGGACGAACAGCAACGCGCCCACGGCGAACAGCGAGTAGTAGACGGGGCTGCCCTGCGGGGCGTCACCGCTGGCGACCTGGGCGATGAACCCGGTCATGGTCTGCGCGCCGACGAGCGGGTCGAAGGTGAACTGCGGCTGGTTGCCCGCCGCGATCGCCACGATCATCGTTTCCCCGACCGCGCGGGAGATCCCGAGCACGATCGCCGCCACGATCCCGGACAGCGCCGCGGGGAACACCACCCGCAGCGTGGTCTTCATCCGGTTCGCACCCAGGGCGTAGGACCCCTCCCGCAACGAGCGCGGGACCGCGGACATCGCGTCCTCCGACAGCGACGCGACGGTCGGGACGATCATGAAGCCCATCACGATGCCGGGGGAGAGGTTGTTGAAGATCTGCGCACCGAACACGTCCGACAGAATCGGGGTGACGATCGTCAGCGCGAACACGCCGTAGACGACCGTCGGGACGCCGGCGAGGATCTCCAGGATCGGCTTGATGATCCGCCGCACGCGGGCGTTCGCGTATTCCGACAGGTAGATCGCCGCGCCGAGCCCGAGCGGCACCGCCACCAGCAGGGCGATCACCGTGGTGCTCAACGTGCCGAGCACCAGCGGCAGGACGCCCCACTCCTTGTCGGTCCATGAGTCCTTGGCGCCGAACCCGGCCGTCCACGTCGTGCCGGTGAGAAATTCGCCGAGGCTGACGTTGCCGAAGAACTCGACCAGCGGGGCGAAGAGCGCCACCGCGATCCCGATCGTGATCACGATGGACAGCAGCGCGGACCCCGCCAGGAAACCCTTGATGATCCGCTCACCGATCCGGCTGCGCTGCGCCCGCAGATCGATCGGGCGCTCGGGCGGAGGCGGGCTCCCCGTGCCGGGGGAGCCCGCCGTGACAGGGCCGGTCGTCACTGCCCGCCGGCCTTCTTCTTCAGTTCTTCCAGTTCGGCCTGCGCCGTCTTAAGCTGCTCGGCCGTGAGGGGAATGAACTTCGCCGCCTTGACGATCTCCTCGTTCTTCTGCAGGTAGAACTCGGTGAACTTCACCACCTGCGGCTTCTTCAACCCGGCGTCAGAGGCGTAGATGAACAACGGCCGGGCCAGCGGCTTGTAAGACCCGTCCTGAGCGGCCTGCGACGACGGCGCGACACAGCCGCTGCCGCCGTTGATCTGCACGGCCTTGACCTTGTCCGCGTTGGCCTCGAGGTAGGAGAACCCGAAGTAGCCCAGCGCGCCCTTGGTCGCCGACACACCCTGCACGGTGACGTTGTCGTCCTCGGTCGGGTTGTAGTCGGTACGGCTCGCGCCGTCCTTACCGTTGATCACCTCGGTGAAATAGCTGAACGTGCCCGAGTCCGAACCGGCGCCGAACAGCTGTAGCGGCTCGTTCGGGAACGAGGGGTCGACCTCGTTCCAGTTCTTCACCGTCGACCCGGGAGCCCAGATCTTCTTCAGCTGCTCGACGGTCAGGCACGACGCCCAGCTGTTGTCCTTGTTGACCACCACGCTCAGCGCGTCGTTGGCCACCAAAAGCTCGGTGTAGGCGATCTTCTTCTCCGCGCACAGCTTCTTCTCGGACTCGCTGATCGGGCGGGACGCGTTCGAGATGTCGGTCTCGCCGGCACAGAACTTCTTGAACCCGCCACCGCTGCCGGAGGTGCCGACGGTGACGTTGGCTTCGGGGTTCTCGCCCATGAACAACTCGCCCGCGGCCGAGGTCAGCGGCTCGACGGTGCTGGACCCGTCGATGACGACCGGGCCGGACGCCTTCTGCTCGGTCCCGGTGGCGCCGGGCTGCTCGTCGCTTCCCCCGCAAGCGGCCAAGGTCAATCCGGCTGCCATGACAACGGCCGCCATACGCGCCCGCTTGAACTGGCGGATGGTCACTGAAGTGCCTCCTGCGTTGGTCCCCGGCACACGCCGGGCGAACGTCTCGCCTCGCGTTTGCGAGGCCCTTGCATCCAACAATCTCGATCTAAACGAATGGTGAACGAGAAGTGAAACCGCAGATTCGAAGCCGCACCGTGACCTTGGCTGCCGAAAAGCGTGAAAACGATTACGTGAGCTTGCCGGTAAGAGGTGAGTAACCAACCAGGTGGCCGTTGATCACGGCCGTCCATAGTGGATCAAGAAGTGTGGTCGGCGGGCGTCGTATCATGCCGCGTAGGCGCGGGATAGCACGCGAATTTGTTTGCAGTCAACCGGATCATCGTGAACTCGTCGGCTGGGAAAGCGCCTTTTCCGCTGGTTGACGGTCCCGGTTTTCCGTTGGTAGCTTGCTCCCGCTGGGGAGGCCTCCGCATGCGCGCACACTCAAATCATCATTCATGATGGGAGTCTGGGGCATTATGCGAGCAATTCAGAAAACGGCGGTCATGCTGTTCAGTACGGCCGCGCTGTATTCGGGTGTCGCCGTCGTCACGGCGCCGACGGCCGCGGCATATCCGCAGGACTGCAGCGCGGGAACGAGCTCGAACTCGGGATGGTCCTACTGCCGCTACGGCAGCGGAAGTCACCGTGTCCGGGTGACGTGCAACAACAACCTGGGATCCATCTACTACCGCTGGGGCGGCTGGGTCGGGACCGGCAGCTACTCGACCCGCGCGTGCGACTCGGTCTACCACAAGGCGACCGGCGCCATCGTCGAGAAACAAGGCGACTGACGGTCGCTATGACGACGCCGTCGCCATAGCGGAATGTGGATACCTGCCGTCAGACGTACTCGGTCCGGCGGCAGGTGTTCCTCGTCTTCACCGGACCGGAAAATGGAAACTCGTGTCCTAACATCGCGTGGCCCGCTGCTCGGCCGACAGTGGTGCGGTCCGATCGGCCAGCGGCCCACCGGTCGTCAGCAGCGCCTCCAAGGTCCGCAGCGGATCGGGAACAACGCTGTACCAGCTCCATGTTCCCCGGCGCTCTCGCTCGAGGATGCCCGCCGTGACCAGGACGCGGAGGTGATGACTGAGTGACGGCTGCGGCATGTCGAACTCCTCGGCGAGATCGCAGAAACACGCCTCGCCGCCCGGTGAGTACCGGACCATGGACAGCAGCCGGATCCGCACGGGGTCCGACAATGCCTTGAACAGTTTCGCCGCGCGTTCCGCCTCGTCCTGGGCGACGACCGCCGCGGGCTCGGCCATCAGCAGGGTGACGGGCACCGGCTTCCGGGTGCGGCCGTTGTCGGTCGCCATATGCCCTCCTCGGTTCGTGTGCCTCTGGTGACGAGCCTACCCACTGGATTGACAAACGTCGATACAAGCCGTTGAATTGGATTCGCAGACTTCGATCCAGTCCTCGCCCCTTGTCCAGAGGAGACGCCATGACCCACGCCACGGACGGCTTGCCCGCCCGCGAGGTGCTGGACCAGCTCGACCGGATCGCCGACGAACTGGCGGACAAGTTCCATGGCACGTTCGGCCGGGAAACGGTCGAGCACTTCGTCAACGAGACCTACTATCTGCTCGAACGGACCGCGACGGTCAAGGTCCACCTCGCGACGCTGACCGCTCGCTTCGCCCGTGAGCGGCTGCTCGATCTGGCCAAGGTCGACGGTCTGACGCATGTCACGGCGCCGCAGGTGCTGTTCATCTGTGTGCACAACGTGGGGCGCTCGCAGATGGCCGCGGCGCTGCTCACCCACCACGCCTTCGGGCATGTGATGGTCCGCTCCGCCGGGTCGCAGCCGTCTGGGGAGATCCCGGAGGTCATCACCGAGGCGCTGGGCGAGCTGGACATCGAACTGGCGGGCGCGTTCCCGAAACCGCTGACCGACGAGGTCGTCCGCGCCGCCGACGTGGTGGTCACCATGGGCTGCGGGGACGCCTGCCCGATCTACCCCGGCAAGCGTTACCTCGACTGGGACGTGCCCGACCCGATGGACCAGCCGCTGAGCGCGGTCCGGTCCATCCGCGACGACATCGACCGCCGGGTCCGCCGCCTGCTGGAGGAGCTCGTGGACTGACACACGATGTTCACCTGGATCGGTGATTATGGATACAGAGTTTCGTCGTAGTCGAAAGAGGAGCAGTTCATGACCCGCACGCCTGAGGTGTTGTTCGTCTGCGTGCACAACGCCGGCCGCTCGCAGATGGCCGCCGCGCTGTTGCAGCACTACTCGCTCGGCCGCATCGCCGTGCGTTCGGCGGGTTCGGAGCCCGCCGAGAAGGTCAACCCCGCAGCGGCAGCGGCCCTCGCGGAGTGGGGATTGGACATCACGGCCGAGGTGCCGAGCAAACTGTCCACCGAGGACGTCGAAGCCTCCGATGTCGTGATCACCATGGGGTGCGGTGACACCTGCCCGGTCTTCCCCGGCAAGCGATACCTCGACTGGCCGCTGGAAGACCCGGCCGGTCAGGGCGTTGACGCCGTCCGCCCGATCCGCGACGAGATCGACCGGCGGGTCCGTGGCCTGGTCGCCGAAATCCTCGACGCCTGACCCTCACCTTCCACACTTTCTGGAGACCAGCCCGTGACTCAAACCGCCGACAAGGCCGGTGCCCCGGCCGATACCGACGTCCTGCACAAACTGTCCTTTCTGGACCGATTCCTCCCGGTCTGGATCATCGTCGCGATGGGCGCCGGGCTCCTGCTGGGCAGCGTGATCCCCGGTCTGCAGGGCGTACTGGACGCGGTGAAGATCGGGCAGGTGTCGCTGCCGATCGCGCTCGGTCTGCTGCTGATGATGTACCCGGTGCTGGCGAAGGTCCGTTACGACAGGCTCGACACCGTGACCAAGGACAAGCGCACGATGGTGCTTTCCTTGGTGCTCAACTGGATTCTCGGTCCGGCGCTGATGTTCGCGCTCGCCTGGCTGATGCTGCCGGATCTGCCGGAGTACCGGACCGGGCTGATCATCGTCGGGCTCGCCCGCTGCATCGCGATGGTGATCATCTGGAACGACCTCGCCTGCGGTGACCGCGAGGCCGCGGCGGTGCTGGTCGCGCTGAACTCCGTGTTCCAGGTGATCATGTTCGGCGTGCTCGGCTGGTTCTACCTCGACCTGCTTCCCGGCTGGCTGGGTCTGGACACGACGACGCTGGACTTCTCGCCGTGGGAGATCGCGCTCAGCGTCGTCATCTTCCTCGGCATCCCGCTCGCCGCCGGATACCTTTCCCGCCGCATCGGGGAGCGGAGCAAGGGACGCGACTGGTACGAGGGCAAGTTCCTGCCCAAGATCGGCCCGATCGCGCTCTACGGTCTGCTGTTCACGATCGTGATCCTGTTCGCCCTGCAGGGCGACAACATCACCTCCCGCCCGCTCGACGTCGCCCGGATCGCGCTGCCGCTGCTGGTGTACTTCGCGATCATGTGGATCGGCGGCTACCTGCTGGGCAAGGCGTCCGGTCTGTCGTACGAACGCACCACGACGCTGGCGTTCACCGCCGCGGGCAACAACTTCGAACTCGCGATCGCCGTCGCCATCGGCGTCTTCGGTGTCACCTCCGGCCAGGCACTCGCCGGGGTCGTCGGGCCGCTGATCGAAGTCCCCGTGCTGGTCGCCTTGGTCTACGTCAGCCTCTGGCTGCGCAAGCGTTGGACCGCGAAAGCACCCGCGGAGTGACCGGAGCCGCGCGGGTAGTGGTCATCGGCGGGGGCCAGGCCGGCCTCGCCGCGGGCTACTACCTGCGCCGCGCAGGCCTGGATTTCGTCATCCTCGACGCCCAGACCGAGCCGGGCGGTGCCTGGCTCCACGGCTGGGACTCGCTGCGCCTGTTCTCCCCGGTGCGGCACAGCTCCCTGCCAGGGTGGCCGATGCCGCCCTACCCGGGGCCCGGGTATCCGACCGCCGAGCACGTCGTCGACTACTTGGCCGCGTACGGGAAGCGCTACGAACTCCCGATCCGCCGAGGGGAGACGGTGAACGCCGTTTCCCGGGACGGCGACCGCTTCCAGGTGAGCACCGACACCGGGGACTGGAGCGCCGAGGCGGTCATCAGCGCGACCGGAACCTGGTGGCGTCCCTTTCTGCCGCTGATGCCCGGCGGGTTCACCGGTCGCCAGCTGCACACCGTGGACTACCGGGGTCCGGAGGAGTTCGCGGGCCAGGACGTCGTGGTGGTCGGCGGCGGCAACTCCGGCGCGCAGATCGCCGCCGACCTCGCAGGCACGGCGAACCTGACCTGGGTCACCCGCCGCCCACCGCGGTACCTGCCCGACCACATCGACGGCAAGGCACTCTTCGACGTCGCCACCCGGCGCCGCCGGGCCCTCGAGACCGGACAGGCCGACACCGCCGGAGTCGCCGGGCTGGGTGACATCGTCGCCGTCCCTCCCGTCCGTGAAGCCCGCGACGCCGGGCTGCTGCGGCCGCGTGCGATGTTCGCGCGACTCGACGGCGATGGTCCTGTGTGGACGGACGGCACCCGTCAGCACGCCGACGCGGTCATCTGGTGCACCGGATTTCGCCCCGCGCTGAGCCATCTCGCCCCGTTGCGGCTGCGGACCACCCGTGGCCGCATCCCGACCGAGGGCACCCGTGCCGTAGCCGAGCCCCGGCTGCACCTGCTCGGCTACGGCGACTGGACCGGCCCCGCCTCGGCCACGCTCATCGGCGTCGGCATGACCGCGCGGGCCGCGGTCGCCGACCTCAAAGCCACGCTGGACACCGACGGCGGATAGCCCGTCAGCCGGCGCTCGCGGCGATCGTCTTCAGCTGGTCGGCCAGTGCTGGCGAGCAGTAGGTTTTGAGCACCTCCGCGCGGGCCGGGCAGACGGCCAGATCGGGGCACACCAACGGAATCATCACTTTCAGCGTCGTAGCCAGATGCCCATACGGGAGCGCACCGAGGATCTGCTTGACCCCGAACACCGCCGTGGAACTCAGCACGTCGGCGAGGAACCGCGGAAACCGCAGCCGGAGAAGCCCATCACGGATCGGGGTCTGGGTGAGTTTGGCGTAGGTGCCCGGGTCGAGCCCGGTCGCCAGCTCGTTCAGACGAAGACAGAGGAAGTGGCCTTTGCGGCGGGTCTTGTACAGCCACGGGAGGTTGTCGAGCGTACGGTCGGCGACCCGGACATAGAAGCCATCCTGATCGAACACGTACGCCACGGCGTCATCGGCGACCTGCGCCCGGAAACGACCCAGCTCCGCCTTGGCCCGTTGGCGACGCTCGACCTTCGGTGCGGGCCTTGGCGCGACGACTCGCGGCGGCTGAGGAACGCGTGTGGGACTCGGCGGCGTGTGCCGGACCGCCGACGGTGGCGATGTCCAGCTAGGCCGATGGACCGGAGCCCGCGTCTGAGCGGATCGGGACGAGGAGCTGCGAGCAGACCGTCTGCAGTCCTCGCCGCGCTGAGAGCCGTAGCGATGAGCCCGCCCGCATGACGAGCACGCGTACTGATTGCGGGGAAGTCTTCGATGGCCTGCCACCTCTTCCACGCTAGGAACATGATCGCCCCTGGTCACTCGGCTGTTCCGGTCCGGCGGGCGGCGGGAATCTCACCCCCCGCGTTGTAATTCGTCCTTGTGAGGCAACGCGGTTAACCCTCGTGAGTGGACCGCCAGCTGAAGCACTGCCGCCACGACGAGCCGGGTCGCCGCGACAAGGGTTTCGGTCTCGACGCGGTCAGCGGTTTCGGCCGGGGTCTGGTAGCCGGGCATTCCCATGCCGATCCCGATCGCGGCCAACCCGGCGGCTGCGTAGCGGCGGTTGTCCGACGGCATCGCCCCGGCCCGCAACGGCACCCCGGTCTCCCGGCCGGCTTGGTCGAGCGCGGCCAGCAGGTCGTGCGCGGGCCCGCCTGCTTCGACCGAGGCGCCGTCGCCGAGCTGGGCGGCACCGTCCACGTTGATCACGTAGGTGCCGGACCGCACGCTGGGCGCGTGGTGCGCCGATCCGCGCGCCCCGGCTTCCTCGCCGTCGAGGAGGCTCACCGCCAGCCCGATGTGGTCCGGTAGGAGCGGCGCGAGCAGGCGTGCGGCTTCGAGGACGACGGCAACCCCGGAGGCGTTGTCCGCGGCGGCGGGCAGCCGCTGCTCCGGGTCGTCGCCCACGCCATCGAAGTGCGCGGTCAACAGCACACCCGCAGATCCGGCGGCGGGTTCGCGGAGAACACCGTGCACGTTCGACCCGATGACGTCGACAGCTCGCATCGGCATCGAGGCGGTCACCATGCCCGATCCCGCACGAGTCACCTCTTCGTGAAGCTCGGCGCGGACAGCGATCACCGGCAAAGCGCCCACCGACGGCCCGGCGATCATCTTCGGCATCCAACCTGCGGCGTCCGTTCCGCGCGGCACCAGCAACCCCGCGGCGCCCTCGGTCAGTGCTCGCGCCGAAACTCCCAGGTTCGGCGTGAGCACCCACTTGTCCTGCCACTCATCGGACTCGGCGAGTGCGAGCTCGGCCGTGCGGGGTGCGGGCAGGTCCGCCGATACGAGGTGCTCGGCGAAGTCTCGGCGGTGCACCCAGCTCCGAGGTGCCGAGTCCTCGCTCCACGAGAACTCTGGCGTGCGATACAGCTCCCGCACACCCGCCACGGGGAACTCGTCGGCGGTGACCGACGCGCCGATCGCCCGCAGCTGCCCGGCGAGCCAGCGGGCAGCCGCGCGACCGCCGGGCGTCCCCACCCGACGGCCCGCGAACCGGTCGTCGGCCAACACAGCGACCGTGGCCTTCAGTCGAGAGCCGGAGACCGTCGCGGTCATGAACAGCAACCGGCGCCAGTGGCCACCGCGTCGGCCTTCGCGGCCGGGTCGCAGCAGGATCCTGCCGCGGTCGCCGCCTCGGTGGTTCCGCAGCAGGTGCTCGTGGCCGTCGTCGCGCCGGTGGGTGCGGTGCCGCAACAGCCGCTCGAGGCCGGCGGGGTGAACGCTTCGGCCGGGTCACCGGCGAAACCACCGGCAGTTTCGTTGCTCATCACAGAACTCCTTGTGGTGTCGAGGGATTCAGAAGCGCGTGGACAGCTGCAGTGCCCGGTCGCGGGCGGTGTCGAGCAGGGTGTCGGCGCGGCACTGGCCGGTGCACACCTGCACGCACGTGTCGCAGAACTCGACGGTCGGCGTGCTGGTGAACAGGCGGCGGAGGAGCTTGATCATCGGAAACCCTATCTAGACGGTTATCGAAACAGTGGAGTCAGTTTGCTCCTGACTTAGATGGATGTCAATATAGATAGGTGTCGAAGTCAGAATCGGGTCTGAAGCTACTGCCGGTGATCGAGCAGGGCTGCTGCGCGCCGCTCGCGGCCGAGCCGTTGACCTCCGAGCAGTCGATGGACCTGGCGAAGGCGTTCAAAGCGCTGGGTGATCCGGTGCGGCTGCGGCTGCTGTCGCTGATCACGTCCGCACAGGGGGAGAGCTGCGTGTGTGACCTGACCGCCGCGTTCGACCTGACCGGGCCGACGATCTCCCATCACCTGAAAGTCCTGCGTGAAGCCGGGCTGGTCGGCAGCGAGCGCCGGGGCACCTGGGTGTATTACTGGCCGCGCACCGAGACGCTGAGTCAGCTGTCGGGTTTGCTGTCCGCGCCAGGACTCGTTCCGGGATCCTGATCATCATCCGGCGACGCTGCGCGTGCCGCGGCTTCGCTGACGAAGGCGCGTGCTTCCTCGATCACTTCGGGCGGCTGCCCTTGATTTCCCCAGAGCGCCATCGTGCTGGTGTCCCACAGCCGTCCGGGCACTGTGGAAGGTGTGAGCATGACGCCGAGCGTGCAGTGCTCCCAGTCGCCGATGGCGGTGCTGTAGTCGTAGTGCAGGACCTGCAGCCGAATCATCAAGGCATCGCGCGCTTCCTCGGAAAGGCGTGAGGCGACCACGAACTGCAGGGGAGTGAAGTCGCCAGGGGCAGGGATGACCGTGCGGCTGTGGATGAGGGTGCCGGGTTTGGTGTGCTGGGCCGCGGACTCCATGAACCTGATCAGGTTGCGGCCGAGTTCGGTCCGGTGCTCGACCGGCAAGCCGTCCAAGGCGGCGAGCATGAGCAGCAGATCCGCGTCGCGCCCTTCCGGAATCGGGGTCTCCGCCACGTCCTCCATGATCATGCGGAGCATGACATGTGGCGCCTCCTCGTCATGGCCGGCGGGATGCAGCGGCGCCCGGGCCACGGAGATCGTCTCCCACGGTTTCGCGGCCAGCACCGAGGCCACCGCCGGATCTATCGCCCCGGGAACGGCTTCGATGTCAGCGAGGGCATATTCGTGATAGCGGCGTGGCTCGTCGCCGAGTTCGACGGCGTCACCACCGCCCGCGCGCATGAGGTACGCCAGCACCGCGCGAGTGGAACGGAGGTGGTCGAACAGGAATTCCCAGTCTCGCCGGAGGATCACGATCGCCGGGACAGCGGTCGGCGCCGGCGGAGGCAGGTAGCCGGGGGGCGGATCCGCGTGGTCGATCACCACGACCGTCAGCCACTCGTAGTCCTCGCCCGCCACCTGAATAGTCCGCCCGCGCGCGTTGGTCATCGCCGCGGCGGCGAGCTTGAGGCGCCGCACAGTTCCACTGCCCTGACCGAGCGCCTTCTTCACGTTCTTGCCCAACCACGACAGTTCGCGATCCCGCTCGTCGGTGGGATCGGTCCGGCTCTTGGACTGAATAACCGCTGCCTGGCTGCCGACCAGGAGCAGCCCGTCACCGAGTTCTCGTACTCCCGAACCCGTACGTTGTTGCTCGGGCCGGAACACGAAGTCCGGCAACCCCCACGTCGCTGCGGCGTCCCGGACAGCGTCCTCGGCCGCGTACCCCTGCGTCGCGGCGTCCGGCAGCGGGGAGGCGTCCGCGATACGCCGGATCGCGGACCCTGCCGCGGTCTCGATCACCAGTGTGAGCGGCTTACCCACTGATCGCCTCCTCGCTAGGCACCAGCGGATCGCATTATGCGCGAGCCGCTGGCGCCAGACGCGTCACCGCGCCGAAGCGGGTTGGCAACACGCCGTCCGCGGCGACGAGACGCTGCCCAGAAGGCGTTTAGCCACGTAATGGGCGTCGCGCCCGACACCGCGCAGGGTGGCGGATGCGAAGCTGCGCTGCCACTCCAGCCCGACGTAGGCCAACCCGGGGTGGGTGGTGGACAGGCCGCGATCCTGCAGCGGCCTGTCATCGGAGGCCAACGCCCCGAGCTTGTCCAGATAGGACAGTCCGGGCCGGAAGCCGGTGGCGAGCAGGATGGTGTCGACGCGTTCACGGGTTCCGTCCGGCCAGACCACGGTGTCGCCGTCGATGGTCGTGAACATGCGCCGCTGGTCCGGCTTTCCGTTGAGGATCGCGGCCTTGTAGATGCCAGGATCGTTCACCGCAGTGGTCGGCGGGCTCTTCAGCAGATGCCCGATCGGCAGGTGATCGAACCCGACGGCAGCGGACCAGAAATGCACGTCCTTCCCGAACGGCCGCTGCGGCGCGAACTTCACCGGTGCCCGGTTGGCGAGGGTGACGTGAGCGTGGCCGGCGAGTTCGGCCGCGATCTGGACGGCCGAGTTGCCCGCGCCGACGACGATCACGCGCTGCCCGGCGAACGGTGCCGGGTTTCGATATTCGCCACTGTGCAGGACGTTACCGGTGAAGGTGTCCAAACCGGACAGGGCCGGGCGGTAGGGGCGGGAGAAACCTCCGGACGCGGCGATGACGATCGGCGCGGTCAGCGCGGTTTCCCCGGCGGCGTGCACGGTGAACGTGCCGTCGTCGTGGGTTACGGAGTCGACGTGATGGCCGGTGCGGATCTCGGTGCCGAGGCAGTCGGCGTAGCGGCGCAGGTAGTCGACGACTTCGTCTCGGTGCGGGTAGTGCTCGGGGTCGCCGGGGAAGGGCAGGCCGGGGAGGCTGCTGTAGCGGGCGGGGGAGAAGAGGGTCAGCGAGTCGTAGTACCGGGGCCAGGACCCGACCGGTTCGGCGCCGGCCTCGAGGATCACTGGCTTCAAGCCCTTGCTGCGCAGGGCTTGGGCGGCGGCGAGACCGGCCTGGCCGCCGCCGACGATGATCACGTCGTGGTCGTTCATGAGTTCCTTCCAGGATTAGGTGTCGCCGCGAGGGCGAGGACTGCGGCGGTCACGGTGACCGCCGCGAGCGCGAGGAAGGTCGGCGAGTATCCGCCGATACCGCTCGCGATGGCCGCTCCCGCCCAGGGGGCGAGGGCGACGGTGATGGTCAAGGGCGCTTGCAGGAGTGCGTTGAGCCGTCCGTAGTGGGTGGTTCCCCAGCGGTCGGCCACGGCGGTGGCTTGCAGGAGCGTGAACACCCCGCGCGCCATCCCCGCTACGACCGCGGCGACGATCAGCCCGGCCGTGGTGGTCAGCAGACCCAGCACGGCCGTGGTCGCGGCGGCGGCGAGGAACACGATCGCGGTCCGGACTCGGACCGTCGTCAGCCGGGTGAGTGTGGTGTAGCCGAGCCGTCCCAGCACCTGCCCGGCGCCGCCAAGGCCGAGGGCGATCGCCGCTGTCGTGCTGCTGACACCGCGTTCGGTGAGCAGCGGCACGAGATTGATCACCCCGGCGTACACGGCGAACGCTGCCAGGCTGAACGCGATCACCAAGCCCCGGAACGGAATCCCGCGCGCGATCCGCGCCGGGTCACTCTGCTCCGGATGCGTGCTCTCCGGTGGCTCAGCCGGCGGCCACGGCCCGCGCAAACCCCACAGGTGTGCCGGGATGGTGACGACGGCCAGCACCACCGCGAGGACGAGGTAGGTCTCCCGCCAATCCAGGTATGCCGTGAGCAGCGCGGTCAGCGGCGCGAACACCGTGCTCGCCAAACCCGCGGCCAGGGTGAGCACGGTCAGCGCGAACACCCGCCGCGGCCCGTACCACCGAGTCAACGCCGCGAAGGCGGGCGGATACAGCACCGCGCCCATCGAGACCCCGGCCACCAGCCACGCCACGGTGAACCACAGCAGGTTCTGTGCCAGCGCGACCGCGACCACCGCAGGGACCGCCAGTACCGACCCCGCTGCCATGACCGATCGCGGTCCGCGCCGATCCAGCCACCGCCCGACCGGGATCCCTGTCAACGCGGCGACGACCTGCCCGGCCGAGAACGCCGCGATCACCCAGGCCGTCGACCAGCCCGTCACGTGGCTGATTTCCGGCGCCAGCACGGGAAAGGCGTAGAATAGGATACCCCAGCTGGTGATCTCGGTGACGCAGAGAACGGCCAGCACGCGGCGCAACCCGGACGTGGTCAACCCGGGCGACGCTGCGGCGGTCGCGATCGGCATAGCGGTCAGTGCACCGCGGCCGACGGCGCGGACAGCGTCAGAACTTCCGGCTCCGGTGTCGCGCAGCAGCCACTGGCGGCCGGTGCGTCGTCCGGCTCGTCGAACAGGCCGGCACCGCCGCAGACTCCGGTCTCGGCCATCCGCAGCTCGACCCGCGCGGCCGCCTCATGGTCTCCGGCCAGCTGGGCGGCGATGCTGCGCACCTGCTCGTAACCGGTCATCGCCAGGAAGGTCGGCGCCCGGCCGTAGCTCTTCATCCCGGCCAGGTAGAAGTCCTTCTCCGGATGCGCGAGCTCCTTGGCTCCGTGCGGATACACGGTTCCGCACGAGTGGACGTTCGGGTCGATCAGCGGCGCGAGCGCGACCGGTGCCTGCAACGTCGGGTCCAGCTCGAGCCGGATCTCCGAAAGCCAAATCAGGTCGGGCCGGAAACCGGACAGGGTCACGACCTCGTCGACCTGCTCGATCCGCCGTCCGGTGGAGGAGCGCAGGGTCAGCCGTCCGTCGGTGTCGTGGTCGACCGCCTCGGTGCGGAACCCGGTCACCACCGCGATCAGTCCGGATTCCACCGCTTCCTGGGCGCGCAGGCCGAGAGCGCCCCGCGCGGGAAGCTGATCGGCCTCGCCGCCGCCGAAGGTGTTGCCGACCGCGCCGCGGCGCAGCACCCAGCTGATCCGCGCCTCCGGCGAGTCCTTCGCGAGGCCGGACAAAGCGACCAGCGCGGTCAGCGCCGAATGCCCGCTGCCCGCGACCACCACGTGCTTGCCCGCATACCGCGCCCGCACCGCGTCGTCGCCCAAATTCGGGACCCGGTAAGCGATCCGGTCCACCGCCGCACGCTCACCGGCGGCGGGAAGACCTTCGCCGCCGAGCGGGTTGGGCGTCGACCACGTGCCGGACGCGTCGATCACGGCCCGCGCCGCGATCCGGTCCTCCGCCCCATCGGCGGCACGGACGTGCACGCTGAACGGCTCGTCGTCGCGGCCGCTGTCCACGACCCGGTCCCGTCCCCGGCGGGCGACCCCGATCACCTCGGCGCCGAAGCGCACCCGGTCGCCGAGCGCCGCCGCCAGCGGTCGCAGGTACAGCTCGGCCCAGTCCGAGCCCGTCGGGTACGCCTCAGCATCGGGCCAAGTCCAGCCTGTGAGCCCCAGCAGTCGCCCGGCCGCGGGGGCGACGAGTTCGGACCACGGCGAGAACAACCGCACGTGGTTCCACTCCGCGACATCCGCTCCAGCCCGCGCGCCACGCTCCAGCACCAGCGGCTCGAAGCCCCGCTCCACCAGCTCGGCGGCCGCCGCCAGCCCCACCGGGCCCGCTCCGATCACCACGACAGGCAGCTCGTTCATCCCCATGCACCTTTCATCGATCCATCTCGATTGAGTCGATGCGACGGACTGTATCGATCGGAGTCGATTGACGCAACCATCGATTCTGGCCGATACTGGGTGGCATGACGACGGTTGTGCCCGTTCCCCTCGCCGGTCTCCTGCCCGAGCGTGAAGCCGCGACGTACGCCGGGTGGTTCGCGTGTCTGGCCGAGCCGATGCGGGTGAAGCTGCTGCACGCGGTCGCGACCTCGCCTCGCGGCCTGACCGTCGGCGCGCTCACCGAGATCCTCGGGACCAGCCAGTCCACCTGCTCCCACCACGTCCGGAAGCTGGCTGACGTGGGTTTCGTGCACCTGCGGAAAGAGGGCACGGCCACGGTCGTGACGATCAATCAGGCGTGCTGCAGCGGGCTCCCGCACGCGGCCGACGCCGTCATGGGCCTACTCGCGCCGCGCCCGTGCTGCCCGGACAACATGCCTGACGACGTGCTCCTTCGCGCCCAACGCGACGACGACTGGAACGCGGTGCGCCGGATCTACGCCGAAGGCATCGCCACCGGACTGGCCACCTTCGAAACCGAAGTCCCGACTAGGAAAGCTCTCGACGCGAAATGGCTGACCAGGCATCGGTGGGTCGCCGAGATCGACGGGCAGGTCGCCGGCTGGACAGCTGCCACCTCGGTCTCGGAGCGCGAGTGCTACCAAGGCGTCGTCGAGACATCGGTCTACGTCGCCGAAAGCCATCGCGGCCGCGGAGTCGGGAAGGCCCTGCTCTTCAAGCAAGTCACTGAGGCTGACGCTGCCGGGCTGTGGACCTTGCAGACCTCGATCTTCACCGACAACCGCGCCAGCATCGCCCTGCACCACAGCGCCGGTTACCGCACCGTCGGCATCCGCGAACGCATCGCCCAACGCGACGGCATCTGGCACGACACCGTCTTCCTCGAACGCCGTAGCCCGATGAACTAGCCTCGCTGCCCACACGGGTTCGCTGCCACTGTCGTCTCCGGTCATCGCGCTCTCCGCGCCGACCGCGAACCCGCCGGGCGAGCCTCGTTGGTCAGTCCAGGTCGCCGCGCGCTCGGCCGTCTTGCCCAACTGAGTTCTCGCCGATGCTCATCGCGGTTCACCACAAGCACATCGAGAAAGCCGGCCAACGTGCTATCGCTCCTTTCCTTGGCGGGGACTGTCCCAGTAACGGTGTTTCCGGCCCGACACGCCGGGCGTGGGCTCGGTGGGATGGGCACGGTGTGTGATGACACTGGATGTTGTGACTTCACGATCGACGGGTAAGAAGAAGGCGGCGAAGCCGCGGTCGGCGCAGGAGGAGCTGGCGGCCTCGATGGTCGCGCAGGCTCAGGCGCAGGGGCTGGCCTTGACCGGCCCGGACGGGCTGCTCAAGCAGCTGACCAAGACGGTTCTCGAGACGGCGTTGAACGCGGAGATGACCGAGCACCTCGGTCACGAGAAGCACCAGGCCGAACCGGGCCGTGCCAGCGCGAACGTGCGCAATGGCACGCGGTCGAAAACGGTGGTCTCGGACGCGGTGGGCGAGGTGGAGATCGCGGTGCCGCGGGATCGGGATTCGAATTTCGAGCCGGTGGTCGTGAAAAAGCGGCAGCGTCGGCTGGGCAGTGTGGATGAGATCGTGTTGTCGTTGTATGCGAAAGGGTTGACGACAGGCGAGATCTCGGCGCACTTCGCGGAGATTTATGGTGCGTCGGTGTCGAGGGAGACGGTGTCCCGGATTACCGACCAGGTTATCGGGGAGATGGCCGAGTGGCAGTCGCGGCCACTGGATTCGGTGTATGCGGCGGTGTTCATTGACGCGGTGCATGTGAAGATCCGGGATGGTCAGGTCGCGAACCGGCCGATCTACGCGGCTATCGGTGTCACGCTGGAAGGTCGCCGGGATGTGCTCGGGCTGTGGGCTGGTCAGGGTGGCGAGGGTGCGAAGTTTTGGATGCAAGTGCTGGTGGACATGAAGAACCGTGGGATGGGCGATGTGTTCTTCGTGGTCTGTGACGGGCTGAAAGGCTTGCCCGAGGTGGTCGGGAATGTGTGGCCGGCGGCGATCGTGCAGACGTGTGTGGTGCATTTGCTGCGGAATACGTTCCGGCTCGCGTCGAAGCGTGACTGGGACGCGTTGAAGAGGGATGTGAAACCGATCTACACGGCACCGAACGCGGCTGCGGCGGCGGCCGCCTTGGACGTGTTGGAGGAGGAGTGGGGTGGTAAGTATGGCGCGATGATTCGGTTGTGGCGCAACGCATGGGAGGAGTTCATCCCCTTTTTGGACTATGATGTGGAGATTCGTCGCGTGTTGTGTTCCACGAACGCGATCGAGTCGTTGAATTCGCGGTATCGTCGTGCGGTGCGGGCACGTGGTCATTTCCCGACGGAACAAGCTGCGCTAAAGTGCTTGTATCTGGTCACCCGGAGTCTGGACCCGACCGGCACCGGGCAAGCCCGGTGGACGATGCGATGGAAACCCGCCTTGAACGCTTTCTCGATCACCTTCAGTGACCGCTGGCCGGGCGCTGAGACCTACTGACAACCACGGCCGGAAACACCGTTCGCGTTACAGTCCCCCTTGGCGCGTTGGATAAGTGTGTCGACGGCGCCGGCTTTGGCGAAGTCGTGGCGGTGGCCGAGGAGAGTGCGGATCCAGCAGAACATGCCCCCAGACCTCCGTCGCGCAGAGGATGGTCTGGCGACCTCGGCAGGTTGAGGGGATGCGGTGCATGGGTTTTATGTCTGTGTCGGCGTTGCCGGCTCCGTCTGGTCGCCAGCGGGGTGCGCGAGCCTGCGGTGGTGCCTACTGCGGCGTCCGAGTACGGCGGCGGCGAGTATCGAGGAAGCGGCCGAGGCGAGCAGGATGGCGCCTTTGGCGTCGGTCAGGTGAGTGTCGTCGGTGTAGGAGAGTTCGGCGATCAGCAAGGAGACGGTGAAGCCGATTCCGCCGAGGATCCCGATTCCGGCGATGTCGGTCCAGGCGAGCCGGGGGTTGAGATGGACGTTGGTGAAACGGGCGGTCAGCCAGGAGACTCCGAAGATCCCGACGAACTTCCCGGCCAGGAGTCCGGCGAGTACTCCCCATGTGATGGTGGAGGTCCAGAAACCGCCCGCGCCGGTCAGGGACACGCCTGTCGACAGCAGTGCGAACACGGGTAGCGCGATGCCGGCGGAGAACGGTCGGAGCGCCGTTTCCGTGCGGTGGGAAGGAGAAATGGTCTGGCCGAGGCGGGGGCGGGTGCGCATGAGCAGTCCCATGGCGACCCCGGCGATGGTGGCGTGTACGCCTGAGGTGTGCATCAAGGCCCAGATCGCGACCGCGAGCGGACCGAACAACAGCCGTCCTGGCACGCGCGCCCGCATCCACGTGACGGCTCGACCTGTGCCGTTCTGCAGGTAGCCGAAGACCGCGAGCCCTGCCACGGCGGCGCCGAGGGCGATGAGGTTCAGGCCGCTGGTGTAGGCGATCGCGATGATGAGGACCGCGCACATGTCGTCCACGGTGGCCAGGGTGAGCAGGAACGTCCGCAATGGACTGGGCAGGTGTTTGCCGATCACGGCGAGCACGGCCAGGGCGAAGGCGATGTCCGTGGCCATCGGGATTCCCCACCCTCCGATCTCTTCGCCGGTGGTGGCCGCGTTCACGGCGAGGAACACCAACGCGGGCACGACGACTCCGCCGAGCGCGGCGGCGATCGGTAGCGCGGCGCGGCGGGGATCACGGAGTTCGCCGTGGACGAGCTCCTGTTTGAGTTCGTTGCCGACGATGAAGAAAAAGACGGCCAGCAGTCCGTCCGCGGCCCATGTTTCGACCGACAGGTTGAGGTGGAGGGCATCTGGCCCGATGGTGAAGGAACGCAACGATTCGTAGGCCGGGGCGAGCGGCGAGTTCGCCCAGACCAGCGCGAGTACGGCGGCACCGATGAGCAAGGAACCGCTGACCGCGTCAGAACGCAGGGCATGGGTGATCCGGGAAGCAGAAAGCATGAAGAGAGCGTCTCCGTGACGATGCGGAAGGGAGCATGGCGCGCATCGGCTATTCCGCCGATGGCAGGCCGCCGCGGGGGAGCGGTCGGCTCAGCGCTCGTACGGTGGGCAGACGCTGGTGATCGCGCCCCACGTGCTGACGTAGCCGTTCGTGCCGATCGGCCGGTGCTCCAGCTGCTCCAGCTGTGCCGCGGCAGAGGCGAGAACTCGCAAGACCGTCGAAGAGAAGCGGCTGGACATCACCGTCTCCTTCCGTCTACCTGTCTTGACGCAACTCTAACAACCGTGCCGCTGTTCTCTTCAGGCCTGAGTGGTCAGCGTCAAACTGTCCGGTATCGCGTCGAATGCTTCCTCGACACGCTGGACGAGTGTGTCGATGCCGCCGGCTTTGGCGAAGTCGTGGTGGCCGCGCAGGGTACGGATCCAGTTTTTGGCTCCACAGCGCCAAGAGCTGAGGGCGAACTCGCCGAGAAGCCGGAGACGGACGTCGTCGCGGCTGTCGATTCCGAGTTTGGTTTCGAGAATCTCGACGAGGGTGTCCTGGACCTGCATGGACAGCAGCACGCTGTGGTTCCGCAGCGCGGGCGTGCGGGCGGCGAGTCCGCGCGTGGGCAGGAAGCGGTGTGCCCAGTCCTCTCCGAGGCCTGACAGCGCGGAGCTCAACGACTCGCGCAGTGCGGTGAGAACGGGACCTTGGAGGTCCCGAGCGTTGATCTCGGCGACATAGGCGTCCCAGAGTTCGAGTTCCGCGGACAGGGCGGCGTCCTCTTTGGACGTGTAGTTGGCGTAGAAGGTGCGCTTGGACACCTCCGCTTCGGCCGCCAGCTCATCCACGGTGACGGAGTCGAAGCCCCTGTCCAGGAACAGCCGCAAGGCGGCGTCGGCCAGCGCGCGGCGTGTACGCAGCTTCTTGCGCTCGCGCAGCGGGAGCGTGCGGTCGATCGGAGTCGTCATCGCTGGTCAGCGTAGCCGAACGCATCTCGGAATCAAACGACACTGGAGAACAATTGCAACTGAGTGTACTTTTGCACTGAGTAGCTGGAGGTGTGCGGATGACGACCTCGGCCCCGGTCGAGCACGCGGTGGGGAACCGCCCGGCGTTGGTGGTGTTGCTGTTCGGGTCGACGCTCGGGGTGATGGCCGGATCGACGGTGATGCCGGTGCTCGAAGTCATCCGGACCGATCTCGGTGTCAGCGGCACGGCCGCCGGGTTGATCATCACGGCGCACGGGCTGGCGATCGCGGTGTCCAGCCCGCTGGTGGGCTGGCTGATCGACCGTCTCGGTGTCCGTCCGGTGCTGGCCGGCGGGCTGGTTCTCTACGGGCTCGCGGGTGGTGCGGGGTTGTTCATCACCTCGTATCCGGTGCTGATCGCGAGCCGCCTGGTGTTCGGCGTCGGGGCGGCGACGGTGTTCAGCGGCACGACGGTCGCGCTGCTGGCGCTCTATCGCGGGCCGGTGCGGGATCGGGTGATGGGCTGGCGCTCGACCACCACGAGCCTGGGCGGGCTGGTCTGGCCTCTGCTGGCGGGCGCCGTCGGCGGAGTCTCCTGGCACGCCGCGTTCGCGGTCTACCTGGTCGGTGTCCCGCTGGGTGTCGCGACCCTGCTGGCGCTGCCGAACTCCCGCCCGCAGACGTCGGAGCGCACGGCGACCGGAGGTGTCCTCGCGCTGCTGCGGGCACGTCCGGCGCTGCTGGGCTTGTACGGGCTGATGATCACGACCGCGCTGCTGATGTATGCGCTGGCGGTGTTCTTGCCGCAGCGGCTGGCGCAGGTCGGGGTTACCGAGCCGTTCCTGGTCTCGTTGTTCACCGTGGGCTCGGCGGTGGCGATGAGCGTGGTCGGGCTGCTGTATGCGCGAGTCCAGGCGCGGCTGGGCTACGACGTCCTGTTGCGCGTGTCGGCGGCGTTGTGGGTGAGCACGTTCGTCCTTCTCGGCGTCACGGACACGCCCGCGGTGATCGCGGTGGCGCCGATGCTGTTCGGGCTGGGGAACGGGCTGGCCTTTCCCGCGTTGACCGTGCTGGTCGGGGAGGCCGCGCCGCCGGAGTTGCGGGGACAGACGGTGGCGTTGTCGGCCACCGGATCGTTCGCCGGGCAGTTCTGCTCCCCGTTGCTGCTGGGGCCGCTGATCGGGGCGACCACGATCACCACCGGGTTCCTCGCCGCGGCCGGTCTCGCCGGCATCGTGTTGCTCATCCTGCTGGCCACGAGGGTTTCAGCATCCGTGACGTATTCGAAGGAGTCCTGATGACGGTTCGCCCGCTCGCCCATGACATCCCCGGCGGCGAGGAGGACATCCGCGCGATCACCGCGATCTTCGCGGAGCTGGAGGCCGCGTTCGCCGAACACGACGCGGCGAAGTTCGATGCCCGGTTCACCGCCGACATCGTCTTCACCGCGGTGAACGGCGTGCGGTTCACCGGCTGGGACGACATCCACGCCTATCACCAGGAGCGGCTGGAACACCATGCCGAAGGCATCCGCACCTGGTACGAGATCGACCGCATCACCTTCCCCGCGGCAGGCGTCGCTCTCGCGTTCGTCCGGCAGCCGGTGAAAACCGAGCACGGCACGCGCAGCAACATCGGTACCTGGACTTTGTCCAAAAAGGATGGACAGTGGTGGGTCGCGGCCATCCAGAACACCGCGGTCGCCGCGTAACGGCCGGAAGGCGGAGCCCGTGCCGGGA
This sequence comes from Amycolatopsis sp. NPDC043887, assembly GCF_056435665.1. Classification (NCBI taxonomy): domain Bacteria; kingdom Bacillati; phylum Actinomycetota; class Actinomycetes; order Pseudonocardiales; family Pseudonocardiaceae; genus Amycolatopsis; species Amycolatopsis sp. NPDC043887. Next base: position 59,343 of record NZ_JBWKEB010000011.1, read on the forward strand.
CGTGCAACTCACGTCCCGGCACGGTATCCGCGTTAGCGTTCTGCGGCTTCGGTCAAATCCCAGCCATAAGGGCGGGTGATGACTTCCAGGCCATGGCCTGCGGGATCGAGGAAATACACGCCACGGCCGCCGTGGTTGTGGTTGATCTGTCCGGGCTGGGTGCCCTGGGGGTCGGCCGAGTAGCCGATATCGGCTTGCTTGATCCGCTCCAGGATGCCGTCGAAGTCCTCTTCTGGCACCAGAAACGCGTAATGCTGGAGCTTGACGTCCTCGGGCGGGATGGTCGCGAAGTCCAGCCGGACGCCGTTGCTCAGTTCGATCGGGAGGAATGGTCCCCAGGCCGTCCCGATTTCCACGTCGAGGATATGTGCCAGGAATTCGGCGGATTTCTGGCGATCCAGTGCGGGAACGATCGTGTGGTTCAGTTCGACTTGTGCTGACACAGTGCGATGCCTCCAACGGGCATGTCACCGGCACCTCCGCGCCTCACCCAGCCGGTAACCGACGTGCGATGCCGTGCCGACGATCCTAAAGGCGATTCCCTGTCGCTGTCACGCTTGACGAGCACGGGGTACCGGTGGCGGGGTGCGCACGAGCGCTCCGGCGATGGTGACCGCGAGGGGGAGTGCGGTCATGGCGTAGAGGATGGGGCGGTAGGTGGTGGCGTGGTCGCGGCCGAGGGCGAGCAGGAGGGGCCCGAAGGCGGAGGCGCCGACGGTGACCGAGTGCACCACGCCGCGGATCGCGCCGAGGTGGCGCAAGCCGAAGCAGCGGGGGAAGGCGACGGCTTCGAGGGTGCGGATGCCGTTGCCGCAGGCGCCGAGGGCGAGACCGTAGAGCACGGCGGTGAATCCTGGGCTGAGCCAGCCCGCTCCGGCGGTGGCGAGGGCGAGGGTGCCCATGGTGGTGATGATCAGGACGCGGTCGGAGAAGCGGTCGGCGAGCCAGCCGAGGCCGAAGGTGGCGATCAGGCCGGCGATGGTCTGGGGCAGGAAGGTCGCGGCGGCTTCGGTGGCGGTGAGGCCACGTTCGCCGAGCAGGGATTGCTGGTGGAAGTTCAGCCCGGTGGTGACCAGGGCACACACGGCGATTCCGGCGGTGACGACCCAGAACATGCCGGTGCGCATCGCCTGGCCCAAAGTCCAGTCCACCGGCGGCAGAGCGCTCCCACGCGAAGCCTCGATCGCCTCGTCGCCGGTCGGGGGTGTGGGAGGCCGACGCGGTAGCAGGAAGAGGGCGGCCGGAATGACCAGGATCCACACGGCCAATCCCTCGGCGACCCAGACAGAGCGCCAACCCCAGTCGGCGATCAGCCGTTCGAGCAGCATCGGCGCCAGGGAGATCCCGGCGGTGCCGACCGCGGAGGCGACTCCGATGGCGAAGCCTCGGCGGCGGTGTACGTAGATGGCCACGGTGGTGGTGGCGACGAGGTTGAGGGCGCCTTGGCCGCCGATCCGGATGCCGATGAACGCGGCGGTCAGTCCGGTGATCTCACTGGCCGCGGTCGCGGTGATCAGGATGGCGCCGAAGCAGGCCGCGATCGCGGCCATGATCCGGCGGGGCCCGTAGCGGTCGATCAGGCGGCCGAGGAAGGGCATGACGAACGCGCCGGACAGGGACCCGATCAGGTAGGCGGTGGAGACCGCGGATCGGGACACGCCGAGGTCGGCGATGATCGGGTCGACGAACACCGACACCGCCGCGGTCTGCCCGGGTGCGGTCAGAGCGAGCGCGACCGAGGCCGCGGCGATCACCCGGGGCAAGTGCGCCCGCCCCGGAACGGTGGACGCCACGGCGGGAGCAGGGCCGGTGGGCACGAAGTGATCCTTCCTGGTCGTGGCCGGGCACGGGCACACTGACCGCACGGTGGCGGCGGTGCTCCGGCAGGTTCGGAGACGGTTCGGTCGGCCGATGGTGCGAGCTGTCGGGCTCCGCACGGGTGGTCCGGCACGGCGTGCTGATCGCCACACCGGGTACCGCAGCCTTCAGGCGCCTGCGGTTCCTGGGCGCATGGCCGTGTCCAGGGCGATGATCACGGTAGCGCGGTGCGCGGTCGGCTCGTGCCGCCGTCGTGATGGACGTCTCGCCGACGATTCGGGTGAGGTTCCGCTCGTCGGGAGCGGGCTGCTGTCACCTGCGGCAATACTGTTACGTGAGAGTACTGTTGAAGGCGTCGTAGCCGGGCCGTCGCGTGCATTATCGTGGATGACTCGGTCGAAGGAAGGAATCGGTGTGGGCGAGCAGATGCAGATCGGCGAGGTGGCCGAGCGCACCGGGCTGTCGCTGCGCACGATCCGGTACTACGAGGAAGTCGGGCTGGTCGTTCCCAGCGCGCGCAGCCAGGGCGGGTTCCGGCTCTACACCGAGCCGGACATCGACCGGTTGCAGCTGATCAAGCGCATGAAGCCACTGGGGTTCCAGCTGGAGGAGATGCGTGACCTGCTCGCGATCCTCGACCCTGCCCCCGGCAGCCCGGACATCCAGGACCCGGCCGCCCGGCTGGCGGAGTTCAGCGAGACCGCCGAGAAGGCATGTGAGGAATTGCGGGCGAAACTGGCCATCGCCGAGGAGTTCGCCGCACTGCTGCGCTCCCACCTCACAACCACCCGCCCCCAGCGGAAACGCCCGGCCGCAGCAGGAAAATAATCCCGCTGAACACGGTTGACACGTTGCTCAGCCGCCTTCCGCGACCAAGGATTCCAGCACCAGCTCGGGATTGCCTCGCAGCATGACCCGCATGGCCAGTTCGTCGGCGAACAGGGCCAGGTCGGTGCCGTCGAGGCGGGCGAGGACTTCGCTGCGCCGTCCGTTGTCGACGATGGAACGCTGGCCGGGCTCGGCGAGGCGCCGGACCACTTGATAGGACAGAGGTTCCAGCCGGATCGGTGAGCCGAACTCGGCGGCCATCCGGTGCGCGGCGACCTCGAACTGCATCGGCCCGACGGCGGCGAACACCGGCGCGGCGTCACCGCGCAGGTCCGAGCGCAGCACCTGGACCACACCCTCCGCGCCCAGTTGTTCGACCCCTTTGCGGAACTGCTTGGCACGGCCGAGGTCGGTGGGCCGGGCGACGGCGAAATGGGAGGGCGCGAAGCTGGGCAGGCCAGGGAACCGCACGGCGGGCTTGCCGGAGTACAGCGTGTCGCCCACTCGCAGCGCGGTGGCGTTGACCAGCCCGATGACGTCTCCGGGATAGGCGGTGTCCACTGTGGAGCGTTGCTGACCGAACACCTGCTGCACGTATTTGGTGGCGAAGGGCTTGCCGGTGGTGGCGTTGGTGACGACCATGCCGCGCTCGAACACCCCGGAGCACACCCGGGCGAACGCCACCTGGTCGCGGTGCGCGGGGTCCATTCCGGTCTGGACCTTGAACACGAACGCCGAGAACGGCGCGTCCAAGGCGCGGATCCGGCTGTCGGCGTCCGCGCGCGGTGCAGGCCGCGGCGCGAGCTCGACCAGCAGATCCAGCAGATGGCGGACACCGAAGTTACGGACGGCCGCGCCGAACAGCACCGGGGTCGCGGTGGCGGTGAAGAACCGGGAGACATCGAACTCGCCTCCCGCGGAGCGCAGCAACTCCGACTCCTCCTCGGCTTGTGCCCACTCGGTCTCGAGATCTGTCGCCGCTTGCGACGCGCTGAACCGCTCCTCCGGCGCCACGGTCGCCCCGCCGGCGGTGGGGCGATACCGGACGAACTCCCCGTTCGAGACGTCGAGGACGCCGCGCAGGTGTCCGGCCGTCCCGACCGGCCAGGTCAGCGGCATGGGTTGCAGGCCGATCCGGTCGGTGAGCTCGTCGCACAACTGCAGGGCTTCCCGGCCGGGCCGGTCCCATTTGTTGATGAAGGTGATCACCGGGATCCCGCGGTAGCGGCAGACGTCGAACAGCTTCAGCGTCTGCGGCTCCAGGCCCTTGGCGGCGTCGAGCAGCATGACGGCGGAGTCGACGGCCGAGAGGACCCGGTAGGTGTCTTCGGAGAAGTCCGCGTGCCCCGGGGTGTCCAGCAGGTTGATCACGGTGTCGCCGTAGACGAACTGCAGCGCGGCGGAGGTGATGGAGATCCCGCGTGCGCGTTCCATCTCCATCCAGTCCGAGGTCACCCCGCGCCGTCCGGCCTTACCGTGCACCGCGCCCGCCTCCGAGATCACCTGGGCATGCAGCGCCAGCGCCTCGGTCAGCGTCGACTTGCCGGCGTCGGGGTGGCTGATGACCGCGAACGTCCGGCGACGGCCCGCCTCGGCGACCACCTCGGACCGTTCGGCCTGGACTGCGTTACCTGTCGTCACACTCGCTCCTCCGGGTCTCGATCAAGGGTTTCTCCCGACACCCAGAATCTACCCTCACGTTAGAGTATTGTAGGTTGGGTCTGCTCATGACGGGAGCACCTGCCGGTGAGGTGATCCTTCACCTCACCGGCTTCCCGTCGGAATCCCAGGCCTGTTCGGCGGGTCCGAGAAGCTGGTAGAACCGAGCAGTCTGGGGTGCGCAGGTGTATTCCCCGCTGGGAAACGTCTGTTGGTGGCCGTCGAGCGTCCCGCTGGTGGAGTGCTCGATCTGGATCGTCAGTGGCTCACGTATCTGCTGGACGGTGTCGTCGTTTGACGTCGTGACGAGGAGTCCTTCAGCGCTCGGGCCCAGGAGAACATCGGTGGCTCGTGTCCACTCGCCGGTGGCCGGGCGGAGGCCGATGTCGCCCGTGAGTGTCCAGCTGTCGGCGCAATGGTCGTACCAGTCGAACGAGGTGGAGATGGCCGCGGCCGGAGTCGGCTGCAGGGTGAGAGTCTCCGTGGTCGCGATCGCCGCGGCCGTGGCGGGAGTGAGCACCCCGCACCGCCAGAAGGCGGCGCACCGCCGAGCGGCGGCGAGCAGGGACATATGTCCGGCGACCACGAAACGGATGTCACCGGCGACAGGGATCCGGCCGAACTCCGGCACTGCCGGCACATCGAGCAGTGACCACTCGTGATGGAGCACGGCCGCGCGTACGGCGTCGCGGACCTGGCGGCTGTCGCGGTCGTGGCCCCGGACGACCGCGACACGGCCGGACCCGATGCCCGGCGGCCACACCGCATGGTCCGGCTCGGCCTTCAATAGCAGGGATACGGCGCGCGTGATGGCCTGAAGATGAAGGTGGCGGTTGCGTCCGGCGTCGGACCAGGCCACGTGCAGTCGGATCGTCATCGGGAACCGTCCTCGTTTCGTCCCTGTGCGGGCCGGGGTGGGCCGGCCGGTTCGGGCTCCGCGGGCGATTCAACGGTTCGGCTGCTCGCCAGCGCCATTTCTCTCGTGTGCACGGTCGGGGGATCGCTACCGGTCATGGCGGGTCTCCTGTCGTCGTTGACGTGCTGCGCTCGGGGCGCCGCCATGAGCCACTGGTAGCGCTGACGCGAGCGCTGATGGCTGACAAGCCGGGCCATCGGCCTCTGCAGCGGCAGCATGACCAGAAGTGCGATGCCTACACCACATGCCAGGCCGGCCACCGCATCGTGTGGGTAGTGGACGCCGACGAGCACGCGCGATGCCGCCGCGAGCAACGCTGTCGGAACGACCCAGAACACGGCGGAGTGGCGGGCAAGCACGACCGCGGCCCCGGCGGCGCCCGCGATCACCGAGTGGTTGCTGGGAAACGACCAATCACCCTGCACGGGACAGGCGACGATCGTCGCCTGTGACAAGGAACGACAGGGGCGTTCCTCTTGTAGCGCGGCTTTGATCCCCTCGCTCACCGCATACGCCGCCACGGTGGCGACTGGGCCCAGCAGAGTCAGGGACAGCGCGCTGGTGTCATCCCGTCGCGCGCGCCACCACGACCACACCATTCTGGCGGCTAACGCGATGAGGACGACGTCGGTCCCGATTGCGGTGATGAGTCGCGCCCAGGCGGGCATGGCCATGGCGAACTCGGTCATCTCGCGGTACCACGACACGCTTATCGAGGGGATCTCGACCATGGGATTCGATGTGCTCAACCGTGTCCTTGTCTTGTCACGAGGCTGTGGCGCACCTTGTCCTCGTGGGTGTCGGCGACGAGCGCGGCCCGGCGTTCACGCAAGGTCGTGACGAATTCGCACGCGGCATCGAGCCTGGCGCGCAGATCAGCGCACCGATGATCGGTGAGAACACTGAAATCGTGCAGCAACGTGAGCCGCTGCTCACGCGCCAGCTCGGACCCGGTCGTATCCGGTGGCAGCAGGGCGATGAGGTCCCGCATCTCCTCGACGTCGAAGCCGAGCGCCCGCATTTGCCGGATGAGGCGCAGCCGGTCCACGTCGGCCGCCGTGTAGAGCCGGAACCCGCCCTGACTTCGCGTGTCGGGGGTGACGAGACCGACCTGCTCGTATCGCCGGATCGTTCGCAGGGACAGGCCGGTGCGCTCGGCGACCTCGCCGATCTGCATGTGGTCGCTCACATCGAGTCTCCTTCCCTGCCCGCGATCGGCCGCCACCGCGGCAGGTGGGCTGTGGGTGACGGCCGGTACGTCGCGCTGGGGGTTGAACGCGACCCGCGGCCACCGTCGGGGCAGTGCCCGCGGAAGTACCGGCCGCCCTCGCGACCCTACCCTAACGTCAGGGTAGTGTGCGCGATGTGACTGACCTTAGCGAGAAACACGCGGCTGAAGTGACGAGGATCGAGATCATCGACGCCGTGAGTGGCGCTTTTGTCGATTCGTCGGCGACGAAACAGGAGATCGTCGCCGCGGCGGTCGAACGTGGAAGTCGCGACGAGGTGTTGCAACTGCTCGATCGGCTCCCCGTGCGCACCTTCGGCCACGTTCGCGACCTCTGGGATCACCTGCCGGAGGTGCCGCTTGGTGACTGACTGGACCCCGGCCCACGCGGCGCAGTCAAACCCTACCGTAACGTGAGAGTATGAATTCTGTGGATCGCCCTCCGGTCGTCTCGCTTCCGAGCCTGGCCGACGATGCCTTGCGTATCGTCGCGTTCGGCGGGCTCGGTGAGATCGGCCGGAACATGACCGTGTTCGAGCATCGGGGAGCGCTGCTCGTCGTCGACTGCGGGGTTCTCTTTCCCGAGGAGCATCAGCCCGGGGTGGACGTGATCCTGCCTGACTGGTCCGCGATCAGGGACCGGCTCCCCGGCATCGAGGCGATCGTGCTGACGCACGGGCACGAAGACCACATCGGCGCGGTGCCGTACCTGTTGCGGGAGCGACCCGATATTCCCGTGATCGGTTCCCGGCTCACCCTGAGTCTCCTGTCCGCCAAGCTCGCCGAGCACCGCATCACCCCGACCACGGTCGAAGTCCGGGAAGGGGACCGGCTTGACCGCGGCCCGTTCGCGCTGGAGTTCCTGGCGGTCAACCACTCCATCCCGGACGGTCTCGCGGTCGCGGTGCGGACGACGGCGGGTCTGGTCCTGCACACCGGTGACTTCAAGATGGATCAGTTTCCCTTGGACAGACGCATCACCGACCTGCGCGGGTTCGCCCGCCTCGGGGAGGAGGGTGTCGATCTGTTCATCGTGGACTCCACCAATGCCGACGTGCCCGGTTTCACCACCTCCGAACGCGAGCTGGCGCCTGCCATCGACGCCGTGTTCCGCACCGCGCCGCGCCGGATCATCGTGTCCAGTTTCGCCAGCCACGTGCATCGCATCCAGCAGATCCTCGACGCGGCCCACGCCCACGGCCGGAAGGCGGCCTTCGTCGGCAGATCGATGGTCCGCAACATGGGTGTCGCCCGCGAACTGGGATATCTCACCGCGCCCGACGGGCTGATCGTCGAGGCCGGTGAGCTGGACCGTGTTCCGGAGGTCGAACAGACCCTGATCTGCACCGGATCGCAAGGGGAGCCGATGGCCGCGCTCGCGCGGATGGCCAGCGGCCGGCACACCATCGATGTCGGTGACGGCGACACCGTTCTACTGGCGAGCTCGCTGATACCCGGCAACGAGAACGCCGTCTACCGCATCATCAACGGTCTGACACGGCGAGGCGCCAACGTCGTGCACAAGGGAAACGCCAAAGTGCACGTGTCCGGTCACGCGAGCGCGGGGGAACTGGTCTACTGCTACAACATCGTGCGTCCGGCCAACGTCCTGCCGGTGCACGGCGAAGCACGGCACCTCAAGGCGAACGCGGATCTGGCCCGCAGTACTGGAATCGCTGGTGACCGTGTGCTTGTCGCGGGCAACGGCGACGTCATCGATCTGCGCGACGGCCGTGCCACGGCCGTCGGTGCGGTCGCGGTTCGCGAGGTCTATGTCGACGGCCACACCGTCGGCGTCCTGACCGAAGACTCCCTGGCCGAACGCCGCACTCTTGGCCAGGACGGTGTGCTCACCGTCATCACCCTGATCGACCGCGACACCGGGCTGCTGGCCGAGGAGCCCGACTACATAGCCCGCGGGTTCGCGCACGACGACTCCGCCTTCGACACCCTCGGAGCGGTCCTGGAAAAGATTCTCGCCGGAGCAGCCGAACGCAACGTCACCGCCAACGCTGACCTCGAACGACGGATCGTGCGTGCCACCGAAAGCTGGACACGCAAGACGCTGCGCCGTCAGCCGGTCGTCATCCCCGTCATCATCGACGCCTGAATCGCGATCAGCCCTCGAGCACCGGCTCAGCTCATCAGTATTTGCACTTCTCCGATCCCCTGGGAGTTCGGTGTGATCACCGCGACCAACCTCGAACTGCGTGCGGGCCCACGCGTCCTGCTGTCCGATGCCACGCTGCGCGTCCAGCCGGGCGACCGCATCGGACTGGTCGGGCGCAACGGTGCCGGGAAGACCACCACCCTGCGCGTGCTCGCAGGTGAGGGCATGCCCTACGCCGGGCAGGTCCACGCCGCGACCGAACCGGGGTATCTGCCCCAGGACCCCCGCGAAGGCGACCTGTCGACGACCGCGCGAAACCGGGTGCTCTCGGCGCGCGGGCTCGACGAACTGCTCACCGGAATGACGAAAGCCCAGACCGCCATGGCGGAACTGGCCAGCGAGCGCGAGCGGGACAACGCCGTGCGCGCCTACGGACGACTCGAAGAGCGCTTCTCCGCGCTCGGCGGCTACGCGGCCGAAAGCGACGCCGCCCGAATCTGCGCCAACCTGGGCCTCGACGACCGTGTTCTGGAGCAGACCCTGCGGACCCTCTCAGGCGGGCAGCGCCGCCGCGTGGAACTGGCTCGAATCCTGTTCGCCGCGTCGGAGACCGGCGCCGGAGGGCCCTCGGGCACCACACTGCTGCTGGACGAGCCCACCAATCACCTCGACGCCGACTCCCTGTCGTGGCTGCGCGGTTTCCTGCGCAACCACACCGGCGGCCTCGTCGTGATCAGTCACGACGTGGAACTGCTGGCCGACGTGGTGAACAAAGTGTGGTTCCTCGACGCCGTGCGCGGCGAGGTCGACGTGTACAACATGGACTGGAAACGCTATCTCTCCGCCCGCGCCGGTGACGAAGCACGCCGACGCAGGGAACGCGCGAACGCGGAGAAGAAAGCCTCGGCACTGCACCAGCAAGCCGCGAAGCTCGGCGCGAAAGCCACCAAGGCCACCGCGGCGAAGAACATGGTGCGACGCGCCGACAGGATGCTCGCTGGCCTCGACGAGACCCGACGCTCCGACAAGGTCGCCAAGATCGCCTTCCCCGCACCCGCGCCGTGCGGAAGAACCCCGCTGACAGCAAGGGGACTGTCGAAGTCCTACGGCTCCTTGGAGATCTTCACCGGTGTCGACCTCGCCATCGACCGAGGCTCCCGGGTGGTGGTGCTCGGGCTCAACGGCGCCGGAAAGACCACGCTGCTGCGTCTGCTCAGCGGACAGGAAGATCCCGACAGCGGCGAGGTGGTCGCCGGCCACGGGCTACGCATCGGCTACTACGCCCAGGAACACGAAACCCTCGACCCCGACGCCACGGTGTGGCAGAACGTGCGCCACGCGGCCCCGGAGGCCTCAGCTCCGGAACTACGCAGTCTGCTCGGCGCGTTCCTGCTGGCCGGCGGACAATTGGACCAGCCCGCCGGAACCCTCTCCGGCGGGGAAAAGACCCGCCTCGCGCTGGCAGGACTGGTCTGCGGCGCCGCGAACGTGCTGCTGCTGGACGAACCCACCAACAACCTCGACCCGGCCAGTCGCCAGCAGGTCCTCGACGCGTTACGTCGCTATCCGGGCGCGGTCGTGCTCGTCACCCACGATCCGGGCGCTGTCGAAGCCCTCACGCCCGAACGGGTCATCCTGCTCCCCGACGGCACCGAGGACCACTGGTCCGATGACTACCTCGACCTCGTCCAGCTCGCCTGACCGGTCCGGCGCCGAAAATGACCGGCGACTCTTCTGTGACGTGAGGGTAGAGTTGGCGCATGCTGAACAGTGACAGTTCACCCCGGCCGGTGGCCGGCACGGGCACCGCGACCAGGGCAGAGCGGCGGAGGCCGGCGAGATTCCTCTCCGTGCAGGCGTACAACGCGGCCTTCCCGAAGCGGTCCATTCCGACCGATCCGGCCGGCTTCAACGGGCTTCGGTGCTATCACGCCGCGATGGCCGGTGTGCAGGACGATGTGGACGAATCCGAGTACTCGCTGATCGTGGACTTCCTGCCGGGAGGTGCTCCGCTGCCTGGCGGGGCGGATCGTGTCGGCACGGTCGTGGCGACCCGCTGGGGCCAGGGCCCCGTTTTCGTGCTGGCTGAGAACGTGTCCCTGCGCGCGGCGTGGCGGGCGATCATCGACGCCTGGCCGACACAACTCACCGGAGTGCGGGCGGCGCTGGAATCACTGGACTGAGCAAGGCCGCCCCAGGCCGCGGGTCAGACGGAGCCCGGCGTGTCGGAGCCGGTCGATGCCACGTAGACGGTGGCTGTCGCTTCGTTGTCCTGCAACGGATTGGCGAAGGTGATGACGTCGGCGCGTACCTGGGTGAAGGCGGATGCCAGTGCGGTGAGGAACTGTTCGTCGGGCGGGTCGTTGGACCAGAGCCCGAATACTCCGCCGGGGTGCAGCCAGCGGGTGAGGCGGCGGAGACCGGCCGGTTGGTAGAACTCCTGGTGGCTCGGGTGCAGGACGTGGCGGGGGGAGTGGTCGATGTCGAGGAGGATGGCGTGGAACCGCCGTTCCGGTGTATTCGGATCGAGTCCGCCCGGTGACCGCAGCAGTGCGAAGAAGTCACCGTTTACGAAGGTGCACCGGGTGTCCGCGGTCAAGGCAGGGTCGGTGGGGATGAGGCCGTTGCGGTGCCACTCGACCACTGGCTCAAGCGCCTCCACCACCGACAAGGACCGCACTCGCGGGTCGGCCAGCGCGGTCTGCGCGGTGTAGCCGAGCCCGAGGCCGCCGACGGCGATGTCGAGGTCCGGGCCGTCCACTTCGGCCAGTCCCCGCCGTGCGAGTTCCTCCTCGGCGACGGTGAACAGGTTCGACATCAGGAACTCGTCGCCGAGTTTGATCTCCAGTACGTCCCGGTCCGCGGTGGGATCCCAGCGACGGCGCAGGACGAGTTCGCCCATCAGGGTCGGGCGCCAATCAAGTTCCTGGAAACGCCTGCTCATCGTGATCCCTTGTATTCGGTGAAGTTTCGCTCAGTGTGGTGGTCGTGGCTGTACTTCGCCGGGTCAACCGACGCGCGCTTCGGCGGCGCCGACACGGTGTTCGGGTTTCCCGGCGAACGCCAGGAGGTGCGAGAGCGGTCCGGTGTGGGTCAGGTGGAGCTCGTGCATGGCCCGGGTGCAGGCGATGTAGAGCATGCTCTTGTCCATGTCGCTCGCGTAGTTCTCCTCGTCCACGTGCGGCACGATCACGGCGTCGAACTCCAGACCCTTGGAGATGTGCGCCGAAGTGATGACGACGCCGGCGGCGAAGGCCGTGCTGTCGTAGTCCAGGAAAGTCAGCTCGACGCCGGCCTCGGACAAGGCCCGGTGGAGCGTTCGTGCCTGGGCGACGGTCTTGCAGATGATGCCGAGAGATCGCTGATCGCTGTGCCGGTGCCGCTCGATGAGGTCCACGATCCGCGCTGTCTCGTCTCGCGGGCTGGCGCAGGCGATGACCTGGGGCGGCAGGCCGTGGCGTTCGATCGGGACGAGCTTGTCGTTGCGGGAAATGTTCTGGGCGAAGTCGGTGATCTCGCTCGTGGAGCGGTAGCTCTTGCACAACTCCAGGCAGTCGGCGTCCGGGAAGATGTCGCGGATTGCCGATAGTGACGAGGAGCTGAACGGGTTGACCGACTGGTTGGAGTCACCCAGGATCGTCATCTTGCACGAGAAGAGCTCGCGCAGCACGGCGTACTGGATCGGTGTGTAGTCCTGCATCTCGTCGACCAGCAGGTGGCGAATGTGGCCGTAGCTTTCCTGCCGCGCGGTTCTGATCATGGTGTAGATCAACGGGAACACGTCGGCGTACTCGATCTTTTTCCGGCCGAGCGGCTGAAACAGGCCGCGGCGCGCGGGATCGGCGTAGAACGCCTTGTACATCCCGAACGGGTCTTTGTGCGGGAACATGGCGCGGACCTGTTTGCGGAGTTTGGCGGTGTCGGCAGCCGACCACTTGCCGCCCTTGTCCACGACCTGGTTCTTGAGCAGGTGGACAGCGGTGTTGGCCACGTGGTCGAGCCGGGTGAAGACCGGAAGCGCCCGGGACTCGTCGAAGGCGTCCGCGACCCAATCCGCGGAGAGCCGGGTGCTCTTGTGCTCGATGTCGGTCGGCACGAAGTCTTTCTCCGCCCGCTCGGCGAGCCAGTTCTCCAGGCAGGTGACGAATTCCGGCGTCGCCTTGTAACGCATCCGCTCGGCTGCCGCCTCATCGGTGTGGTCGAGCAGGCTGACCACCTGCTCGCTGAACGTCTCGTAGCCGGTGACCTTGGCGAGGAACCTGCCGGCGATCTTGTCGAAATCGATCTCCGCGACCTGCTCCTCACCCAGCTCGGGAAGCACATCGGCGATGTAGTCACCGAAGACCTTGTTCGGCGAGAGGATCATGACGTTGTCGGAGGACAGGGTGTCCTTGAAGCGATAGAGCAGGAACGCCACCCGGTGCAGCGCGATCGACGTCTTCCCCGACCCCGCGACACCCTGCAGGATGAGAACCTGCGCCGTCTCGTTGCGGATCACCGCGTTCTGTTCCCGCTGAATGGTCGCGACGATGTTCTTCATCTTGTCGTCGGCGGACTGACTCAGTTCCCGCTGCAGGACGTCGTCGCCGATGTTGAGCGAGCTGTCGAACATGTACTCCAGGCGCCCGCCCTGGATCTTATACTGGCGCTTACCGGTGATGTCGCCGCGCACGATGCCCTGGGGCGCCTCGAAATGCGCTTCGCCGGACTCGAAGTCGTAATAGAGACTCGACACCGGAGCCCGCCAGTCGTGGATCACGACCTCCTGAGTCTCGGGATCCGAGAGATTGTGCACGCCGATGTAGTAGTCCCTGGCGTGCTCATCGCCGTCCGTGCGGAAGTCGACGCGCCCGAAATAGGGGGACTGCAGCAGCCGCTCGATACGTTTCCGGAGCATCACCGCGTGCTCGCCCAGAACGACGGACATGTTCACGTCGGTGCGGAAACCGGCCTTCTCGGCGCTGTCCATGTCACGCCAGTTCTCCCACATGAACTCCTTCCGCTCTTGGATGGAGCTGGCGGACTTGTCGATCGAACCGATGAGACGCTCCAGCTCGGCCGTCAGCAGACGCACCGTCTCGGCCAGATGTGCACGCTCGTGCTGTTCGTCGCGTGTCTGCACGTCCGTCAAAGCCACCTCCGGTTCGGACTCCTCGCTAGAGTCTACTGTCACGTTAGAGTAGGGTAGTGGTATGGAGGTGGTGATGGCCGGTGCGCGGACAGAGGTCATCACTCAGCAGCTGGGCTCCTTGCAGGAAGGGTTGCTGCTCGCCTTCCGCTGCCTCTTCCGTGCCGCTGATCCCACGCCGCCCTGTCCGAGTCCGCTCGCGCTGGGGGCAGGCGACGTGGTCGTCGTGGTGAGCGGCGGCGATCGAGGTAGCGCCCTGACCCGCGACGCACTACTCGAGAGTGCGACAAACGCCGGCGTCACCGTGATCGACGACTCTCCCGGGAGCCTGCCGGTAGGCCGGGTAAGCCTGGTTCTCGCCACGCACCATTCCGTCGCATCAGCCGCACAACGCCGTGCGATGTCATGCCATGCCCCGGTCCTGCTCCCGGACAGCCGCTGTAGCCCGCCCGGCCCCCTGCGCCTGTGGCTGCGACCCGTTCCGACGCTCACGCTCACCGGCCCAAGCCATCGGCAGCTGATCATCCTGCACGACCTTCACCTTCGCGGTGTGCTCGCCGAGGAGCATCCGGCTCTCGCGGAGGTATTCGCGCGCCCCTCGGAAAACGGTCTGCTGCTCGGCGTCACCGGTGACATCGGCGCGGCGGTCAGCTTCTGCCCCGGCCCGCGAACAGTGCGCATACCCGCTCCGGCCGTGGCGACCGTCGACGGCGTCTCCCGGACCCTGAAGCCAGGGACTTACCGCATCGCTCTGGCCCAGCCACCTCTGTACCGGCTCCACGCCGAGTCGGTCCCCCGACCCGAGACCGGACGAACCAGATGACGATCGCCATGAACCCCATCACCCGCGACCAAGCACGCGGACTGCTCCTCGGCCTCGCGCTGGGAGATGCCCTGGGCGCTCCCTTCGAAGGCAGGGCCAGCGTCGGCGCCCACGATGTCCTTGCCGAGGAGCGCGCGCCCAGCCGACTCGTCCACACCGACGACACCGCGCTCGCCCTCGTCCTGGCCGGCCACCTCGCCGAGCACCGTGACACCACCCTGCTCGACGAGGACGTCCTCGCCCGGGAATTCGCCGAGGCGTGGCGCGCCGAACCGTGGCGCGGCTACGGCGAAGGCACCCCGAAGGTGTTCGGACTGATCAACGCGGGTGTCCCGTGGCCCGACGCCGCTCGCGCCTTCTATCAAGGACAGGGATCGTTCGGCAACGGCGCGGCGATGCGCGTCGCCCCGGTCGCCCTCGTGGGAACGAGCCTGCACCACACCGCCGAACTCGCCAGCCGCACCGCGGCGGTCACTCACGCCCACAAACATGGACAACACGGCGCCGCGTGCCAGGCCGCCGCGACCTACCTGGCGCTGCACAGCGATCCGACGCGGGCGCTCGCCGTGCCCGCCTTCCTGCACGACCTCGCCCGCGTGGTGCGCTCGGCCCCATGGCACGAGAAATTCGACCGCGTCGCCGAACTCGTCCGCCACCGCCCCGATCCCGAGCACGCCGGTCGGGCGCTCGGCAATGACGCCTCGGCGCTGGGTTCGGTCCCGACGGCCCTGCTGGCCTTCCTCACCTATCCCGACCGGCCGGATGAGGCCATCCGTTACGCCGTGCGGGCCGGAGGTGACACCGACACCATCGCCGCCATGGCCGGAGCGCTCGCGGGCGCCCGCTCCGGAGCCGGCTCTCTGCCCGAGAAGTGGCTCCGGCGGCTGGACGTCGCCGGGCGACTGCGGTCACTGGCCGACCGCCTTGCCTGAGTGGGTCAGTCGAGTCCGTCCGTGCCGGTGAGGTGCTCGTAGCGCCGCGGCTGCGCGGTGAACGTGTACCTGCCGGCGGGGAACATCTGCGCGTGGCCATCGATCGTTCCCTCGGTCGGCAGGTCGAGACGCAAGATCACGGAGGTACTCCCCAGACGGGCGTGCTTGTGGTCGTGGTCCCGCACCTGGTCCAGCACGATCCCGTCGTCGGCAGGTTCGAGGGCGAGCGTCGTCACCGGCGTCTCAGGCCCGGTCCGGGTGCGGTACGTCAACGAACCCCGGATCTCCCAGCGCGACGCGCAATGGTCCGACAGGCCGTCCGCAGTCGTGATGGCCACCGCCGGACAAGCCCGGGCCGCGAGAGGGGACGGATGGGCCACGACGTCGGCAGGATCGACGACACGGCACGCCCAGGCTGCCGCGCACCGGCGTGCCGCGGCCCGCATTCTGTGATTCGCCGGAACGACGATGGTGATGTCACCGCCCGCGGGAATGGCACCGAACGCCGGAACAGCCGGCAGATCAAGCAGGCTCCAGCCGTGCTCCGTCACCACGGACGTGACCGCGGCACGGATCGTGCGGCTGCCACGGTCGAACCCGCCGATCAACGCGATCCGTGGCGCCGACGCGGCCGGTGGCTGGCCGTTGCCCACCAACTGTGTCAACGCCGTGCGGATCGCCCGGCCGCGATCATGCGCTTGCCCACGCCAGTGAGAGGTTTCCGACCAAGTGGCGTAGCGACGGCCCCTCATTCGGCGCCACCGTCGAAGGACAGTTCGGGCAACTCGGCCAGCACGTCCATCAAGGACTCGAACCGGCGATCCGGCAGACTGTTCAGGGCCGCGAACACCGCGGGTGACGCGTGGCTGGCCAATGCCGCCTCGCGCAGGTCCGCTATCCCCGGCCGATCGGCGAGGAACGCGTTTTCCACATGGACGCAGAACTCCGGCAACGTCAGTGATGCCGATGCCTGCACCACGCCGTCGGTACTCACTCGTTCACGGCTCCCGTCGGACATGTCGCGATAAAACGACGAGCGGCGACCTCCTCCAAACCCTACACTCACGTTAGGGAAGAGTTGAAGGCATGTCCGTGGATAGGGGCTGGCGTGGACGTGATCCCGCACTCATTTGGCGGCAGGGGCTCCGCGGAGTGGTGATCTCTCGTCTAACGTTAGGTGAGAGTTGCCGACGACGGCGGCGATCTTGCCGCCGGGCCGCCGGGGTCACCGAAGCCCCCGACTCCCTTGTCCGAGCCGAGGAGCTTCCCTTGCCTATCGAGCAGGTGCTGTGACCGACCCGAGCTAGTCCGCGCCCGTCGAGCAATGCCCCGGGCCGATGCCCGCGCTTGCGCGCCTCGCCCGCCACTGTCCTTCCAGCACGCCATGAGGGCGTGACGTTGTAACGCGCCTGCGTGGCGCCCGATCATGTCAGGTTGTTCGTCTGTGTCGAATCTGTTGTCCATGGCGTCCGCGCGCCTGCGCACTCGTCCGTCCTGGTTGTCACCCAAGGTCGCCCGCACCGAGGTCCTGGCCGGCCTCGTGGTCGCGCTCGCGCTGATCCCCGAGGCGATCTCCTTCTCCATCATCGCCGGCGTGGACCCCAGCGTCGGGCTGTTCGCGTCCTTCACCATGGCCGTGGTGATCTCAGTCGTCGGCGGCCGTGCGGCGATGATCTCCGCCGCGACCGGCGCAATGGCCCTCGTGGTCGCGCCCCTGGCACGTGAACACGGGCTGAACTACCTGATCGCCGCGGTGATCCTGGGCGGCCTCTTCCAAATCGTGCTCGGCTCACTGGGTGTCGCCCGGCTGATGCGGTTCGTGCCGCGCAGTGTCATGGTCGGCTTCGTCAACGCACTGGCGATCCTGATCTTCATGGCGCAGGTGCCGGAGCTGATCGACGTGCCGTGGCCGGTGTACCCGTTGTTCGCGGGCGGTCTCGCGCTGATGGTGCTGTTCCCGAAGGTGACCAAGGCGATTCCGGCGCCGCTGGTCTCCATCGTGGCTTTGACCGCGCTGACGATCGCCGCGGGGATCGCGGTTCCGATGGTCGGTGACAAGGGTTCGCTGCCGTCCTCGCTCCCGACGCCGGGCGTCCCGGGTATCCCGTTCACCTTCGACACCCTCACACTGATCGCCCCGTATGCGTTCGCGTTCGCGCTGGTCGGGCTGATGGAATCGCTGATGACGGCGAAGCTGGTCGACGACATCACCGACACGCATTCCAACAAGACCCGTGAGGCGATCGGTCAGGGCGTCGCCAACGTCGTCACCGGGTTCTTCGGTGGCATGGGTGGCTGCGCGATGATCGGTCAGACCATGATCAACGTGAAGACCGCCGGAGCCCGGACCCGGCTCTCGACGTTCCTGTCCGGCGTGTTCCTCATGGTCCTGTGCATCGCTTTCGGGCCGTTGGTCTCGCAGATCCCGATGGCCGCGCTGGTGGCGGTCATGGTGCTCGTGGCCTTCAGTACCTTCGACTGGCACAGCGTCGCTCCCGCCACACTCAAGCGGATGCCCACGGGCGAGATCGCCGTCATGGTCGTCACCGTGGCCGTCGTCGTGATCACCCACAACCTCGCGATCGGCGTGATCGTCGGCTGCCTCACCGCGATGGTGATCTTCGCGCGCCGGGTCGCGCACCTGGTCGAGGTCACCGCCGTCGTCGATCCGGATGGCACCGAGGTCGTCTACGCCGTCACCGGAGAGCTGTTCTTCGCGTCCAGCAACGACTTGGTCTATCAGTTCGACTACGCCAACGACCCGGGCAAGGTCGTCATCGACCTGACCGACGCCCACATCTGGGACGCCTCCACCGTCGCCGCGCTCGACGCGATCACCACCAAGTACGAGTCACGGGGCAAGACCGTCGAGATCGTCGGCTTGAACAAGCACAGCGCACGCATGCACGGAAAGCTCACCGGCGAACTCGCCGGCAGCCACTGACACAGGCCGGACAGTGAGGGCGGAGCCGTCACGGCTCCGCCCCTCACTGGTCCGATGCGGCGGTCGAGTGAGGCAAAGCCGCCACGGTTTCCCCGCTGTGGGTCGAAAACAGGGTGTCCAGGTGATACCGCAACACCGCGGTCGCGCCGTCCACATCCTGTTGTCCGATCAGGACACTGGTGCCCAGGCCATGGCTGAGCGTCACCAACCGTGCGGCCTCCAGCGACACGTCCACGCCCGGGGTCAGCTGTCCGTCGTCCTGCGCTCGCCGCAGCGCGTCAGCGAGCTGCCGGTGGAGGTCGTCCACACTGGAGGCGAAGGGCTCGGCGCTCAGCTGGGGATCGGTCATCGCCAGTACCGCGTACGAGGCGCCGACCAGATGGAAGACACGGCTTTCCTCGTCCGACGGCAGCGCTTCGGCGAGGAACGCCTCGACGAAGTACCGCGGTGGCACCGGATCCGGTAAGCCGGCGAGACGCGCTGCCCACCGCTGACGGCTCCGTCGTTCGAGGTGCCTCAACGCACCCAGCAGCAGCTGTTCTTTGGTGTCGAAGTAGTACTGAACGAGCCTCAGCGACACTCCGGACTCGGCGGCCACCGCTCGCATCGTGACCGCGTGCAGCCCTTCTCGCGCGGCGACGCGGACCAGCGCATCGGCGATCTGAGCACGCCGTTCCTCATGGTCGACGGTCCTCGGCACCAGGCGGCCTCCTTCGCGAACGAGTTATGATACAAGCGTATATGATACCCATGTATCACGATGAGGCCGGGAGGCGCGGTGGGTTTTCGTGATGTCGATCCGAGTGGCCCGGCGGTAAGGACTGCCGGGCCGCAGGTGGTTCTCGCGCTGGCGTGTGCGGCCCAGTTCATGGTCGTGCTCGACATCTCGGTGGTGAACGTCGCCCTGCCGTCGATCCAGCGGTCGCTCGGTTTCGGCAACGCGGATCAGCAGTGGGTGGTCAATGCCTACGCGCTGACGTTCGCCGGGCTTCTTCTGCTCGGCGGGCGGCTGGCGGATCTCTACGGCCGCCGGCGGGTTTTCCTGGTCGGGCTCGCGTTGTTCTCCGGTGCGAGTCTGGCGGGCGGGCTGGCGGACACCGCGGGGCTGCTGATCGCCGCTCGCGCGGTGCAAGGCGTGGGTGCCGCCGTCCTTGCTCCGGCCACGTTGACGGTGCTTACCGCCACCTTTCCCGAAGGCCCTGGGCGTACTCGTGCGCTGGCGCTGTGGACCGCGGTGGGAGTCGCCGGCGGTACCGCGGGGAACCTCCTCGGCGGGGTGCTCACCGAGTACCTCTCCTGGCGATCGATCCTGTTGATCAACGTCCCGATCGGCGCCGGAGCCATCGTGCTCGCTCTGCGGTACCTCTCCGGTGGCGACCGTCCGGCGGCACGCCCACGGCTCGACCTGGCGGGCGCGGTCCTGGCGACACTGGGCCTGACCGCGCTGACCTACGGCATCACGCAGTCCCATGACGCGGGCTGGGACGCCCCGGTGACGGTGGCGAGCCTGCTGGCAGGGGGCGCGGCGCTGGCGGGATTCGTCGTGGTCGAGGCACGCTTCGCCGCCGTCCCGGTCATTCCGTTGCGCCTGTTCCGGGCACGGGCGATCAGTCTCGGCAACGTGGTGATGCTGCTGGCCGGGGCCTGCCTCAACCCGATGTGGTTCTTCCTGACCCTGTCGATGCAGAACGTCCTGCACTACAGCCCGCTGCTGACCGGTCTCGCGTTCCTGCCGCACACCGTCGTCACCATCCTGGTCGCCGCCCGCGTCACCCCGTGGCTGATGCGGCACGTCGACAGCCGGACCCTGATCGCGATCGGCGCTCTCCTCGCCGCCACCGGATTCGCTTGGCAGAGCCTGCTGACACCGGACAGCGGCTACCTGACCGGGATCCTGGGCCCGGCGATCGTCTTCTCGATCGGCGGCGGCCTGCTCAACACACCGATCACCACCACCGTCACCTCCGGCGTCGACACGGCGGACGCCGGGGCCGCCTCAGGGCTGATGAACACCACCAAACAGGTCGGAGGTGCGCTCGGCCTGGCCGTCCTGGTCACCGTCGCGGGCAACCACACCTCGACCCCCGAAGCGCTTTCCGCCGCCTACAGCCGCGCGTTCGTGGTGATCGCGGCACTCATGGTCATCGTGGCCGCGCTCGCCTACACCCTGCCGTCACAACGAGACGGCGTCATCCGGTAGCCGACCGGCTGTGGTGGAGGTGGTAGCGCCGACCGCCGAGTGGGCGCACTCCTGGGGTGTTGGCGAAGAGGTCGTGAAGCTCGTCGTGGGCGCCGCTGGCCGCGGCCTCGCTGTGTGCGTCCTGCGAGGTCCATTCGGTGTAGTTGAGCAGGTGGGCACCGTCGACGCTGAGGTGGAAATGCGCCGAGATGGCACCGGGATGGCCCTCGTCCTCGGGTAGGGCGGCGAGTAGCGTGTCGACGAATTCGCGCTGCCGGCGCGGGCCGTCGGTGGCGAACAACGCGGTCACCAAACAGCCTGGAACCCGCGTTTCCTCCGCGGTGATGAGGCTGCGGTACAACCGGTACACGGTCGGCTGCTCGCTGGTGCCGCTCAGGCCGGGTAGCGCGGCGTGCGGATGGTCGGCCGTGCTTTGCGTGTAGCTCAGAACATGCGCGCCATCCGTGCTGACAAAACAGCTCCAGGACAGGACATCCGGCGGCCACGGACTCTCCTTCCATGCTGCGACAAGGGAATCGGCTGTGACTCGTTGATGGTCCGCGGTGTCCACGTCGTGGGTGGAGACCAGAACGGTCTTCAGCTCGGGGCGGTTGATCACGGGGAACCCGGCGGCCACGGGGCGTCTCCTCGAAGTCTGGTGCCTGCGGAATTCTCATCTCACACCGGTATTCCTGGCAGGGCAACGGAATTACCGGCTACGCGAAATCTCCGGGGTGGTGCCGCGCCCGCCCGGCTAGTGTGGTGAACGTGCTGGATCCACTGGCTCGACCGTCGCTCCGGATGCCGGAGTTGCTGAGGTCGCTGCACGATCGCGAGATCGATTGGGTGCTCAGCGGGTCCACGGTGCTGGCTGTGTACGGTGCCGACCTCGAACCCAACGACCTCGACGTGGTTCCGTCTCCGGAACCGGCGAATCTGCGCCGTCTCGCTGCGTTG
The DNA here is from genome assembly GCF_056435665.1 of Amycolatopsis sp. NPDC043887. Classification (NCBI taxonomy): domain Bacteria; kingdom Bacillati; phylum Actinomycetota; class Actinomycetes; order Pseudonocardiales; family Pseudonocardiaceae; genus Amycolatopsis; species Amycolatopsis sp. NPDC043887. The sequence goes on from NZ_JBWKEB010000011.1 coordinate 80,865, forward strand.
CTGGTGGAGCTCGACGCAGTACCGGCCTACTTCCCGGACTGGGCCGACAGCCCCAGCGTGGAGCAGTGTCGTGCCTGGCTGCCCGAACCACCGACCCTGCAGCAGCTGGACCACCTGTTCGTCACACGGCTGGGCATGCTCGACGTGCCACCGGAGATCACCGGAACCCACGGCCGGCTGCGACTCGGAGCGACCAGGTTGAACCTTTTCGGGGTGCCCGTGCGGGTTTGCGATCCGGACGAAGTGCTGGACAGACTGCCCACCCGCCCCCGCACGAAAGACCTGAGCCGAGCCGCGACCTACGAAATGCTGCGGCACCAGCTTCGGACCGACCGACAACCGCTCGGTCTCCACCGGTTTCACTGAGTCAGGACGCAGCCGCCCGGCCCCTTGCCGTGCTGGCACGGGCGGCGAGCAGCGTGGCGAACCCGGTCAGCACCAGGATCGAGAGTGCCACGACTCCGGCATAGAATCCGCCGAGGCCACCGCCGGTGAGGCTCCAGGCCATCGCGGCAGCGGCCGGGCCGATCGTGCTGCCGAGGGTGCGCCCCAGATTGGCGACGCCGCCGGCGGTGCCGGTCTGGTCGGCTGGTGCGGCGGCGAGGATCAGCGTCATGATCGGCGAGTTGGCCAGCGCCATTCCGACCCCGATCACGACCATCCGCCAACTCAGCCCGCCGATATCGGTGGCGCCGTCCACGCTGAGCATGGTCAGCATGCCCGCCACCGTGATCGTCACGCCGACCGCCGCGACCGGCCGTGCCCCACACCGGTCGGCCAGCACACCGGCCAGCGGTGACACGACCGATGCCGTCGCGACGAAGACCAGGATCGCCACGCCCAGCACCTCCGGTCCGCGTCGCCAGACCTCGGAGATCAGGAACGGCAGCGAGAATCCCACCAGACCGCCGGCCGAGGCCATCATCATCAGCGACACCACCGGGAAGCCGAAGGTCCGCCGCCGCACCAAGACGAGCACGGGACGGGAGGTGCGCAGCCGGCACCACCACGCCGCGGCGACAACGGCGATCACGGCGAGACCGGCCCCGAGCCACCACCGGTCCGTGCCTTGTTCCACGGCCAGCAGCCCGGCCGTCACCGCCACGCCCACCAGGGCGGCATCGCCCAAAAGGGAACGGTCGGGCACCGGCAACGCGTGACCCCCGCGCTCCGGATCGCGGGGGAGGCCTAGGCGGCCGAGGCCGATCAGTAGCATCAACAGGGGAACCTTCGCCACGAACAGCCCACGCCATCCCCAGGCCTCGGCGACCAGCCCGCCCAGCGGCGCGACCGCCATGCTGCCGATCATCATCACCGTGGCGATCACGCTCAACGCGCGGCCCCGCTGATTCTCTCGCACCGTCGCCGTCACCAGAGGCAGGTAGACCGCCAGATACGCCGCCGCCGCCACCCCCTGCAGTGCCCTGCTCGCCAGCACGAGCCACCACCACGGCGCCACCGCCGACACCACCCCAGTCACGCCGACCGCCGCCAGCGACAGCAGGAACACCTGCCGAGGCGCGGCCCGGTCCACCCACCGCCCGGCCGGAATCGCCAACGCCGCCATCGGCAACGAATACGCCAGCAGCACCCATGCCGTCGCCCCGGCGCCGACCCCGAACTCCGTGCCGACCAAGGGAAGCGCGAACCCGGCCAGACTGACTTCGCTCCCCACGATCAACGATGCCACCGCCAGCAACCCCACCGCGCCCCAACGGGTGCGCACGCCGACGTCGGACGGCTTCCCGATCCCCAGTCCTGACCCCATACCCACCAAAGTACAATCGGCATGGCAAGTTTGTACAACAGCGATTGCACTTTGAGGTGTCATGACCGATCAGGACGATGCTGTACGCCAGGCGCGAGGACGTGTCGCCAAACGCGACGCGATCCTCGGAGCCGCGCGCACCGTGTTCGGCCGCGACGGCTACCTCCGCGCGAGCATCGAGACGATCGCTGCGGATGCTGAGGTCTCCACCCGCACGATTTACAACCACTTCGCCGGCAAAGAACACCTCTGCGCCACCGTGGTCCAGGACAGCGCGCACCACGTGACCGCCGCGCTCGCCGAGATCATGCAACGCCATCTCGACCACGTGACGGACCTGCAGGCCGCTCTCGTCCAGCTCGGCACTGACTGGGTCACGCCGCGACCGGACTTCGCGGACCACTTCGCCATGGTCCGCCACCTCACCGCCGAGTCCACCAACCTCCCCAGCGCCCTGCTCGCCGCCTGGCACGACAACGGCCCACGACGCACCGAAGACGCCCTCGCCCGCCACTTCCAGCACCTGGCCGACCGCGGCCTGCTCCAGCTCGACAACCCACAGCGCGCCGCGAATCACTACATCTGGCTCGTCCTCGGCGAAGTCAACAGCCGAGCCCACACCGGGCTCCCGCCCCTCGACGACACCGAGAAGAACGAACTCATCACCGCCGGAGTACACGCCTTCCTCCACGGCTACCTGCCGCCAAGCTCCTAAGCGCGACACAGCCGAAACAAGGCGATCCGGGATGCCCTACTTCCAGTCCAGTGAGCCCGATGAGGCAGCTACTCCGCCTATTCTGGTGACAGACCCTGGCAGTCGACGTGATCCCTGCCGAGGGCTGGTGGATGCGGTGATGACGACGCGTCGGGAATGTTTTGAGCAGATGCAGGACGCCGGTCGCGCGGGTCACCCTGCCGACCTCGGCCGGCTGTTGACCAGGCCGCCGTTGGTCGGCACGTGGGTCAGCGACACGAGCCGGGCCCTGTCCTCCATCAGCTCCGGTCTCGCTGTCGCACATCTGGTCTCGGTGAAGTAACCGCCGTAACGGCGGGTAGCGGGCCGCCGACCCCTGTGGGCAATGGTCTAGCGGTCGCCAGAGGTCACTCGAGGCCGGGCAGAGAGCGGGGTGCGACTAGTGGATGTGGACCCGTGGGGCGAAGACGTCGACGAGACGATGTACGCGCAGGGCAGGCTTCCAAGCAGGACTTACGCGTCGGCCAGCTTCCCGATCTCATGGCCGAATTCCGCAGACAACGGTCAACCTGCCCGGTTCGTGTACAAGGTGTTCGATCCCGAGGTAGAGACAACTGCGGAACTTGATGGAGAGCAGTGGCTGGTCTCCGAGTCGCCGGCTGGCCGGTATCAGGTCAAGCTGCTGATTGCGCGGGAAGCTGGCAATGTTCGTGAGCTCTGGGTGCAGCGGGTGCCGGTCAAAGGTCAGGGAAAAGTGGAGACGAGGCTGAACCTGAGGCAGCCGGAGGCGGGACGGCTGGTGGAGTTGCTGCGCACCCTCGAGTGCATCCCGGTCGACGGTGAGCAATCCGTACGGGTTGATGACTCCCTGGTACGGGAGCTGTTCGCCAATCCGGAGTCGTTGACGCGGATCTACCGCGAAGACCCATCGCAGCTGCGGCAGTTGATCTCCGACGACGAGTCCGCGCGCGATGTGATCGCGTTGTCGCATCGCCGCGGTCAGCTACAGAAGTTCCGACGCCTGCTGAGTGACGACGACTATTTCGACGCCGAGGTCGAGCAAGCACCTGGGACACGGCGGGAGGCAGTGTGGCAACGGTTCTTCGAAGACAATCCGTGGATACTCGGAGTGCCGCTCGCCGGCCAGTTGCTCACGTCATGGAGTGACCAGAAGCTGGAACAGGTCGTCGCCGGCGCATCGGTCGTAAGTGTGGGTAAGCGGGCCGACGCGCTGCTCCGTACCTCCGGCCGGATCAAGTCGATGGTGTTCGCCGAGATCAAGACCCATCGCACCGCACTGCTGTCCGCCACCGAGTACAGGTCAGGGTGCTGGCCGCCCTCCGACGAGTTGGCAGGCGGGGTGGCACAGGTGCAGGGCACGGTGCATCGAGCGGTGAACGAGATCGGTGAACGCCTCGGTGACGTCGCTCCTGACGGCTCGGATGTGCCAGGCGGGTTCACCTACATGCTCAAGCCCCGGGCCTTCCTGGTCATCGGTTCCCTTGACCAACTCCTCGGGCGCGACGGCGGGCATCATCGCGACCGCATCCGCTCCTTCGAGCTGTATCGGCGACAGCTCCACGAACCCGAAGTCGTGACCTTCGACGAGCTCCTTGCTCGCGCGGAATGGCACGTCACCATGGCTGAAGACGACGTCGCGCCCCGGGGGACTTAGCGTCAGAGGGATCCGGCGCTGGGTGTCATGTTTTCCGTCAGCCTTCGAGCATGTCGGGCCGCCGAGGTGTCCGTCGGCGGGCCGCCCTCCCGAACCGGGATGCGAACATATGTTCTATTGTCGTGCTAGGTTTCGTGGTCAAGCGCAGCGTGACGTGCAGGTCAAGGAGGTGGGCGGGCTGAGCTGGCTGGTGCGGGAGCGTGTCACCGGGCGTGAGTGGCGCGTCGAGACAAGTGACATGGCGTGGGAAGCCGGAGGCTACGACCTCCGGCGTTTCGAAGTCCACGTCATCGGTGAACGGGTGGTGGGCGCTCCGGACGGTTACCCAGACCTGACGTCCTCCGAGGGTTTCGCTAGAGGACGTTGAGGGCGGCGGAAGGGCTGCGACGGAGACTGCGCCGTTCGACGATGGAGACAGAGACGGGCCGCGCCCGCTGCGCCCCAGCCTGGCGGCGCGGCGACATTCTTGCTGGTGAGTGTTCGAAACCTCACTGAGGCGAGCTGGGGTCGCGTAAGCCGGCTTCCGGCTTGGCTGCAACGTCGAGTGTGGCTCAATCGGCTGTAAGCGGCTGGAGATTATCGGCCAGTGTGGTCATCCATACGATTGATTCGTCTTCGTCCAGCGCGTAGTTTTGGAGCTTCTTGAACTCCTGGCTGCAGTACCGGACATCGCTTTCGTTCTGGGAAAATATGGTCGCGAAGGGGGTTTCGACCTTCGTAAGCGTGGGGAGTTCGGGGTCTTCAAAAAGCCCTACTGTCCCGGGCATGGCTGGAACGGGAATCTCGGCAGGCACGATCCTGATGTGACATTGCGAAGTCGATGCCATGAATGTCAGGTGTAATACCTGGTCTCGCATCATCGAAGCGACATTTGAATGACGATACAAGCTTCGCTCATCGAGATAGAAGGTTGCTTGCATGCCGTTGACGTTGGAGAACCGTCGCTGACGGAGCTTTCGTGCTTCAAGCAAGGGCTCATGGTTGCAAACAGGCGTGTTGAGTATCGAGAGTTCAGCTTGAATGTACGACTCCGTCTGGAGAAGGTCTGGTACTCCGGCAGGGTCGAAGATCATCGCGTTCGCCGCTTGCTCCTCGAGCGCGAGCAGCGGGCCGACTTGATCGGGGAACCTTGCAGGGTGCCTTAATGTGCAGGTCTTTGAGGATGCAAGCCCTGTCAGGGCCATGGCGTCTGAGAATTCCCTGGGTGTTGCTTTGATGAGTCCGAGAATAAACGCTACCTCGAAACTGTCCAGGCTTCGGGCGCCCTTCTCAAGTCTCGAAATGCTTGATGACCCGATGCCGGTCATGCGGCTAATGTCGACTGCTTGATACTTTGCGCGCTTCCGTATGCGACGTAGCTCGCTGCCGAGAAGTCGGCTTGGGAGGGATGGGTCATCTTTGCTCATAGCTGTCTTTCCTTTTGCTGCCCGAACGTGCGCAGGGTGTCAGTTCATGATTGATCCAACCGTCGCTGCTCTCTGACGCTGCGAAGCGGTATTTGCAGCCTGGTCATATCGCGATATACCAGGTTGAGCCCGACAGAGTGCTTCTGTGCAATGGCCAGAACTGATTTCTGGTCTATTTCGTACTCGGCTCGTAGTTGCGCGTCGGTGTATGGTCTGGGCTTGCGTCTAGCTCCTTTGGGACGGAGTTCGACGCCAGACTTTTCAATTGCCCTCTGTATCCATGAGGGCGACGTCCCGTAAGTCTTCGCGAGTTTCGCCGCGGTGAGGTTGTAGTCGCGCTCGTACTCCCGTGCAACACGTTTCTGTAATTGGGGGCCGTAGACGTGGTGTGCTCGTACCTCGCGGGACGGAAGGTTCACCAATGCCCAGTCAAGGTCGAACGTCGGACGCGTCCTGCTCGGCACCTGAATGTCTGGTCGTTGGGCCTCGGCGCAGTGCGTCGACGAGGAGTTTCCGCTGGTGAACATTGATCCTCTCGATGAGTCCGTACGACAGCGCGAAAGTGAACGCGAACGCTGCGTTGCTACAGACTTCGACCTGGTGTCCAGAGGAGCCGGCCCGCGTGGGCAATGGCGAGGGAGGGCGCCCGGGAAGATTCCGGGGGCGGCAGTTCGTTCAATCGGTCCACAATGTCCGCGAGGCCGCCGTCCTGCTGCCAGACGATCTCGTCGTCGGGATTTACCCGAAGCGCGGCAGCATCGCTGCTGTAGCGAACCAAAAGCGCGTCGGCCCATCCGTACACCCAGGCACGTACTCCGCGGATCTCGGTGACTTCGCTCGCCGTGACGACAGGGAAGAAGGACCACTGGGCGGTACTTCGAAGATCGATCAGCTTACGCAGTACCGGGAACTCCTCAACTGCTCGGCGCTCCGCTTCGGGCGCGCTCATATGCCCGCCAAGGACAAGGCCCGCGGGCACGGCTGCATCCCATCCTGCCGACGCCCCGTGTCCGCTCCCCGCTCGAAGGCAGGCGTCAGCAGGGTGCAGGTCGGCTGTTCACCCATCGCTCTTGTCCTCGGAGTGGTCATACGTCCACCCTGGTTTCGAGTTGCCACCTGGCGGAACGCCGGATGCCTGGGATGTCAAGGGGAGGATCGGGGGAGGTTTACAGGGAGAGTTCAAAGGAGTAATGGGCCGATTACTGTGCGATCATCACGAGAGACGAGCACTCCGGGGAGGCGGTCGTGTCTGGACCGAACGATCAACTTCGGCAACTTCGAATGCGCACGGAATCGGCGCAAGTGCCAGGCGAGTTCCTGAGCCGGGCTGAGCTTGCCGAGCAGGTCAATGCCTGGGTGCATGATCATCTGAACCGGACGATCGAGCTCGATGGCAACTACATCGGCAAGCTTGAACGCGGGGCGATCAGGTGGCCGCAGGCGGACTACCGAGACGGACTTCGCGCTGTGCTCGGCGTCGCGACGGACGCCGAACTCGGCTTTCGCCGGTCGCGGTCGCGGCTGGCTAGCCTGGACACCGTGAAACGCTCCGACTTCTTGCGTGCCGCTCTGGGGGTCACGGCCGGAGCCGTGGTGGCCCCGCTGGGTGAGGCGCTGCTGACGCGGCAGCCGACACCGGTTCCCTCCGTCGTCGGCCAAAAGGAGATCGAAGAGGTCCGGACGGCCGCGCAGCTCTTCGGCACCTGGGACCATACGTATGGGGGCGGTCTGGTTCGTGAAGCCGTCGCAGCCCAGCTGCGGTACTCCGCCGGCCTTCTCAACGCGCGATACAGCGAGCGACTCCACAGCGACCTGCACTCAGCTGTCGGATTTCTCGGCCACACCGCGGCCTTCATGGCGTTCGATGCCTACGCCCACGACGACGCTCGCCGGATGTTCGAGTTCGCTCGTGGTTGTGCCGAGGAAGCCAACGACTGGCATCTTCGCGCGAAGGTGTTGTCCAGTATGGCCAGGCAAGAAATTTGGTGTGGAGATCCCGACGCCGGATTGACGCTGGTCGAGCTGGCCATGGTCCGTGCTGACAGGCTCACGGCATCCGAACGAGCCATGCTGCTGACCGCGCGCGCTCGAGCACTCGCCAAGCTCCACCGGGTCTCTGAAGCCGCATACACGGTGGGCCTCGCGGATGAGCAGTTCGCCAATGTCTCGCCTGACAACGACCCTGTCTGGATGCGGTACTACGACGAAGCTCAGCATGCTGGCGACACCGGCCACGCTCTTTTCGATCTCGCTGTCGACGGGCGTTTCGTCGGTGAGGCACGCGATCGCCTCGCGCTCGCCGTCGCCGGCCATTCTGAACCGTACGCGCGGTCGCGCGCTATCTCCGGGATCAAGCTGGCCTCGCTGACGATGCGCGCGGGCGATCCTGTTGAAGCGGCCCAGATCGGGACCCGGGCCTTGCAGGAGGCAGGCACGATTACATCGAAACGAGCCGCCGACGACCTGCGGGAGCTGCGCACATTCGCACACGATCACCGGCGAGTGTCCGAAGTGGCTGAGCTGCAGAGTGGAATCGGTGATCGGCTCGGGGTCGCGTGACCGAGCTGACAGACGAACAGGACGCCCTGAATCTGCTGACACGCGCGTGCGCGACCGCGGGACTGGATACGTCGAACGCAGAGGTCATCCGCCTTGGCGAAAACGCGATCATCAGCGTGGCGCACGGCCTGGTCGCCCGAATCGCCCGTACCGGCCAGGTCGCCTCAGCTCGCAAGGAGGTCGAGGTCGCTCGATGGCTGGAGGAGGCGCACATCCCAGCTGTCGAGCTGGCGGGCCCTCAAGACCAGCCTGTGGTCGTGGATGGCCACGCGGTGACGTTCTGGCGAGAACTGCCGCCGCACAAACATGGAACGCCCGTAGAAGTCGCCAAGGCGCTCCGGCGGCTCCATGATGCCGACCCGCCCCGAACCTTCGAACTCTCCGAGATCCAGCCCTTCGTGAGGTTGGCCGAGCGGATCGACCGGGCAACGACGCTCAACTCGTCGGACCGGGACTGGATGCGGGACTTGCTCGGAGATCTCAAAGACCGCTGGGTCCGTCGTCCAGACGGCTTGCCATGGTGTGTCGTACACGGCGACGCCTGGGTGGGCAACGTCGTGTCGACCGCCGATGATCGCGTCGTCTTCCTCGACCTCGAGCGGGCCGCGATCGGTCCGCCCGAATGGGACCTCGTGCACACGGCGATCAAGTACCGATCCTTCGCTTGGATAAGCCGGGAAGAATATGACGGCTTCTGCGCCACCTACGGACACGACGTGAGTCAGTGGGACGGTTTCGATCTGTTCAGAGACATCCGTGAGTTCCGGATGACGTGCATGGCGGTGCAAGTCGCAGCGCAGAACCGTACGGCACAGGAGCAGGCGGTATGGCGTCTCGAATGTCTCCAGGGCAAGCACGGAGAGCGCCCTTGGCCCGGTTGGCGTGCTTTGCCGTAAGCCTCACCGACGTACTGATTTCGCTTCAACTGCGCAGTGTTCACAGGTGGTGATCGCCTCATTACCTTCGATGGAGTCGAGCTTTCCCGAGCCCATTGGAGGTCCTGCTGTGCCTGCATCCCTTGTTACCCAGTCGGAGGCGGTCGCTGCGTCAGACGAGCGGCTTGAAGTGACCGAGCTGGCGGCCCTGGTCGCCGAGACGATTCCCGTCCGGAACGGTCTGGATCGGATGACGCCGTCGCGCCTCGAGGAGTTCATGACGCCGGTCGCGCTGACCGCGCACCTGTAGGGCGATGGGACCGCGAGCTGGGAGGACGTTCTTCTGATGACTATTGATCGGCAACGTGTCAGCTTGGAGTTCACTGCCGGCCCGCGGTCCCTCAAGCCACCTGAGACCTGGTCGCTGGCGGACATGCTGTTGGCGAACCAGTTGCCGCCGTCGTTGTTTCAAGCCTATGTCGTCGACGATCAAGAGGGATTGCGGCCAACGCCGATGACGACGGTGCTGAACGAGGTGCCGGCGGCTCACCGGGTCGTGCTGCGGTGCATCCGGAACACCGACATCACGACGCTTCGAGCCCCTCAAGTCGAACTCGTCGCCCACGACGAGAGTCCGGTCGTCGCCCTGCCCGACCTCGACGTGGGCAGTCACGAGCCGATGGCCCGGGCGTATCTGGTCGACGAAACGACGTTGCGGGAGATAGTGGCGAGCAGGATCGGGCACTTCCTTGCCCAGTACGAAGTCACCGGTCCGATCCTGGCCGGGATCTCCGGCGGTGGGGACAGCAATACCTTGGTGAACGGACTCAAGCAGTTCGTTTCCACGACCGGGCAGTCGGCCGGGAACGTCGTCTGCTTCACGCTGGCGATGGAGCCTTTGTGGCCGGAGTCCGCGGTCGATCGTGCTCGGGAGCTGTGCGAGAGCGCGGGGTTCGAGCATGTGGTCCTGTACGCGCAGGACATGGCAGATCTGCTCGGCATGACGAAGTCCCCGGCGGAGCTGTGGGAGTCGTTCAGGAGGGATTTCGGCCCGGACACCGTGCACTTCTTCGGGACGTTCTTCGTGAACCTGGTCGGCCGGCGCCTGTGCACGGATCGGGGAGCCCGCTCTCTGGCGGTCGGCTACAACCGGGAGGACCTGGCGGCCGAGCTCCTGTTCTGTCTATTCAACGGCCGTAAGCCCCTCCCGTATCCGGTTCGGCGGATGGGCACGGTGGACTGCTTGTTCCCGCTGTGGGAGATCCCGAAGTACCTGCTGGACGCCTGCTATCCGCGCTACAGCGCGAGCAACTACCGGGAACGGGTGGACTCCACGACACCGCAGCGGTCGGCGATCTACGTCCTGGCGCATGCTCTCGACGCGCTCAACCCGCAGCTGTCGTTGTCCCTGCTCAAAGGTGTCTCGAAGCTCATGAACGACGTCGGCGGCTGGGAACCGCTGAACCCGATCGAGGGCACGCCGATGATGCGGACCGGACTCAGCGACGAGAACAGCGAGCGACAGGTGCTCGGCCTGCTGCGGGAGTTCTTCGGGGACTGGCACGAAGCATTCTGACTGGGGCCGGTCCCGTCACCAGGTCGGGTGTTCGGCGAGAATGACCACTCAATCCACTACGTGTGAAGGGCTGGTTCATGGCGAAGGTCGAGCCACCATCAGGTACCCGCGACTTCGTGGGCGACGAGGTCCGTCGCCGGAAGCTCGCATTCGACCGGGTGAGCACGATCTTCGAGCATCATGGTTTCCAGCCCTTGACCACGCCTGTGTTCGAGCGGCTCGAGGTCTTCGCCGGGAAACTCGGGGAGGAGGCGAGCAGCCTCATCTTCAAGATCCTCAAGCGCGGTGTCCACGAGGCCACCGGAGAAGCCGACCTGGCCCTGCGTTATGACCACACCGTCCCGGCCGTCCGCGCGGTGGTCACTCATGGGAGCCGGTTGTCGCTGCCGTTCAAGCGGTACGTCATCGACAACGTGTGGAGGGCGGATCGCGCCGCCCGCGGACGATTCCGTGAGTTTGTCCAATGCGACATCGACATCTTCGGCTCGGGGTCTCCGTTGGCCGACGCCGAGATCGTGTGGGCGATCAACAGCGGACTCGAGGCACTCGGCGTCAAGGAGTTCGTCTTCCAGCTCAACTCCCGGCTGGCCCTGGCAGGTCTACTGGAGGCCTACGGCATCCCGGACGAGCTGGGCACGCGCGTGCTCGGCTCACTGGACAAGCTGGACAAGGCCGCCCCAGAGGCCGTGATCGCCGAGCTGGTCGAACGCGGCTTGACCGCGACCGTCGCCGAGAGTTTGGTCGCTGACGTGATCGCCCCGGACAGCGAGCGGGTGCGCCAGCAGCTTGGCGCCACCGAGCGGGGCCGCGCCGGACTGGCCGAGGTCGACCGCTTGCTCGCCTTGACCGAGGATCTCCCGGCAGGCCGTGTCCGGTTCACCCCGCGCATGGTGCGCGGCTTGGACTACTACACAGGTCCCATCTGGGAAGTCTCCGCAGCGGGGTATCCCGGCTCGATCGCGTCAGGAGGCCGCTACGACCAGCTGGTCGCCAAGCTCGGCGGGCCGGACATGCCGGCCTGCGGCGGTTCGATCGGCCTGGAACGCATCCTCGCGATCCAGGAGGCCGAAGCCCCGATGGAACAGGGCCTCGACGTCGCCCTGACCGTCCTTGGCTCGGAACGGGAGATCGTGAGCTTGGCCGGCCAGCTCCGCGCCCGCGGGTTGCGCACGGCCGTCTACCTTGGCTCCTCCGGCAAGCTGGCGAAGCAGATGAAGTGGGCCAACGAGCAGCGTTCCCGCTGGGTCTTGCTCTACGGTCCGGACGAGCAGGAACGGGGGACGGTCACCGTGCGGGACATGGAGTCCGGCGAACAGAGCCAGGTCGCGTTCGCCGACGTCGCCGCGAACCTCGCGGAACGGATGGCGTCGAAACCGTAGGCCCGAGGTCTTCGGAGAACGGGCCGAATCTGGCCCGTTCTCCGCGGATCTACGGCCAGGTATCAGCTCGGCCTCGGCAACCGGAAGCTTCCGTTGGCCACGCCGCCGACGAACGCCTCCCACTCACCGTGATCGAAGACCAGCACGAAGCCGTCCGGGTTCCGACTGTCCCTGAGGCCCACGGCGTCCTTGGTGATCGAGACCTCGACGCACTGGTTGTCCGGCGGATTGCTCAGGGGGGACTTGTGCCACTCCTTGAAATCGGTATCGAGGTGGTCTTTATGGGCGTCTTGGATGTCCATCTACCTGCTCGTGCCCTTCTGCTCTCGACGAGGCCGCAACCGGCTACAGCGACGAAGCGATGTCGAGCAAGGTGCGGCGCGTCTGCTCTGGCCCGCTGGCAGCTGCCTTCTGGTGATCCCAGAGCGTCAGGTACCGCGCCGTCCGCTTGCTGTTGTCGACGTATTCGCCGCCGTCGTGTTGCTCGAGATAGATGATGTCAACCGCAGGGTTCGTGTCGTAACCGAAGATGGTGTAGTCGTGCCCTTGGCCCATGTAGTAGCCAGCGGCGAACGGCACGATCTGCAGTTCGATGTTCGGGCGATCGATGGCCTCTATGAGCTTCGCGATCTGCGCCTTCATGACCGGACCGCCTTCGGTCCGATGGAGCGCGGCCTCGTCGAGGATGAACCAGAACTGCTGGTCGGTGTTGTCCAGCACTCGTTGCCGCGCCAGCCGATTGGCGGCGTACTTGTCGATCTCCTCGGAAGTCAGCGAAGGTCGCCAGGCACGCGCGTTCGTGCGCATGTAGTCCTCCGTCTGCAGAAGTCCGTGGACGACGAGCGCTTGGTATGAGGAGTACCTGGTGCAGCTCGGTTCCATGTCGACCAGCAGCCGCAGGTACTGGCGGAACCTGGTGCTGAAGGCGCCGCGCTTGGTTCGGCGGTTGCTCTCGGCTTGAAGGTCTCGCGTGTAGACCCGGTCTGACTCGTTCGCGTCATAGCGGTCGAGAAGCGCGTTGAGCTCGATCAGCTTGATCCCGCTGCCACTTTCGATATGAGCGATCTTCTGTTGAGTGCAGCCCAGAACCGTCGCCGCGTCGTCTTGCGTCGCATGAGCGGCTTCCCGCAGCCTGGCCAGCTGGTTGCCGAGGACGACCTTCATGACGGGCGGCGGCAACTGCAGGTGTTGCGTCACGGAGTCCTTCACCTCCACAGGGTGTCCTGTCGCGGAGCGTATCCGCAATTCACTCATTCGGTGGGCTAGTTAATTTGAGTACACAAGTTACAGTCGAGAGGCAGGGCAGGTAACACCAGGTCCCGAAGGAGCGTGAAGCGATGTGTACACAAGTTAACATCGCCGCTGCGACGGCCGCGGTTCTCCCCAGTGCCTTAGAAGCCCCCGTTGAAATGTCCAGGGGGTCTGGGGTGGCGATCGCAGTGGCGCTCCTTCTTCTAGTGGGCTGCGTGGTCGGAGTCGGTGTCGGCTGGTGGTACGTGGCTGAGAAGCGCCGGATTCAGCGCTGTCGTCATTTGCCATCGCGCCCAGCCCCCGAGGCACCGCTGACGACGTCGGACTCGACCCTCGCCTCCCGGGGTTTCGAGCACCTCGTCGCCCGGCCGCGCAGCCCACGGCAATCCGTCAGCAACGAGCGACCCGCGCTCTCTGACCGCCCCTGTGCAGAAGGAGGTGGCTTGCGGTGACAACTTCGACGCCTGGCGGCCCAGCTACACGTTCGGGCTCAACTCCGGAAGAGCGGTGCGCCTTCTATCGCAACGAGTATTGCCTGCCTGCTGCCGTTGATCCCTTCGCGCGGCGGATCCTCCTTCCCATGGGAGGGTTGTTCGGCGCAGTCAGCATGCCCCGCGACCTTGGTCGCCGAGTGCTCGCAGGTCTGCGCGTTCGAATGCTTGCAGGACCTGTGATCGAGCGGCCCCATACCGAGCGGTGGACGTTCATCACCGGGCCCGGCCATAAGCCGAACGAGACTGTCTTCGCCGATTTGCTCCGGTTCGGTGCGTCCGTCGCTCCCTTGGGAGACCACGTCGTCCTGCCATCTCCGGACGACGAACGGCTCGATCTCTGGCGCTGGGAGTGCAAGCCGACGGCGCGAGGTGACTTCCCACCTCAGTCCGCGGTAATCGCCACCACAAGAGCGATGGCGACGTCCGTCGCTCGGTGACAGACCTGCTCCCGCGGCACCGCGGGCGCTTTGCAACTCCGGTGGCCCGATGTGGCCCCCGACCCGGATCGGGCCACCGGTTCCAACTTCTGCCGCTCTTTCGCGCACGAAAGCGGCGCCATGGAAGGAAAGATCAACGGTGATGCCTTCGCTGATTTCGTGGGCTCAGGCGGCTGGGTGTCACCAATATGTCCGTCGAACCGCGTGGGTTCGGTGAACCATGCAGCAGACGCAGGTGCAGCCATTACTTTTCTGGGGTACCAACCAGCAGGGCGGGACCGCGGACCGTTATGCCGGTCGTGTCCACGTCGTCTGGCCGAACGACGAGTGCTTCGGGCTATGCGGACTTCCGATCGAAGAGATCTGGGAACAGCGGCCACCGGTCCCGGACACCTTGTGCCCGCTGTGCTGCGTGCGCGCCATGGCTGCTCTCTTCCCGGCCTTCGCTGTCTCCTTGCTCGACTCGTCCGGGCCGGGACGACACGAGCTTGCTGAACCTGGCGATTCGCCGCCCTGATAGCAGGCAGGCAGAAACGCGCTTTTGTTGACACAGAACGGAATTGGGGTACGCAGACGTGGTTCAACTTATTGATCGTTCTGGCGAGAAGGGCGGCTGGCGTAGGCGTGTTTGCTGTACGCGCGGTAGCAGTTCAGGGGCTCGGGCGTCGATCGGCGAAGTTCCGGAGAGAAGCGACTCCCGGCTGATTTTCGCGGTCCGGAACGGAGACATTACGGCGTATGGCGAACTCTACGAGCGGCATGTCGCGTCGGCTCAGAACCTGGCCCGGCAGCTTGCTCGTTCGAGCTTCGAGGCTGACGATTTGGTGGCCGAGGCGTTCAGCAAGGTTCTCAAGATAATTCGTTCTGGCCGAGGCCCTAGCACCGCTTTTCGCTCGTACCTGCTCACGGCGCTGCGTTACACCGCCTATAAGAAGACGCGTAGAGATCGGAAAGTCGAGCTGTCGGAGGACATCACGGCGACTGTCGATCCTGTGCTGGTTAGCGTGCCCTTCAGCGATACGGCGATAGCCGGCCTGGAGCGAGGCTTTGCGGCCAGGGCGTTCGCGCGGTTGCCTGCGCGGTGGCAAGACGTCCTCTGGCGCACCGAAATCGAAGGTAGGGCGCCCGCGGATATCGCGCCCGAACTAGGGCTCACAGCCAGTGGTGTCTCGGCTTTGGCTTACCGAGCACGAGAAGGCCTTCGTCAAGGTTATCTTCAGGCCCATTTGGCTGTCGACAACGCGAAACGATGCGCTCCCACGGTCAAACGCCTCGGGGCTTGGACCCGGGACGGCTTGCTGAAGCGCGAGGCCAGCCAGGTTGAGGAGCACCTCAGTGCTTGCGAATCGTGCCGTTTGCTATCGGCGGAACTGGCCGAAATCAATCGTGCCTTCCGCATCGGCAGACGAACTGGCGCCGGTCCTTTGTAGCCGATCAACCTCGCGCTCACGATGGGTGACAGGGTGCCTGCGATCGGGTGAAAGTTCGCCGATGGTATCCAGATGGCGACTCTCCGGGCATACCGTGGCTGGTCCAGACGTGTGACGCCGTTAAGGCGACTGGATAGGCACAACCGCGCGGTTGGAGGGACCAAGTGCGGCGTGTGGGAGGGGCGGGCTTTGTCGACTCATTGAGAGTCGGCGAGTTTCGTGCGCTGTGGTCGGCCGAAGGTGTTTCGATCCTCGGTGATCAGCTTGCGAGGGTGGCTCTGGCGGTTCTGGTCTTCGACCGGACATCGTCGGCTGTGCTCACAGCGCTGACTTATGCGCTCACCTTCGTTCCTGCCGTTCTCGGCGGATTTCTCTTGTCCGGATTGGCCGACAGATTCCCGCGCAAACGTGTTCTCGTGCTGACCGACCTGGTGCGTGCGGGACTGGCCGCGGCGATGGCCGTCCCCGGTATGCCGCTCTGGCTGCTTTGGGCGTTGGTCGGTCTGCTGACCATGGCCTCGGCGCCGTTCAAAGCGGCCCAGCTGGCGCTCTTGCCGGACGTGCTGGGAGGTGAGCGGTATCAACCTGGCCTCGCCCTTCGCCAAATGACGGTCCAGATCGCTCAGGTTGTGGGCTTCGGCTTCGGCGGGATTTTGGTCGGCGTGCTCGGCCCGTCCGGCGCCCTCGTCTTCGATGCCTTCACTTTCGTACTCAGCGCAATGATCATCGCAGTAGGCGTGAGACCCGGCAGAGCCGCGAAGGAACGCACGTCGGCCGAGGCTGATGGCGGTGCGCAGCCCCGAGGGGTCGATTTCAGATTGGCGGCGCCGTTCATCTTGGGGGCGTTGATCGGGCTCTTCGTGGTGCCCGAAGGCCTGGCAGCTCCATATGCGGAAGCTCTCGGACTCGGAGCGGTCGCGATCGGTCTCTTGATGGCGGCGGATCCTGTTGGCAGCGTCATCGGGGCCTGGTGGGCAGCCAAGACCAGCACCTCGACCACGCCGACTCAACGGGCCGTCGTAGTGCCGGCCGCGCTCGCCGGAGTGCCACTCATTGCTTGCGCGTTCGCCCCGGGAATCGTGTGGTCGATCGTGTTGTGGGCGGCATCCGGCGTCTTCTCGACGATCTATTTGATCCGCCTTCAGCCCATGATCGTTTCCCTCGTGCCTGATTCTCGGCGTGGCAGTGTCATGGGACGGTTCAGCACCACCGTCTACGCCGGGCAAGGCGTGGCGATCTTGAGCGGCGGTGTCGTCGCCGAACTCATCGGCCCGACCTATACCGTCGCTGCGGCCGGCTTGCTGGCCACGGCCTTGGTCGTGACCATCGGAGCGGCCTGGAAGATGGCTCGCCCTCGACGAGGCAGAGTCACCGAGGACGAGCCTGCGCAGGCCGATAGGGCAGCGCGAAGACCATCAGACTTCCTTGTTACGCATCGTGGCCTCCTCCCGGGACGTCCGGCTGAAGGAGGAGGCACGACCGGCCAGGAAGCGGCGACTTCGGAGACCGGCCCCTCCTCCGAAGGGAACGGAAGTGCGGTCAGTATGCCGGGGAAGTCACAGAGCGCGCATGGCGATAGCCCGAACGGACGCGTAGGCTGGTCTGTTTGGTCTCACTCTCTGTATGCGCGTGGATTCATCTTGTTCATCGAAATGGCCGCGATCGCGGCCGTCGGCGTCAGCGCGGCTCTTGATCCGCCCGCGTGGGCGGACGTCCGCGTCTGTCTGTTCGTCATGGCCTTCGGGGTGATCGCGGCCGAGTTGGCGCGCAGCGTCGAACGGCGTCGCCGGCGCTTCGCGGACACACCGCACGTCAATTTCTCGTCGGTATGGACGCTCGCTGGTGCTCTTATCCTCTCCCCGTCTCTCGCCGCCGTCCTCGCCGTCGTTCTCTATGTCCACCTCTGGCTCCGTTGTTCGCGCGGCGTGGCCGGGACCTTCGTCTCGAGGTTCGCCTTCAACGCGGCCAACGTGATCCTGTCCTGCCAGGTGGCTGGGTGGCTCGCCAAGCAGATGCAATTGGTGCCCATGACGCACGAGTTCGACGGCTCGGACGCGCTGGCGTGCGCCGCGGTCGTCGTCGTGTACTTCGCCGTCAACTCGCTGATCGCCGCGATCACCATCGCGATCGTGCGTCCCGACAGGACGGCTACGAGGCTCCTCGGACCGTTTAGCGAGAACGCGCTCGAACTCGCGACGTTGTGCATGGGCGTCGTGACCGCTCTCTTGCTCAGCATGCACCCCACGCTCGTGGTGCTGATCTTCGTGCCGCTGTACGCGCTGCACCGGTCGGTGCTGATCCGACAATTCGAGCACGCGGCCACCATCGACTCGAAGACCGGCCTGTTGAACTCGACCGCCTGGCACGCCCTCGCTGAAGCTGAGTTCGCGCGAGCTGAACGCAACGGCACGAGGGTCGGTGTCCTGATGATCGACCTGGATCACTTCCGCCGGATCAACAACGCCTTCGGTCATCAAGCCGGAGATCGAGCACTTCGCGCCGTCGGCCAGGTTCTCCAGAGCGTCGGCGGGGAAGACTGCAGCGGTCGGTTCGGTGGCGAAGAGTTCGTCGTGATTCTTCCCGACGTAACTCAGGACGAGCTCAGAGCCATTGCCGACCGGACGTGCGAGGCCATCTTCGGTTTGCGCGTCGACGGGATCCACGATCACGCCGCGGGCGACCAGCACCCACTCAGTGCGTCGATCGGAGCCGCCTTATACCCGGATACCGGGAAGAGTCTCGAGGATGTGCTCCTGGCTGCCGATCTGGCCTTGTTCGCCGCGAAGGACGGTGGGCGAAACCAGGTTCGCATGATGACGTCGACTGCTTGATCAAGTCCTGTCCGTGCTGGGGGAGGCGTCTTTCGCCAGGCTGTCGCGGTTCTGCTGTGCCCATGTCGCCAACGGCCGCAGGGCGCGCAGAAGCTCCTTGCCGCTGGGAGTGAGCCGGTACCAGACACTGCCCCCGATCTGGCTTCCCTCGGCACGGCGAACGACAAGCCCGTTGTCCCGAGCCCGTTGAAGAGTGTCGGTCAGCACTTTGTCCGTGACCGGCTTCGGGTGCGACACCCATCCGACGCGCTCCTCGACGCCGTTCACCTCCGCCATCAGATCCTTGTAGCGCCTCTCGCCCAGCGCGAGCGTGGCCAAGACCGCCACCGTCCATTGACCGGAGAGCACGGCCAGTGCCTCGTGCAGGCTTTGGCGGTACGGGACGTCCCAGTCATTGGTCACGGCCCCTACCTACCACGAGAGAACTTGCGCCGGTGCAAATATGCGGTCCGATGTCCACTGTTCGAGTGAAGATCAACGTACTGAGCCAAGGCTCAGTACGTACTTACCTTGCAGATAGTCGGGGCTGACCAGCTAGAACGGACTGGCCCGGACGTTCCGCTCCGGGGACGGAGGTAGGTGACCGGCTCGGCCCGCAGCCGGCGAGCGCGCCGGGCCAAGCCGGTCACCATCACCGACAAGGAGGGCGAGGCCATGACGATTCGCTCGTGCTTGCGCACCTCGCCGGGGAGTGCCAACAGTGCCGATCGTGGAGTACGTAATCGGAGTCGGGAGCTTCGCAGCAGGGCCGGCGTTGCTTGCCGCTGCGGAGCGCTCGACGAGCACGGTTCTGGTGACCAGGCCCCGTACACGGTTCGCGGTCGCGGCCACGATGTCGGTCGCTACGGCGGCGGGCAGCTGGATCGGCTGGCTTCGTCTGGGCACGACGCCGAACTGGCTGGTCTGGTGCTGGGTCTGCGCGCTGGGATGCGGCCTGGCGCTCACGGATCTCCGGTGCCGACGACTCCCGTTTCCGATGGTGACGGCGCTGGCAGGCGGCTGTGCCGTGGCGTTCCTCGGCATCGCGCTCATGGACGGAGCTTGGTCGAGATTCGGTTTCGCCTGCGCGTCCGCCGTGGTCGCGTTCGCTCTTGCGTCTCTAGTCCAGGTCTTCGCGCCGGACCACACCGGCGGAGGCGATACGGCGCTGTACGGTGCGCTCGCGCTGTTCCTCGGTTGGTTCGGTTGGGACGGCCTACTGCGGGGCCTGCTGATCGCCAGCGGGCTTACCGCAGCGGTTGCTCTCGTGGTCGCGGTGTCGTCCAAGAGCGTGAATTCCAACTTCGCTGCTGGACCGTCACTGCTCGGCGGAGCGCTGGTGAGTGTCCTCATGGCATAGACAGTCTTGTGACCGTGCTGGCGAGGTCTGGCACGGCGTCGGAAGCACTAGGGGAGGAATCTGTGAGCAACCTCGGCCCGCGTTGTTGGCTAACCCTCGTCTCGAGCGGCATGGTCGTCCTGGTCTCCGCAGGGTGTGGCGGCGACGGCGAGCCGACATCGTCGACCGCGCCCACGTTGTCGGCTCCAACACAGGCGCCCTCGACGCTGACGTCATCCGGTCAGGATCAGCGGCAGGCTGTCGAAGCGGCCTATACCCAATTTTGGCCGCGGTCGCTGGCCGTGCCGAATTCTCCGGAGGACACGTGGCGGGATGCAATGGCTGCGCTCGCGGTAGACCCGCAACTATCTACGACCCTAGAAGCCATGCGCCGAAACAAGCTGGTTGGGGTTAAGCCGTATGGGGATGTCACCACGCGAATCAACAGCGTTGATGTTCGCGGCGATCGGGCTACGGTGCAGGACTGCCAGGACGGATCTCGCTCGGGGCAAGCCGACGCGACTACCGGTGACCGCAAGACCGTCGGTTCCCCTCGTATCCCCATCCACGCCCAGATGGTTCGCGATATGGCGGACGGGCGTTGGAAAGTGTCACAGCTTGACTACCCAGGCGGGCCGTGCTGATGAGAATTCGGAACGCAGTTGCCTATGCGGCAGGGGTTGTCGCTGTTGTCGGTGGCACGGTTGGACATGCGGCAGCGTCGGCAGAGGCTGCCCTTAGTCAGCCCAGTCCGCAGGACGACGGCCAAGTCATTGTCGTCCCTAACAACACGGATCAGTTCGGTCAGTACGCTCCGCCACGTGTTGACATGCGGGCGTTAGACCTAGGAGGTCAGGCACCTGTGCGGCCAGGCGGACCGGGGAGGAAGCCGAGCAGTCAGGGTCGGCAGGCGGCTGGTTTGAGCGGATCACCGGAGTCGTCGGACGGGCTTCCTGCGGGCTGTTCGCTCGGTGGTTTCGGTGTGGGTGGTGCACCTGGCGTTGGTCGGCCGGGTGGCAGTGCGTTCGGCATCCGCTGCGTCCCCTCGCTGCCGGTCGACGAACTCGCGGCGTCAGGTGGACCGGCGGCTCCGCCCTTGCCGACTCCGGCGGATCTTGCTGCGCGCGCATTCGAGCAGCTGCAGTTACCGTTGCCCGTTCCTCGGCATTCGCCGGATGTGCGGTTGCCCGATGGCAGGACCGCCACGATCGTGGGGGAGAACACCTGGATCTGGACCGATCGCAGCGTGTGGAAACCGGCGGTCGAGCGGGTACAGGCCGGTCCGGTGTGGGCCGAGGTGACCGCGACGCCAACGGGGATGACCTTCAACTCGGGGTACGGCGGGTCGATGTCCTGCTCGGGGCCGGGAACACCGTATGACCGGTCCCGCGGGCTGCACGCCGCCAGCCCTGATTGCGGTTTCGTGTACACCCGCAGCTCGGTCGGGCAGCCGAATGATCAGACCACCGCGGAGTGGGCGATTCAGTGGTCGGTGAGCTGGATCGGCTCGGACGGGACTGGTTCGGTGGGCGGTGACTTCCCGCTGATGCAGTCCCGGGCGAGGGCGACGTTCGCTGTCGCCGAGGTTCAGGCCTTGCGCGCGAACTAGAAACGTGCTCTGGGAAACCGTACTTAATTGTGTTCTGAGTTAGCGGAACGCAATTCTTGGTATTGAAGGAATGCTGCTATGGGTACCGCTTTGTCTTTTTCGCTTCCGCCGAAAGCGCACGGCCGTGATTCGGCGTTCGTCGGCCAGCCCGAGGACGACGAGCCGCCGCGGGTGCCACGGCGACGGCGCTGGTGGCTGTTGGGGGTCGCGGTGGTGCTGGCCGCGGTCGTCGCGTTCGGCAACTACGCCTTGATCGCGGGGCAGGACGACCGGGTCGATGTCCTCGTGCTCACCCGTGAGGTGGGTTGGGGGCAGACGATCGTAGAGGGCGATCTCGATGTGGCCAAGGCCGTCCCGGACCAGCCGCTGGCCTTCATCCCGGTCGGTGACAAAGCCAGCGTCGTCGGGCAGGTCGCGCGGTCGATTCTGCCCGCCGGGACGGTGCTGGTGCCTGGGCAGCTGTCCGGGCAGCCGATTCCGGGACCTGGGGAGCGGCTGGTGGGGCTTTCCGTTTCGCCTGGCCACCTGCCCGCCCGTGGTTTGTCGGCTGGGGATCTGGTGCAGGTCACCCCGATCGCGGCCAGTAGCGGGCCGGACGTTGGGCAGGCTCCGGCGAACACGTCCGGTCCGTTTCGTGCGCGGGTGCTCGGCGTCGGCCCGCCGGATTCCGCCGGAGCGGTCACGGTCGATGTCGTCGTCGGTGCTGATGCCGCGCACGCCGCGACCAGCGCCTCCGCTGAGCAGGTCGTCGTGGTCCAGCTCGGGCCGGGCGCGTGAAAAAGATCGGCTTCCGAAGGAGTGGTGAGTGAGATGGCGATGATCGCGATCGTGTCGGGCAAGGGGGCGCCGGGCGGGACGACGACGCTGGCCGCGTTGGCTGCGGCCTGGCCCGTGCCGGTGCTGTTGGCCGACTGCGACCCGGCGGGGGGTGACCTGGCGCTGGGCTGGTTGGGGCATTGGGTGGTGAACGGGTTTCTCCGTACTGACGTCGGTGTGTTGTCGCATTTCATCGCGACCCGGCACGCGACGGCCGGGGATCCGGCGTCGCTGATTGAGCACGTCCAGGCGGTGCCGTCGGCGCGGCATGTCGGCCTGCTGGCCGGGCTGAGTACACCGGGCCAGCACACCGCGATCGGCACGGCCGGATGGACCCGTCTGACCGTCGCTCTGGCCGCGTTCAGGACCGCGGCCGGGCATCCGGCCGACGCGCTGGTCGACCTTGGCCGCTTCAGCTCGGCGACACCGTGGCCGGTGCTGCTCGCTTCGGATCTCGTGTTGGTGGCGGTGCGCCCGACGCAGAGGCATGTTTTGGCCGCGCGCCCCGTCCTGGCCGAGCTCGCCGAGAGGATTCTGCCTCAACGGCTGGGCCTGGCCGTCTGCGCGACAACGCCCGCAGGCACCCGCGAAGTCCGCGTGGCGCTGGGACGGGAAGCCGCGGTGGAAGTCCCGATGGCCCCGCGGACGGCGGCGGTGTTCTCCGACGGCATCGACGGAGGAACGCCTCCGCACCGGTCACCGCTGCAGCGCACCGCACGCCGCGTCGCACGCCATCTCCACAGCACGTACCACAGCTACGCGCCAAGCGAGCCGCGCATTCCGGCCGCGGCCGCACCGTCCCGCCTACTTTCCGGAGGAACACGATGACGTTGCCACGCAACGGGTTCCGCTTACCACATGATCCGGCAGTGTCGCCATATCCAGTGACGTTGCCGCCACCGCGCAGCACCTCGGCGGGACCCGCAACAGCGATACCGCGGACACCGCAGCTGGACAGTGTGCAGACAGGGCGGCTCGACCCCGAGGCTGTCAGGGAGATCCGGGAAGCGGTCGCTGCCCGGCTGGAGCGCATCGCCGCGGGCGAGTCCCATGTGGACACACCGCTGACGAGCGAGGAGCAGCAGGCGCGGATGCGTGCCTACGTGGCCGACGAGGTCGCCGGCTGGGTGCAACGCCGCGCAACCGCCGGACACGCGCCGCTGCCGGTGGCCGAGGAACGCCGGTTGAACCGAGCGGTCGTCGCGGCGCTATCCGGGCTGGGCGCACTGGAGGAACTGTTGGAGCGTGACGATGTCGAGAACATTCATGTGCACGGTTGTGACCGGGTCCTGTTGGAGCTGGCGGACGGCTCGGTCGAGCAGTGGCCGCACCCGGTGGCCGACACCGATGCCGATCTGGTGGAGATGCTGGCGGCGATGTTCGCCCGCCAGGGCCAGACCTCCCGGGAGTTCAACGCCGGCCGCCCGTTGGGAAACCTTCGGATCGGCGCCGGTGGCCCCTTGGGGGCGAGGGTGGCCGCGGTGATGGAGGTTTCCGACCGGCCGCGAGTGGCGATCCGCCGCCACCGCCTGGTCGATGTCGGCCTGGACGATCTCGTGGCCAACGGCACGCTCGATCCGCTGCTCGCGTCCTTCCTGCGCTCGGCCGTGCGGGCGGGCTGCAACGTGATCGTGTCCGGTGGCCCGGCCGCGGGCAAGACGACGTTGCTGCGCGCGTTGTGCACGGAGATCCCGGACTACGAGCACGTCGTCACGGTCGAGGAGGAGTACGAGCTCGGTCTGCACATCGGCGCCCGGCCTTTGGTCACCCCCTTGGAGGCCCGCCCGGCGAACTCGGAGGGCATCGGGGAGATCTCCTTGGACGACCTGCTGAAGCAGACGCTGCGGCACTCGCCGAGCAGGGTGATCGTCGGGGAGGTCCGGGCAGGGGAAGTCACCGCGATGCTGCGCGCTCTCGGGAACGGCGCCACAGGCGGTATGTGCACCCTGCACGCCACGAGCGCCTCCGCGGTGTTCGACCGGATCGGCGCGCTCGGACAGCTCGCTCATCCGCCGTTGGCGATCGACGCCGCTCACCAGTGGACCGCCTCGGCGATCGACCTCGTTGTGCACGTCGCCCGCGCCGACCACGACACACCCAGCGGGCGGCGCAGGCAGCGGTTCGTCACCGAGATCATCGAGGTCGGCCCAGTCGGCGATTCCGGCCGCCCGGACACCACCAGAATCTTCGCCCCACGCCCAGCCGACGGCCGCGCCGTCCCGGCCTACGCACCCACTCGTGAGCTGCTGGAACGCTTGGCAAGGCACGGGTTCGACCGCCACCTGTTCGACACCGCCGGTGCAGACACCTGGCGTGCCAACGGTCTGCCAGGCGGGGGCGGGCGATGACGGGCGTATGGGCCGGCGTGCTCGGCGTCGCCGCGGTGGCGGCGATCGCCTGCGCCGTCGCGGCTTTCCGCCCACCCGCTGCGCGGTCGACGCCACCGGCCACGGCGCGCAGCGCGGGCTGGAGGACGTTCGCGGCGCGGATACCGAGGCGGCGGGTCGTCGTCGCGGTCGTCGCGGGTGGTGTTGTGTGGTGGGGCACCGGCTGGCCGGTCGCCATCCTTCTGACCGTCGCTGCGGTGCTGACGGTGCCGATCCTGATCCGCGGACACGACGCCCGCCGCGTGATCGCGAGGCTGGACGCCCTCGCGAGCTGGGTCCGGCGTCTCGCCGATGTGCTTGCCTCCGGCGCCGGCGGACTGGAGCAAGCGATCGCCACCTCCGCCCGCACCGCCCCCGAAGCCCTGGCCAGCGAGATCGAAACCCTCGCGGTACGGCTGCGGACCCGTGGCCTTGAGGCCGCGCTCCGTGCCTTCGCCGAGGACGTGGGCGACGAAGCCGCCGACGAAGTCGTGCTCGCCCTTATCCTGCGCGCCCGCGCGGGCGGACGCGGACTGGTCGACATTCTCGACAGCAAGGCCACCGCCCTGGAACGCGAGGTCGTCGCCCGCCGCGACATCGAAGCCGACCGCGCTAAACCCCGTACCGATGTCCGCGCCATCCTCGGAATCACCGCGCTCCTGCTCACCGGCCTCGTGGTCTTCGCGCACGAGTTCCTCACCCCGTTCAACGACCTGCTCGGCCAGCTGGTGATGGCCGGGATTGGTGGTCTGCTGGGTGCTTCCGGGTGGTGGATGCACCTGCTCACCCGAACTCGCCGTCCGGCGCGGTTGCTCGGTGCGACTTCGAGGATTCCGCCCGGGACACCGAAGCCGAGACGCAGCCCGATCGCTGCCGCTCGCCTCGATGCGGAGGTGCCACGATGAATCCCGGGATCACCGCTGCGCTGCTGGGCGCACTGGGCGGGCTGGCTCTGGTCTGCGTGCTCCTGGCCCTGGTGCGCCCGGCTCCGGTCAACGTGGCCGCCGCGGTCGCCGAGCTGGACGACCGTGCCGCTCGCCGTGCTGACGGAGCAACGCCACGCAGCCGCTGGTCGACCCGGATCGAACGCCTGGCCGGGGTCTCCGGACGTTCGTCGAACCGCTGGTGGGGCATTCCCGCCGCAGACCTCGACGTCCTCGATCAGACCGCCGACCGCTACCTGGCCCGCCGCCTGACCTGGGGTGCTGCAGCTGCCGGAACTGTGTTCGCGGTGGCCGGGCTTGGCTGGTTCGGCGGCATCGACCTTTCCGCCGCGGTGGTGGTGCTGGCCGTGATTGCCGGCGCGGCGGCCGGATCGGCGGTGCCGGCCCTGGCCGTGCAGGAGGACGCCACCCGGGCGCGGGAGGAATTCCGTCGCGCCACCGCCGCCTATCTCGACCTCGTCGCGCAGGAACGCGCCACCGGCCGCGCCCCCAGCCAGGCACTGGGCGAGGCCGCCGCCGTTGGGGACTCGTGGGTATTCGCCCGGATCAGCCGCACCCTCGGCCGCGCGACACGAGCCGGACACACCCCGTGGGAAGCCCTGTCCCGGCTTGGGAAACGTATGGGAGTCGTCGAACTCAGCGACCTGGCCGACATCCTCGCCACCGCAGCCGACGGCGCCGCCATCTACACCACCCTGATCGCCAAATCGAGCTCCCTGCGCGCCGCCGCGCTGGCCACCGACAAAACCGACGCCAACGCCCGATCCCAACGCCTCGCACTCCCCGTCGCACTGCTCCTGGTCGCGTTCCTGCTCCTGGTCATGTACCCCGCCATGATCCGGCTGGCCGCAGGCGGTGGCTAGCCGGTACGCCACCGACATCGCGAACTTTCCCGCTCAGGGAACAAAACTGTTTCTTGTTAAGGAGAAACTGATGCGCCACCACGATTCGCCTGCGACGGTGCCACCGGTGCTCGACTGCGTCCTCCCTGACGGCTACGACACCGTGCTGCTCAATCCTTCGATTACCCCGCGGCAGTGGCGGCGCAGGCAAGCTCTCGGGCTCGTCCGCCCCATGACCATCCTCAAAGGACTCTTCGCCGCTGGTCTGGCCGTGCAGATATTCAGCGCAGGCCACGGATTCGGTGAGAAACTCGGCATCGGCCTGGTGACCTTGATCCTGGTGCTGGGTGTATTGCGCGTCCTTAGCCGCCCAGCTGGAGAGAACCCGTTCGAGCGCGAAGGAGCGCCACGGCCTCGGCTCCGGAAAGGGGAGTTCTTTCAGTGCCACGATTTCGACGACCTGGATACCGGCTCTCGTGAACTGGTAGCAGAATTGCTAACGGGGCTAAAGGAGCTGTACCGCAGCCCGGCACGCGCCTGGCTCGACCCCGCTCTGCCGAGTGAGGTCCACACAGTGGTGTGGCGTGCCTTGTACTGCCTTGACCGCAGCCGCGAGACCCGTGCTCTTGCTCGGGAAGTCGACTCCGAGTTCGACATGGGCGACGACCTGGTCGCCGCCACGCGACGAGCGGTCGACGACGTCGACGCCGGCCTGCGAGGGGTAGCTCGGCATGTGCGTGGTTGCGTCGTGCTCTGCCGCGCGTGGGAACAGAAAATGCGGCGACACGACCTCGCTGCCCGGGCTGGCCACACGCTAGCCTCCGTTCCAGGACAGGACCACCTCGCCAGGTTATCGCGAGCTTCCGAAGTGTTGCCGCTAAGCGTGTTCGCTCACGTAACCGCAGCACGGGATATCACCCGTGCTGGGTCGTTCCCGTGGGAGCAGCCGCAGTCCCGATGGACCGACCTCGCTCTCTTTCCATCACACGAATCCTCAACCTCACCGACTGCCAGGAGAGGGCCATGAGCACCTGCCAGACAGAGAAGCTTTGCAAGACACCCGCATCGTCGGGAGGGAGTTCGATATCTATGCACAACATCGTGAACCGCTATGTGACCACTGTCCGGCGACGTGGCGCCCGGCTCGGACTGATCCTGACCAAGTGGGTGCTCGCTCTCGTGATCGCTACAGAAGAGCAGTGCACGCGAGCCCGCGCGTCGCGAGACCGCGGATCGGAGTCCGTGGAGAAAGCGGTCCTCGTTGCGATTGGCCTTGCTGTGGCGATCGGGCTTGGCTTCGCGATCCGCGCCGCCGTCCAGACCTATCAGGGCCAGATCAAGTGAACCTTCCGCAACCGGAAGCCCTGAAGAACAAAGGAGTCCACCATGCCTACCGCCGAGGAGATCGAACGACGTGTCGAAGCAGCCGACGCTGCCCGGAGCGAGAGGAGGTCTGCCGCGGCGCGACGCGTCGGCGACTTGGCAGAGCGTCACGCCGAGCTCGCCGAGGAACTCGGCGATCTCGAACGAGAGCTGGGTGAAGTGCTGTCAGAGTCCGGTGACGTCATTGAGATCGAAGAGCTGGCAGTGTTTACCGACATACCCGCCTCCGACCTTGTCCGCTGGCTGGACAACACCAAGCCCAGCCGTACCAAGCGGAAGAAACACGCCGGAACGAGCCACACGAAGACCGTCCAAACCCGGAAACCGGATGCGCCCAACTCGCCAGCGAAACCAAAACCCGCCACAGCACGAGATGTTTCGCTCGCGCGCGACGCCATCATGCCCACACCGGCGGTGGCGTCGTGATCACGCCAGCACTTCCACGGCGAGCAGGCGAGCGGCCAGTGTGGACACACTGTCGCGAATTCTGGCGAACGCGGATGTACGACGACAGGGGAGCTGAGTCTGTCGGCCTGGCCGTCCTGTTCCCGTTGGTGCTGCTGCTGATTCTCGCGGCCGTGCAAGGCGGGTTATGGTGGCACGCGCACTCCGTGGCCGCTCAGGCAGCCCAGGCTGGTGTGGACGCCGGACGTCCAGTCGGCGCTACCCAGTCCACCGCGGCCGCGGCCGCACGGTCGTTCGCCGAACGCGCCGGCCGCGGCGTCCTCGCCACACCCGGGATCCGCGCCACGGTGTCCGCTGACATCGTCCAGGTCGCGGTCTCCGGTAAGACCGTCCGGCTGCTGCCGATCCCCGGCCTCGATATCGAGGTCGAAGTGACCGCCCAGGCGGCCAAGGAGCGCTTCACCACGCCGCTTGCCGGGGGTGGCTCGTGACCAGCCAGGTACGCGCGCATCGCATCGGTCGACTGTGGACAGACAGGGGTTCCGTCAGCGTCGAAGCCGCGGTGCTGGTGCCCGCCGTCATCATCGTCGGACTGCTGATCATCGCCGGCGCTCGTGTCAGCTCCGCCCAGCAAGCAGTCGACAACGCCGCTACGGCGGCTGCACGCGCCGCGTCGATCGCCCGCAGCCCTCACGCGGCACAGCAAGCTGGAACGGCTGTGGCTCGCGACCGTCTCGGCCGTGAAGGCGTTACCTGCCAGGAAACCAGCGTGTCGGTCGACGCGAGCCAGATCGCCGTCGGCCGCGCCGGCATGGTGCGGGCCAGCGTGACATGCCGCGTCGCGCTCCACGATCTCGCGCTGCCTCTTCCTGGCGGGACCCGCACGATCACCAGTTCCTTCACCAGCCCCACTGATCCGTACCGAGGATCCCCATGACCGCTCCGGCACGGCCACGTGATGCCGGGTCGGTCACCGTGATGATCGCGATCCTGGTGCCCGCGCTCCTGTTCGTGCTCGCCCTGGTCGTCGATGGCTCCGCCTGCCTGCGGACCATCGCCCGCGCTGACGCCCTGGCCGCCGAAGCCGCCCGCGCGGCGAACACCGCCGTGGACACCCGCAGCCCGCACGTCGGCGTCGACACCGGCACAGCCGCCCGCACCGCGGCCGACTATCTTGTCCGCGCCGGGCACCCCGGCCAGGTCACCGTCAGCGGAACCCGCACGGTCCGCGTGACGGTCACCGTCACCGAGCCCGCGCCCATCGGACTGCTCGGCCGTAGCGTCCAGGCCACCGGAACCGCGCTGGCCGAACTCGGCGTCGGCACCCGCGACGGCGGCTTCCCATGACCTCCCCGACGGCACAGCGCGTTCGCGGCGTGCTCGCCGCGCTGGCGCTGCTCGCCTTCGTCGCCGGCATCCCGAATGGACTTTTCGTCCTCGGTGCTGATCCCGCCCGCCTGATTCCAGACCGCTGGCCTGACCCGGTACCGATCGACCGCTGGCCCGAACAGATCTGGGCCACGCTGCGCTGGGCATGGATCACCGGTGACCTCATGATCTGGCTGGTCGTCGCCGTGGCATGGGCAGGCTGGCTGGCACTCACCCTGTCCGTGATCGTCGAAGTGATCCGCCAGACCGGACACGGCGTCCGTACCGCCCGCGGTCTGCTGCGCCGAGTACCGCGTGGCCGATGGATCGCCGGACTTGTGGCCGCCGTTCTCGTGGCCACCTCCACCGGTACCGCAGGGGCATCGACAGCCTCGGCAACACCCGCTGCGGCCACCGCGCCGCCATGGCCACACGAACACTCTGTTGCGGCAGCACGGGGCTCCGCGACCGATCAGCCTGCGGGGACCGTCGGCGCCGCGACCACGCCGGTTCTCGCGGCGGCGCGAACAGACGACGCTGTGCCCTACACGGTGGTACACGGCGACACCTTGTGGGACTTGGCCGAACGTCACCTCGGCCGTGGCACCCGCTACCACGAGATCGTGCGGCTCAACCCCGCCCTGCTCGCCGACAGCCCCGGAGACCTGGAACCGGGGTGGACGCTGTTATTCCCGCCGGACGCCATCGCCTTGCACCGTCCTGCGGGCATCATCACAGCGAGCGGGCGCACCGTCACCGTCGAGCCCACCGACACGCTCTCCGCGATTGCGGAACGCGAACTCGGCGACCCAGATGCCTGGCCCGCGATCTTTGACCTCAACGCCGGCCGCACCCAACCCGACGGCCGCGCGCTGCGCCACCCCGACCAGATCCTGCCCGGCTGGCACCTCGTCCTGCCCGCCCAAGTGGCGCCGCCACCAGAGCAGCCCGCGACGCCACCGAACAGCCCGACGCCCGCGCCCGCCCCAGAGAGCCCGGCTACCTCCGCCGAGGAGCCCGCCTCGCCGGACGCACCTCGAGGAGAACCGCCGGACCTGCCCGAGGCACAGCCCGGAACCGGTATCGCCCTGCCGACCGGTGCGTTCGTCGGCCTCGGACTGGCTGCCCTGATCACCCTCGCGATGATCACCGTCCGACTTCGGCGCCGCCGCTGGTACCACCCTGGCGTACGCGACGAGGCTGACCCTGCCGGCCTTCCAGTCGTCCGCGCACTGCGCATCGCTCACGACACCGCCACGAGCACGCCCGCTGGCGACGACAACCCGACCGCTGCACCCGCAGCACCCGGCCACGCACGACTGGCCGACATCCACATCCGCGACCGAGCCCGAGCCACGGTCCGTGCTGTGCTCCCGGCACCCCAGAACACCGCGCTCGGCGTACGCGACGGGCACGCCATCGCACTCGACCTCGCCAGCACGCGGGGACTAGGACTCACCGGTCCCGGTGCCCATGCCGCCGCACGAGCCTTGATCATGACCCTGCTCGCGCAGGCCACCAGCGACGGCCTCGACGCCATGATCGTGATGCCCGCCGACGATGCCCGCGCACTCTTCGGACACGACCTGGCCGATCCCGTCCCGGACCGGCTGCTCATCGTCGATGATCTGCCCGCAGCGCTGGCGACGTTGGAGGCCGAGCTGGTCGCCCGCACCGACACTAGCGACCTCACGCGCGACGACCCACCAGCGAACACAGCGTTTCAGGGCGGAGACACTGGACCTGCCGTGGTGGTGGCCACGCCCACCGCGGACACGAACCGGCGCGCGCACGCCGTCCTCGACAACGGCGCGCACCTTGGTCTGGCTGGCGTGTTCCTCGGCCCCTGGCGCCCCGGCGGCACTGTGCGCGTTCGCGACGACGGCACCGTCGAAGCGACCAGCCCCACCCTGAGCGAAGACTTGGCCGGCGCCCGACTTTTCACATTGCTGGACGCCGATGCTCGTGACCTGCTCGCACTCTTGCATGCGGCCGAGCCCGGCAGCGACGGCCCGATCCGAGACTGCACCGTCGCCTGCAGCGCCGTGGAACCGGGCACACAGCGGCAAAGCCGGGCTGAGAGCACGAGGGCGAGTGCCGAGCCACTCGTCTTCGAGTACGAGTTCGCTACGGCACCCGACGCCGCAGCCGTGACCCCACCGACGGAGACCGCCAGCGACAACCGCGGCGAGAACCCGACAACCGGACCGTCCGGACCAGCTGAATCAGAAACGCCCGAGCCATCCCCGCCGGAGGTCAGCAACCACCCGCGCCCCTCGGCCGCCCGGCGCGACGACAACCCAACGACCGCGCCGCGCCCGGCCACAGATCCAGCCCCGGCCCCGCCGCTGCACCTGCAGGTGCTCGGCCGACTGCACCTGACCAGAGCGACCCCCGAACCCCGTGACCTCATCGACGTTCTCGCTCCGCGGCAACGCGAGATCCTGGTCTACCTGGCGCTACACCGTGACGGGTGCCGACGCGAAACCCTCAGCGCCGCCCTCTGGCCGGACGCTCCCGGCGAACGTCCCTACAACAGCTTCCACGCGACCCTGTCCCAGCTACGCCGCAGCCTTCGCCGGGCAAACAACGACGACACCCTCGACCTCATCGTCAACCAGGACAGCCACTACCGACTCGATCAGACGATCCTGACCGCCGACCTCTGGCCGCTCCAGGACGCCATTACCGCCAGCCGCCATGCCTCGGCAACAGAGGCCGTCGCGGCGGCGAACCGCGTCACCGAGCTATACCGCGGAGACCTCGCCGAAGGCATCACCGCGGACTGGATCGACGGACTCCGCGAAGCACTCCGGCGCGACGTCCTCGACGCGCTCAGCACCCTGATCCGCAAGATCAGAACCGACAACCCCGAACAGGCACTCGCCCTGCTGGAACAAGCCCGCCACCTTGACCCCTACAACGAGGCGATCTACCGCGACCTCATGCGCCACCAAGCGCGACTCGGCCAGCACGACAGCATCCCGCGCACCCTGCACCTGCTCACCACATCGCTGGCCGACCTCGACCAAGGCCCCGCCCACAGCACTCTCAGCCTCGCGGACGCCCTACAACAGCCGAGAAATCACATATCCAACCGGCAAGCCAGCTAAACGAACCCAGCGCCTCACGCAGGAAATCGCCGCGATTTTCATTGCGAGCCACCAGTTGCCGGAGGCTGTCCAACACGAGCCAGCCTCGTTATACTGAGCTGATTCCTCGCGGATACTTCGAACGCCGTGACATGAACTTGTTAATATGATTCCGGGAAGCGGCGGTGGCAGCCGCGGAGGCGATCCGAAGCACGGCCCGAGGCCAGTACTCTGCCGGATGTACAACCGGCACAGAGCCGGAGACGAGCCCGTAGACCTCTCGCCCGTCCACCTTCCTCTCCACCTTCCTCTCCACCTTCCCCTCAGCCTTCCTTTCCGGACTCCCGCTAGAGAGGAAGGGGCGCGCCAAAGCCTTGTTGCAGGCCAACGCTGGGCAACCCCCTCCTCCGTGTCCCCCAACTTCGGTGCCGGCAGGCACGTGAACAGTCGGCTTGGGTGGTGTGTTGGCTATCTGATGCTCGCACTGCGTTCCGTTCGCAAGTCCCCGTTCTGTGGTAGTCAGCTTCTTCATCATCTTCCTTTCCCGCGGCTTTCCTTTCATTCTTCTTTTTGATCTCAAGTGGTCACATATCGCTCTCTGTCTTTTCTTGCACGCAAGATAAAATCTAACGATACAGAAACACGGCTCATAAATGTTGACAACCATATAAACGACGTGGCCGCAAGTGGTGCGATTCGAGAACCGCGAGATATCCAAAGGGAAATTCGTACAGATTCCAAGCTGTGCCGCTGTGCGGGTCGCGGGCGGTGGCTGCCGCTGTGCGGGTCTTCTCTTCCTCTGCGTCTTCCCAGCTCAAGGGCCCGACCGGCCCTGGGCAGCGAGGTCGATGCCGAAGGTAACGGCGAGATAACGGAACCCGACTGAAGGTTGAAAGTGTCTAGATACTATGTCAACCTAGACATGTAACCAAGACAGACCGGAGCGGATTAGACAGAGAAGGGGCGTGAGGACCGGGACACGGCGTCCCGCGAGCGATCTCTTTCCTTTCTTTTCCTTAAGGGTTTGGTCGTTACGAACCATAAGACCCGCACAGCGCGGGCAGCGGCTTGGGTCGCGCGGACAGCAGCGAAACCGTGCAGGGCGGTAGCGGGGAACGACGCGTAGCCAAACGCGCATTTCTAGTCTGAGATGCGTAGTAACTGCGCTTGCAGCCCCGTTATGTGAATCCCTTGCTATAGGGCGGAGTAGTGCGCATAAAAGGCATGCCTGCCAGAGGTGTGTCCCCAAGATAACTACATGGTGCTCAACGATCCCCTCTGGGAGAGGTTCAGGGGAATGTGCTGTCGACTGAGAATATCGCCATTGGTCGGTATCAGCTCACACCTGGCCTGAACCGCCGTGCAGACGTTAGCCACTTCGACGAGAACCATGAAAGGAAATTCTCATGTCATACAAGGGTGAACACGTATACTCGCCGGAACAATACGCCAAAACTGTAGAACTGTGGCTCGAACTGTTGGAATGCGACCGGGTCGGTCTCTCCGAGGATCGGAGTGGATACGCGTATCCGATTCAGGTGCGAGACCTGAAGGCCGACGTCATCCATGCGTTGGTGTTGTCGGACGGGGTCGAAACCGATGATGACTATGCAATCACCGTGACCCTAGTTGACTACTCAGACTATGGCGGTACCGAACGTGACGCGGCTAACGTCCGCTACTTGGCAGGCGCCCCAGGTGTTCAGACGTCCACAAACGGTCAACACGGCTACGGCTCCGCGTGGGTGCAACTCGGGGAACTCCCCACTGACGGAGACGACGTCGACACGGGGATTGAATGGCTGACCAGCCTCGTCCAAAGTGCCCAGGCAATAGACGCAGGTGAAGTCGACGAAAGCACACTGGAAGAATACGAACAAGAGTTACAAGAGGAAGCATGGGACGCGTGGCTTGAGTCGGATACTCGATCGGAGCTGGCGGACTGGTTTGGGTGCGATGATCTTGACGACTTCGGTTACACCCACGAAGAAATCCGCAACCTCTACTACTCGTTCGAGGGAAGCGAGTGGACGTGCGATTCAGCAACGTCCGCGACGAACGACGCGCACGAGAACGCCATAGAGCACATAGCGGAAACGATCCTTGTCGCCTGGCGCAAGCCGTACGTAGACCCCGCTCAAACTGTGCTTCCTATCGCTGTCTGAGGGTCATTCGACCGAATTTCGCCCCGTGGATATCAAGCGGCCGTCTGGCGATCGCTGCGGCGATTGGCAAATAGCCCTTGTGTCTTTTCGGTGCCGCGCGCGTTGGCGCGCGGTCGCCGTGACCGCACAACGGTTCCCGTATCACCTCCGATAACGAAAGTGAGTCCCGTCATGTCCAAAGAAACCAGCGAATGGCTCAACAACAACGTGCTGATCGGGTTCACCGACAAGCGCGGGCACGCCTGGCACTACCGGGCCTCGGCACAGGGCCGAGAGCCGAACCACTACACCGGCGCCATCCCGGTAGCCGACGTTCAGCGCCGCCTGTTCCACTGGACCGCCGAACCGGAACCGGTGCTCGTCGCGGGCAAGTTCGGCCTTCGCCGCGTGCCCAACAAACAGGCCATTACCGCATCGGATACCGGTGATGTCCTCGGGATCTTCGCCGACGGGTACACCGTGCACCAGTACCAGGAATGGCTACTCGACAAGGTCGGCACGATCCTGGATGACGGTCTGTCAATCGGTTCCGCCGGCCTGCTGCGTGACCGCCGACAGGCATGGGTGAGCGTGGAAGTGCCCGAGAACATCACCACCCCGGAAGGCGTGGAGTTCCGGCCGAACCTGGTCGCCTGCACCAGCCACGACGGCAGCCTTGCCACCACCTACAAGCGCACCGTGACCAACGTGGTGTGCGACAACACGATGTCGGCCGGTCTGCGCGAGTACGGCCAACAGTTCAAGGTCAAGCACTCCAAGAACGGCAAGTTCCGCATCGTGGAGGCCCGCGACGCGCTCGCGATGGTCCACACCGTGGCCGAGGAATTCGCCGCCGAGGTCAAGGCCCTGTGCGAAACGACCGTGACCGATCAGGCATGGCGCGCCTTCCTGGACGCACACACCCCGATGCCCGAGGAGAAGGGCCGCGCCCGCACCACCGCGACTAACGAACGGGCCGCGCTCAACCGGTTGTGGAACAGCGACAACCGGGTCAGCCCGTGGCGCGGTACCGCGTGGGGAGTGGTACAGGCCATCAACACCTACACCCACCACGAAGCGATCGTGCGCAACGCCTCACGCGCCGAACGCAACATGTCCCGCGCAGTGGACGGAAAAGCCGACGCGCTCGACCAGGAAACCGTGACGACGCTCGGCAAGGTGCTGGCTTCGGTCTGAAAAGGACCGTCGCCGCTTCGGTGCCCGCGCGGCCATGCGCCGCGCGTGTGCCGTGGCCGCGAGATGGCCGCTACCGGCGCCCGAACCAAAACCAGCGCACACAAAACCCCGACACAGGAAGGAAAACACCCCATGGACATGCAGGCATTCGCGGCAGCGATGGCAGAAGCGCTCGACGGAACGTGGACAATCGAATCGGGCTACCACGGCCAGCGAGACCGCTACCTCATCGGCCCAGACGGCGAACAAGTTCACGTGAGCTACTCCGACTCGGAGAAGACACCACGGCTCAGGCTGTCCGCCAGCCTCCCGGCCAAACTAGCGACTATCCGGCACCGCCACGGAAACCCGGTGCCATCACACGAAATCACGGTGTCCCCGGCCAAGACACCAGAAACCGTCGCCGCCGAAACTGCCCGGCGGCTGCTGCCCGGCTACCGGGCCACCCTCGCGGAAACCCGCGAGCTGAAACAACGACTCGATGACCAGGCCGCCGCACGCGACCAGCTCGCGCACGCCATCGCCGACCCGCTCGGCGCGACCGTCCACACGCCCGGCCCCAGCCCGCTCGGCCACGACCCGCAGGAAGCCATCGTGCGCTACCAGGGTCCGCTGGCCGGCACCGCCACGGTGCCCCGCAACGGCGGACACGTGGCCTTCGCCTTCTCCGTCGCTCCAGGCGAGGCCGCCCGTGTCGCTGCGTTCCTGGCGACATTCCCGCGAACGGCGGGTTGAGACCAGGACCACCGACCCGCCCGGATCTAGGCGGACCGAACAAGACGGCTCACACCACGTGCGAAATGAAGCGAAGGAGGCGCATCGCCATGTCCTTGGGCACTCTGACAATCCACCACGACTACGAATCCGGCACCACCGTCGAAGGCACCACTCGTAACAGTCCTGCGCACTTAGCGCTGAAGGCGCATCCGTCCTGGACCTGGTCGCGCTACGCCGGAGCGTGGCTGCTTCGGTCCTCGCGGCACCGACAGTCCAAGCCGTACGCCCTCGCCGAGATCGAGCGCGTACTCGCTGAGGCGGGCTACACCATCGAGCGCGCCATCGACGACACGACGCCCAGCGTCGAGCAACAGGAAACCGATCTCGCCGACCGGATGGACGACCGGGCCGACCGGCTCACCGAACGCTCGGGGAAGCATCAGGCCAAGGCCGACGCCACGCGGGCGAAAGCCGACCACGTTTTCCACAACATCCCGATGGGCCAGCCCCTGCTGGTCGACCACTACAGCTACAAGGCCGACCGCAACCGTCGCGAGCGCGCGTGGAACAACCTCGGCAAATCCATCAAACAGGGTGAGTACGCCGACGAGCTGGCGCGCCGCGCCGACACCGCGTCGCACCACATGGGTGCCCGCCACAACCCGGTTACCGTGGCCAACCGGATCGAGAAGCACGAAGCCGACCGTCGGCGTCTTCAGCGCGAACTCGACGGCGAACCGGCCTGGGTGACCGAGACCGACGAGCACGGCCAACGGCGGCACCGCTGGGGAATCCAGCACCCCGGCGAGGAGCGCGCGGTCTATCTGCGGCGCGAAATCACCACCCTCACCGAGCAAATCGACTACTGGAAGGGCGTCTACACCCAGCTCCAGGTTGAGGGCGAGGCGTCCACGCTGGGCCCGGAAACCGTGAGCAAGGGCGATTGGCTGCTCTACAACAGCATGTGGATGCGGGTACGGCGGGTCAACAAGAAGTCGGTCACCGTGCCGAACCCGCTCTTTTCACCGCCACGGCCGGGAGAGAAAGAGGCCACCTGGACCGTCGCCTGGCACAAGCTGCGCGGCCACCGCACCACTGAGCAGATGCCGCCGGAGATCGTCGAGGCGTACGAGGCACCTGGCATCAACCGGATCAGCTGATGCACGTACTTCGGAAGCCGACCCATCGAGGAAAGTTGGGCCACCGCGCACGACAGGTGCGCATCAATCATTTCAGAAGCCGGTGCTGTCTTCACGCTAGAAATAGGCGCAGCGCTCACGCGCAGTCCAGATCGCAGGCGCTATGTACCAAACTTCGTATGGGCCAGATGGAAACTATGTGAATTGTATTTCATCTCGTTTTTTGCTGACATGATCTCGCGCCGAGCGATATGAGAGTTCAAGCGTCCTTCCGTGAAGTCTCCTGGAATGAAGTCATTCGGAGTGGAGCATAATACCACGTAGGTGACTTTATAGCTGAACCAAGATAGGAATTTTTTCTTCTGAATGCCGGCGTTCATTTCATGCTTGCTCCACTGCTCTCGGTAATACTTGCTGAGGACCTTCTTCTGGTTGTCGATGTCCCGCGACAAGATGTCGGCAGCAACGAGAATTTGTGAACATGCGTCACGCATCTTAGCTGCAAAATCCTTCTTTGCATGG
The DNA here is from genome assembly GCF_056435665.1 of Amycolatopsis sp. NPDC043887. Classification (NCBI taxonomy): domain Bacteria; kingdom Bacillati; phylum Actinomycetota; class Actinomycetes; order Pseudonocardiales; family Pseudonocardiaceae; genus Amycolatopsis; species Amycolatopsis sp. NPDC043887. Next base: position 119,102 of record NZ_JBWKEB010000011.1, read on the forward strand.
ATTACATACAACTTCTTATTCGCCTCGTCGATATACAATAGGTCGAAGAGCTCCACCTTTCCTCGATCCGTCCATGCGAATATCTCGTCGCCAAAGTAGAAGTTAGGTTGCCTGGCTTGCGCTTCATTGTAAGCGCCCTCGCTGCCGCCTTTCCATGGTAGAAAGGGTATGACACCTCGTAGGATAACTGGCTCCTTGACTTCGAATACTTCATTGATGAAGTCGCGCTTCAAATTCTCCAGGAAGTCACCGAGACCGTAATACCACACCTTCGAAATTCGGAAGTAGACCTTCTTGTCATATTCAACCTGGCCGTGCAGGAAGTCAATCAGATGGCGGCGAATCTTTCTTGACGTATCATCGGGGCTGATTTGGTATATCAACCTCAGCTTCATGAAGCCGGCGAAAAAGTCTGCTTCACTTCCTAGTGAGGAATCCAACGTGGTGCGGATGGCCGGAATGATGTCGTCGAGGTCGGGAACACTGTCACTCACTCTTCTGTAGCTTAGCTTGAAGTTTGACCCGGCATTAAATGAGATGATATCGCCCGGGTCGAGTAGATCAATATCTGGCAGAGAGTCGGACAGGATCCTTTGGCGAATATTCTCCACAAAGGTTCGCGCAAGTGCGTCAGCCAATTCAGGATTGTTTCTCACTGGATACAGGTTGTCCAGAAATGACAATTCTTGCAAATCTTCCGGGCTTGGCTCGTCGAGGTTTTCTACCGCGGCTATCAATTTTCCGACTTGGTCGAGGTCTAGCTTCTGTCGCAGCACGAATGAAGATTTGATTTCGACAGCAGGCGGCTTGTCTGGGTCTATTAGTCCGCGCAATGGACTATCTTCTGGAAGGCGCTCGGCGTCGAGGCGGCCTACCAACTTTTTCCAGACGGTGTCAACGGCTTCGCTTCGAGAAATTGAGTATGTGCGGCGATACGTTTCGGCGCGACTCGTTCGTGAGCCGATCATGTCACGCACTTCCGCTGCGCGGAAGTTGTTGGATATCAACTTCTTGGCTGTGTCGAAAGGGAAAGTGTAATCGACGAAATCTGTGATGACATGGTATCCGCCGCCAGATGTTATCGCGAACAACGACGTCTTATTGTAGAGAAAAAGACACGCATCCACTCCGCGGATATGAAACTTCTTTGCGTCGTCAGCCTCCAGCAGGTAGCCCTCTACAAATGAGAGCGGCCCCGTGCTGAAGCTCCTTCGCACATAGAGTTCTAGGGTTAGACCAGTGATCCGTTGTCTGAGCGGAATAGGCGTCAGTGGACGCCTATCTGCTCCCTCGGTGAGCGCTTGTTCAGCGTACGATTCGAGCACCTCATTAATACGGTCCTTCGGGGCTTCGTTTTCCGGAATCGTGAGCTTCCATATGGCGTTATTGGACCGCTTGGCGTTCATCGTCACCGGCCTTCCATTGCACACCGCGCTAGACATCCAGCAGGTGATCACCGAGTCGCTAGCCGCAGCGGTCCTGTTACACGGTGTTATCGGACTGCAACGCAGATCCGGTTCGCCCCGGCCTGATCCCGCAGCAGCGTTGACTGAGTGTGCGAAAGCGAAGGCCGCCGAGTTGGCCGCAGTCGGCAGGAATGGTCGGCTTCGCTGTCTGTGGCTAACGCGACCGGCAACCGCCTGAGATGGTCGCCCAAGCGCTCCATGTGGATGTCATCGCCGCTCGGCATGCCGAACGTAGCCCCTCCCTGGCTGTAGTGCGTACGGCTTCGAGTCTGGGCTGCCGTGCCTATGCGGGCTCAGGCCCGATCACCTCGGCGAAGTCCGCTGGGGGCCAACGAGCTGCTGCCGCATCGGGATGGGCCCCACTAGCACCCGCGCAGACGAGGTCACCGTCACTCACGGACTCCGATGGCTCGCCGAAAACCCTTTGACCAGGTCAGCAGGGGTGTGTCGTGACCAGGAAACGCTGGTTACGACATACCCCTGCTGATCGCGGGCTGTCTCGGTAGGGTGTCTAGGGCGACACGGCGGGCATCCAGCGACTATCAGTCAAGCTTCAGAGTCCGGCCAACCATGGCCACATGAGAAAGGGCCGCAGATGGACAAGGACGAGCACATCGCGCAGCTGCGCGCCCGCCGACACCGCGTGGAAGCGATCGAGACCACGCTGGAGAACATCCGGGACGTGGAAAGCTCTCTGCAGGAAATGAAAGAGATCCTGACTAAGCAGCTGAAAGTCGAACGCACCGAACGGCTCGCCGACATTCGGGAAGCAGACAAGGCCGGTGTGCCGAAGACCAGAATCTCCAAGGAGGTCGGCCTTAGCCGCGCGAACCTCTACAACCATCTCAAAAGCACCCAGGCTGACGAGTAGCCGGACTCACCCGTCTGGACGATTGTCTAAGACCAGGGTCATGCGTCGAGAACGCGACGAAGGCTCCTCCCAGGTGACGGGGCTGTGCGCACCTATCTGCAGAGCTGGCCTCCTCGCTGCCGGTAGAACTCCACAGGATCGACGGCCTGCCCGTTGGCCTCGATCTGAAGGTGCAAGTGCGCTCCGGTGGAAGCTCCCCGGTGTCCGACCGCAGCGATTGGCTGGCCGGCCTGAACGGATTGCCCTTCGCGGACCAGATTGTGGTCGTTATGACCGTAGATCGTCACGATCCCGTCCCTGTGCTGGATGCGTACCCACAGCCCGTAGCCGGACGCCGGGCCTGAGCTGATTACCGTGCCCGAGTTAGCTGCCAGGATCGGCGTACCGATGGGTGCGCCGATGTCGAGTCCTTTGTGGAATTCGCTGCCGCGGTACCCGAATTTGGAGGTGCAGGTGCCGCTCGTGGGGGTCGTCCAGCCGCCGGTCGTCGCACTGGTCGTGCAGGTGGCACCTTGGACGGCCCCGACGATCTGGCGTGCTGCTGGCTCGAATTTCGCGTAGCGGTCGGGAAAGCCCGATCGCTGCACGGTCTGGGCGGCGACGGTGACCGGCATGTTCTGCCAGTTCGGCAGCGCCAGTAGATGCCGGTAGAACTGCTCGCTGCTGTAGGTGGGGTCCATGATCTGCGCGACCGTTCCCCAGCCTTGCGAGGGTCGCTGCTGGAACAGGCCGACACTGTCGCGATCGCCGTAGTTCAGGTTCTTCAGCCGCGACTCGGTGAGCGCCGTGGCGACCGCGATGACCCAGCCCTGCTCGGGCACGTTCATCCGTTTGCCGACAGCGACGATCGTCGCCGCGTTGCCCATCTCCTGCGGTCCGTATCCCGCTGCGGAGGTCGCGCTCGCCCCGGCGGGTGCACAGTTCACGCCCTCGGCGGAACTGCTGGAACTGCCGAACACGGCTTGAACCACAGCGATGGCGCCGCCGCCAATGAAGAGAATGATCACGACGACGAACCCAGCACCTGCGGCGGCCACCTTGCCCATGACGCATCACTTCCACGGATGCGCGGGGTTGGGCGGGGGCATCGGGGAGGGCGGGGCCACCTTCGGACGTGCGGTGGCAGGCGTGGCGGCTGTCGGGCGCTGTCCACCGCCGGGTGCCGAGGCGCGCAGGTCCGGCCAGAGGGTGGGCAGGTCGGCCAGCTCCACGCGACCGGCGGTGCCGGACTCGTCGAGCCGTCGCCAGCGCGGCGCGGCCATATCGAGCGGGTCCGCGGCGGCTTCGCCGCTGCTAGTCGCCACGGGGACGCGTGCGGGCCGGTCGAGACCGCGCAGCGCCTCGGCCATCGCCCTGCGTGCGTTGACCTCGCGCCTGGCGCTGGGCACCCACACCAGCACGGGTGTGGTGATGCCCGTGACCTCGGCCAGCCGCTCGTAGCGGGCGAGCTTGCCTGCCAGGCGGGACAGTTGCTCGGTCCCGAAGTCGAACTCGATGAACCACTCGACCTCCCGGCCGGCCTCGCGCCAGCGGCCGTAGCCGTCCGGGGTGACGATGTCGCCCCAGTGCCGCCCGCACCGGGCGGCCGACCACCACGCGGCGAGCACACCAGCGGCACCGGGGTGACGTGCTCGGCGGATCAGGGCGGTGAACAGTCCGTTGCAGCCGACGGTGTGCGCCAGCTGCAGCGAGAATGCGCGTCCGATCTCGCGCTCACGGCTGTAGCCCAGTTCCTTGGGATCGATGCCGTCCTCGCGGGCGAGGGCGACTGCCCCGGCGGTGTCGAGGACGTAGTACATCGGGTGCGAGCCGCGGTCGCGGTGCGGCTGGAACCGGTGCACCACGCCCCATTGGTAGAGGTTGCGCAGGCGCAGGTTCGCCCCACGGCGCCCGGTGAAGGCGATGTCGATGATCTGGGTGCTGGTGAGCACGTGGTGCTCGAACAGCATCCGGCACAGCCACCGGTCGCGGTCGGTGAGATGCCGGGCCAGCCACGCGTGATGCTCGGCGGAGTTGAGTACCCGCGCCGCGGGACGTTCCGGTCGGTGCGAACGCAATTGTCGCTGCGGAGTGGGATTGCTAACCATCGTGACGAGCACCTCCAAAGCCCGCAGGCCGCGAGAACGCCCTGCGGGAAAACGGAAAGCTGAGCGGGGTCAGGCCGCGCGGCGCGGATCGAACGCCACCGGCTGGACGTTCTCGGCTGGCTCGAATGTGTTTCGAGGCTCGGTGTTCACGAGCGCGAGCCGACGGATCTCCTTGGCGCGTCCGGGAATCGCGGGCGGAAGCTTCTTGGTGACCGCGGTGAACGGGGGAGCTTCCTCACTGTCGAGCACCAGCCGCGCGGCGATGTGGAACCGGCCGAGATTGGCGAGATCGTGTTCGGAGAGCCTGGGCGCGGTGTGTCGGGCCAAGTGGCGAGCGTCTTCGGGCGACGCCGAGAAAATGATCTTCGAGCGGGCGTTGGTGCTGATGCCTTCCTCCAGCTCGCGCGGCAGCTGCCGCAGATACTGATGCGCGAGCGTCATCGACATCCGGTAACCCCGAGCTTCGGCGAGCATGTCCTCCATCGGGTACGCCAGATTCAGGAAGTTGTGGCACTCGTCGATGTAGAGCGAGGCATCGTGGCGGTCGCGCTGCGGTATCCGGGCGCGGCGGGCGGCTGCCTGCCATGTACGGGCCACGACGATCGAGCCGATCAGCCGTGCGGTGTCCATCCCGAGCGCGTCCTTGCCCAGGCGCACCAGGCAGATTCCGCCGTCGAGCACTGCGTCCATGTCCACGGTGGACTCACCCCCTGCGAGGGATGCCCGCACGAACGGGCGCAGCAGCAGGCCGCGGAGTTTGTTCATCAGTGGTGCGACGACCTGTGCCCGGCTGGCGTCGGACAGATCGTCGTACCAGTGCCAGAAGCCGGTCAGGACATCGTCGGAGATCTGTTCGAGCGCACGCTGTCGGAAGGCGGGCACCGTCAACAGTTTCGGCAGGTCCGTCAGCGTGGGCGTGCCGGGCAGCTCGCGCAGGGTCAGCAGCCCCGAGCGCAGGATGTCCTCGGTGCGCGGCCCCCAGCTGGAGGCGTAGACGTGGGAGAAGATCGAGACCAGGTTGTCCACCGTGCGGGCGGTGTCGTCGCCTTCGAGCGGGTTGAGCACCGGCGGGCGGGATCGGCTGTCGGCATCGAAGAGCACGACCTTCCCCCCGAGCCGCGAGGGCAGCCGCATCAGGGTGTCGGCCACCAGATCGCCCTTGGGATCGATGACGACCAGCCCGCGGCCGGCGTCGGCGTCGTCGAGGATCATCCGCGCCATCAGCTCGGACTTGCCCGAACCGGTCGCACCCAGGATGTGCAGATGATGGCGAGCGTCGGCGACGCGCAGCCCCACCGGCCGGGAGTGGCCGGAGTCGGTGATCCCGATCGGTTTCACTCCGGCGCCCTCGGTGGCGATCCCCGGTGGCGGCGGCACCGCTTTGGCTCCGGCACGCTGCAGACCGGGCACGGCCTCGTCGGTCGGGACGTGCGCGAGCGCGGCCAGCTCGGCGATCGAGAGCAGATCACCGGAGGTGAGGCGTCGTTCAGCCACGGCCCGGATGGAGTTGGTGAGCCGGACGCGACGGTAGTAGTTGTGTTCGCTGTAGGACGCGAACGCGCTGGCGATGGCATGCCCGCGTCCGCGCAAGTGTTCACGCACCGGAACCCGCTGCGCACTGGTCGCGTGCTCGTCGACCAGAGTGGCCACGGCATACCGGATCCGGGTCTCGTACTGGGAGCTGCGCTGCTTGGCCACGATGACCCGGTCCTGTGCGGAGTTCTCCAGCGACGTCTGGTGATCGACGACCGGCTGTTTCGCGGTCGTGCTGGGCTTGAGCGATCCGGTGTGCGGGGTGATCAGGTCCAGGAGGCGTCCGGCCAGCCGGACCGAGCTGCCTGTGCGGACCCGGCGGGCGGCTCGGCGGGCTTTGCGGACACGAGCGCCGGTGACCGGGCGCGCGAGGATCTGCACCACGGCCCGTTCGTGGATGGCCATGCCAACCGGTGCGCCCAGCAAAGCGCGGACGGGATCAGCGGGGAAGTCCGACCGGATGGGCAGTGCCTCGCTGCGGGCCAGGCGCAGTTCGCCGCCCACGGCCTCGACCGCTTTGCCCGGCGGATTAAACAAGGGAATCGGCGGCTTGGCCGGGGTGGTCCGGGTGTGCGCGCCGGGCCAGGCGGCCTCGATGGCGCGCTCGGCCATCCCGGGCGGCACGACGCCCGGCAGCCACAGCCGCAGAGCGACCCCGGCATGGGAAAACACGTACTCCCACACAATGTGCGGCTGGCCGTGCATCCGCCGTTTCCAGCCGGACCGCAACAACCCGACCAGATTGGAGTACAAGGCCGCCGCGCCGTCCGGATCGACGGCGGGCGGAGCCAGCACCGTGACCACCCGGGCGTCGGCGGCCATCCGGTCATGGCACCGGCGCGCCCACCACCGTCGCCCGATCACGACGCCAGCCACCGCGAGCGCAACGGCCGGCCCGACGAGTGGCCCCCAGGGCAGTGCGAAGTCCCGCAGTGCCGCAACGGCAGCACGCACTGCGGCACCGGGATCGCGGAGGTAGTCCTGCAATGGTGACGCAAGCGTCCTCGTCGAAGCGACAACAGACTGAGTGGATGACATCAGAAAACCCCTCTCGCAAGGAAAAGTCGAAAGGCCGCGGAGTCAGGCCGCGTATCGCTCGGCGGCGTCTGCGCTCGGTTGGCCGTCTGGCACCGGGACAGGAGCCGACGGGTCGTTGGGCACCAGTCGCAGATGACGGCGCCGCTTGTGTGCCCGTTCGGCGTCGATCTCGGCCTGCCACTGCGACAGCCGCCGCCCGCCCATGCGCTTGAGGAACTGCGGGATGCGGTTCGCGGGCACCCCGACCAATCGCGGGCCGAGCACGGCGAGCAGATCCGACGCTTCCTGCGACGACCACCCGGCCTCGGTGATGGCGTCCTCATCGGGAAACACATCGGCGACCCGATCACGGTCGGGGTCGATCAACGAATCCTCGCGACCGCCGTAGCTGTAGACCCACAGGAAGTTCCCGGGCGGGTCCGGTTCGATCAGCCGCTTTAACCGCCGAACTTCCTTGGTATAGGCATAAAACGTCACCTGCGGGCAGGCGCGCATCACGCGACACCACGCCAAAGTGTAGGCATCGCTGAAAAAATCCCCTGCGTCATGCACCCTGACAAATTTCCCGACCAGGCGCGGCGCCGACAGTTCACGGATCATGGCGGCTTCCCAGCCAGGCAAGTCGTCCAGGACGTAGGCGAGATTGGCGGTATGCTTGGCTTTGACCGCAGGGAAGAGATAAGTTCCGTTGCGCGCGTAACAGATCCGAGTGCACGCGCTCGCCGCCGGGCAGGTCACCTGCGTTCGCCCATCAGGCAGCCGGGCGGCCAGCGCGGGCAGAGTCCAGTTCCAGACACCGATTGCGCGCATCTCCCGGTTCTGCGTCAGCAACCGGGCCGGCCGCACCGGAACCGTGGTCATGCTGGCGGAAGAAGACATACGACACCTCGCAAAGGAAAGTCAGGCGAGTACAAGAAACGAGCAGAAACGGTTGCGGTTGAATAGATCCGCAGCCGCGGGGTGGGCTATGCGGCGCTGCCGAGGTCGACGTGGCCGTCAGCGTCCGCGTCGAGAGCCAGCTCAGTGTCGTAAACACCGAGGTCCACAAACGAACCGTCGTCCGTACCAGATTCGTGTTCCGCGTACTGCGCCAACTCGGCCGGATCAGTTGTGATGAGAGCGTTTTCCTGCGGAGACGCCAGCGACTGGAACGCGACTCTCTGTGTCCCGGTCGAGAGCAGACCTTGTCCCTTGTCCGCGGAAATCAGGAACTGCTTCTCGCCTTCGGACAGGTTGAAGGTTGCCACGATCTCGTCGATCGCTTGCGGCGCTTGGCGTAGGAGGATCTGCGTAGCCGCGTTCGCGATGATCGCCTTACCCAGCTCGGTGCCGAGGACGTCGCCGACATCTTGGGTCGCGATCGTCAAGCCCGCCCAGTGTTTCCGGGCTGCTTTGGCCATGCGGTGCAGAAAACGCGCCCCGGCAGGGTCCTGCATGAGCAGCCATGCCTCGTCGACCGTGATCAGCCTCGGGCGCCGGATGGCCGGGTTGGACACTCGCCGCCACACCGTGTCCAGCGTGAGCAGCGTGCCGATCGGCCGGAGTTCGTCGGGCAGGTCACGCAGGCTGAACACGGTCAGGTGGCCCTCGGCCCTAGTCGTGGTCGGTCCGGAGAACAAGGCGGAGAACGCGCCCTCGACGAATGGGTGCAGCCGGGCGCCCAGGTCCGCCGCGACCGGGTCCGCGGTGCCGGCGAGGATTGCGGCGAGATCAGCGAGCAGTGGCGCCTGCCGGCCCCAGGTCCGCGGGTCGCTGGTGATCCCGGCCTGCTGGTAGGTGGCCATGATCGCCCGGTCGAGCACGGCGCGTTGCTGTGCGGACAGCTCGGTGCCGAGCAGCACTCCGATGACGGTGTGCAGGAACAGCGCCCGGCGCGTCAGGGCGTCCTTGGGTGCGGTGCGACGCCCGTCCGGCCTGATGGCGATCGGTAGGTCGAACGGGTTGATGCGGACACCCGGGTCGCCGAGGTGGATGTAGGTGCCGCCGATGGCCTCGCAGAGCCGCCGGTACTCGTCCTCGGGGTCGATGATGGACACCTCGACCCCGCGATAGAGGCTGCGCAGGGTTTCCAGCTTTACCAGGTAGGACTTGCCCGCGCCGGAGCGCCCGAGGGCCACCGCGTTGTAGTTGTCGGCGGAAAAGCGGTCCCAGTGCACCAAACCCTGGCTACCGACATTGAACCCGTACAGCACACCGGCCGGTGCGGCGACACTGGTCGGGTCGGCGGGCGGAAGGTCTGGTGAGGTGAAGGGGAACGCGGCGGCCAGAGCGCTGGTGTCGAAGGTGCGGCGCATGCCGATGAGATCCAGCGCCAGCGGCAAGGTGGACACCCAGCCCTGCAACGACCGGTAGGTGGTCGGCTGGGCGTTCATCAGCAACGACGCCGCGAGCGCCCGCACCGCGGCCACCTGTTCGGTGAGATCCGCTTCGCTGGTGGCGTGCACGGTCAGATACAGGCCGAGCCGGTAGAGCTTGCCTTCGCCGCGGGCGACGCGGGCCGAGAGGTCGTAGGCGTCCTCGGTGGCGGCCTCGACCATCGGGTCAAGCAACCGTCCCTTGTCCGAGGTGTGGCGCCGCCCTGACTCCAATTTGGACAGCTGGCGCTTGAGCCGGTTGGCGGCGGTGACGGGATCGATCGGTTCGATGTGCAGCGACACATCGACACGGCCGGGATAGGACAGCAGCGGCTGTAGCCATCCTGCGTGGACTTCGCGGGGATAGCCGGTGATCGCGAAGGACGAGACCCATTCGCCACCGATCTCCAGGTGCCGGGGCGCGACCGACAGCGAGTCCGGGGTGAACGCACTGGCCCTGCCCGCTGGTGTTTTCGCGTGCTGCGTCTGGCGGCCTCGAGTACGGCCGAGTTTCCTGCTCATAGGTCGCCGCCCTCCCATTCATCCAGGGCTGTTGACTCCGGCGACACGCTGTCGCGCTCGCCCCGGCTGGCCGTGCTTCGGTGATGGACTGGCGGCTCGTCGTAGGGGGCGGTGGCAGCGGTGGTGATCACGTCGTCCGCGCCGGCCAGCCCCGTCGAGGGCGGGATCAGGCTGTCGGGGTTGCACGCTGTGGCGAGTACGGCGGTGGCCTGGCCTGCGTCCAGCGGCGTAACCGTGATCCCCGCGGGGGCGAGCAGTTCGGTCGCTTCGCCCAGCCGCCGCACGAGCCGGGTTTCCGCCGAGCGCCGCGCGGTGTCGGTGACCTCGTCGTCCCGGCTGCGGGCGCGCCGAGCCCGCAGCGCGGCAAACGGTGACGCGCCGCCGAGTCCGTCGGTCGGCCCGATGGCGCGGACCGGCTCGCGGAGCACCAGCAGAACCTGGCGGCGCAACAAATCCGTGGAGCGGCGCAACTGGTCGAGATAGGTCGCGTGCTCCCGCGCTGCCGTTTCGAGCATCGGATGCGGCAGACCGGGCGCGGCTTCTCGCAGGTCGTTGATCTGCCTGCTCAGGTCCAGCCGTTCGGCTCGGATGAGCACTTGCACCGGCGCGGAGATCGAGTGCAGATATCGGCCGAAGGACGCGACCAGCGCTTCCTGCTCGCCCGGGGTGCGGAGCGCGAAATTCACCGTGCTGGCCACCGCGGCCATGGCGACCCCGTCTGTGCCGAGGTCGACGACTCCGGCCTCGGTGACTCCTTCCGCGGGCAGCCTCAGCGCCGCCGGAGATATCTCCGACTCGCCCGCCGCACCGCCGGCATCGGTCGCGGTGATGCGGCTGGTCAGCCACTCCGGCGCGGCCTGCACGCCTTCGGGCGCGGCGACCCGGTGGCGGGGTTGCAGCCGCTGCCGGATGGCTGCGAGCAGGAGCCGGTCCAGGCTCATGCCGTCGCGCTGGCCCAACGCCAGCACCGCCGCAGTGACCCCGATCGGGATCGCGACGATCAGGAAGATCGGTAGCGGTACTGCATTGCGGGCTAGGGTCCAGGCGCCGTAGAGCACGATCCCGGTCACCGCGAGGATCGCCAGCTGCCGGGCGGTGAGATTGGCCAGAACGCGATCTTCGCGATCGACATCAGACGGTATGCGCACGGGCTGGGTCATGACTTTTCACCTCGACGGGGCGGGGAGTTCGGTGGCGCCGGTGGCGGGGTCGGCGCCCGGAACGCGAGCGGCGGTACGGACGGGGTGCGCGGGCGGGCGTCCCCGATGCGCGGTTCCGGGCGCGCGGCCCGGAACACCGGTGCTGCGGGTGGCGCGGGCGCTGGCGTGACCGGTCGGGACACGTGCCTGGGTTCCGGAGTCGGCGGCTGGAACCGCAAGTGCGGCGGAACCGCGGCCACCGCGACCGGTCGAGCCGGGGACGCGGTATCACCGGCGCGGCGTGGCTCATCGGGAGCTTGGAACCGGGGCGCCGTCGCGGCCTGCCTGCGGCGGGGCCCGGCCGGCGGGACCGGAGTAGCGGGCTTGGATGCGGAACTGAATTCGGGCATGACGGGTCCTTGGGTGGCCGGGGTGACGGCCGGGTCGTGGGTGGTCTCCTGCGGACCGGGCTGCAGAAACTCCGGTCGCTGCGAGGGCGAGCGCGGCTGCTGGGCAGCGCGGGCGCGGTCGGCGTCGTAGGCCGCCTGCAACCGCTTGTTGACCGCCTCCGTCGTCGGCGCGATCCGCGGCTGAGCGGGCCACGGTGGATCGGCAGCAGCACCGCCGCGGCCCTTACTGCCTCTTCCGCCACCGGCGACCGCTCCGACCTTGCCGAACCCACCGGACTTGCCGGCGACCATCCCGAACGTTTTCGCCGCGATGTATGCCTTCGCCAGCCCGCCGAGGAAGGAGCGGCCGGTGCCGAGTTTGGTGGCGGAGAGGAACCAGAACGGGATCTTGAACAGGATGTAGAGGAGCCCGAGGACGGCGAAGAGCATCATCAGCCCGCCACCGATCGAGCTGAACAGCTTCGTGCTGCCGTTGAGGAAGGTGTTGATCGCGACGAGCAGTGTGAGCGATTGCGCGACCTCAGTGCCGAGCGTGGCGGCGAGCGCGCGCCAGCCCCAGCGGGCGATGCCGTCGGTGTGGGGAAGGGCGTGGCAGGCGACCCACATTGGGGCGGAGACGGTCAGGAGCAGCGTGAGGATCACCCGCACCACGTAGACCAGCAGGAGCGCGATCACCGCGATGACCAGGACGACCTGCAGCAGGATCACAAACAACCCGCCGGATGCCATCGCCGAGTAGGCGCCGCCGATCGACTTGGTCAAGTTGTCGCCGAGTTGTGGCGGATCGGCTCCGTCGGTGAGGACCGCGGTGGACAGTGCGTTGGCGAGCCGGATTGCCTTGTCGATGAGGAACAGCGACAGCATCGAGGCGAAGAAGGAGACGATGAGCCGGGGCGCGATCTCCTTGATCGAGTAGCGGTTCTGGACCGACTCGTGCGACATCACGATGATCCCGCCGATCATGATCAGCCCGCTGTAGCAGGCCAGCACGATCAGCCAGGAGTTGTTCCACAGGTTCGTCACTCCGGGCAGCGAGTCCAGTGTCGGCGTCGTGAACGCGGTGTCGCCCAGCAGGTTCAGAAGCGGGTCGAGGGCGGACTTGACCAGCTCGCGGAACACCGCGTTGATGGCTTTGTTGATGCAGCCTTCGATGCTGGTGATCCCGCAGTCCGGGTCGTCACCGTCCACTCCCGGACCGGGCTGTTCCGGAGCTGTGGCGGGCGGGGGAGTATCGGGTTGCGGGATGCAGCCTTCGCCGGTGCACGGCGTGCTGGTGTTCGTCTGCGGTGCAGTGCTTGGGCCGCTGGGTGCGCACCCGATCTGGCCGGGGAAACAACTGGCCGGTGGCGGTAGTTCAGTGATTGGCGGCAATGGGGTCGTCGGCGACGGCGGACGCGGCGACCCGGTCGGGAAGTGACACGTCGGGTCCGGTGAATCCGGTGCGCACGTGTTTCCCGGCGGGTTGGTCGGCAGGGGCAAGGGCGGTGGTTGCTGCCCGACGGCGACCGCGGCTTGCTGCGCGTCGCGTGGCGCGAGCCTCTCGGGCGAAGCCCACGCACCGACCGTCAGCAGACAGCCGAGCACCACGGCCACACCGAGAGGCAGCAGCTGCACCAACCGACGCCGGCGACTGCGCGCGTGACCTTCCGGGATGGGTGGGGTGAGCAGGACCCGCTCCCGGGTCGCTGAGCGCACGCCAGGCTCGTCGCGATCGCGGGGACGTCGGGTCGTGGCCATGACCTCAGGCCCCGACAATCCCGCGCAGGATCTCCACGGCGAGCGGCGCCAGTGCCGCCAATCCGTAGCCCCATGCTGCGTTCCTGAAGCACCCCTTCGCCTTCTCCGTTTCGCCGGGGTTGCCTCCGGCCAGGAGGTACCGGACCCCGCCGACGGTCAGGAACACCGTCGCCAGGCCGGCCAGGATCCCGACCAGCCAGTCGCGGATGTTGGTGAAGACCTGATCGACACTGGCCGCGAGCGCGAGAACCTGCGTTGATGACTGCGCCGCATCCGCGGTGAGCGCACTGAGTACGACCGCGCCGAGGACCACCACGGCGACAGACCGGGACATCATGCGGCGCGCGGACGGCGGTTGAGAGGTCCAATGACCTGGCCCTGCGCCACCCGTGCGTGCCACCGGCTGCGAGCAGTTGGCGACCCCCGCGCGGGGCTGTGTCTGATCGGGTGCGTTCGCCGCGCGTGGGCGCGACGGCACGGTGGTCTGCTGGGTCTGGGGATGGAGTGTCAGGCGCATCGGCGCACCTCCGAAGTCGGCTCGTGCTCGGCGGTCCGCGGAGAGTTGGGTGGGGTCTCCCCGCGTCCCAAGAGGCCGGATTTCGGGTCGTTTTTGGACACCAAGCGTGAGGATTTCTTCGAACCGGCCGGTCGCCCGTTGCGATGACGGCCGCTTACCGCCCGTGACACGGCGCCCTCGGCGTCGGTGTGCGGGTTGTTCTCGCCGAGGGCGAGTGAGGACAGTGCGGCCTCGGCGACGGGGTCCTCGGAGTCTGGGTTCTCGGTGCGGTCGGCCAGCCACGACACGAGTCGGTGTTCGGCTCGCTGACGGACTTTGTAGGTCGCCCAGAACTCGCTCTGGTGCTCCGCTCCCCAGGCGGTCAGGGACACCTCGCCCAGCCGGGTCGCCGAGATCAGATCCGCCTCGGTCGGGGTCAGGACTCCCTCGCTGACCGCGCGGGCGAGCACCAGGTCGGGGTGCCCGTACGGCGGCCGGGGAGCAGTGGAGTGATAGTCCGTGTCCACGGGCGGTGGCGCGTCGAGGGACTCCTCCAGTGCCGCCTGCCCGGCGCGGCGCGCGGCGAAGTGCAGCCGGACGACGATGCCGGGATCGGTCAGGTCCACGGTGGCCAGCGCATGAACGAACCCGGTAAGTACGGCCGCGTGAGCATCGGCCCGATCGCCCCGGTACCGCGCGCCCAGCCACCGTGCGCTGGCGGCCAGCGAGGGCAGTGCCATGCCCACGCACGCGACCGTCCAGGCGCCTCCATGAGCACGCGAGCGCAACACCAGATGCGCCCACACATCGTCCCGGGTGCGCGGCGGGCACTGCTTGCTCATCACCCGGTCCCGCAACTCGTCCAGCGGCACCGGCCGCCGCGGCAACCCCGCGAACTTGGAGCCGTGCACGGCCAACGGTTTCGGCCCGGTCACCAGCCAGCCGAAGGCATCGCGCGCAGTGTCCAAAGGCAGCCAGTCGTGCCCTTCGTGATCGTGGCGAATCGCGCCGGACACGCTCTCATCGTCAGCCATTTCCTTGCTCCTGTTCGAGTCGCTTGCATCGACCACGTCAGGACGCCAGAACGGCAACAAGAAAAGGACAAGAAAAGAACAAGGATGATCTTCTTAGTAGCTGAGGTTCGCTACTAAAACAGGCTCCTGGAAGGATTCAGAGCAGGTGGTGCGAGCTGGGCTCCACTGGTCGCTCGAGATCGGCCTTAGTGGCCGTTGAACTGTGCTTTTAAGTGCTTCATAGTAGCGCCAAGCTCGACGATCGCGGCGCGATCTAGTCGCGGCGGCGGCCCGGGGTCACGGCATCCAAAAATTCTGTCGAGTCCGTCGCCTGT
Organism: Amycolatopsis sp. NPDC043887; assembly: GCF_056435665.1. Classification (NCBI taxonomy): domain Bacteria; kingdom Bacillati; phylum Actinomycetota; class Actinomycetes; order Pseudonocardiales; family Pseudonocardiaceae; genus Amycolatopsis; species Amycolatopsis sp. NPDC043887. Next base: position 134,103 of record NZ_JBWKEB010000011.1, read on the forward strand.
GACGGAGTTTCGAGTGGAAACTCGCGCCTTTCTTGTCTCGTTGCCTCGCAGGAGCAGGCGACCTTTCGCGTGGAAGGCGTGGCTCAATTTGGTGAGTTTTGGGGCGTGCTGAGAATTTGTCGAAGAATTTGGATTCTTGGGTGTCCAAAATCGGCCCCGAAACCGGCCTCTTGGGGTGACTTGGCAGACCACGCCACCACACCGCGAGGAAGGCCACCGATGACGTCAACGCCTCACCACGAGCCCGGCCGCCGTCCCCACCAGAGGCCGCATCACCGGATGCCTGCCCTGGCGCGCATCGGTCAGGGCCGGTGCCGCGCGCCCTCCCGGACAACCATCGCCGGACGGATCCGCTCGGCGCGCCCGAGCACTCTGTGGCCTTTCGCCGATGCCGAGGCGCTGCCCGGTACCGCGCTGCTCGCCGGCTGGCTCGGCCGCGCAATCGTCACCCTCGTCAGGACCTACACCCGTCCCGGCGACCGTGTCCTTCTCCTCACCCCACCGGCGTCCCCGCACCCGTCGCCGCGCACGCCCGGCCGAACCGGCGACGGCGACCTGTACGCCGGACTCGCCGAAGCGGTCTGGACCGTCGCCCGCCTCGGCCGCGGCGCCGATACCGCGACCGCGGCACCCGCGCCGGACTACCCGAGTGACCACACCGACCCGTTCCGGCACACCGACGCTGGGTCGGGGTCGCGACCCCGACCCAGTCGGCTCGGCCCGCGTCCGATGGCGGACCCGAACACCGACTCCGCACCCGTTCGTCACCGCACCGGAGACGGACCCCGTGGCGAGTTCGATCTGATCATCACCGCGCTTGACCCGCACGCCACCGACTGGCTCGGTCACACCGACTGGAACACCCTGCTCACCCCACGCGGTCTCACAGCAGTAGTCACGCACAGTGACTTGGTCAGCGGGCGGCTGCTTGACCCGTACCCCGTCTTGGTGAACACATTGGGTCAGCATGGTTTGCGGTGTCTCGACCACATCGCCGTGCTCACCGCGCCGACACCGGACCCGACAGCCAGCCCCGCTGCTGCCGAGCGGACCGCAATCCCGACGGCCTCGCGTAGTCGGTCGCCGCAGGCAGACGGCTCCGGGGTGCTGCCGCTGCGCCGGGTGCACCACGACCTCGTTCTGTTCCGGCGGCCGCCTCTCGCCGCCCCGGAGGGCGACGTCGCCGACAGGACGGAGACCTCGGATGTCTGAGCGCACTGACAACCGGTTTCCGCGGCCGGTGGGGCAGCGGCCGGAGGGGCCGGTTCTGGGCTCGGTGTGGCCGACCGGGACGACCAGCGTGGCGGCCCAGCTGGACGAGGGCGGCTACCACGACGCGACCGGCACGGACCCGGCACTGATGGCTCCGGCGATCGCCTGTCACGCCATCGCGGCCTTCACTCGGCCCGGTGGTGTGGTGCTCGATTCGGACTGCGGTGCGGGGACGGCCATCGTCGAAGCGCTGCGCTCCGGGCGGCACGCGATCGGGTTGACCGGGCAGCGCCGATGGTGGCGGCTGGCGCGGGCGAACGTGACTGCCACGAAGGCGCGCGGCGTGTTCGTCGACGGCATGGTCCTCGTGCTCGACCGGCGCCCCGGCACAGCCGTGGCCGCGGCGACAGCGGGGCTGGCCGGGCGCGTTGATCTCTTGCTGACCACGTTGCGCCCTGTCGGCTCGAACGGCGATGTCGATGGTGCGCTGGATCGGCTGCGCAGCCTGCTGTCGCAGTACCGGCCGCTGGTGCGTCCCGGCGGGCACGTGGTCATCACCTGTGCCCCGCAGCGCCATCCCCTCCGGCATGACCTGCTCGACGTTCCCAGCCGGATCGCCGAGATCGGCAGCGCCGCCGGGCTGGCACCGATCGCGCGCTGTCTCGCTCTCACCGCCGCCGTGCGGCGACGGCGTGCGTACACCGACGCGACCCTCGCTCAGCGGCGTGCTGCCGGTCGAGCGGAAAGGGCTCTCGGACATCCGGTCGCGCTGCCTGCGCACCACACCGTGCTGGTGTTCCGGGCCGACCCCGAGGCCAGTGATCCGGCTTTGACCCAGCTCATCCCGGCGCTGCCTGTGCATCCGCGACCGCATTGGAGCGCTCGCGAAACACGGCTGGCATCGGCCGCCGCCTGAGCACACATTCACTCACTCGTCAGACGCACCGCCCGCGATTGCGGCGACGCGAGCCGCGATGCACAAGCCCGCCAGCCAGCGTCCGCTGCGTGTCGACCTCCACCCACTCGCTGCAAGGAGAGGACCGTCATGACCACCACCCCTGAGCGGAGCGACCGCCCGCGCCGGACCTCACGCCGAGACGATCCCGCGCTGTACCCCTTCCTGAAGAACCGTGCGAGGGAACCGGAAGCGCCGGGCCTGTGGCGGCGGATGCGTGAAGGCCTGGCCGATTTCCTGACGGCCCCGTATGAAGACGACGACTGGCACATGAACGGCTATCTGGCCGTCCGCGGGTACCAGCGTGAGCTGGCTCGACGGTCGCGTTCCGCGCTTCGGCAGCGCACCCGCGGCGGCTGGTGGCTGGGACCCGCGCCGTACGGCTACACCCTGGAACACCACTGGGTCGAAGCCGAAACCGGCCGCGGCGGCTGGCGGCACCGGCTGATCGTCGATGAGCTGCGCGCCCCGGTCGTGGCGCTCATCTTCGCCTGGTACCTGCACGACAAACTCAGCGAAAGCGACATGAGCCGGCTTCTGACCGACCAGGAGCATCCCCGGCCAGCCGATCCGGTCTCTGGCCGGCCGCGGCCATGGAGTCCTGGGGCTGTGCGCACCATCCTGAACAACCCCGTCTACCTCGGGTACGTCGTGCGGGGCCGCACGCTGCGTGGAGTGGATCAGCCGCCGGAACGCTGGACCTGGTCGCAACAGCGACGGCACCAGGTCCTGGTCGAGCCGGCCGTGTACTGGGCGGTCTACAACAGCCGGTTCCGGTGGGGGCCAGTGCAACCGGAAACCGACGACGGCAGGGAGGCCGCATGAGCCGGCAACCGGCCGGGCGCCGGGCCGGTACGAGCACGACACGCCCCAGCGATCGCAGGGAGTATCGGATCCTTGACCGTGAACTGGTGATCGGCTCGTTGTGTACTGGCTACGGTGGTCTCGACCTCGGTGTCATCGCCGCGTTCGGGCGAGCCCGCACCGCGTGGGTGGCCGATCCGGACCGGCACGTCAGCGCGATTCTCGCTGCCCGGATGCCGGGCGTGCGCAACCTCGGCGACATCACCACCACCGACTGGACAGAGGTCGAGCCGGTCGACGTCATCGTCGTCGGCTTTCCCTGCCAGGACATCAGTTCAGCCGGCCGTGGTGCCGGCATCAGGAAGGGGACACGCAGTGGACTCTGGCACCAGGTCGTCGCAGCCGTTCGCCATCTACGACCGGCGCTCCTCGTCGTGGAAAATGTGGCCGCGCTCCGCTGGCGCAAGGGCGGCCTCGACGTCGTACTCGGCGACCTGGCCGAAATCGGGTATGACGCGTGTTGGACGAGCGTTCGTGCGTCCGACATCGGAGCACCGCATCGACGCGACAGGGTCTTTCTCGTCGCTTACCCTGCCGGAAGCACCTTCACCACGGGGGTTGCCGACCCCGACCGTCGGGGACGCCCGTTCATCAGCGAGCAAGACGGTCATGCGGACGATGAAGCCGGCGCAGCAGGCCAACACGACGCTGACCGATGCCGTCCGGCTGCTACCGACTCCACAAGCGAGCGACGACAGCCGGGCCGGTTGCTCACCGGAATCCCGCAGGGCGGGCGGGCATCAGGTGACCTTGCCCGATGCGGTGACGACGTTCCTGCCGACTCCGACGAACAGCAATCCCAACGACGGAGAGGACCCTGTCGGCTGGTTGCGTCGGCAGGCGCGACACCGGAACAGGAAGATCAACGGCAACGGCATGGGCATGCCGCTGTCAATCGCGGTGAGGCTGCTGCCGACCACGCGAGCCGGCCATACCGGTCGCGATCAGGAAGTGGTGCCGCTGTTCCCGACTCCACGCACGCCGGATGGAACGGAGGGAAGCCCCAGCCAGCGCGGGTCGAAAGACGATTTGACCTTGTCGTCGGCGGTCGTACACCTCTTGCCGACACCACGTGCGGGCGGCAACCGCAACAGCCGGACCGCGGTGGCGGTGTACAGATCGGGCCCCGGGCTGGAACAGGCTGTCGAGATCGCTCTGGGGATCCTGCCGACCGAACTCGAGACCTGGAGCGAAGCGCCGTCAGCGTGGCGCCACAGGTCGACTGGGGAATCTACGGGCCGGCCATCCGACGTTGGGAAGCCATCCGCGGACTAGCCGCCCCACATCCCACCGAGCCCAACAAGAACGGCCGCGCCCGGCTGTCCCCGGCGTTCGTCGAATGGATGATGGGCCTCGATGCCGGTTGGGTCACCGACCTCGACCTACCGCGCACCGCGCAACTACGGGCACTGGGCAACGGAGTCGTTCCTCAACAAGCTGCCTACGCACTAAGCCTGATCCTGGCGGATCTGGTTGCCATTCACGCGGCGGACGCCTTCCAAGAAGCTCCCAGTCGTGCAGCGTGAGGACACGAATGCTTGCCACGCAGGCCTTCAAGGCGACTGTCTGAGGTTGGGTCGATCCTGCAGTCCCGGCATGGGAGCTCCCATATTCGTGAATCGACGCTACCGTGCTTGAAAGGACACCAGGTATGGCAGGCGAAGCCGAGCGGCGTGATGACGCCACTGGATGCCTGACTCCCAGCGAGCCACCGGAGCTGAAGGTTCTGGTGCCTGTCGAACCGCCGGTGCTCACTCCTGCCGCGGCATCGGCGTTGCTGCAGCTCTTACGACGGAATGAGCAGCGGACAGCGGAGTTCGATCTTACCGCCCGCGATACCCGGACTGACGTCTGTGAGTCCAGGAGGGAAGCTGCATGACTGGTCGTTTCGCGTTCTACGGGCGGGTGTCAACCGAGGATCAGCAGGATCCCGAGGCGTCGCGGAACTGGCAGCTTGCTCGTGCTCGCGCGTTGATCGAGCGGCATGGCGACGTTGTGACCGCGTTCTTCGATATCGGCCAGTCGCGGTCGATCCCGTGGAAACGTCGCCCGCAGGCGTCCCTTCTGCTTGATGCTCTGAAGGACAGGGGACGGGGATTTGACGGGGTCGTGATCGGAGAGCCGCAGCGGGCGTTCTATGGCAATCAGTACGGGCTGACTTTCCCGGTGTTCATGCACTACGGCGTGCAGTTATGGGTGCCGGAAGTCGGCGGTCCGATCGATCCCGAGTCCGAGGCACACGATCTGGTGATGTCGGTCTTCGGTGGAATGAGCAAGGGGGAGCGGACGAGGATCAAGGTCCGGGTACGGACCGCGATGGCCGCGCAAGCTCAGGTCGAGGGACGCTATCTGGGCGGGAGGCCTCCCTATGGGTACCAACTTGTCGATGTCGGTCCGCACCCCAACCCGGCCAAAGCCGCGGACGGAAAACGACTGCGGCGACTGGAGGCGGACCCAACGACCGGACCGACAGTGCAGCGGATTTTCCAGGAGTACCTGTCGGGGATCGGAGTGTTCGCGATCGCTCAACGACTGACTGATGACGGTATCGCCTGTCCGTCGTTGTACGACCGTGTGCGTAATCCGCACCGCTCGGGTGTGGCGTGGTCGAAGAGTGCGGTGCGAGGGATCCTGGGAAATCCGCGATACACCGGGCACGAAGTGTGGAACAAGCAACGCAAGCAGGAGTCATTGATCGATGTCGAGGACGTCGCTCTGGGGCACGAGACCAAGATGGCGTGGAACCCCAAAGACCAGTGGATCTTGTCCGACCAGCCGGTCCACGACTCGCTGGTGAGCGGTGAAGTGTTCGAGCAGGTGCAGTTGCGCCTGGCCGCGCGCGGGCCGCGCTCGACTGGACGAGTGACGGCGCGTCGCCAGCACGGGTACGCCTTGAAGGGATTGTTGTTTCATGAAGCGTGTGGGCGGCGCATGCAAGGCAACTGGAACCACAACATGGCCCACTACCGGTGCCGGTTCCCGAACGAGTACGCCATCGCGAACAAGATCGATCACCCGCTGACGGTGTACGTGCGGGAGAACGCCATTCTCGACCAGTTGGACAGTTGGCTGGCTGAGGTGTTCGGCCCCGAGCGAGTGGAACAGTCACTGACCATGTTGGAGGCTGCCCAGCCTGATATCGAACCCGCGCACGCGGAGGTCCGTCGCGCGCTTCTCGAGTGTGACCGGAAGTTGGCGCGTCACCGAGCGGCGTTGGAGGCGGGAGCCGATCCAGCACTGGTGGCCGCGTGGAGCGGCGAGGTTCAACGTGAGCAGGCGGCGTTGAAAGCGCGGCTCGCGGCTGACGGTGGATCCGTCCGGAGCCGTCGGATGAGCCGCGAGGAGATCCAGGTACTGGTCGAGGCGCTCGGTGGCCTGCTGGCCGCCCTGCGAGAAGCAGACCCAGCGGACAAGCTCGAGGTCTATCGACAACTGGGAGTCAAGTTGACCTATGATCATGAAAAACGGGTGGTTACGGCTGAAACTCAGCCGAAACCACCCGTGTGCGCAGTGAACGTGTCCGAGGGGGGACTTGAACCCCCACGTCCGTTAAGGACACTAGCACCTCAAGCTAGCGCGTCTGCCATTCCGCCACTCGGACTTGCTGATGTGAGAAGAGTATACGTCGCCCGGGAGGTCTTAATCAGGGGGGTACGTATCGTCACGAAGACTCACATTGAGATGATGTCTGGTTACCGTCTGATGGTGTTCAAGTCTACGATTGAGTGTTCCTGCCGCGCAAAACCGCAGGCCAGAGCGCTAAGGTCGAAGAGTGACGCTGAGTGACGCATAGTTACGGCACCTGACCCGGTACTGCGCGGGGTCGCTCAGCCGCGTCCTGTGGCGAGTCAGCGACGCTCCGTATCCGGGTTCTCGGGCGTGCTCTGCGCGAGCTCGCGCAGAGCAGTGATGTCTCCGGTATGCCCTGCGGTCCCGCTTCCCACCACCGGCGGACGGCGTTGTCCCGAGCGCTGACTGCGGCAACATCGACCAGCCCGCCGATGGATGCCTTCACTCCGGGCAGGCGAACGGCCTGCGCAAGCTGAAGCTGCTCGCCAGCCGTTCAGGCACGACGGCCTGGGGGCGGCCCCGAGCCCGGCACACGTGAGCTCAGCTGGCCGAGCTCAACGATGTCGTGGCCGCCGCCGCGACGGTCCCGCACTCGACACGCCGATCTGCGGCTGTACGAGGTGCCGGCCTGGCCGCTGGGCGGTCGCACAAAAGGCCCCGGTTCACTCACCCCTCAGCGGACTCGCGCGTCGCAGCCAAGCGGTATCCGGCCTTGTCGAAGAGGTCGGGCGACCCGCCGCGGAAAGAAGTCTCCGATCCGGGCCGTCGCGGCGCTCGGCCGGTGTTTCTCAGACCGTCGGCCCGAGACCGACCCGCTCACGGAGCCAGCCGTACCAGTCGTCCATGCCCTCGCCGCCGGTCGCCGACATCTGGAGTACGCGAGACCTCGGGTTCACCTGCGTCAGCGCGGTGAGAAACATGTCGACGTCGAAGTCCACGTAGGGCAGTAGGTCGATTTTGTTGAGCAGGACCACGTCCGCCGTGCGGAACATATGCGGGTATTTCCCCGGTTTGTCCGCGCCCTCGGTGACCGACATGATCACCGTGCGGGTGCCTTCGCCGAGGTCGAAGAGCGCTGGGCAGACCAGGTTGCCGACGTTCTCGATGAATACCGTGGACCGGTTCGGTGGATCGAGCGTGCGCAGTGCCTTGGCCAGCATGTCCGCGTCCAGATGACAGCCCGCGCCGGTGTTGACCTGGATAACCCGGCATCCGGTCGCCCTGATCCGGTCGGCGTCGAACACGGTTTCCTGATCGCCTTCGATCACGGTCATCGGGAACTCGCGGCCCAGCTCGCGGATGGTGCGTTCGAGCAGCGTGGTCTTGCCGGATCCGGGTGAGCTCATCAGGTTCACGGCATGGATCGCCCGTTCGGCCAGCCAGCCGCGGTTGTTCTCGGCCAGCAGGTCATTCGCGGCGAGGATGTCCTGCTCCAGCAGCACGGTCCGCGTCATTTCCGGATGCACGTGATCGTGTCCATGACCGTGCCCGCCGGCCTCCGGGTCGATCACCCGGGTTCCGGCCTCGTCCGAGCAACCGCAGGTCGCGCACATACGTTCTCCACCTCCACGGATTTGATCCTCAGTTCCCGCCCGGCGAGTACCCGCACGTCGGCGTCGCCGCAGCCGGGGCAGAGCAGGATCCTCGGGTCCTCGACGACGAACTCCAGAGTGCAGTCGCGGCAGACGGCGTGCCCCGGTGTTTCGACCACATCCAGGACCGCGTCCCGCAGGGGAGTGCCGGCCACGATCACCTCGAAGCAGAACCGCACCGAGTCCACCACCACCCCGGACAGGACCCCGATCTCCAGCGTGACGCGGCGGATCGGGGTGGCGCCCATCCGTTCGATGATCGTCTCGACCGCCGCCTGGGTGATGGACAGTTCGTGCACGCCCGCTCCCTTCGCCGGTCTTCAGCAGATTCGCGGCAGTGGATCCCCGACCAGGAGATCGCAGATCCGGGTCCCGCCGAAGGCGGTGTTCAGCAGCACCAGGCCCGGCGGATCGGCCTCGATCCGGCCGATGATCGCGGCCTGCGAGCCGAGCGGGTGCGCGCGCATCGCGGCCAGCGCGGTCTCGGCCTGCGCGCCGTCGACGACCACCACGATCCGGCCCTCGCAGGCCACGTAGAGCGGATCGATGCCGAGCAGTTCCGACGCCCCGCGTACCTGAGCGCGGACGGGGATCCGCTGTTCGTCGATCACCACGGCCACATCCGCCGCCCTGGCCATTTCGTTGAGCACGGTCGCGACGCCACCTCGCGTCGCGTCGCGCATTGCCCGCACACCAGGGGTTTCCGCCAACAGCGCGGCGACGAGCCCGTGCACCGGCGCGGTGTCCGATCGAAGGTCCGCCTCGATGCCGAGTTCGCCGCGGGCGAGCATCACGGTGATGCCGTGGTCGCCGATCGGGCCGGACACGATGACGGCGTCTCCGGGCCTGACCGTCGCGACCCCGAGCCTGTGCGGATGGTCGATCACGCCGACACCTGCCGTGTTGACGTAGCAGCCGTCGACCTTTCCGCGCTGCACCACCTTGGTATCGCCGGTCACGATGGCCACCCCGGCGGCGTCGGCGGCGGACCTCATCGACTCCACGATCTTCGTCAGATCGGCGACCGGGAATCCCTCCTCCAGGATGAAACCCGCCGTCAGGTACAGCGGCTCGGCGCCGGACACGGCGAGATCGTTGACCGTTCCGTTGACGGCGAGGTCTCCGAGGTCGCCACCGGGGAAGAACAGCGGTGACACCACGAACGAGTCGGTGGTCAGCGCCAGCCGGGAGCCGTTGATCGTCAGCGCGGCCGCGTCTTCGAGCGGCTCCAGCAGAGGATTGCGAAACGCCTCGAGAAAGACGCCTTCGATCAGGGTTTGGGTGGCCTTGCCGCCGGATCCGTGGGCCAGCGTGATCCGGTCCTCGCGTACCTTGGCCCGGCGCCTGCGGGCCCTGTCGATCCGATCGAGCACCGCCTGTTCCCGGCCGGACGGCGTACCGGTACCGGCGCTCATCGGATGGCGCCGTCGGCCGTGGCGATGCTCGCCTCCAGCACCCTGGTCCGGGTGAACCGCCCGAAGTTGTAGTACGCCGCGCAGGCTCCCTCGGGTGACACCATGCAGGTTCCGATCGGGGTCTCGGGGGTGCACGCGGTGCCGAAGACCTTGCATTCCCAGGGTTTCAGCACCCCTTTCAGTACCTCGCCGCATTGGCACGCCTTCGGGTCCGCGACCCGCACCCCCGGCACGTCGTACTTCACCTCGGCGTCGAACGGCGCGTATTTCTCGCGTAACCGCAGTGCCGAGTGGGAGATGAAACCGAGTCCGCGCCATTCGAAGTACGGGCGCAGCTCCATGGTCTCGTTGATCACCCGCAACGCCTTGAGGTTGCCCTCCCACGGCACGACCCGCGAGTACTGGTTCTCCACTTCCGAGCGGCCTTCCTTGAGCTGCACCATCAGCATGTGGATCGACCGCAGGATGTCGAGCGGCTCGAATCCGGCCACCACGAGGGGCTTTCCGTAACTCCTCGCGATGAATTCGTACGGGCGGCAACCGATCACCGTCGAAACGTGCCCTGGTCCGATGAAGCCGTCGAGACGCAGGTCCGGAGAGTCGAGGATGGCCTTGATGGCGGGGATGATGGTGATGTGGTTGCAGAAGACCGAGAAGTTCTCGATGCCTTCTTCGGCCGCTCGCAGGATCGTCATCGCGGTCGACGGTGTGGTGGTCTCGAAGCCGATCGCCATGAACACGACCTGCCGGTCCGGGTTCTGCCTGGCGATCTTCAGCGAGTCGAGTGGCGAGTAGACCATCCGGATGTCGGTGTCCTCGGCGTTGGAGTCGAAGAAGTTCCCGTCGCCGCCGGGCACTCGCATCATGTCGCCGAACGAGGTCATGAGCACCTCGGGACGGCGGGCGATGTGGATCGCGTCGTCGATGCGGCCCATCGGGATGACACAGACCGGGCAGCCGGGACCGTGTACCAGGGTGATGGATTCGGGAAGGTAATCCTCAAGTCCGTGCTTGTAGATCGTGTGCGTATGGCCGCCGCACACCTCCATGAACTTGTACTCGCGACCGGGTTCGCACAGGCCGGCGATCTTCGCGGAGAGCACCTTGGCCTTCTCGGCGTCGCGGAACTCGTCGACGAAACGCATGCTTCTCAGCTCCTAAATGATCTGCGAATCGCGCAGGGCCGCGATCTCGTCGTCATAGGCCTTGCCGATGCTCTCGAGGAAGTCCATCGCCGCTTTCGCCTCGGCCTCGTCGATCTTGGACAGGGCGAAGCCGACATGGATCAGAACCCAGTCGCCTGGCTCGAGGCCCTCTTCGGAGACCAGCGCGATGTTGATGGCCCGTTTGACGCCGCCCACGTCGACCTTCGCCAGATCAGGGCGGTCCGCGAGAATCTCGATCACTTCTCCGGGGATTCCAAGGCACATGACGGCACCCGATTCCTTCCGATCGCGGCGGTCTGGTCAGCTGACCGGCACGCGCCGATGAGGTCGGCGACGGCGCCCGCGGCCGTGTCCACCGCGGCCGCCACCGCGGGGCTGAGCTCCATGCGATGGTCGAGCACCGCCGGTTCGCAACCGACCAGCAGCACCCGGCCGGGATCCCCGCCGAGGAGGGCGACCAGGTTCAGCACGACATCGGGCTGCATCCCGTGCGCGTCGAGTGCCTCCGCCGTCGGCAGGGGCGGCCCGTCGGGGAGATCCAGTTCGACGACGTACACCGTGCCCGGGGCATCACCCCGGGTGGTGGCGTCCACCATCACCGTCAGGTCGTACTGCCCGGCGACCAGGTCGTAGGCCAAGTGCATACCGCGAACGCCGTAGTCCGCCACCCGCACCCGATCCGGCAAGACCTTCGTGGACATCCGGCGGACGACTTCGACCCCGAAACCGTCGTCGCCGAGGAAGACGTTGCCGATGCCGGCCACCAGTATCCGTGGAGTCATGGCGCCTCCGTGGCGATCGGCTCGATCTCGTCGACGCCGAAGTAGCGATACCGGCCGTGCTGGGCATAGAGCTCCGAGCCGAGATCGTCTTCGAGGGTGACCGCGACATGCCAGACGCCGTCGACGTCGAGCAGCACCGCCTGCACGACCGCGGCCCGGCCGCTCAGGAACATGTCGTGCGCGTCGGCCCGCTTGGCGGGCCGCAGCCGTACGCGGCTGCCCTTGCCGATCGCGACCCCGGCGACGTTCACGGTGTCGGATTCCGGCGACAGCGACGCGTCAGCCTCAGGATCCCACCACGGCACGTCGGGCGGTTCCTCCGCGTCACCGGTGACGGAGCGCAGATGGCGGATCGTGCCGTGGAGCCGGTCCAGCAATTCCGGTGGCATGTTCTCGACCCGGTCGATCAGTTCGGCCGCCCGCGTGTCGGTGGCGCGTGCCTGCCGTTTCTCCTCGTCGGTGAGTGTCAGCGTGCGCAGGGTCAGGATCTCGTCGATCTCCAGGCCGTCGTACAGGGGACCTTGGCTCTCCTCGGCGATCTCCGGGTGGTCGTAGAGGATGATCGGCGAGCACAGGACGGTGTCGCACCGGCCGGGCTCTCCGAGCAGGACCGGCCAGGTGCGTTCGTTGACGCATTCGTCGGTGGCCACCGACGCCCATTCGGGCGGGTCGATCAGCGAGAGGAAAGCGCCACCCGGGATGGAGAGCAGCGTGTGCGTGGCGACCATCGAGTGAGCCAGTGCTTCGTCCCTGGTCGCTCCCGGCTCGTCCCAGACGGATTTGTTGTACACCCGCACCCGCAGTTTCACGCCGCCGAACGGCCCTGGCAAAGCCTCACCGCGGAGCCGCAGTTCGCCGCGCAGGCCGGCACGTCTGCGCACCAGCCGCACGTCGTCGCCACCGAGGACCGGCTCGACGTCCTCACCGCCTTCCACGTGGAACGGGACACAGGTTCCCCTGCTCAGGGCCGAGAAGGGGATCGCGGCCGCGATCTCACGTTCGACGGCCTCCTCCCACGTGGTGTACTCGGTTCCGTCGACGGTCAGCGACGGCACCGCCCTGCCTGCCGCCTCGACCACACGTTTCTGCACTTGGAGGAAGCGGAGCCGGACCTGGAGAACCCCGTCGTCCGGTGGCTCCGCGATCAGTTCCGCCTGCGACCAGTGATGTTCGCCGGTCCCCGCCGCCGCGTGGGCGGCGGGAGTGAGCACGCCCCATTGCCAGCGCACCTTGTTCTTCGCCGCCGACGCGCGATACGGGTACAACAGGTAGCCCTCGTAGAGCACGGCGTCGGCTACGGCCTTGGCCCGGGTCAGGGCGTCCGTCACGGTCTCACCCGCTCCGCGAGGTGTTCGACGACCAGTTCCCACAACGCGTGATAAAGCGTGGTCTGTGCCTCTTGGACGCGGTGCACCGACGGAGACGGGACCACGAACAGGTAGTCGATGCCGTCCAGTTCGGCCATCTTGCCACCGTCGTAGCCGGTGATCCCGATCGTGAGCAGACCTCGCCCGTTCGCCTCCTCCAAGCCACGCAGCAGGTTGGCGGAGTTACCGCTGGTGGACAGGCCGACCGCGATGTCGAACGGCTTCGCGAACGCGGCGATCTGCCGGGCGAACACCACGTCGAAGCCGATGTCGTTGCTCAGCGCGGTGATGACCGCGATGTCGTTGGTGAGGCCGAAGGCGGGCAGCGGGGGAGGGGCACCGGCCGGCCCGCTCGCCGGACTGAGGAAGAGGCTGGCCAAGTCCTGTGCGTCGGTCGAACTGCCGCCGTTGCCGAACGCCAGCAGACGCCCGCCATCGGCGAATCGGCGTGCCATCGCGCCGGCGCACTCCAGCAGACGGCTCCCGTCGCGAGCGAACATCGACTCCCGTAGCGCGATGATCTCGCGCGCTTTGTCCACAGTGGACCGGCGGATCTGGTCGAGCACGGAGTCGGCATCGGAGGAATCCGAGTACAGGAAAGGGTAGAGCGACCGCATGTCCTCGGCGGGTGGCGGGGAGGCCGTATCGTCGGTCCGCTTCACCGGGTGCCCGTCGCCACGACCGCGATCGCCTCGCCGGCATGCACCAGGATGGTGTCACCGACCTCGGCGGTGACCAGCGCGACGCTCACTTGTTCTTCGCGGCCCGCGGCTGTGCGGACGATGGCGTAACGATCGTCCAGCAGACCGAGAACGGTGACGGAGACCGCGGAGTCGGAACAGGTCAAGCAGACGTCGTCACGGCATTCGGGGACGTTCACGCCGTCGTCTCCTTCTCGAGTACGCCAGGATGTTCGAAGAAGACGTGAACCAACTCCCACAGAATGTGGTACATCGTCACGTGTACTTCCTTGACCACCCTGGGGTCCGCTGACGCGGCGATCAGCACGTGGTCGGCGGCTCGGCGGGCCGCGATGGCACCACCGCGGTCACCGGTCAGCGCCACGGTCAACAGGCCCAGGTCGCGGGCCTGTTCGAGCCCGCGCACCACGTTGACGCAGTCGCCGTCGGTGGACAGACCGAGCGCGATGTCCAGAGGTTCCGCCAGGAACCGGATCTGATGCGCGAAGACTTCGGCCAGCCCTTCCCGGTTGGCGATCCCGGTGAGCGTGGCGACATCCGACGTCAGGGAGAGGGCGGGCAGGGCCCGTTTGCCGACTATGACGGGGTGCACGAACTCGACCGCGACATGCTGCGCGTCGGTGCTCGGGCCACCGTTGCCGAAGACCAGGAGCTTCCCGCCTCGCTGGAAGCGGGTCGCCATGCCGCGGCAGGTGCGCGCGATGTCCTCGGCATGTTCGGCGAGATCGTTCAAGGGCCGGATTCGGCGATCGGCCAATGCGTCGAGGACATCGGCACCGCCGGGACGCGACAATTCTGTCACGATCGAATTCCTTATGTGGTTTCAGGACAGGCAGTCGGTATATGTGGTGACGAACTCACCGGTGAGGTAGATGTACTTCGCGCCGAAGATCCATTCTTTCGAGACAGATATACGCCTTCGCCGTCCGCCACGCTGCTGAACGCGCGGTCGCGGTACCGATACGGACGCGCGATGATCCACGCCCCCGGAAATACGCGCAATCCCGGCGTCGGCCAATTCGCTCGGACACCTTTGTCCAGCGGGAACGAGGCACTAGTGTTCGCTGCCCGCGGTGATACGTCAATGGTGCATCTCGGTGACACGATTCACCGGATCGGGCACTTCCTCGGCCGGTCGATCTTGTAACGGCCGCGGTCGCCGGATCAGCTCAGCGGTGGCTGGCCGAAACGTTCTCGCAGACGGCGCAGGTCACGCATCCGCGGCTCGGTCTCGCCGCCCACCCATCGTCCGACGGTCTTCACCGAGACGCCGAGTTGCCGGGCCGCGGCCTCCTGCGTGAGCCCTTCCCTGCGCAGCACATCGGCCATCCACTCGGAGAAGGTCGCCGGCTGTCCGAAAGATGCCGCTTTCGCCTGTGGCGGCGGTATTGTGCCCTCCAGCTCGGCCACCTCGGCGAGAGTGGGCTCGCCCGGCTGCCCGGATTGCGAATGCAGGACGTCGACCTCGACGTGCTCCGGGAAGATCCGGAACGAGATCTGGATCGTGCCGGTCGGGCCCGCGGCGTCGAGCAGTGCGCGGAAGACCGTCTGGCCCACTTCGCGGTTGTCTTCGTCGGTGAGCGGCGACTCCGCGAGTGAATGACGGACGAATTCACGGATGTCGGGAATCGACGACGGACGGGCAGGGAAGACCTTGGAGAGCACCACGACCGGAAGCAGCTCAATGGGTGTCCTCAGGTCTGCGAAATCCGAAACTTCCACGTGTACCCCGCCCGTCTGCCGAGTTCGGACAGCCTACAGGGGCACGGGTACCCGTCAAAAGGTGGACGGGGCAGCCGGGTCGGACAGTTATGTCCGGCGGGGTACCGGGGGTGTCCTTGCTGCCGCATAAAGACGGGGCTACGGTGATACCGGCCGGAAACCGGAAGTCGATCTTTTCAAGGTCGTTATTACCTGCCGCTTCTCGGGTCGGCATGTCCGTCTTTCACCGTGTCCGCCGGTTGTTCGTCCATTCGAATGTGGTCGAACCGTTCGCAAGGAGGTAATCATCCATGACCACGGCCGACACGGCAGTGGGAATCCCGGATCCGGAGTCGGCAGGCGAGCCGGTCGTGCACATCCTCTGGATGAACGGCGGTCTCGGTTGTGACGGCGACTCCGTCGCGCTGACCGCCGCGACCCAGCCGAGCATCGAGGACATCATGCTCGGCGCGTTGCCCGGTCTCCCCAGGGTCGAGGTGCACTGGCCGCTGCTCGATTTCGAATCCGGTCCGGAAACGGGCGCCGACACGTTCATCGAGTGGTGGCACAAGGCCGACCGTGGCGAACTCGACCCCTTCGTGCTGGTCGTCGAGGGATCGATCCCGAACGAGGCGATCAAGACCGAGGGCTACTGGTGCGGGTTCGGCAACAACCCGGCGACCGGCCAGCCGATGACCACGAGCGAATGGCTGGATCGGCTGGCCCCCAAGGCTTTGGTGGTTCTCGCGGCGGGCACCTGCGCGACCTATGGCGGCATCCATGCGATGGCGGGCAACCCGACCGGCGCGATGGGTGTGCCGGACTACCTCGGATGGGAGTGGCGGTCCAAGGCGGGGATCCCGATCGTCTGCGTTCCTGGTTGCCCGACTCATCCGGACAACCTCTCGGAGACCATTCTCTACCTGCTGTTCCAGGCCGCCGGGCAGGCGCCGATGATCCCACTCGACGAGGCCTTGCGCCCGAAGTGGCTATTCGGCGCCACTGTCCACGAGGGCTGCGACAGGGCGGGTTACTACGAGCAGGGCGAATTCGCCACCGATTACGGCTCGTCGAAGTGCCTCGTGAAACTCGGCTGCTGGGGTCCGGTGGTCAAGTGCAACGTGCCCAAACGCGGCTGGATCAACGGCGTCGGCGGCTGCCCGAACGTCGGCGGCATCTGCATCGCCTGCACCATGCCCGGTTTCCCGGACAAGTTCATGCCGTTCATGGACGAACCGCCCGGGGCGAAGGTGTCCGCCGCGGCGACCACCGCCTACGGGACGGTGATCCGTGCCCTGCGCGGCTTCACGAAGAGGACGGCCGACGAGGAACCGAAATGGCGGCACAAGGGCGATTCACTGACGAGCGGCTACAAATCCAACTGGTGAACGGAGCGAGGACCCATCTATGGCAGACACGCGGAACCCCGGCTTGGTGGAGATGGCGTGGGATCCGATCACCCGGATCGTCGGCAGCCTCGGCATCTACACGAAGATCGACTTCGCGGAGAAGAAGGTCGTCGAGTGTCACAGCACCTCGTCGATCTTCCGGGGCTACAGCATCTTCATGAAGGGCAAGGATCCTCGCGACGCACATTTCATCACCAGCCGGATCTGCGGGATCTGCGGCGACAACCACGCCACCTGCTCGGTCTACACCCAGAACATGGCCTACGGCGTACGCCCGCCGCATCTCGGTGAATGGATCATCAACCTCGGCGAGGCCGCCGAGTACATGTTCGACCACAACATCTTCCAGGAGAACCTGGTCGGGGTGGACTACTGCGAGCGGATGGTCGCCGAGACCAACCCCGGCGTGCTGGAGCTGGCCAACCGCACCGAAGCGCCGCATGCCTCGGAACACGGGATGCGCACCATCGGCGACATCATGCGATCGTTGAACCCGCTCCAGGGCGATTTCTACCGGGAAGCGCTGCACGTCTCGCGGTACACCAGGGAGATGTTCTGCCTGATGGAGGGGCGGCACGTGCATCCGTCCACGCTGTATCCCGGCGGGGTCGGCACGGTGGCGACGGTGCAGTTGTTCACCGACTACCTGACCCGGCTGATGCGCTATGTCGAGTTCATGAAGAAGGTCGTGCCGATGCACGACGACCTGTTCGACTTCTTCTACGAGGCATTGCCCGGCTACGAGGAGGTCGGCAGGCGCCGCATCCTTCTCGGCTGCTGGGGCAGCCTCAACGATCCCGCCCATTGCGACTTCACCTACGAGAACATGGAGAGCTGGGGCCGGAAGATGTTCGTCACCCCGGGCGTCGTGGTGGACGGCAAGCTCGTCACCACCAGCCTTGTCGACATCAACCTCGGCATCCGCATCCTGCTCGGTCACTCGTTCTACGAGGACTGGGAGGACCAGGAGATGTTCGTCCGGCGCGACCCGCTCGGCAATCCGGTCGACCGGCGCCATCCGTGGAACCAGCACACCATCCCGCGGCCCGCCAAGCGCGACTTCGACGACAAGTATTCGTGGACCATGTCGCCGCGCTGGTTCGACGGCACCGATCACCTGGCACTGGACACCGGCGGCGGACCGCTCGCGAGGTTATGGGTGACCGCCCTCGCCGGACTGGTCGACACCGACTATGTCAAATCGACCGGACACAGCGTGCTGATCAATCTGCCGCGAACGTCGCTCAAACCCGCGGTGAGCTTCGAGTGGAAGATTCCACAGTGGAGCAACGCGCTGGAGCGCAACCGCGCGCGGAGCTACTTCCAGGCCTACGCGGCGGGCCTCGCCCTGCATTTCGCGGAGAAGGCACTGGCGGAGATCCGCGGCGGGAACACCAGCACCTGGGAGAAGTTCACCGTTCCCGACGAGGCGGCGAGCTGCGGGTTCACCGAAGCCGTGCGTGGCGCGCTCTCGCACCACATGGTGATCAAGGGCGGCAAGATCGCCAACTACCACCCGTATCCGCCGACACCGTGGAACGGCAGTGTGCGGGACACCTACGGCACCCCGGGCCCGTACGAGGACGCCGTGCAGAACACCCCGATCTTCGAGGAGAACCCGCCGGAGAATTTCAAGGGCATCGACATCATGCGAGCGGTGCGGAGCTTCGATCCGTGTCTGCCGTGTGGCGTGCACATGTCGGTCGGGACCGGCAAGGAGATCACGAAGTACCACACGCCCCACGCCTTCAACGCCGAATACCAGGAGTGAGACCGGATGTCGAAAACGGCCGACATCGTCGGTGAGCGGATGGAAAGCCTGCTTCGCGAGCTGCCGGAAGGCCGTGGCAAACAGATCACGGAAGAGCTGATCCGGCTGGTGGTCGGCATGTACGGCGAAGGGCTCGAGCGGGTCGCCGGGCTGCTGGCCGAGCACGACCGCGACACCCTCCTCCGGTTGGCCGACGACGATCTGGTCGGCAGCCTGCTGCTTCTGCACGACCTGCATCCGGTCGACGTCGACACCAGGATCCAGCGGGCGTTGGACCGGGTCAGGCCTTATCTCGGCTCGCATGCGGGCGGGGTCGAGTACCTCGGAGTCGACGGCGACGGGGTCGCCCGGCTCCGGCTGGAAGGCAACTGTCAGGGCTGCCCATCCTCGTCACTGACGGTCAAGATGGCGATCGAAGGGGCGATCGAGCAGGCCGCGCCCGAGGTCACCGGAGTGGAGGTCGACGGCGTCCCCACACCGGATCCGGACCCTGTCCCGGTGTTCCAGGTCGGCATGGGACCGCCCGATGGGTGGCACGCGCCCGAACCGTCCGGTGGCACCGTGAGCCCGGGCTGGAGCGCCCTGCCCGACCTCGGGCCGCCGGCCGGCCGTCCGGTGAGCGTGCCGGTCGAGGGGCTCACCGTGCTGGTCTGCTCGGTGCGTGGAACCCTCTACGCCTACCGAGATGCTTGCGCCGCCTGTGGATCTTCCCTCGGCGAGTCCACAATAGACGGAGAGGTGCTCAGCTGTGCGGGCTGTGGTGCGCGGTTCGACGTGCGGCTCGCCGGCAAGGGAGTCGACGACGGAGGGTTGCGTCTCGATCCATTGCCGCTGCTCTCGGACAGCGAAGGAGTACGGGTCGCGGTGCCGAAGGCGGTGCCGTCGTGACCCGGCGAGCCGGCCTGAGGCGCTTCGTCGGTCCCGCCGAGGTCGCACCGGCGTCGCCGCGTCCGTCGCATCCGGCCCAGGACGGTTGCGAGTTGTGCGCACGGCCTGCCGGGGAGTGGCACGGTCATGTCGTGGACACTGAGCATCGCTCGATCCTGTGCACCTGCCGTGCCTGTTTCCTCCTCTTCACCAGTCCGGAAGCAGGTGGCGGCAGATATCGGGCGGTGCCGGACCGCTATCTGCGCGACGACGAACGCCCGTTGACCAAAGCCGAATGGGAAGGCCTCGGGATCCCGGTGGGAGCGGCGTTCCTGCTACGCGGCGACAGTGGGACGACGGCGTTCTACCCCAGCCCGGCGGGCGCGACCGAATGCCTGCTGAACCTGGAGGCACTGGCCGAGCTGGCGGCGGCACATCCCTTGCTGGCCGCGGCCGAACCCGAGGTCGAGGCGATCCTGATCCGCGCCGCCGAGGATCAGGTCGAGACCTACCTCGTTCCGGTGGACGTCTGCTACCGCCTGGTCGGCACGGTGCGGATGTACTGGAAGGGCTTCGACGGCGGCCAGGAGGCGCACGAGCACATCGACGGATTCTTCGCGGGAGTCCACTCCGCCGCCCGGCGGTTCGGCGGGGAGGGATGAGCCGTGGCTGAGCTGGTCTTCGACTGTATCGGTGCCGAGCCCGAGCGCTACGGTGTCGTACCGAGCCTGACCCTGCGGCTGCGGATCACCGAGACCAGCGGCGAGCGGGTGGAAGCGATCGCGCTGCGCTGCCAGATCCGGATCGAACCGCACCGGCGGCGCTACTCGGCGGAGGAGGCCGAGCAGTTGCGCGACCTGTTCGGGGACACCGCCCGGTGGGCGGAGACGGTGAAGCCGATGCAGTTCATCACGGTGTCCGCCATGGTTCCGCGATTCACCGGGAACACGACGGTCGACCTGCCGGTGCCGGTCACTTACGACCTGGAGATCGCGTCGACCAAGTACTTCAACTCGGTCTCCGACGGCGTGATCCCGCTGCTGTTGCTGTTCAGCGGCACCATCTTCGGTATCAGTGACGGCCGGTTGTCGGTGCGGCAGGTGCCGTGGAGCAAGGAGGCGTCCTACGAACTGCCGGTGAAGGTCTGGCGGGAGACCGTCGACCTGCATTTTCCCGGCAGCGCTTGGCTGCGTATCGACAGGGAGACACTCGCGGCGTTGCAGCGCTACAAATCGCGGCACGCGCTGCCCACCTGGAACGACACGGTGGCCGCGTTGCTGGATGATGCCGCGTTCAGGCGCGAGGAACCACGGGAGGGGACATGAGAACGCTCACTGGGCTTCCGGAAGGCGAGAAGAAGGCGCCGGACCTGACTGTGTTCGGCTACATCTTCCTGGCGATACTGGCGATGACGGCCGTCGCGGCGCTCGTCGTCCTGGCGCTCTTCCTCCCGGACATCCGGCGGTACCTGGCCATCAGGAAGATGTGATCCCCGCGCGATCCCTCGCGGCGGCGACGGCGGCCTGACCGAGGCTGATACCGCCGTCGTTCGCCGGCACGCGGCTGTGGGTGAGGACCCGGAAACCGTTTTCGTGCAACAGGTCCACCGTCCGGTCGAGCAGAAGCAGGTTCTGGAAGACGCCGCCCGAGATGGCCACCGTGCCCACTCCTGTCCCGTCGCGCAGCGACACGCAGCAGCGTGCGACAACCTCGGCCATCCCGTTGTGGAACCGCGCGGCGACCACCGCCGGGGGAACACCCCGAAGCACGTCCTCGGCGACCGCCCGGACCAGGTCCGCTCCCGCGACCACCAGCGGACCCGCCCCGGACACGGTCACCGGGTAGGCATCGCGTTCGCCCGCGTCCGCCAGTTGTTCCAGTTCGATCGCGGCCTGCCCCTCATAGTGGACGGTGTCGCGGATACCGAGCACGGCCGATACCGCGTCGAACAGCCTCCCCGCGCTGGAGGTCAGTGGAGACGCCACCCGGCGTCTGGCGAGTTCGGTCACGGTGGCCCACGTGGTGGCGTTGCGGACCGAAACGGCCAAGTCCGTCGGCGGGCAGCCGTCGAAGGCCCGATCGAGGTATGCCGCGGCCATCCGCCACGGCTGCCTGATCGCCGTCGTACCCCCGGGCATGGGCACCGGCGCCAGGTGGCCGACCCTGGTGTAGGTCGTCAGATCGGCGAGCAGGAATTCCCCGCCCCAGATCGTGCCGTCGTCCCCGAAACCGGTGCCGTCGAAGGCGACGCCGAGAACCGGCCCCTCTTCGCCGTTGTCGGTGAGGCACGACGCGATGTGCGCGTGGTGATGCTGCACCCCGACGAGTTCGACGCCGGAGCGCTCGGCCAGCTCCGAAGCGTGTTTGGTGGAGAGGTATTCCGGGTGCAGGTCGTGCGCGACCAGTGCGGGATCGATGTCGAACAACCGTCTTAAGTGGACTATTCCTTCCGTGAACGACCGTAGCGTCTCGAAGTTCTCCAGATCACCGATGTGCTGGGAGATGACCGCGTACCGATCTTTGACCAGGCAGAAGGTGTTCTTCAATTCCGCCCCGCAGGCGAGCAGGGGCCGTGGCGCGGCCGACGGCAACGTCACGGGTTCCGGCACGAATCCACGAGAGCGCCGCAGCACCGATTCCCGGCCGCGCCATGGCCGCACCACGGAGTCGTCGGTGCGGATATGGATCGGCCGGTCGTGGGTCAGGAACGCGTCGGCGATCCCGCCGAGCCGGTCGAAGGCGTCGGCGTCGGTGTAGGCGATCGGCTCGTCGGAGACGTTGCCGCTGGTGAGCACGATCGGAGCGGCGACCGCCGCGAGCAGGAGATGGTGCGGCGGGGAATAGGGGAGAAGGAGACCGAGCTGCCGGGTCCCCGGCGCGACCGCGGCCGCGACCGGCGCGTCTTCGAGCCGGGGAAGGAGCACGATCGGGCGCCGCCTGCTCGTGAGCGACTCGCACCCGGCGGAGTCCACCTCGCACAAGATCCTCGCGGTGTCCACATCGGCCACCATCACGGCGAAAGGCTTGTCCTCACGGTGTTTGCGCTTCCGCAGAAGGGCGGTGGCCTGCTCGTCCGCCGCGAGGACGGCCAGGTGATGGCCGCCGATCCCTTTGATCGCCAGCACTCGGCCTTCCCGAAGGAGCGCGGCCGCCTCCGCGATCGGGTCGCCGGCGCCCTCGCGCCCGGTCGTGTCCCGCAGCCGCAACCGCGGGCCGCAGTCCGCGCAGCACGTCGGCTGCGCGTGGAAGCGGCGATCCGCCGGGTCGTGATACTCCGCGGCGCAAACGGTGCACAGTCCGAAAGCCGCCATCGTGGTCAGGGGCCGGTCGTAGGGCACGTCGCGCACAATGGTGAAGCGCGGGCCGCAGTTGGTGCAGTTGATGAAGGGATAGCCGAAGCGGCGGTCGCCGGCGTCGCGCAGTTCGCGGAGGCAGTCGTCGCAGACGGCGCTGTCCGCGGCGACGAGTGCTCGCTTGCCTCCACCGGGGTCACTGGGCACGATGCTGAATCCACGGCCGTCTTTCGATTTCGTCTCCACCGAGGTCACCCGTTCGACCGCGGCGAGCGGGGGAGCGTCACGGCGCAGGGCGAGCAGGAACGCCTCGATGTCCGCGACCGGCCCCTCCACCTCGACGAACACTCCGTCGACGTCGTTGCCGACGTGGCCGGCCAGGCCGAGCCGGGTGGCGAGACCGTGGACGAAGGGCCGGAAACCGACCCCTTGCACGATCCCTTCGATCCGCACGGCACGCCGTGTTCGCGTTTCCACGCGGATCAGTGTTCACCCCGATCGGTCAAGGCGCAGCCGTCTTCACCCGGGTGCCTCACCGCCGTCGCGAAGACGGTGTCCTCTCCGGTCCGGGCGGCACCGGACAGAACTGTCCGTCGAACGGGACACGAATGGTCAGCCTTGGACGCCCCAGCCTTCGCTCCCGGCCCCGGCCTGGCTTCTCCGTACCTGTCCCGGCATGGCCAGTTCGATGGTGCAGCCGCCGGGGTCAGAGCTGACGTCGAGCCACTCGCACACCTGTTCGGCCATCCGCAGGTTGTTGTCCAGCCGATTCGTGTCCAGGTGCCCTGAGCCAGGAAATCGCTGGAGGTGGAGCGGCCGGTCACAGCGCATCGTGCACACCACGCGGCCCGCGACGGGACGCACCCACACGGTCGCCCGGTCGATGCCGTGGTTGAGCAGGCTGGCGAGCACCGCGCCGACGGCGACGTCGAACATCGCCGAAGTGCTCTCCGTGCTCAGTATCGGGGTGGCCTTCTCCAGTACGTACCGCCGCACGGACACCAGATCCCCGGCGAACCTGAACATGTCGGCGGTGCGGCCCGGTGACGTCTCGCCCTGGGTGAACTCCTCCGGCACCATGAACTGCGCGGACGGCTTCGCTCTGCGCCCCACCACGCATTCCGGATGGACCCGGTGGGCTTCCTCGACTATGCCCGCTTCGACACCCCTGGTGTCGTAGGGGCAGATCATCCAGATCTCGGTGTCGGCCAGTGACATGGTGAGTTTTGCCTCCATCCGTAACCACGCGGCTACTTCTCGTCGGGACCGGCCTGCCCACGCCGGCTCGGCGATGATGCGTACCGGGCCTGGGGGCGTGTCGGACCGGTGGCGTGTCCAGTGATCGCGGAGTGCCTCGGCCCAGTGCGACGGCCGGCGGTCGAAGGCCGACGTCTCGGCGCACTCGATCCGGTCGGCGTCGACGCCGAGCGCGGCCCGCAGCAGGCCAAGGTTGCCCGCGGTCGTGACGGCCAGCACCGGCTGTCCCCGGCGTAGCCCGTCCTCGGCGAAAGGCATGGCCATGGTGAGGAACTCCGCATCGCTGCCGTAAATGCAGCCCTGGTGCCGAAAAGGTGTCTTCATCGGGGCCCCCTTTCGTGGCTGGTCGGCCCACCCCGCGGCCCGCCCGGAACGGTGGGCGTACGAGCGAGTGGGCATGAGGTGGCTTTCGAACGTTGATCGCATTGGTGTCGTCCTCGGTCGGCCTTTCGGGGACGAACGGAGACTACCCAGGTAGAAGTAATCGAATATGACATTGGAATCGATTTCACCCGTTCGGCCGCCTTGGTCGAATCCGGGTGACCGAATTCGACGTCATTGACTGGGTCGTGCCGGGGGTGGCCCAATTATGTCCGCTGTGTCCGGGGGTGGTCAAAGGCGTCGAGACAGCGTTGTTTGTCGCGCTGGACCTTGGGAAACCCGGTTCTTCCCATCGCGGTGGATGGCTGCGACCCAGTTGTGTCCGGTGGTGGGAATTGTCGTGGACACTTCTGTTCGGTGGAATCGACTCGGGCGTGGTCTCTTTTGTCCGGCGTAGCCGGCGCTGTCGAATATCGCTTTTGCGCGGCTCAAGGGAAATGCTGGACGCCGCGCGAAACCAACGGACCGGAACATCACCGCGGTGGTGGCGGTCACGACACCTCTGCCTCACCCCGTCGGTTCGCGGCGAGTCACTTCGGCAGGTGTGCCGAACGCTCCTGACCCGGACGGACGGTGCGCGCACCCCTGGCGGGGAATCAAACCCGGTCATCGGGCGGTTACACGTGCTGTGAAGAAGATTGGTTTCCTGTCCTTCGGTCACTGGTCGCCGAGCGCGCACTCCGAGACGCGGTCCGCCGCCGACTTCCTGCATCAGTCGATCGACCTGGCGGTCGCGGCCGAGGAGCTCGGCGTGGACGGCGCGTACTTCCGGGTGCACCACTTCGCGCGGCAGGCGGGCAGTCCGTTCCCGTTGCTGTCGGCGATCGGCGCCCGGACGTCGAAGATCGAGATCGGTACCGGCGTGATCGACATGCGCTACGAGAACCCGATGTACATGGCCGAGGAAGCCGGCGCCGCCGACCTCATCTCCCGCGGCAGGCTCCAGCTCGGGGTCAGCCGGGGATCCCCGGAGCAGGTCATCGACGGCTGGCGGTACTTCGGGTACGGCCCCGCGGAGGGGCAGACCGCCGCGGACATGGCCCGGCAGCGCACCGAGGTCTTCCTCAAGCTGCTCGACGGCGAGGGGTTCGCGCAGCCGAACCCGCGCCCCATGTTCGCCAATCCGCCGGGGTTGCTCCGGCTCGAGCCGTACTCGGAGGGGTTGCGCGAGCGGATCTGGTGGGGTTCCAGCTCGAACGCGACCGCGGTGTGGGCGGCGGAGCAGGGCATGAACCTGCAGAGTTCCACGCTCAAGGACGACGAGACGGGGGAGCCGCTGCACGTCCAGCAGCGCAAGCAGATCGAGGCCTACCGCAAAGCCTGGAGGGAGGCCGGTCACTCGCGTGAGCCGCGGGTGTCGGTCAGCCGCAGCATCTTCGCGTTGACCAACGACCTGGACCGGGCGTACTTCGGCCGCGACCGGAACTCGCGGGATCAGGTCGGCATGATCGACGAGACGACCAGGGCGATCTTCGGGCGGTCGTACGCCGCCGAGCCGGACGAGCTGGTGCGGGCGCTCAAGGAGGACGAGGCGATCGAGGCCGCGGACACCCTGCTGCTGACCATCCCGAACCAGCTCGGGGTCGAGTACAACGCGCACGTGCTGGAGAGCATCCTCACCCACGTGGCACCGGAGCTCGGCTGGCGCTGAGAATGCGCGATTCGGCGGATGGGACGGGGCGTCCCGCTCGTTACGATCGAGACATCCCCGGCCATCGGAGGGTCCCGTGAGACTGCCCCGATCCCTGTCCTTCCTGGTCCTGGCCTTCGGCCTGGCACTGCCGTCGACCGCGCAAGCGAGCGCTCCCGCCCCGCTCGGCGGCGGGAGCGTGTTGCAGAGCAGCGCCGTGACGCGCTGTACGGCCGGGTTCGCCGCCGTCGCGGGCAAGGTCGGTTACCTGATCGCGAGTTCGGCATGCGGCAAGCCCGGCGACACCATCCGCAGCGCCGGCCGCGTGGTCGGGGTGGTCGCGGCGGCCCAGGTACCGCCGACCGGCGCGATCGTCATCCGGGTGACCAACACGACCGACTGGCGGCTGGTGGGCTCGATCCCGCCCACCGACGGCCGGGTCACGATCACCGGGTCGGTCGAGGCCCCGGTCGGCGCGTCGGTGTGCAAGTACGGCGCGGCCACCGGCTGGCGGTGCGGCACCGTCCAGGCGAAGAACGTGTCGATCACCTTCCCGGAGGGAACGCTGACCGGTTTGACCCGCACTTCTGTCTGCGCGGAGCCGGGGGAAAACGGCGGGCCGTTCGTCAGCGGGACGCAGGCGCAGGGCGTGCTGATCGGTGGCAGCGGCAACTGCTCGAGCGGCGGCTCCAGCTACTTCTTCCCGGTCAACCGGGTCCTGTCGGCCTACGGGCTGACGATCCTCGCTGGGCCCTATTGAGGGGTAAGGCAAATGTGGCGTGTCGCGCAAGCCACTTTCGCGACGTCAGCTGAAGTGATCGACCCAGGTGGCGGTGAAGGCCTCCTTGCCTACCCTGACGGTAGGGAAGGGGCCCTTCGCTACGCCGTCGACGTGGCTTTCGCGACACGATCGAAGGCGGCCATGAGCGGACCGCCCACCGCACCCGACACGTTTGCCTTACTCCCTCAATAGAACGGCAGCGCCCTCGGATACGGGGGAGGAGAATGCCGCGCGAACGCCGGCGTGGTCGTCACCCGGGTTTCACGGACGATGTCGAAGATCGTCTGGTGTTCCGGCGCGAGCGTGCCTGCCTCGTAGTTCAGCGTGGCAGGGGCGGTCGACGGCCAGTGTCCGCGGTCCAGCCGCCGCTCCAGGGTGCGCAGAGCGGTGATTTCCTCGGAAGCGGTGAACACACAGTGACCGGCCCGGTTCACGAACAGCTGCCGGAGCTCGTCCTGGTCACCTAGCCGTGAGACTCGTTCGGCGTAGGCGCGTTCGTGCGCCGCGGGTGCGGTGCCGTCCGCGACGGTGTGCATGGTCAGCACCGGGACCGGCGTGCGACCCAGCGGCAGCCCGAATCGGGCCAGATGGGTGACCGCGGCCGGATCAGGAGTGACTCGGGGCGCCTTCGCCAACCGGTCGAGGTCGGCGCCGAGGTCGAGCCCCGCCTCCGTATAGGCTCGTTCCACCAGCGTCCGCTCGCCGGACTTCGCCAGGATCCGCCGGTAGTCGACGCCCACGTTCCAGCTCGGGTTGCCGCTCGCCCGCTGTTCCAGTGCGACCCTGTCGACGCCGAACGCGCCGGCGCGGTAGTAGCGATCCCATACCCCCTGCCAGAAAACCTGACCCGCGACGTCCGGTGGGCGGGGCTGCGTGGCGTCCAGCCAGCCTGGGATCTCGGCCAGCGCGTTCGCCAGCGCGAGCCGCGCCCTGCCTCCCGGGTTCGCGGTGGCGGCCTGCACCACGTCGACGAATCTGCCCACGTTGGCCGCGGGATCGGTGATCCGCACCAGTTGCAGCCGTGCGTCGAGCAGGGTGTTCAGGGCGTACCCGAGATCGAGCGACGAGTTCCAGTGCGCGGCCCCGCCGGCGAGGTTGCCGCAGAAGGTCATCAGGCCGTCGAACCGGCGCGGGTTCCGCTCGGCGAGCAGGGTCGCGGTGATCGCGCCCACCGATTCGCCCGCCGCGATGGTTCGTCGCGGCGGGCCGATCGTGCGGGTGAACCAGTCGTGCAACCGGGTCTGGTCGGTCAGCGCCTCCTCGATCGACCAGCCGCGCACGGACCGGTACTGGGACGCGGCCAGCGCGTATCCCCGCGCCAGCAGGAAAGACTCGGTCGCGGGCTGTGACGTCAGCGCGATCCGATCGGGTTCCGGATATGCCAGGGAGTACATCCCGTGACTCCACAGCATGAGCGTGCCGTTCCAGTTTTCCGGCACCAGCACCAGATAGCGTGCGCCTTCGAGTTCGCCCTCGTACCTGGTGACCGGGCCGTCGGCCGAGGCGCCGGGCACCACCAGCCCCAGAAAGATCGTGAGCAGGGCCAGGAAAACCAGTCCACGTCGTGCCACGACGACCACCCCCGCGCCTCATCTTTCGCCGCGCGGAGTGTGGTGTCGAGGTCCGCTCGGCCTAACTGAAGAGGACCGAGCGCAGGAGAAGTCTGTCCGAGCCTCGACCGCCGTTGGGGCGAAGCGAGAAGTAGGAATCGCTCTTGCAGTCGTCGTCCAAAAACACCACCGCTGTCGAGTCGGTGTCGTTGCGCGGGCGGAACGCGTCGACGTCCCAGTCGGCTATTTCGGGAATCTCTATACATTCGCCGCTCGGCGGGTCCACCAGAGTGCCGATCTGGAGCTCTTCGTTTTCGTCGTAGTAGCGGTAGGTGAATTCGCCTTCGGCCGCGGAGGCCACGGCGGGGATCGTGAAGCACAAGGCGACGGCACTGGTCATGGCGAGGAAGGCGGTACGTGTACGCATGGTTCGACGTTAGGTCGGTGATCAACATCTCCGGTAGGTCTCGCGGTGAGGTCCACCCGAGGGTGTGGACCGAACCCGGACGGTGATCGATAGTGAGGGGCATGTACACCGGCAACCCCGACGTCCCCGACGACGTGTTCGCGGACGTTCTCGGCCAGATCAAGGATTTCGTGCGCACCAGGGTGATGCCCCGCGAGCTGGAGATCATGAACACGGACGCCATCCCGGCCGATCTGCGGGCGCAGGCCGCGGAGATGGGGTTGTTCGGGTACGCGATCCCCAGGAGTGGGGCGGGCTCGGTCTCGACCTGGTCCAGGATGTCGAGGTCGCGATGGCGCTGGGGTACACGTCATTGGCGTTGCGGTCGGTGTTCGGGACGAACAACGGGATCGCAGGGCAGGTGCTGGTCGGGTTCGGCACCCGGGAACAGCAGGCCCGGTGGTTGCCGGGGATCGCGTCAGGTGAGGTCGTCGCGTCGTTCGCGCTCACCGAGCCCGGCGCGGGGTCGAATCCGGCCGGGTTGCGGACCAGCGCGAAGCCGGACGGTGACGGCTGGGTGATCGACGGCGGCAAGCAGTTCATCACCAACGCCACCGAGGCGGGCCTGTTCGTGGTTTTCGCGCGTACGGGCACCGGCATCGCGGTGTTCCTCGTGCCGGCGGACGCGCCAGGCATCACGGTCGGCGCGAAAGACGCGAAGATGGGGCAGGAGGGTTCCCGTACCGCGGACGTGACGTTCTCGCAGGTCCATGTCGGACCCGACGCGTTGGTCGGCGGCGACGGCGATGGCGGCTACAAGGCGGCGATGACGTCGTTGGCGCGCGGCCGGATCCACATGGCGGGCCTCGCCGTCGGAACGGCGCAGCGGGCGTTGGACGAGTCGGTCGCGTACGCCGCGACGGCGACCCAGGGCGGCACGCCGATCGGGGATTTCCAGCTGGTGCAGGCGATGCTGGCCGATCAGCAGACCGGTGTGCTCGCCGGTCGCGCGCTCGCCCGTGAGGCGGCGCGGGCGTATGTGACGGGGGAGGACCGGCGGATCGCGCCGTCGGCGGCGAAGCTGTTCTGCACCGAGATGGCGGGCAAGGCCGCGGATCTCGCGGTGCAAGTGCACGGCGGAAGCGGCTATATGCGTGAGGTCGCGGTCGAACGGATCTACCGAGACGTCCGGCTGATGCGGCTGTACGAGGGCACGAGCGAGATCCAGCGGCTGATCATCGGCGGTGGGCTGGTGCGGGCCGAGAAGAAGAAAGCATGACGCGGCCACTCGACGGGGTCACCGTCGTCGCCGTCGAACAGGCCGTGGCCGCACCGCTGGCCACCCGCAACCTCGCCGACCTCGGCGCGCGGGTGATCAAGGTCGAACGCGTCGACGGCGGGGATTTCGCCCGCGCCTACGACCACGCCGTGCACGGCAGCGGCGCGCATTTCGTCTGGCTCAACCGGGGCAAGGAATCACTCGCCGTCGACCTCAAGACCGACGAGGGCCGTGACGTCGTCCGGCGGCTGGTCGCGAAGGCCGACGTGTTCGTCCAGAACCTCGCGCCCGGCGCGGCGGAGCGGCTCGGTTTCGGCGATCTGCGGGCGGAACACCCCGAGTTGGTCGTGGTGAACCTGTCCGGGTTCGGCGCGGGCGGGCCGATGGAGCGGCGCAAGGCCTACGACATGCTGATCCAGGCCGAGGCGGGGCTCATCGCGATCACCGGCACCCCGGACGCGCCGGCGAAGACCGGGATCCCGACCGCCGACATCGCCTCGGGCATGTACTGCGCGCAGGCGGTGCTGGCGGCGTTGCTGCGCCGCTGGCGGACCGGCGAGGGCGCGACGATCGAGGTCTCGATGCTGGAAGCCACCGTCGAATGGATGGGATACGCGCTCAACACCCGGATGTACGCCGGAACCGAGCCCGAGCGGATGGGCCTGAGCCACAGCTCGATCGCGCCGTACGACGCCTTTCCCACGCGCGACGGCCAGATGCTCATCGGCGTCCAGAACGACACCGGCTGGCGAACGCTCGTCACCGATGTCCTCGACGCGCCCGAACTCGCCGACGACCCGCGCTTCACCACGAACGTGCGGCGGGTGGCTCACCGCGAGGAGTGCGACGCCGCTGTCGCCGCAAGGACATCGCTGTGGACCAACAACGAACTCGACGAACGGCTCGCCGCCGCCGGGGTTCCCGCCGCGCAGCTCAAGGACGTCGGCCAGGTCGCCGACCATCCCCAGCTGCGGGCGCGCGATCGCTGGCGCGAGGTCGGCACTGAATTCGCCAGGGTCGACGCGTTGCTGCCGCCGGTGACGTTCGACGATTTCGAGGCGTGCATGGGCGACGTCCCGGCCTTGGGAGAGCACACGCACGCGTTGCTCGTCGAGTCCGGAGTGGACGCCGAAGACTACCTTCGCCGCGGCATCGCCCGCTGATTTTCGGAAGCGACTGGAGGAACTCCAGGTTTACGATCAAGATCATGCGATTCGCCATCAAAACTTCGCCGCAGGACACCGTTTGGTCCGACATGCTCGCCGTCTGGCAGGCCGCCGACGAGATCGAACTTTTCGAATCCGGCTGGACCTTCGATCACTTCTATCCCATTTTCTCGGATTCGACCGGTCCGTGCCTGGAAGGGTGGGTGACGCTCACCGCGCTCGCGCAGGCCACGAAACGGCTCCGTCTGGGCACGCTGGTCAGCGGGATCCACTACCGCCACCCGGCGCTCCTCGCGAACATGGCCGCGACACTGGACATCGTTTCCGGTGGACGGCTGGAGATCGGCGTCGGCGCGGGCTGGAACGAAGAGGAATCCGGCGCGTACGGCATGGAACTGGGCACCATCAAGGAGCGCAGTGACCGGTTCGAGGAGGCCTGCGAGGTCCTCGTCGGCCTGCTGACCCAGGAGACCACCACCTTCCAGGGTGAGCACTACCAGCTGACCGACGCCCGCTGTGAACCGAAGGGCGTGCAGAAACCGCATCCGCCGATCTGTATCGGTGGCAGCGGCGAGAAGCGCACCCTGCGCACGGCCGCGAAGTACGCCCAGCACTGGAACTTCGTCGGTGGCACGCCGGAGGAGTTCGCGCACAAGCGCGAGGTGCTGCACCGGCACTGCGCGGACATCGGCCGGGATCCGAAGGAGATCACCTTGTCCTCGCACGTGCGCCTTGGCACGGACGGTGACTACGCGAAGGTGGCCGCGGAGGCCGAAGCCCTCGGTGAGGTGGGGCTCGACCTGGCGATCATCTACCTGCCGCCGCCGCACACGCCCGCCGTGCTGGAGCCGCTCGCGAAGGTGCTCGAGCCGCTGCGCTGAGGTCTCGAAGGCCGGCCGGGGAGCGACGGCCCGTTGCGGAACCGGCCGGTCTCGCTATACGGTGACAGAACTAGAACAGGTTACAGTTCTGCACGGTGGGCTGACCGAGGAGCGGACATGGCGAACAGGGCTGCGCGCGGCGACGAGGCCGACTACGTGGTCGTCGGATCGGGCAGCTCGGGCGCCGCGATCGCGGGTAGGCTGGCGGAGGCCGGGGCCAGCGTGATCGTGCTCGAGGCGGGCAAAACCGACGAGAAGATGCTCGTCAAGAAGCCGGGGCTGGTCGGCCCGATGCACGCGGTGCCCCAGCTCAAGAAGCCCTTCGACTGGGGCTACTACTCGGTGCCGCAGAAACACGTTCTCGATCGCCGGATGCCGGTGCCGCGCGGCAAGGTGGTCGGCGGCTCCAGCTCCATCAACGGGATGGTCTACGTGCGCGGCAACCGCGCCAACTTCGACTCCTGGGCCGCCGAAGGCAACAAGGGCTGGGACGCCGACAGCGTCAACGCCGCGTACAAGCGGATGGAGGACTTCGAGGACGGAGAGAGCGAGTTCCGCGGTGCGGGCGGGCCGATCCGGGTCACCCGCAACAAGACCCCGCAGGAGGGCACGCTCCAGTTCCTCCAGGCGACCGCCGACGCGATCGGCTGCGACATCCTCGACGACTACAACGCGAAGTCCCAAGAGGGCGTCAGCCGGATGCAGCAGAACGCCGCCGACGGCCTGCGCTACAGCGCCTCGCGCGGCTACATCCACCATCTCGCGCCCGCCACGCTGCAGGTCCAGTCCGGGGTGCTGGCGAAGAAGGTGGTCATCGAGAACGGCCGTGCCGTCGGCGTCGAGGTCGTCGACGCGAACGGGGGACAGCGCATCCTGCGCGCGGGCAAGGAGGTCATCCTTTCGGCCGGCTTCGTCGGATCCGCGCAGCTGCTGATGCTGTCCGGGATCGGCCACGCCGAACACCTGAAGGAACACGGCATCGACGTCGTCGCGGACCTGCCGGTCGGCGACAACCTGCACGACCACATGTTCCACGCGCTGACCTTCCGCGCGTCGTCGAGCAAGAACAGGGGCACGCCGCCGTACTTCGCGCGCGGTCTCGTCAGTGAACTGATGCGGCCCGGCACGACGTTCCTGGCGAACTCGGTCTTCGAGGCGGTCGCCTTCCTCAAGACCTCCCAGGCCGCCGAGGTCCCGGACCTCCAGCTGCATCTCCTGCCGTGGGCGTACGTGACGCCGAATCAGGACGCGCCGATCCGGCACGACGTCGACAAACGACCCGCGCTCACCGTGCTCACGACGCTGATCTACCCGAGGAGCCGCGGCACGCTGCGCCTCGCTTCGGCCGATCCCACGGCGGCGCCGCTCATCGACCCGCAGTACCTGTCCGACCCGGCCGATCTCGAGGTGCTCGGCGAAGGCTCGGAGATGGTCCGCGAGATCTTCGCGTCGAAGGCGTTCAACGGCTCGATCAAGGAGGAGCTGCACCCGGGCAAAGCACTGCGGGGACAGGAACTGCGCGACGCGATCCTGAACCGCGCGACCTCGGTCTACCACGGCGTCGGCACCTGCCGGATGGGCGTGGACGAACTCGCGGTCGTGAGTCCCGACCTCAAGGTTCGCGGTGTCGAGGGCCTGCGGGTCTGCGACGCCTCGATCATGCCGTCGATCACCGGTGGCAACACCAACGCGCCCGCCATCATGATCGGCGAGATGGGCGCGAAGCTTGTCTTGTCGGGGACGGATGGCGGAGCTGAGGGATGACCGAGAAGGGACCAGACGCGTGAACCCGCCCGGCCGAAGGCCCCGCTATCGCGGTGGCAGGGCGCCTTGTACGCGCACCGGTACGTGCTTCGCCGGCGAGCGCACTGCCGACGTCGATCGCGGACGCCGGGTTCACCACCAGATATTCCGACAACTGACGGAAAGAGGGCCATGACCGTCACACCGCTCGCGCTCACCCGTCCGGCGTCGGTGACCGACGCGTTCCTCCAACGGCTCGTCGCCCGCGTGCCGGGCTCGTCCGGCGCCACCTGGAAACTCACCGAGGTCTACACCGGCGACGTGCTCGTCGAGCTGCCCCAGTCGACCCCCGCCGACATCGAGCAGGCGTTCACCACGGCACGCGCCGCGCAGGAGAAGTGGGCCGCCACCCCGCTCAAGCAGCGGCTGGAGGTGTTCAAACGGGCGCACACGCTCTTCGTCGACAACGCGCCGGCCGTCACCGACCTCATCCAGGTCGAGAGCGGCAAGAACCGCCGGATGGCGATCGAGGAGACCTGCGATCCGGCGATGGTGATGAGCCATTACCTCACGCGGGCCGCCAAACTGCTGGCGCCGGCGAAACGCGGGGGACCGGTCCCGTTCCTGACGACGTCGACCGAGATCAGGCAGCCCAAGGGCGTGGTCGGGATCATCGCGCCGTGGAACTTCCCGTTCGCCACCGGCATTTCCGACGCCGTCCCGGCGCTGATGGCCGGGAACGCGGTGGTGCTGAAGCCCGACAACAAGACGGCGCTCTCCCCGCTCTACGGCGTCGAGCTGCTGGAGCAGGCCGGGCTGCCGAAGGGGCTGTTCCAGGTGGTGTGCGGCGAGGGCCCGGACGTCGGCCCCACGCTCATCGGCGAGGCGAACTACGTGATGTTCACCGGTTCCACCGCCACCGGCCGGGTGATCGGCGAACAGGCCGGCCGCAACCTCATCGGCTGCTGCCTCGAACTCGGCGGCAAGAACCCGATGATCGTGCTCGAAGACGCCGATCTGGACGAGACCGTGCAGGGCGCGATCTTCGGCGCTTTCGGCAACACCGGGCAGATCTGCATGCACATCGAGCGGATCTACCTGCCGGAGTCCCGCTACGAGGAGTTCAAGAACGCGTACGTGGCCAAGACCAAGGCTCTCGACGTCCGCGCCGCGTACGACTTCGGGCCGGACATGGGCTCGCTCGTGTCCGTCGACCACATGAGCCGGGTCAAGTCCCACGTCGACGACGCCGTCGCCAAGGGGGCGACCGTCCTTTGTGGAGGAAAGCCGCGGCCCGATCTCGGCCCGGCGTTCTTCGAGCCGACGATCCTCGAAGGCGTCACGAAGGACATGCTCTGCGGCGTCACCGAAACCTTCGGACCCGTTGTCGCACTGCACAAGTACCGCACGGTCGACGAAGCCGTCGCGCTCGCCAACGACACCGAGTACGGCCTCAACGCCTCCGTCTGGGGCGGTGACCTCGGTGCCGCGCGTGCCGTGGCCGCGCGGATCGAGTCCGGCAACGTCAACATCAACGACATCCTGGCCACCGCGTACGCCTCGAAGGGGACGCCGTCCGGCGGAGTCAAGAACTCCGGCGTCGGCGCCCGCCACGGGGACCAGGGTCTGCTCAAGTACACCGACGTGAAGAACGTCGCGGTGCTCAAGAAGCAGGTCATGGGTCCCCGCGGCGGCCAGACCTACGAGAAGTACGTCGAAGGGATGCTCTCCGGGCTGAAACTCATGCGGCGTCTGCGCATCCGCTAAACCTCGTCGGTGTGCTGCGGCGCGGCCAGCACACAGGCGATGCTCAGCACGCACATCCCGATCAGCAGGCCGATCGCCGGCCAGACACTGCCGGTCGCCTGGAACAGCAGCGTCGACAC
This sequence comes from Amycolatopsis sp. NPDC043887, assembly GCF_056435665.1. Taxonomy (NCBI): domain Bacteria; kingdom Bacillati; phylum Actinomycetota; class Actinomycetes; order Pseudonocardiales; family Pseudonocardiaceae; genus Amycolatopsis; species Amycolatopsis sp. NPDC043887. The sequence goes on from NZ_JBWKEB010000011.1 coordinate 169,728, forward strand.
CAACGGCGAGAGGCCGCCGAACAGGGCGCCCGCGAGCTGATAGGACAGCGAGATGCTGGTGTAGCGCGCCCGCGGGCGGAACATCTGCGACAGGATGGCGGCGATCGGGCTGTAGGTCGCCGTCATCGCCAGGCGCATCGCCACGAACGCCGCGATGATCAGCACCGCGTTCTTGGTCGAGAGCACCAGGAACTGCGGCGCCGCGAGCACGGCGACCCCGACGAGGCCGATGACGACCACCCGCACCCGGCCGAAGCGATCGCCGAGCCAGGCCGCGCCGAAGCTCACGGCCAGTTCCACGAAGGCCGCGATGGTGAGCGCGTTGAGCACCAGCGATTCGGAGACGCCGACGGCCGGATCGGTCGCGTACGCCGTCGCGAAGGTGGTGACGAGGTAGTAGCCGCCGACCGCGACGGGCAGCACGCAGATGCCCAGCAGGATCGGCTTCCAGTTCGTCCGCACCGCGTACAGGATGGGCACGCCGGTTTCTTCGACGGTTTCCTCGAAGACCGGTGATTCCTCGACTTTCAGCCGCACGATGAGGCCGACGCCGATGAGCAGGACGGACGCGAAGAAGGGGATCCGCCAGCCCCAGGTGGCGAGCCATTCCGTGCCGCCGGTGCTCAGCAGGCTGAACAGGCCGGTTGCCAGCAACGCGCCCGCGGGGTTGCCCGCCTGCGCGAAGGCGCCGTAGAACGTCTTCTTGTCCGGTGGCGCGTGTTCGACGGCCATGAGCACGGCGCCGCCCCACTCGCCGCCGACGGCGAGCCCTTGGATGAACCTGAGCACCACGAGCAGAATCGGCGCCCACGTGCCGATCTGGCCGTAGCCGGGCAGGCAGCCGACCAGGAAGGTCGCCACGCCCATCATGGTCAACGTGACCACGAGCGCGGTCTTGCGGCCGACCCGGTCACCGACGTGCCCGAACACGATGCCGCCGAGCGGCCGCGCGAAGAACCCGACGGCGTACGTCGCGAAGGCCGCCGCGACGCCGGTCAGCCGGTCGCCGGTCGCGGGGAAGAACACGGTGCCGAAGACGAGGCTCGCGGCCGTGGCGTAGATGTAGAAGTCGTACCACTCGATCGTGGTGCCGACGAAGGCCGCGAGCCCAGCCCGGCGGGCACGGCGGAGTGACTGTGTGTCGGTTCGGACGGTCATCGGGCCACCTCGCCGTCGATCCAGGTTTCCAGCACGCCGATGCCCGCGATCCGGCTCGGGTCGCAGGTCAGGGGATTCTCGTCCAGCAGCACGAAATCCGCGCGTTTTCCGGGGGTGATCGAGCCGAGGTCGCGTTCCCGGCCGAGCACCCGGGCGCCGGCGATCGTATGCGCGGCGACGGCCGACCGGACGTCGATCAGCAGGTCGTCCCCGCCGAGCCGGTGGCCGCGGCGGGTCGTCCTGGTCACCGCGGTCTGGATGGCTTCGAGCGGATTCGGTTCCGCGACCGGGGCGTCCGAGCTCAGCGTGACCGGCACGCCCGCGGCCTGGAACTCGCCGAGGGGATTGAACCGCTCGCCGGGGGTGCCGACGGCGTCGGTGACGCCTTCGCCCCAGTTGTAGTAGTGCTGGGGCTGGTTGACCGGGTGGACGCCGAGCGCGGCCATCCGCTTGATCTGCTCCGGGGACGGCAGCCCGCAATGCTCGATGCGGTGCCGGGCATCGGGCCGGGGATTCCGCTGCTGCGCGTCCTCGATGGCGTCGAGCACCATCGCGATCGCATCCGGGGACTGGGCGTGGGTCGCGGTCTGGAGCCCGGCCTCGTGAGCCTTGTCGATGAGCGCGGAGTAGTCCTTCGGGTCGTGGTAGAGCTGCCCCGTGCGGCACGGATCGCCGACGTAGCCGTCCGGGAAGTACGCGGTCCAGCCGCCGAGCGTGCCGTCGGCGTAGAACTTGATCCCCGCGAAAGCGAGGCGAGTGGTGCCGAAAGCGCCGTGCAGTCCCATTTCCAGGGCCTGGTCGAGCAGATGGGACAGCAGGTACATGTGGACGCGCGTCTTGAGCAGGCCGGCTTCGTCCAGTCGTAGGTACATGTCGAACTCGCGGCGTGTGACCTGGGCGTCGCCGATCGCGGTCACTCCGGCGGCGAGGAACTTCTCCTGCGCGGCGGCCAGCTGCCGCGCGTGCTCCTCCGGCTCGTCCTCGAGGTGGAAGTTCGGCCCGTGCCGCCCGACCTTCACCCCGGTGACCCCGGTCAGGATGTTGCACGCGGCGTCCGAGAGCTCCCCGGTGAGTTCGCCGTGCTCGTCACGGAAGAACACCCCGCCGTCGGGATCCGGGGTGTCCCGGGTGACGCCGTTGCGCCGCAACGTGAAGCTGTTCACCACACCGCCGTGCCCGCTGGCGTTCATGAGGTAGACCTCGCGATCGTCGGCGACGGCGTCGAGTTCTTCCTTGCGGGGATGGCGTTTCTCGGCGAGGTTGCGGTGCTCGTAGCCGTAACCTCGGACGGGCCTTCCCGCCGGGGTGTTCTCGGCCGCCTCACGCAGCAGCGCGACGATGGCGGGGATGGTCGACGCGCGCTCGGGACCGCAGTCGACCCAGGTCATCATCTGCCCGTACATCAAGGGATGCGCGTGCGGATCGACGAATCCCGGCAGGAGCGTGCCCGGCAGCCGTCGCACCTCCGGATCGGGACGGCCGAGGCTCGCCGCGCGGGCACGGCAGTCGTCCAGGGAACCGACCGCGGCGATCTCCTCGCCGAACACGAGGACCGCTTCCGCGCCTTCGGTGGCGTCGTCGACGGTCACCAGCTCATCGGGACGCAGGATCGTCGCTCGCGCGTCGAGGACTGAACGATCGAGGGGCAACAGGCGCATCGGGCGGACTCCTGGGGTTTTCGACGGTGAAGTGGGGCGAAGGTAAGCGACGAAAACCGTCAGCGCAATCAGATCGGTCGTGTACGGATAGTGTTCACGATCGATCTGCACGCGATCATGAACACAACGTGCAATCTCGGCTGTTCTTGGCGTGTTTCTGCTGGTGATATGGTGCGTCTCGCCGTCGGAAATTCAGCAGAGGAGATCGTCGTGGACGACGCGCTGGTCGCGGCTTTGCGCACGGACGGCCGGATGAGCGTCGCCGATCTGGCCAAGCGCGTCGGAGCTTCGAGGTCGGCCGTGTCCGCTCGGCTGGAGCAACTGAAGGCTGACGGCTCGCTGAATGTGGTCGCGGCGGTCCATCCCGAGTTCCTCGGCCTGACCGCGTACGCGCATCTCGCGATCCGCACTTCGGGCCGCTCGCAGGCGACGACGGACGCCATCGCGGCGCTGCCCGCCGCGGCGTTCGTCTCCGCGGTGAGCGGGGATCACCAGACCGTCGCCGAGCTGCGCCTGCCCGACTCGCCCGAGCTCTATCGCACGGTGGCCGACATCCGCGGCCTGCCGGAGGTGGAACAGGTCAACACCCTCGTCTACGTGGACGTGGTCAAGGGGCTGTTCATGCCCGGCCGTCCACTGCCGCCCTGGTTGCGGCTCGACGACCGCGACCTCGCGATCATGCTGCGGTTGCAGGCCGACGGGCGGGAAAGTTACGCGCGCATCGCCGAGCACGTCGGGCTGTCGCCGTCGGCCACGCGCACCCGTGTGCGCTTCCTGGTCGAGCACGACGTCATCCGCATCGCGCCGGTGCTCAGCCGCGCCCGGCCGGACGCCGGCCTCGTCTGCGGGATCGGCCTGAACGTGCGGGGCGCCGGGGATTGCGTGACCGCCGCGCTCGCCGCGCGGGAGGACACCGAGTTCCTCGCCAGGACCATCGGCCGGTTCGACGTCGTCGCCACCATCGCCGCGCAGTCCGCCCGTGCGCTCGACCGGGCGCTCGAAGAGATCAGCGGCAGGCCCGACGTCGTGACCGCGGAGACGTGGGTCCACCTCCGCATCGCCAAGGAACGCTACGAGTGGCCGCTGCCGACCGCGGAGGAGCTCTCTCGGCGCTAAGCGCTGTCCAGCAAGGCTTTCCGTATCTCGGTCTTGAGTACCTTGCCGATCTTGGACCGGGGGAGATCCGGCCAGACCAGGATCTCCTTCGGCGTCTTGATGCTGCCCAGCCGCTCCTTGACGGCGGCGCGGAGTTCTTGCGCCGCCGCCGTCCTCCCGGAGTGCAGCTGGACCACGGCGGTGATCTGCTCGCCCCATTTCTCGTGCGGCAGGCCGATCACGGCGCAGTCCTGCACCGCTTCGTGCGCCATGAGCGCCTGCTCGACCTCGGCCGAGTAGACGTTGAAGCCGCCGGTGATGATCATGTCCTTGGCGCGGTCGATGATGTAGAGGTAATGGTCCTCGTCGAGGTAGCCGATGTCGCCCGTGTGATGCCAGCCGTGCGCGCTCGCTTCCGCCGTCGCGCCCGGATTCTTGTAGTAGCCGAGCATCACCAGCGAACCGCGGACGACGATCTCGCCGCGTTCGCCGGGCGGGAGCAGCTCGCCCGTGCCGGACATGATCGCGACCTGGGTGAGCGGCGTGGGCCTGCCCGCCGAGGTGAACCGTTCCAGGGCAAGGGATCCGTCGGGATGGACGTGCTCGGCGGGGGCGAGGGTGGAGACCATCATGGGGGCTTCGCTCTGCCCGAACAGCTGCCCGAAGACCGGGCCGATCCGGGTGATCGCTTCGGCGAGTTTGGTGGCCGACATCGGCGCGGCGCCGTACCAAAGGCACTGCAGCGACGAAAGATCGGCGTCGTCCAGCGCCGGATTGTCGAGCAGCAGGTAGATCAGCGTCGGTGGCAGGAAGGTGTGGGTGATCCGGCGGCGTTCCACCAGCGCGAGGAACTCGCCGAGATCCGGCGAGGGCATGACGACGATCTCGCCGCCAAGGGTCATGACCGGGAAACAGAGCACGCCCGCCGCGTGTGTCAGCGGCGCCAGCGCCAGATAGCGCGGGCGCCCGGTGAACGGGTAACTCATCAGCGTGAGCGCCGACATCGTCTCCACGTTGGTGCCGCTGAGCATCACCGCCTTGGGGTGTCCGGTGGTCCCGCCGGTGCCGACGAGCAGGACCATGTCGTCCGGCGGCGTTTCCTCCCAGGGCTCGGCGCTGTCGAGCCAGTCGGAAAACGGGACGGCGCCGGGCATCGAGCCGTCGAGACAGACCACCGTGGTCAGTTTCGGCAGCTCGGGAAGCATCCGGGAGACGAGCGGTGCGAAGGACTCCTGCACCAGAAGGCAGGTGCAGTCGAACAGGTCGAGCAGTTCCCTGTTCTCGGCGGCCTCGTTGCGCGGGTTGACCGGGCACCACACGGCACCGGCCCGGCTGATCCCGAAGACACAGCCGAACGACAGGGGATCGTTCCCGGACAGGATCGCCACTTTGTCGCCCGGCTTGACGCCGGACCGGGCCAGCGCCCGCCCCACTTGCCACGACAGCTCCCGCACTTCGCCGTAGCTGAGGGAGATGTCACCCATGGTGAGGCAGGGTGCAGCCGAATCGAGTGAAGCGCCCTTGTCGAGGTAGTCGGTCAGTCGCACGCGCTCGTCCTTCCGGTCAGTCGTGGACGGTCAAGACCGGATTCGAAACCAGCCCGAAGCTTCGTAACACGCCGAGCAGTTCGCGGTGGCCGAAAGCCTGGCACCCGGAGGCGAACCCCACGCGCTTCGGCGGCTGTCGCAGCAGAGAGTAGGCGCCATAGGCCTGCATCAACCCGGTCTGCTTGTAGTTGCAGGTGCCGTGGATGACACAGTGCGCGCGGCCCAGCGGTCCCGAGGCGTGCACCGAATCCAGCGACGTGTTGAGCCGCTGGTTCTCCCGCGGCGGCATCTCGTCCCGTACCGCCGCGGCCTGCTCCTCCAGCACGCGCATCTTCTCGTCCAGCGGCAGGTCTTTGACCTGTTCCAGCACGGCCGCGACGATCTGCGGCACCCCCTGCATGAGCGCGCGGTCGAAGACTCCGCCGACGGCCTTGACGTTGGCCACCCGGGCGTCGTTCTTGAACCACACCGGATGCGAGGTGCCGCCCCAGGGCAGGGCCAGCCCGGTTTCGTGATGACCGGGCACGGTGACGTCCTGCAGTCCGCCGTCGGCCGGCCAGGGCCGGTACTCGTTCTGCTCGAGGTAGTACGCGGCGGACAGCGCGGCGTTGACCAGGATGGTCTTCGTCGAAGCGACCGTGGGATAACCCTTCCAGAACACCAGGATGTCCAAGGTGTCCAGTCCGGGCGTCTCCAGGCACAGGTTCGCCGCGATCTCGCCGGTGGTGTACATCTGCGCGATGCCGGGAGAGAGCAGCAGGCCTTTCTCGGCCATCCGCGCGCCGTAGCGCTCTTCGGCGGCGATCAGCCAGTCCTGTTCGCCGGTGGTGTCGAGGTAATGCGTTCCGGTGCGCAGGCAGGCTTCGACGACTTCGTGGCCGTACTCGCTGAACGGGCCGACGGTGTTGCACACGACCTTGGCGTCGCGGAACAGTTCGGTGAGCGCTTCGACGTCGTGCGAGACCTCGACGACCTCGTGGTCGATGGTGTCGAGGCCGGGCACGTGGTCGATCGCCTCTTGGATACGGGCCTTGTCCCGACCGGCGGCGACGAACGGGACGTTGTACTCGCGCAGGTATTCGCAGATCAGCCGTCCGGTGTAGCCGGAGGCGCCGTAGACCACGACGGGCTTGGGGCTGCTCATGGTGTTTCCTTTCGGGTTCGTGCTGGTCACATGCCCATTCCGCCGTCGACCGGGAGCCCGGCGCCGGTGATGAAGCGGGCGGCGTCGGAGGCGAGGAACACGACGGCGTCGGCCATGTCGGAGACCTCGCCGAGCCGTCCGGCCGGGGTCTGCCCGATGACGGCGCCGATGGCCTCTTCGACGCTGGGGAACAGGCCGACCTCGACGACGTCCTGCGCGAGCTGATTGCCCATCCGGGTGGGTACGAGGCCGGGATAGACGCAGTTGACGCGTACGCCGTAGCCGAGCTTCCCGGCCTCCATCGCGGCGACCCTGGTGAGCCGGTCGACGGCCGACTTCGTCGCCGAATAGCCCGCGATACCGGGGAAGGCGATGGTCGCGGCGACCGAGGCGATGTTCACGACGGCGCCGCCGGTGCCCGCGGGGCCGCCAGGCCGCATCGCGCGGAAGGCGTGCTTCACGCCGAGGGCCGTGCCGAGCACGTTGACGTCGAGCATCTTGCGCACGTCGGCGGGGTCGAGGTCGGCGACGAGCCCCGTGATCTCGACCCCGGCGTTGTTCACCACGATGTCCAGCCCGCCGAGTTCGCCGATGACCGTGGCGACCGCCTGCTCCCAGCTCTGTTCGTCGGTGACGTCGAGCCGGACGAAGCCCGCGTTGGCGTCCTTCTGCTTGATCTGGTCGGCGGTGGCGCGCCCGAGATCCTCCTGGACGTCGCCGATGACCACCGAGGCGCCCGCCAGCGCCAGCGCTTCGGCCATTCCGGCGCCCAGGCCCTGCGCCCCGCCCGTGACCAGGGCTTTTCGGCCCGAAAGGTCGTACGAACCCATGGACTTCTCCTCCTTGAGACGGTCCGCGGTTGCGGTGTGGGTCACATCCTGAGCCCGTTTTGGACAGTCGTCAAGATTTTCTTGGACAGTCGTCAAGAATTCGGCGACGCTAGACTGTGGGACCCGCGGCAGGCGCGGGCTCCCGGACCGGACAGGAACTCGTGGTGACCGAGACGAGCGAGCGGATCGCACGCCGGAGCGTGGACAAGTTCGCCCAGCGGCGGGCGGAACTGGCGGAGTCCGCGCTGCAGGCGTTGTCCGAGTTGGGGTACGCGAGGACGAGCCTCCGGGAGATCGCGCAGAAGTCGAACTTCTCGCACGGAGTGCTGCACTACTACTTCAGCGACAAGGTGGAACTGCTGACCTACGCGGTCCGGAAGTTCGAAGAAGTGTGCGTGACCCGCTACGACGAGGCCGTGGCCATGGCGCGGTCGGCCCAGGAACTCGAGCGGGGCTTCGGTGTCGCGATGGCGGACACGCTGCGGGCGGACGCCGTGATGCACCGGCTGTGGTACGACCTGCGGAACCAGAGCCTGTTCGAGGCCGCGTTCCGCGCCGACGTGCTCGACATCGACACTCAGCGGCAGGCGATGATCTGGCGCGTCGTGGAGCGCTATGCCGAACTCGCCGAGGCGTCGCCGGTCGTGACGCGAGCGGTTGCTTATGCCGCTTTCGACGGTTTGTTCCAGCAGGCGTTGCTGCACCATCTCGCCGATGGTCTTGCTGAGGACGCCGGGGCGCTGCTCAGGCGGCTGGTCTCGTAGGTCCGTTCGATGGCTCCTTGGCGTGGAGCCCATCGAACGGCTTCTTCTAGTCGGTGGCGTTGATCGCCGTGCCGTCGTAGAGGAGAGCTCCGGCGCTGTCGTAGACCCGGACCTTGAGCTGCGTCATTTCCGTTCGCGAGTCCGCCAGGAGTCGCTCGAACTCCGCACGGCCTTCGTCGGAGTCGGGTTCGTGGCTTTCCAGCCTTCCCTTCGCGTCGCGGAGGCTGACCATGTCCACGGCTATTTCCGCCGCGAAGGTGCCGTCCACGATGTCGGCTTCGGCCACCGTGCCGTCGTTCGCCCGCAACTCCAGTCTGGCCGCATCACGGGTGAGTGCGCCCAGCAGCCGGACGGGCCGGCCGTTGTAGGCGGGCATCCACTGCCATATCGAATACGGGCGATCGGTGAAATCCTGGGCTTGGCCTTCGGATCGCAAGTTCAGCCATCTGCCTCTGCCGTTCTCGAGAACGCAGATGCCGGTGGATCCGTCGTCGTTGTAGGCGAGGAGCGCTCCGTGTTCGGCGGCGGCCCCGACCCTGGCGCCGGGATGCCATCCTTGGCGGGACGGTAGAACATCTGCCGAGCCGCGTGCCGTTTTCTCGGTGACGGTGGCGGCGAGTGCTGATTCGAGCTGTGCTGCCGGTGAAGTCACTGCGTGCTGTTCTCCTTCTTGTCGGAACATGTCCGGCTCACTGTCGCTTCGGTTCTTGCCGGGCGCATCGGGGAGATTCCCTGAGTTCCGGTGTTCGGTGTCGCAGGGGTTGCCAGGGTTGAGAGTAAGCGCTTACTCGGCTTACTTGGATGGTGGTCTTCGTGGTCGGGTCATGCCCCCCTCGCTCGGCTCATCCCTCATGGCGCCGCACTTCGGTCACGCGAGCGCAAGAAGCGACGTGGTCAAATCACTCTTCAGTGTTGGATGTTCCTTTTGGCGGTTGCTTAAAATTACGAACGCTTGTTCGATTGTTTTGCGGTATTGTTGAGGGGTGTCCGAGACTTTCCTTCCCGAGTTGCCGCAAGAACTGTGGCGCGCCGGCAAGCTGGAGCTTGCCCATGGCGTGCAGCAGTCTTTGCGGGTGATTCGGATGGCTACCGCCGGTTTGGGGCAGTTTCTGGCGGAGATCGAGTCTCGTGGTGCGAAAGACTTGTACGGATATGGGTCGACGGCCGCTTGGTTCGCGGATGTGGCGGGGTTGTCGCGCGGTGAGGCGCGTCCGGTGGTGGCTCGGGCGATCGCGTTGAACCCGACCCGTGCTTTGGATGGCACCGAGGTTCCTGCTGTGGCACCGGCTACTGCCGCGGTCGCCGCCGAAGGCTTGGTGGGGGATGAGCGGATCGATCAGATCCTGGAGTTCTTGAAGAGGCTCCCTGCCGAGACCTCCGCCGAAGACCGGGAGAATGCGGAGAAGATCCTCGCCACTCTTGCCCGGGACGCGGGTCCTCGCCAGTTGGCGGAAGCTGAAGTAAATCTGCTCGGCTTGCTGGATCCGGATGGGAATGAGCCGAAGGATCCGGAACCGAAGGAGCCGCGCCGGGAGATCACCCTGGAGCGCCGCAAGGACGGGTTCTGGAAGCTGACCGGTCTGCTCGATGACGAGACCGGTGCCCGCACCGCGGCCGCGTTGGAGGCGTATGCCCAGCCGCGGCCGGTGGACGAGTTCGGGCAGGCGGATCTGCGGATGAAGTGCGAGCGCATGGGTGATGCCTGGGTCGACATTCTCGACCTGGCCATCGCGTGTCCCGATCAGCCCGGCACCAGCGGCTACCGGACGTTGGTGAATGTCACCATCGGCCTTGACGAGTTGAAGTCGGGTCTCGGGACCGCGTGCCTGGACTTCGTCGGGACGATGACCGCCCGCGAAGCCCGCCTCGCGGCCTGCGACTGCCTCATGCTGCCGGTCGTAATGAGCGCCACGGGCGAACCCCTGGATGTGGGGCGACTGCGGCGGTTCGTCACGCCAGGCCAACGACGTGCGTTGAACATCCGCGACGGGGGTTGCGCGTTCCCCGGGTGCCACCGGAAGCCGAAGCACTGCCACGCTCATCACATTCACCATTGGGCAGATGGTGGCCCGACGGATCTTCGGAATCTGGTGCTGCTGTGCGGGTTCCATCACCGGCTGATTCACCACGGCGACTGGGAAGTCCGCATGGCGGCCGACGGGTTACCGGAATTCATCCCGCCCCAATACCGAGATCCGCTCCGACAACCCCGCCGCAACACCCTGCACCACCGCTGAACCCCGAGGAGCCCGCCAGCCACACCGGCGACGGGCCCCTCGTCATGCGCACGCCCCGATGCTCCGTGAAGGCCTCCTTCCCTACCCTGAGGGTTGGCAAGGAGGCCTTCACTACCTACGCGCGTCCCACGCGCAGCAGCGGTCACACCGGTCTGGTGAGTGCGACTGTCGTTCGCTCGGTGTCTCCAAGCGGCTCCCGCGTCCCCGACGTGGGCAACTGCGCAATCCCTGACCGCCGAACGTCAATTCCGAGCATGGGAAAACTCGTGACCCGCCCGTAGTTTCGGCGCTGTGCCCGATATCGAACCCTTCACCATCCGCGTGCCCGATCGCGAGCTGGCCGACCTCCACGCTCGCCTGGCCCGGGTGCGCCTTCCCGAAGCCGAGACGGTTTCCGACGCCACCCAGGGGATCGAGCTGGCCCGGTTGACGGCGTTGCTCCGGGCGTGGCGGGAACACGACTGGCGGGCAAGGGAGATCCGGTGGAACACGATTCCCCACTACCGGACCCGGATCGACGGTCTGGAAATCGGGTTCTGGCATGTCCGTTCGCCCGAGCGCACGGCGCTCCCGCTGATCCTGACCCACGGCTGGCCGGGTTCGATCCTCGAATTCGAAAAGGTGATCAGACCGCTCAGTGATCCGGTGGCCCACGGCGGTTCCGCGAGCGACGCCTTCGACGTGGTCGTGCCTTCGTTGCCGGGCTTCGGTTTCAGCGAACGGCCCAGCGAGCGCGGCTGGCACCCTGGCCGGACCGCCCGGGCTTGGGCCGCTCTGATGACCGCGCTCGGCTATCGGCGGTTCGGGGCCCACGGCGGGGATTGGGGTGCCGTCGTCAGCACGGAACTGGCGCGCCAGGTTCCCGAACGGGTCGCGGGCCTGCACCTGACGATGCCCTCGGCGTCGCCGTTGCCGGAGGACCGGACGGCGCCGAGCGCACCCGAACGACGCATGCTGGATCGGCGTGATCTGCACCTGTCCGACGGATACGGCTTCGGAATGCTCATGGGCACGCGCCCGCAGACGCTCGGCTACTCCCTGCTCGATTCGCCGTCGGGGCTCGCCGCGTGGCTCGGCGAGAAGTTCGCCGCCTACGCCGACGACCGGCCGGAGTACGGCGGCGGGGTGAGTGTGGCGGAGCAGGTCGACAACATCGCGCTGTACTGGCTGACCGGCACCGGTGCTTCGAGCGCTCGCTGGTACTGGGAGGCGATGCGGTGGGTGCCGCGCAGCGCGGAGGAGGAGAACGCGCGGCCGGTGACCGTGCCCGCCGCCGTGTCGCTCTTCCCCGCCGACCCGTGGCCGACCGCGCGACGCTGGGCGGAGCGCCGCTACCGGAATCTGCACCGGTGGACCGAACTCGACCGCGGCGGGCACTTCCCGGGACTGGAACAGCCGGACCTGCTGGTCTCCGAGATCAGGGAAGCATTTCGGGACCTCCCGGTAAACGGTTAAAAACCCCCGACCTTCGGAGGGATACATCGGGAGCGGGTGCTCCTACCGTCGGAAGCCGACCGAAACCCGGTGAGGAGCACCTCTATGAAACTCGTGCGCATGATGGGGCTGGCCGTGGTGACGGCCTCCGCGTTGGTGTTTTCGATGACGGCGGCGTCCGCGCACGATCCCGAGACGGCGGAGGGGCAGGCCGCGGCCCGGACCTTCCTGGCCGACCACGTCCCGGCGGAACGGCACGCCGTCACCGGCACCGCGGCGGGTGTCCCGTGCGTCAACGGCATGGCCGACAAATACCCGTGCAAGAACGTCGACCTGCTCAGCGTGCTTCCGTTGTCCGGCCTCGGCGGCGGGAACGGCAATGATATCTGGGGCTGGACCGACCCGTCGTCCGGCAAGGAATACGCCATCGTCGGGCGGACCAACGGCACCGCGTTCGTCGACCTGAGCGTCCCGACCTCGCCGAAGTTCCTCGGCAACCTGCCCTCCAACGGCGGCAGCAGCTCGTGGCGGGACATGAAGGTGTACAAGAACCACGCGTTCATCGTGGCCGACTTCATCACCGGGCACGGGATGCAGGTGTTCGACCTGACCAGGCTGCGCACCGTCACCACACCGCAGACCTTCACCGCCGACGCGCTGTACCGGGAATTCGGTCCCGCGCACAACATCGCGATCAACGAGGAGACCGGTTTCGCCTACGCGATCGGCTCCAACACTTGCAGCGGCGGACCGCATATGGTCAACATCCAGAACCCGAAGGCGCCGGCCAAGGCGGGCTGCGTGTCGCAGGACGGCTACACCCACGACACGCAGTGCGTCGTCTACCGCGGACCGGACACGGCGTACAGCGGCAGGGAGATCTGCTTCAACGCCAACGAGGACACGCTGACCATCGTCGACGTCACCGACAAGGCCAGGCCCGTCCAGATCTCGCGCAAGGGCTACTCGGGCGCGCAGTACTCGCACCAGGGCTGGCTGACCGGCGATCAGCGCTATTTCCTGCTCGACGACGAACTGGACGAGTCGCGCGGCACCGACAAGCGCACCAAGACCTACGTCTGGGATCTGGCCAAGCTGTCCGCCCCCGTGCACACCGGCGTCTACAGTTCGCCCGCCACCGCGATCGACCACAACCAGTACATCAAGGGCCAGTACTCCTACCAGGCGAACTACCAGGCCGGTCTGCGCATCCTGGACGTCAGCGGCGTCGCTTCGGCACGGCTGTCCGAGGTCGGCTATTTCGACATCTACCCGTCGGGCAATTCCGCGAAGTTCAACGGCGCGTGGAGCAACTACCCGTACTTCTCCAGCGGCATCGTCATCGTCAACGGCATCGAACAGGGCCTGGTCGTGGTGAAGCCGAACCTCGGCGGCAAGTGACCGGAGGGCAGGCGTGCGCAAGCCCCGGTTCACGGATTGGTTGTTCCTCGCGCTGGCACTGGTGATCGGTGTGGCCGCGGTGTTCGTCGCGCTCCGGCCGACACCCGGCTCCGCGCACTCTGCCCACCAGCAGCCCGTCGTGACGGCGGATCTGCTTCCCGCCGCGCACAGCGACGGGCTGTCGGAGGCGGAAAGCGGGTACCGGTTCGAGCGGGTGACCACGCCGGCCGTCCGGGGTCCCGAGGTGCCGGTCGCGTTCCGGATCCTCGGGCCCGACGGGCGGCCGGTCACCCGCTTCCTGGACAACCAGACCAAACAGATGCACTTCTTCGCCGTGCGCGACGACATGAACGTCTTCCAGCACGTGCACCCGACGCTGGACGGCGACATCTGGCACACGAGCCTCGCGCTGACCGACGGCGGCGCCTACCGGATGTTCGCCGAGTTCGTGCCGCTCGACACCAAGGATCCGAAGCATCCGGTGGTGCTCGGTGTCCCGTTCACCGTGCCGGGCGACACCACCTTCGTGCCGGTGCCCGCTCCGGCGGGCGACACCGTGACGTCCACGGGATACCGCGTGGCGCGCGTGGACGGGGAGGCCCGGATCCCGGCGATGCGGGCGCAGGTCCTCCGCTTCGCTCTCCGCGGCCCCGACGGCGCGCTCGTCACCGCGGTCGACCCGCACCTGGGTGCCAACGGCCATATGACCGGATTCCACACCATGCTGTTGTCGGCCACGCATCTGCATCCGGTGCAGCCGCTCGGCGCGGCGCTTGTCGACGGCGAGCTGACTTTCCACTCGCTGTTCTCGGAACGCGGGGAATACCGGCTGTTCCTCGAATTCTCCCACGGCGGGCGGGTGCACACGGCGGCCATCACGGTCGCGGTGGACTGACCGGAACGATTTCCGCGATCTTCGGCGCCGCGCCGCCCGGAGACCAGAGGAGCCGGACCTTGGCGGTCACGATGCCTTCGGCGGGCAGTTCCGTGTAGCCGCCCGACATCCTGCCGATCGTGAGCCAGCCACCCGAGGCGTCCGCGATCTGGACGTCGGCGCCCGCGCCGGCTTCCGCCGCCAGGACGACGACCTTGTCCAGCGGTTTCGGCGCGGCGGCCGTGACGACGAGCGCGTCGCCGGGCATCGGCGCCGACGCCGCCGTGTAGAGCGAATCGGCGTTGTTGTCCGCGGCGGCGGCCAGGTTCGCCCCCGCCGGGGCGCCGGTGACCGTGTACCGGGGACTGTCCGGTGTGGACACGGTGAACTCCCGGACCACGACCCAGAAGGTTTGCGGGCCGGTCGTGCGCACGCGGACGAACCTGGCCTCGGCACCTTCGGGGAGATCCGCCGAGATCACCGGCTCCGTGACCGCTTTCACCGTCGTCCAGCGTGTGCCGTCGGCGGAGTATTCGAGGACGCCGTCGTGGACGAAGTCGTCCGGACTGGTCGGCTTGCCCATCGCGATGTCCACATGGGACACCCGCTGGGCGGTGCCGAGGTCGACCCCGATGGTGTCGCCGACGCGCGGGGCCCAGTCGCTCCAGTAGTAGGTCTCGGGATCGCCGTCGACCATCCTGGCGGGAACGTTGTCGGTGTAGGTCCCCAGCGACGTAGTCGGCCGCGGCCGGATCCCCGGCAGGCCGAACCAGCGGTCGGCGGTGGCCAGCGCGCTGTCGAGGAACGGCACGCAGACGTCCGTGCAGGTGCTCGGATTGCGCGGCCCGCGCGAGGTCGGGACGCGGATCGCCTGCGCCTTCTTGAGCGCGGCGACGAGTTCCCCGCGCTCGGCCCAGGCCTTCGCACCGTCGCCGTCGAACTGCGCCAGCAGCATCTTCACCGCGTGCCTGCCTGCCTGGCCGTAGAGTCCGACCTGATCGAGCCACGGCCCGACTTCGGCGAGGAAATTCGGGTTCGAAGCCATCCCGCGTCGCAGATCTTCGGGATCAGAGGCCATCGCGGTGAGATAGTGATCCAGTTTCGCCGCCGCGCCCCAGGGATCCTTCTTCTCCAGCGCGGACCAGAAAGCGGTGAGCAGCGGGCGCAACACCGGTGAATCGGGATCGGGCTTCCCGGTTTCGAGCCGGACGAGCAGGCTCGAATAGTTGTTCTCCGCGAACACCTTCAGCGCCGGCGCGGCGGGCCCGCCGAGGTCGGCGATGGCGGCGAGCCAGGATTCGTCCGGGTCGTAAGGATCCGGGTTCCACAGGAAGTCACCCGAGGTGAACTCGGCGATCTTGGACGCCTCGGCCTGCACCATCGGGTTGGCGGTGATCCCGGACAGGTACTTCGCGACCCCGGGCTCGCGGCCGATGTACGGGCCGAGCAGCAGGCGTTCGGTGATGTAGTCGTTGACCGGGTAGTTGTCCCAGATCAGGATGTCGTGCCCGAAGACCTCTTTCGCCTGCCTGGCCTGCTTTTCGGTGATCTGCCCGGCGATCACGCCGACCCCGGTCCACTCGACGATCACCGCCTTGTCGAGCTGGGTGCGCAGCGCGGTCTTGTACGGGGAATCGGCGAGGTCGTAGTACTCGGTCGGGACGGTCTGGAGCCGCTCGACACCGGGATGGGTGGCGATGAAGTCCTGCTGTACCCGGTTGAGCAGGAACGACTGCGCCGCGCCCGCGGCCGCGCCGCCGGTGCCGAACTTCGCGGCGTCGGCGTCGCAGTTCCAGCGGGTGTAGGAGATGTCGTCGAGCGGGATCGCGAACGACCGCACCCCGACGTCCCACAGTGACTGGAACTTCGTGACCAGCGCGTTCTTGTCGGCGTCCGAGGAATAGCACACGGAAAGGCCGGGGGAGAGGGCGTAGGTGAACTCGACGTGGTTCGCGGCCGCGCGGCTCACCAGATCCGAGAGGAGGGCGAGTTGCTCGGGCGGGTACTGGTCGCGCCAGCGGGCGCGCAGGAACGGGTCGTCCTTCGGGGAGTAGACGTACATGTTCTGCTTGGTGCGGCCGTAGAAGTCCAGCTGCGCCAACCGATCGGCGTGTGACCACGGCGCGCCGTAGAAGCCCTCGATCACGCCGCGCAGGGGTGCCGCGGGCCAGTCTCGCAGAATGAACGCGCGGCTCTTGCCGGAAGCGAAGAGCTGCCGGAGCGACTGCGCGGCGTAGAACGTCCCTGAAGTGTCCACACCGGACAGTGCGATCACGCCGCGGTCGGCGGCGAGGACGTATCCGCCGGGCGACAGACCGTCCGGGCCGTCGACGCGGAGCGCGGCGAGGGCGAGCGCGGTCGCCCTGCTTTCGGTCGGGCCGCCGACGAAGACGACGAGCCCGCCGTTGCCGCGTTCCCGGTCGACGGCAGCCTGGTCGTTGTCGGTGATCTTGACGATGGTGCTCGCGCCCGCCGCGCGAAGGACCTGGTCCACGACGGCGAGCGCGGAGGGATCGGTGCCCGTTCCGACGACTTCGACGACGGTGCGCGGAATGGTCACCAGACCCGGTCGCGGTGTCAGCTGCTGGGGTGTCGGCCACACCCGGGCCAGTGGTGGCCCGGCGGCGGGGGCCGCGCTCGCCGGTGCGGGGACGGCCACCGCCACCGCGGTCACCAGCAACGTCACCGGGATGAGTCGGAGTACCCATCGGAAGGACATCGGCGGCCCCCAAAGCGTCGATCAACGACGGTCTGCGAGCAAGGAAACACCCAATGTGATGACAAAGGCTAGGTCGGTCTGGGTGATTTTCCGACAGTGGTCCTACGACTCTTCCGTCAGCGCGGCCGCGGTCAGGGTGAGATGCCGGGTCAGCGCCTCGGCTGCCGCGTCGGCGTCGCGGGCCAGCGCCGTTTCCTCCAGCAGGCGATGTTCGGCGAGATGATCGCTGCCGGGGGAGCGCTGCGCGGCCCAACGGCGGGCGAGTTCGCTCGCGGTCCACATCCGGTCGAACCTCTCCAGCAGGACGGGGTTCCCGCAGCCGTCCGGCAAGGTCCGGTGGAAGACACGATGGGCTTCGGACCAGGCGCCGCTGAAGTGTTCGCCTTCTTCGGGGTCGAACGGCGGCGTGCGGCTCAGCCGGTGGTGGGCGGCGCGGACACGGGCCGTCGACATCGACGCGTCCGGAATGCTCCTCGACGCGGAAGGGGATCCGGTCGAGCAGGCGGGTGACCGGTTCGTCGTGCACATGGACCGGGAAGCGCTCGGGGACGTGCCTTTGGGCAAGTACGACGTCGAAGTCGTCATCACGACCCTCGTCCCGGACGAGGAGATCGCCTGGACCGTCGAAGGCCGGGTCCGGCCGCATGCCCGGCATGTCTACGGCTACCGGCTGGAGCCCGCCGAGGGCGGCACGCTCGTGACGTCCTACTACGACTGGTCGGAGGTCGGTTCGGAGTGGAGGGAGCGCATCACGTTCCCCGTGGTTCCCGAGTCCGCGCTCAGGGCCACGCTGGGGATTCTCGAGCGGACCGTGCGGCGTCGAGCCGTTTCGCCCGCGCGCGGGCAGTGAACACGGCAGAATGCCTCCGTGCGGAACATCCTCATAGCGGTCGCCCTCGTCCTGCTCGGTGTCACCGGATGCCAGGGCGGGGTTTCCGGCCAGGCCGAGCCCGAAGGCGACAGTTTCGCGATCAAGGACGGGTCGCGGCTGCGGTTTCGCCCGGTCCTCGCGGAGGTGCCACCTGGTCCGGCCGCGGGCGCGGCGACCAACCGGCAGAGCACCGATCCCGCGGAGCAGCAGGCCGCCGCGGCGGCACTGGACTGCTCGGAGGGAACGGATCCGCTCGACGGCCGCGATGATCCGGCGCTCCCGCTGGTCAGTTGTGACCGCGTGCAGGGCACCAAATACCTGCTCGGCCCGGCCTTCCTCACCGGGGCCGACCTCAGCCGGGCGAACGCTCGGCTCGATTCGCAGTCGGGTGGCCCGCTCGTCGGACTCAGCTTCACCGACGCGGGCGCGCGGACGTGGGCCGACTGGACCGCGGCGAACGTCGGCAAGCAGGTCGCGATGGTGCTGAGGAGCCGGGTGCTGACCGCGCCGATGATCCAGTCCGCCATCACCGGCGAGGAAACCCAGATCACCGGCAAGTTCACCATGTCCGATGCCCGTCAGCTGGCGCGGGACATCGCCGGCGCCTGAGCCTGGCGGTGCGGGTGGTCGGACCGAACGGCCGGTTTCGCGTGTCGTCCCTCCAATCACGTGTGTCGTCCCTCCGGACACGCGAAATCGCCACTCGCGCACCGGTGGCTCAAGAGCCCGCGGCAGTCCCCGGACCAGCGCGGAATACGATCACCGGGCCCGACGTTTGAGCGTTCAACTACTTGAGGAGTTGGACATGGGTTACGAGATCCTGGGCACCCCGCAAGCGCCGACCTTCGGCCTGGACACGTTCGGCGACGTCGAGAACGGCGCCGACGGCCAGCCGGTGAGCCAGGCCGAGGCCATCCGCCAGGTCGTGGCCGAGGGCGTCCTCGCCGACCAGGTGGGCGTGGACTACTTCGGCGTCGGCGAGCATCACCGCGCCGAGATGGCGGTGTCCTCACCGGACGTCGTGCTGGCCGCGATCGCGGGGCAGACCGGACGGATCCGGCTGGGCACGGCCGTCACGGTGCTCAGTTCGGACGACCCGGTGCGCGTGTACGAGCGGTTCGCCACGTTGGACGCCGTTTCCCGGGGGCGCGCCGAGGTCACGCTCGGCCGGGGTTCGTTCACCGAGTCGTTCCCGCTGTTCGGCTACTCGCTGGAGGACTACGAAGCGCTCTTCGCCGAGAAGCTCGACCTGTTCACGCATTTGCAAGGGGAGAAGCCGGTCGACTGGTCCGGGACCGTCCGCCCGGCCTTGGAAGGCGCGCAGGCCTTCCCGGTCACCGAATCGGGCGGTCTGCCCGCTTGGGTCGGGGTCGGCGGCACCCCGCAGTCGGTGATCCGCGCGGCCGCGTACGGTCTGCCGCTGGTGATGGCCGTGATCGGCGGGTCGCCGGAGCGGTTCGCCCCGCTCGCGGAACTGTACCGGCGCGCGGTGAAGGAGGCGGGTCACCAGGAGCTGCCGATCTCGATGCACAGTCCTGGCCACGTCGCCGAGACCGACGAACTCGCCGTCGCCCAGCACTTCTCGCATCACCAGGCCGCTTTCGCCAAGATCGGCGCCGAACGAGGCTGGGGCCCGATGTCCAGGGCCGACTACGACGCCATGGCCGGACCGCGCGGCGCGCTGTTCGTCGGCTCCCCGGAAACCGTCGCGCGGAAGATCGTGTGGGCGGTGCGGGCCCTCGGCCTGTCGCGATTCCAGCTCAAATACAGTGTCGGCGCGCTTCCGCACGAGCAGCGCCTGAACTCGATCCGGCTTTACGGCGAGAAGGTCGTCCCGCGCGTGAAGGAGTTGCTCGGTTAGCCTCGAAGGCGTGGTGTTCGATTCCGAGCGATTCGACCTTGAGCCGTACACCGGTTTCGACATGTCCCGCTATGTCCGGCGGACGTATTGCAGCTGGGAGGATTCCGGCTGGGAATCGCTGCTCGTCCAGCGATTCGACCACGTTCCCGTCGCCGAGGACATGCGGCTGCCCGCCGTCGCGGATCTGCATCTGGTCCTGCCGCTTTCGGGGCGGGCGGTGATGGAGACCCGCGGCGAAGGCCGGTGGAACCGGCATCAGTGGGGGCCGGGACGGCTCGAACTCTCCGTTCCCGGCCTGCCACTGCAGCGCCGTTACCGCGGCGACGAAGCGATGCGAAGCCTGCAGGTGCACATCCCGGGCACCACGGTGGAGGCGGTGGCCGCCCGGCTGGGTGGCGGCGCGGTGGACCACGAGGCGATGGCGGCCTCCGTGGCCGGGGGAGATCCGCTGCTCGACGAGCTGGTCCGCGCGGTCGGAAACGCCACGGAGCAGGACGATCTCTACGCCGAATCCGCGGCCGCCTTCCTCTCCGTGCACCTGCTCACCCGCCACGCGCGGAAGCCGGAGCCGCCGAGCGCGGGCCGGGAGGACCACCGTGTCCGCGCCGCGGTGGCGATGATGCGCGAGCGGCTGGCCGAACCGCTCACCGTCGCCGAAATCGCCGGGGAAGTACATTTGAGCGTCTACCACTTCATCCGCGTCTTCAAGGAAAAGACCGGCCAGACCCCGCACCGTTTTCTCGGCGGGCTGCGGATGGAGGAAGCGCGAAGGCTGCTGCGCGACACCGATCTCCCGATCGCCGGGATCGCGGGTAGATGCGGGTTCGCCACTCCGGGCGCCTTGTCGGCCGCTTTCCTGAAGCACACCGGCTCGCGTCCGTCGGACTACCGCAATTCCTGACCGCCGCCGCGCAATCCGGCGCATGGTGGCCCCGCCCGCCCGTTCCTAGGGTGAGGCGTGTGAGTAGTTCTGGAGTGCAGTCGTACGACGTCACCGCCGAATCGCCGGCGCCGCCCGCCGCGGTGTGGGCACTGTTGCTGGACGCCCGCAGCTGGCCGGTCTGGTCACGGGTGGGTTCCCTGGAAATCGCCGCGTCGCAAGGACTTTCCGCCGACGGACGTGACGGTGTCGGCGCGGTGCGTGCCTTCCGCACCGGCAAGACGGTCACCAAGGAGCGGATCACCGCCCTCGACCCCGAACGGCGGTTCGCCTACGAGGGCGTGGACGTCCCGGTGATGCTCGATTACCAGGCTTCGGTCGATCTGTGCGAAACGCCCGGTGGCGGAACGCGGATCCGCTGGCACGGAACGTATCGCGTCGGCAAGGGCAACGCGTGGATCTTCCGTTGGTACCTTCGCCGCTTCATGCGCGACATGGCGACCGGGCTCGCCGATCACGCCGGCGGCCCGGCCAAGAGGCCATGACGAGGAATCAGTGCCGATGAGCGGCTTCGCGGTGGAAGCCCGCGATCATCGCTTCGGTGCTCGGCGGGTTGAAAGGCTGCCCGAGGGTGCGCATGAGTGAGTTCACGCTGGGGCGGTACATCCCGGTCTTGCAGTAGCGGGATCCCTCGAAGACACCGACCGTGCCGCCGTCGGGGGAGGGCTTGCCGAGCCAGGTGTACCACTTGGCCCGGCGGTCCTTCATCTGCTGAGCCGTGAGCGCGGAAGCGTTGGGCTCCCGGGGTTCGCGGGCGTCGCAGGTGCCGTAGTCGTATTCGTCGGCGAGCCCGCCGATGGAGTGCCCGAGTTCGTGGGCGACGATCTGGCTGGCCTGGATGTTGCCGCCCGAAGAGGTCGCGACCCCGCCACCGGCGCCGCCGTACTTCGTCGTGTTCGCCAGCATGATGACCTGATCGACGTCCGGCGCGGCCGCGGCGTACTGGTTCGCCTTGGTTTCGTTGACGCACAACAGCCGTTCGATCCCACCGCACCAGAAGTACGAGCCCAGCGCGGTGTTGCGCCGTATGCCCTGGGTCGGGTCGTTGGTGATACCGGACTGCGGTGACACCACGTCGACCTGCCAGAGGTTGAACTGCTTGCGGTAGCTCTTGTACGGCTCGATGGCGAACAGCGCGGCGATGCTGGAGCGGACGTGCTGCGAGTACGTGCCCAGCTGGGTCGAGGTGTAGCCGTCACCGACGAAGACCAGGTCGAAGGTGGTCTCACTCGGGCCGTTGGTTTCGATCGGGGTCACCGCGGCGGCGCTCGTGATCCGCTGAGGCGCGGCGGTTCGGTCCGAAGCGGGCCGGGTGACGTCCACCCGGGTGATGGTCCCTCCTGGTTCGAAGGCCTCCATCGACGTCGTGAATCCGGGCGCCGCCGACGCCGTCGCGGGAACGAGCCCGGCGACGAGGGTGGCGGTCAGCGCGGCCATGAGGCAGGCGCGTCGCATGCGTACTCCTTGCGGGGACGAGGGGGAGTACGAAAAACGATCCCGACTTTCGACGGCTTCCGGCACATCCCAAGTGGCCATAAGGTCCGCGTGATGGACGTCGAGTTACGTCACCTGCGAGTGGTGTGCGCCGTCGCCGACGCGGGCAGCATCACGCGCGCGGCGATCGGGCTCGGGAGCACCCAGCCCGCGCTGACCGCCGCCGTGCAACGGATCGAGCGCGCGTTCGGGGGAATCTTGTTCGTCCGAGGGAGGGACGGGGTCTTCCCGACGGCGTTCGGTGAATGCGTGCTCGTCCGTGCCCGCGCCGTCCTCGCCGCGGCGGACACGATGCACCGGGACTCGGCGCGTTTCCTGGCGGAAGGCGAGAAACGTCCTGTCGCGCTGGGTGGGATCGGCGGTTCGATGGTCGTCGAGCTGGCGGACCGGCTCGGTGATTCCGGCCGGGGGCAAGCGGTTTCGGTGACCACCGAGTTCTCGCCCTTGCGGTTGCTGGATCTCGTGGCCGGTGGGCAACTCGACGCCGCCGTCGTCGCCGACTATCCCGGGCACAGCCTGCCGTCGGCTCCCGGGGTGGAGTCGCGGCCCTTGGCCACGCAACCGGTGTTCGTGGCGATCGCCG
Source organism: Amycolatopsis sp. NPDC043887 (assembly GCF_056435665.1). Taxonomy (NCBI): domain Bacteria; kingdom Bacillati; phylum Actinomycetota; class Actinomycetes; order Pseudonocardiales; family Pseudonocardiaceae; genus Amycolatopsis; species Amycolatopsis sp. NPDC043887. The sequence continues at coordinate 192,338 of NZ_JBWKEB010000011.1, forward strand.
CGGACCATCCCGCTGCCCGCCGCACCGAGATCGACCTCGCCGATCTGGCCGGGGAACGGTGGGTGCTCGGGCCGTCCGACGGTGCCGGCTGGCCGGAGTGCTTCGAGGAAGCCTGTGCGCGGGCGGGATTCCGGCCGCAGGCGGCGCACCGGAGCACCGAGTTGCGGCCTCTGCAACGCCTGATCGCCGCCGGCCGGGCGATTTCCCCCTGTCAGGTCACCTTTCCCGCCTCGCCCGGGATCGCGATCCGGCCCCTGACGAGGGATCCGCTGTGGATGCGGTATCTGATCGCCTGGAGTACGGAAGGTGCCTTCGGCGCGGACAGCGACGTCTTGATCGCCGCGGCCGAGGCGGCCTACCGGTCCGACACCGAAAGCAGCCATCCCTATCGCCACTGGCTCGCCCGCCGCGGTGAACCGGCCGGCGGGCGGCGTGCCATCGGGTGACACCTGGTCAGGGAATTCCCCTTGTCGCGCAGGGGTCCTAGCCTCGGATCACCTCATCGACGAAGGGTAAGAAATTGCGTCTGCGCGCCCTGCTGGCCGCTGCTGTCCTGACCATCACCACCGCTCCGGCCGCGTTCGCAGCGTCGGACGTCGCCCACGGCACCGATGTCCCACCAGGACAGTTCGGGTTCGTCGCGAAGATCGCGATGACGAAGATCCCGCGCCCGGACGGCTCGACCTACAGCAGCTATTGCACGGGTGCGCTGATCGCGCCCGGCTGGGTCGTCACCACCGGGCACTGCTTCCACGACGCGCACCGCAAGCGCGTCGCGGGCAAGGTGCCGTACCCGACGACGGTGACGTTGGGCCTCGTCGACGAGGCGATCGAATCAGGCGTGGCCCGCAAGGCGACCGAAGTGCTGCAGGCGAAGGAAAACGACGTCGCCCTCATCAAACTGGACACTCCGGTGACGACGGTGACCCCGCTGACGGTGAACCGGGTGCTCCCGAAGATCGGCCAGCAGCTGACGTTGGCGGGCTGGGGCAGCCTGACCGCCAAGAACCCCGCTCCGGCCACCCGGATGCAGCAAGGCACGGTCCAGGTGGCGACGGTGGCCCCGACGACGATGGGTGTCCGCGGCGCGGCACCCTCGATCACGACCAGTGCCTGCACGTACGACTCGGGCGCGCCGTACTTCGTCCCGGGAGGCAAGAGCGGCAGCCTGGTCTCGCTGGAGGCCACCGGGCCGGACTGCCCGCACGCCGGGATCGAGACGACCTCGCGCGCGGACGTCATCGCGGACTGGATCGCCACCCAGACGGGCTAACGGGCCGTTTCGTCGGCGGCGGATCGGGTAGTGGCGTGAGCAGGAGGTAGTGCGATGACGACTGCTCGAATGACCGCGCCTCCGGCGCCGCCGAACCCCATGCCGCCGGACCCCGGCGTCCCCGACCCCGGGATTCCCGAACCGGTGCCGGACCCGGGCAGGCCGGAACCGGTCCCGGATCCCGGGGTTCCCGAACGGGTCCCCGATCCGGGGCCGGACCGCCCGATTCCGGAACCCGAGAGCCCGCCGGAAGCCCAGCCGGGACCGGCGGGACTCAGAGGGTGAACGCGAGCCAGAGCGCGAGCCAGGCGCAGGCCGCGACCGCGACGACGACCGCGATCACCCGCAGGCCCGCGGTGGCGATCCGGAGCGGCGCGGTTCCGGTGTGGTGTCGGTGATTCCCCATGATTCCGCCCTCCTTCCAAGATCACCATCCGCTCCCGGCGCCCTCGCCGCAGCGGGGAGGGTCCATCCGGGTGACCCCGGCCGGGTGAGAAGCCCGCATTCAGTCCTCTGAATGCGCTCGTTCGCATCGCCAACTACCGCATTCAGAGGACTGAATGCGGGGCATTCAGAGCCAGTCGTTGTGCGCGGCGAAGATCCCCAGCTGGAACCGGCTGGACACGCCCGCGCGGTCCATCAGGTTCTCGAGATAGCGGAACAGGGTGCGCCTGCTGACGCCGAGTTCGGCGGCGATCTCGTCGTCCTTGCGCCCGGCGGCGAGCAGGAGCAGCAGTTCCCGTTCGACCGGCCGGATCGGCTGTTCGGACGTCCGTCCATGCCGGTCGAGTGGAAGCGCGGCCGCCCAGGAGGTTTCGAACAGGCCCTCCAGCGCGGAGAAAAGGCTGCAAGGCCGCACGATGACGATGGACTGGTTGCGATCGGCCTCGCGGATGGTCAGCGCGATGGTCGCCGCACGGTCGTCGAACAGCGTCAGTTTCACCGGCAGCTCGGGCAGCAGGCGGGCCTGTTCGCCTGCCCGCAGGCACGGCAGGATGTTCGCGGCGAGATAGCCGGGATCGCCGAGTGACGCTCCACTGTAGACACAACGGTAGGTGATCCCGCGCCGCAGTTGCTCCTCCTCCAGGAGATTCCGGCGGCCGCCGGTGAAGTACGGCGGGGAGTCGAGGCGGCGCACCTGATGCCGCACCGTGGTCGCGAGGTGCTGAAGCCGGGGGATGATGGCGTCGCCCGTGACCACTTCGAGCAGGTCCTGCGCGTTCGGCATCCCCGAATGCGCCCGCCGGAAGGCGCGGTACGCGGTCTGGACCGCGAGCCGCGCGTCGTGCAGTTCGGCCTGCCGTCGCGTGGTCAGTGCGGCGAGCGCTTCGCTGGGGTTCGCGGGGACGTATTCGGACCCGTCCACTCCGGACGACACCGCGAGGCCCGCGTCGGCCAGTTCTTTCAATGCGAGCTGGACGGTCTCCGCGTCGTCCTCCCGCCAGGCCAGCTCCTCGGCGGTGACGGGCGCGCTGTCGAGCATCCGCCGGTAGATCCGGGAGGCGGTCTCACCGAGTCCCAGCCTGGCCAGCTGCGCGCCGAGACCGTCCGGGGGAGTCGTCGATGCCACTTTCCACCTGCCTCTCACCGGTCCGGGAGCGGTGGCGCCACCGCTCCCGGACCGGTTCGCCGAAACCTAGACGCCCGAGGTGTCGCGGATCCAGGTGCGGTTCGCCGAAATGCTGGTGTGCGTCGAGGTGTCCACCTTGTTGCCGGCGATGTGCACGCCGACCTGCTTGCCGCCGACGAAGACCGGACCGCCGGAGTCGCCGCCGTTGGTCAGCCCGTTGCCCCGGCGGGCCTTGATCAGTCCACTCCCGACACTGGTCACCGTCATCCTGGCGACCTTGAGGTAGCGCTGCAGGTCACCGTCTTCGTTGTAGCCCCAGCCATAAACGTATTCGGTGTCACCGACGGCGACGGAAGTACCGAGGGACGCGTACGTCGTGCTCACCGAGCGGTCGAGCCTCAGCAGCGCGATGTCGGCGCCGCTGGAGGGGGTGTGGATGTCGGCCACCACGGCGTACGTTCCGGCCCGATGATCGACGTCGCCCACCCGGACGGAGTAGTCGGCGCCGGGTTCGTCGACGCAGTGGTGGGCCGTGAGCACCCAGCGGGCGCTGATGATCGAACCGGAGCACCACTGGCTGCCGTTCTGTTCGATCATGGCGGCCCACGGGCCGGACTGGGCGTATTCGCCGTTGATGATGGGGGCCGCGACGGCGGCGGGTGCGACCGTCGTGAGCCCGGCCGCGCACAGCAGGGCAGTGAGGAGACCTCGGAGGCGCATGGGTGCCTTCCAATGCAGGGGAATCAGGGAAAGGAATCGACGGGTCACCCGTTTTGCGGCCGCGGCGGATCGCCAGGGATCGCCCGGCCGGATCCGAAATCGGTTTTCCCATGCTAGGCAGGCGGATACGGCGGTCGATAGCGACTAAAGACGGGAGAAGGACGCGCCGGGCGGCGCCGGACCTGGGCTTTCGGCACGAGAGTGCCGGTGGCACCGATGTGTCAGCGGGGAGTCGTGAGGTGACGTCAGGCGTGTCGCGAAAGCGGCTTTCGCGACATCAGGCCGTGAAGGCCTCCTTCACTACCTTCAGGGTAGGCAAGGAGGCCTTCACGGACACGCGAGCTACTCCGTAATCATCGACGACGGCGTTTCCCGGGCGGCCTGGCGTCGAGCAGTTCCTCGGCGAGCAGGATCGTCCGTTCCGACAGCGTGGCGGACAACCGCTCGACCGACTCGCCGATCCGGCCCGCCTCCCGGCGCACGCCCTCGCCCGCGGGCATGTTGTGCCGCTCGGCGAGGCCCGCGAGCCTGCTTCCGGAGACCAGGACCAGATCGGCGAGCCGCTCGCCCAGTTCGGTCAGCCGGTTCGCCGTCCGGCCCGCACGGCGCGCCACGAGGTCTTCGGTCTCCCGCCGCAGCTCCCGAACGGCGGACCTCGACTCGTTCGTCGTCCCGGTGAGTGCGGACCTCAAGGTTTTCGTCACGTCCATCAGGATCGACCTCCACGCGGCTAGCCCCTGGATTTGAGTGTACAGCTGTACTCCGTATTCGCGGAATACGTGATCTCAAAGTCCGCTGCAGGCAAAGAAAGCGGCAAAACCGAGAGAACGCGCGTAAGCGCAGCGGGCAACGGGGAGCACTCCTCGCAGGTGGCAGTCGAAAAATTGCTGAAACATGTCAACTTCTTGCATTCTGCCCCTGGGTTGTTGCATGCTCGTACGGCTCTGGCTCCCTCCCCGCCGTCTCAAAGAAGAGAAGACGCCATGACACGTATGCGCCTGTCCCGGCTCATCGCCGGTCTGCTGGTCTCGGGGCTTTCCGTCGCCGGACTCTCCTTCGCTTCCGCCGCGAGCGGGCCACCTCCCGACCCCGTCGCCACTCCCGTTCCGGCCGCGCTCGCCGAAGTGCCGTTGACCCGCACAGTGTCGGCGAGCAGCGCGCTGCCCGGTTATCCCGTCGCGAACGCCGTCGACGGGAACCAGGAGAGCTACTGGGAATCCGCCAACAACGCGTTCCCGCAGTGGATCCAGGCAGACCTCGGCACGGCGAAGTCCCTTTCGCGAATCGTGCTGAAACTGCCCGCGGGCTGGGAATCCCGCACCCAGACACTGGCCGTGCGCGGAAGCACCGACGGCACGGCGTTCACCGACCTCGCCGCGACGGTCGGCTACGCGTTCGCTCCCGGCACCAACACCGTCACCATCCCGATGACCGCGTCGGCCCGCTACGTGCGGCTGTACGTCACCGCGAATTCGCGATGGCCCGCCGCGCAACTCGCGGAATTCGAGCTGTACGGGCCGGACACCGGCGACACGCAGGCGCCGAGCGCGCCGGCGAGTCTCGCGCTGACCGAGCCCGTCTCCGGCCAGATCCGGCTGACCTGGTCGCCCTCGGCGGACAACGTCGGTGTCGACGGCTACACCGTCTATCGCGACGGGACGCCGGTCACCACGATCACCGGCACCACGTTCACCGAATCCAGGCCCACGGGGACCCGGGTCGAGTATTTCGTGCGCGCCAAGGACGCGGCGGGCAACGAATCCGGCGACAGCAACCATGTCGTGCGCTCCGGGACGAGCGCGGGCGCGAACCTGGCGGCGGGCAAACCGATCGAGGCCACGTCGACGGTCCATTCGTTCCTCGCGGCCAACGCCAACGACAACAACACCGCCACGTACTGGGAATCCGCCGCGGGGTACCCGAACGCGCTGACGGTGAAGCTCGGGGTCGACGCGGATGTCGACTCGGTCGTGGTGAAACTCGACCCGGACGCGATCTGGGGTGCGCGGACACAGAATTTCGAGGTCCTTGGTCGTCCGCAGGGTTCCACCGCGTTCACCACCCTGTCGGCGCGAGCCGACCACCGCTTCGACCCGGCCACCAACCGGAATTCGGTGGTCATCCCGGTCAGCGGACGCGCCGCGGAGGTACGCCTTCAGTTCTTCGCCAACTCCGGTGCGCCCGGCGGTCAGGTCGCGGAATTCCAGGTGATCGGCACTCCCGCGCCGAACCCGGACCTCGTCGTCACCGGCACGACCTGGACGCCGGAGCACCCGACGGAGACCAGCAGGCTCGCCGTGTCGGCGACCGTGAAGAACACCGGCACCGCGAACGCGGCCGCCACCACCGTGAACGTCAGCCTCGGTGGCACCGTCGCCGGTGACGCGGCGGTCGGGGCGCTCGCCGCCGGTGAGTCCGCCACGGTCACCGTCGACGCGGGCACGCGTCCACAAGGGACCTACACCGTGGCCGCCACCGCCGATCCGGCGGGCAAGATGGCCGAGCAGGACGAAACGAACAACACCTACACCTCACCGACGCCGCTGGTCGTCGCCCAGTCGCTGGGGCCCGACCTCGAGGTCACCGGCATCACCTCGAACCCGCCCAATCCGGCGGCCGGTTCGGCGGTGTCCTTCACCGTCGCGGTGCGCAACCGCGGCACGAGCGGCGCGGGCGCTTCGGTGACGCGGCTGGCCGTCGGCGGCACCACACTGACCGGCGCCACCGGTGCGATCGAGGCGGGCGCCACCGCGAATGTCGCGATCTCGGGCACGTGGACCGCCGCCGACGGTGGCGCGACCCTCACCGCGACGGCCGACGCGAACGGCACGGTCACGGAGACCAACGAGTCGAACAACGACCTCTCGCGGGCGATCGTCGTGGGCCGCGGCGCGGCGGTCCCGTACGTCGAATACGAGGCGGAAGCCGCGCAGTACCAAGGACAACTGCTGGAAGCCGACCCGCTCCGCACCTTCGGCCACACGAACTTCGCGACCGAATCCTCGGGCCGCAAGTCCGTGCGGCTGGCGAATCAGGGGCAGTACGTGGAGTTCACGTCGGCGAACCAGGCGAACTCGATCGTCGTGCGCAATTCCATTCCCGACGCCCCCGGTGGTGGCGGGCAGGACGCGACGCTCAGCCTTTACGTCAACGGGACTTTCGCGCAGAAGCTGACGTTGTCGTCGAAGCACAGCTGGCTCTACGGCAGCACCGACGATCCCGAAGGCCTGACCAACACCCCGCAGGCCAACGCGCGACGGCTGTTCGACGAGTCGCACGCGCTGCTGTCGCGGTCGTATCCGCCGGGCACGAAGTTCAAGCTGCAGCGGGACAGCGGTGACAACGCGGCGTTCTACATCGTCGACCTCATCGATCTGGAGCAGGTCGCCCCGGCGTCGGAGAAGCCCGCGAACTGCGTGTCGATCACGGAGTACGGCGCCGTGCCGAACGACGGGAACGACGACTCGGCGGCGATCCAGCGCGCGGTGACCGACGACCAGAACGGCGTGATCGGCTGTGTCTGGATCCCGGCGGGGCAGTGGCGGCAGGAGAAGAAGATCCTGACCGACGATCCGAACGTGCCCAACGGCGGCGGCCAGTACAACCAGATCGGCATCTCCGACGTGACGATCCGCGGCGCGGGCATGTGGCATGCGCAGCTGTATTCGCAGATCGAGCCGCAGAACGCGGGCGGCATCAACCATCCGCACGAGGGCAACTTCGGGTTCGACATCGACAAGAACACGCAGATCTCCGACATCGCCATCTTCGGTTCCGGCCGGATCCGAGGCGGCGACGGCGGCGCGGAAGGCGGCGTCGGACTCAACGGTCGCTTCGGCACCGGCACGAAGATCTCCAACGTGTGGATCGAGCACGCCAACGTCGGCGTGTGGGTCGGCCGGGACTACAGCAACCTGCCGGCGCTCTGGGGCCCCGGCGACGGCCTCGAGTTCAGCGGAATGCGGATCCGGAACACCTACGCCGACGGCATCAACTTCACCAACGGCACCCGCAACTCGAAGGTGTTCAGCTCGTCGTTCCGTACCACCGGCGACGATTCGCTCGCGGTGTGGGCGAACCAGTACGTGAAGGATCCGTCACAGGACATCGCGCACGACAACGTGTTCGCCAACAACACGATCCAGCTTCCGTGGCGCGCCAACGGGATCGCGATCTATGGCGGTTACGGCAACAAGATCGAGAACAACCTCGTCCACGACACGATGAACTACCCGGGCATCATGCTGGCGACGGATCACGATCCGCTGCCGTTCTCCGGGGAGACGCTCATCGCGAACAACGCCCTGTACCGCTGCGGCGGCGTGTTCTGGGGCGAGCAGCAGGAGTTCGGCGCGATCACGTTCTTCGCGCAGGGCAAGGACATTCCCGGGGTCGTGCTGCGGGACACGGAGATCCACGATTCGACCTACGACGGTGTCCAGTTCAAGACGGGTGGCGGCGTCGTGACCGCGGCCCTCACGAATGTCAAGATCGACAAGTCGAACAACGGCGCGGGCATCCTCGCGATGAGCGGCGCCCGCGGCAGCGCGACCTTGACCAACGTGACGATCACGAACTCCGCGAACGGCGACATCGTCCGTGAGCCGGGGTCGCAGTTCGTGATCAACGGCGGGCCGGTGCCGGCGGTGGTCTCGTCGGGGCGCCGTACGCGGTAGACCGGAAGTGATCCGAGGGCCGGAGCGGGAGACCGCTCCGGCCCCTTTCATGTCCGGGGGCTCAGCCCCGTGACGGCCAACCGGAACAGCCGGTCCGCTTGTGCGGCGGGATCCGGGTAGTGCTCGGTGGCCAGGACGATGCCGACGATCAGGGTGATCAGGTCGGCGACCGTGACGTCCGGAGACACCACGCCGTCCCGCGCGGCCCGCTGCACCAGCGGACCCCCGGCTTCCTCGATGGCGACGGAACAGGAGTTCTCGTGCTCCAGGGGACCGTCGTAGGCGAGCGCGGCCGCCAAACCGCGGGCGGAGACGCAGTAAGTGACGACCTCGTCGAGCCAGGTCAGGAGAGCCTGCCGGCTGTCGTCCTCGCCGGTCAGCTCGGTGGCGCGGGCGCACAACGCCGCGATCCGCTTCGCGGAGACCGCCTCCAGCAGGGCCCGGCGGGTGGGGAAGTGGCGCCGGACGGTCGCCGAGCCGACGTTGGCGGTCCGTGCGATCTGCTCCAGGGAGGCGCCGGAGCCGTGGGCCGCGACCTCTTCCTCGGCCACCGCGAGGATGCGCGCGTAGTTGCGCCGTGCGTCGGCACGCAGGCCGTCGGACATGTCTTCACCTCGGAGTTTGCGTAAGTGGCGGGCCCCGCCATATTGTAGCGGACGATAAGTGGCGGGCCCCGCCACTTAGTCGACCGAAGGAGTCAGCATGTCCTCAGCACCCGTTCTGGTCACCGGCGCCACCGGCAGGCAGGGCGGTGCGACCGCCCGCGCCCTGCTCGCGGCCGGTGTTCCCGTCCGAGCTCTGGTGCGAGACCCGGCCAGGGCGAAAGCCGTCGAAGCGCTCGGCGCCGAACTCGTCGTCGGTGACCTCCACGACGTCGATTCCGTCATCCGGGCGGCCAAGGGCGCCCGTGCCGTCTTCTCGGTACAGATGCCGGGGATGAACGCCGACGGATTCGACTTCGCCGGCGAGGTGACTCAAGGCGTCAACCTCATCGAGGGCGCGAAGGCGGCCGGGGTGCCGCAGTTCGTGCATACCTCCGTTTCGGGTGCCGGCCAGCACGTCGAGGCGGACGGATGGGCCGAAGGGCGCTGGACGTCGATGGAGTCCACGCTGGGTGCCAAGGCCGCGATCCAAGACCGTCTCCGCGAAGCCGGATTTCCGCAGTGGACCCTGCTCAAGCCGGGCTTCTTCATGGAGAACTTCCTGCCCGACATGAAGTTCCTCTTCCCGCGCGGGGTGGACGGCGGTCTGGTCAGCGTCATCAAGCCGTCGACGTCCCTTTCGCTGGCCGCCGTCGACGACATCGGCGCCGCGGCCGCCGCGGTCATCGCCGAACCGGAGCGGTTCACCGGGGTCGAACTGGAGCTGGCGAGCGACTTCCTGACCATGACGGAGATCGCCGAGGTCCTGTCCGGAGTACTGGGCAGGCGGCTGGCGGCACCGGATATGACCGTCGAGCAGGCGGTCGCAGCCGGGATGCCGCCGATGGGCGCCTCGCACGAGTGGCTGAACGTGGTCGGCCAGCCCGGACGTCCGGAATACGCGCGTGAACTGGGCCTCCCGCTCACCGGGTTCGCCGAGTGGGCGCGGAAATATCTTGCGTAGTGCGTGATCGTTGAGGCATGCGCATCGAGCCTCTGCTGGACCATCTCGACCGGGAGGATCCCGGCGCCGTCCTCGGGTTGTACCTCTACGGTTCCGCCGCGGCGGGTGGGCTCAAGCCGGACAGTGACGTCGATCTGCTGCTGGTCACCCGCCGCTCGCTCGGCGAATCGGAACGCGCCGCGCTGGTGTCCCTGCTGTTGCGGCTTTCGGGCTGGCGTGGCCACGCCAGCCGATTCCCCGATGCGGCGGACCGGCGGCCGATCGAACTGACCGGGATCGTGGCCGGGGGCAAGCCGTCGCACCGTGATTTCCAGTACGGGGAATGGCTTCGTGAAGAGCTCGTGCAAGGTCGTCTTCCCCGGCCTGTCGAGGATCCCGACGTCGTGATCCTCGTGGCCACCGCCCATGCGGCGCATCGCGTTCTGCGCGGCCCCGCGCTCGCCGACGTCCTCGATCCGGTGCCGCGGGAGCTGCTCCGTGGCGCGGCGCTCGGCGTCATCCCCGGTCTGTTGTCCGAGATCGAAGGCGACGAACGCAACGTCCTGCTCACGCTCGCGCGGATCGTCGTGACCGTCGAGACGGGCGGGATCGTCTCGAAGGACGCCGCGGCGGCGGCCATCGCGCCGACGCTCGATGGCGATGGCCGCGCGCTGCTCCAGCGTGCGCGAGCGGGCTACCTCGGTGCGGCTTCCGGTGACTGGACCGGACTTTCGGCCGAGGTGGCCTTGCTCGCGCGGGCTCTCGCGGACCGGGCGAAGGGAGTTTGACAAAGCGGAACAGTGCTCCGTATGTTTGTGGAACAGTGCTCCGCTTAGTGTGGTGCCGTCTCACAAGGGAAGAATCACCATGAGTACGCCAGTGATCTCGATCGCCCCGGTGACGTTGCCGTCTCCGGGTCGTGCCGTGGATCTGCGGGTTCGGGTCTCCGCCCCGATGACCGGTGGCGGGTTGCCGATCATCCTGCTGTCGCACGGTCAGGGCCCTTCGAATCACCTCTCGTCGCTGAACGGCTATGCCCCGCTCGTGAACTACTGGGCGGCGCACGGATTCGTCGTTCTCCAGCCCACCCATCTCAGTTCCAGAACTCTGGATCTGGGGTCCGATCACCCCGAAGCGCCGCTGTACCAACGGTCGCGGGCGGAGGACATGATCGGCATCCTCGACCGGCTCGACGAGATCGAGGCCGCGGTGCCGGGTCTGCGCGGACGAGTGGACCGGGGCAAGGTCGCCGTGGCCGGGCACTCGATGGGCGGGCATACCGCGAGCCTGCTGCTGGGCGCGCGGTACGCCGAGCCGGGTGACGGCACGGTGGTGAGCCTGGCTGAGTCCCGTGTCTCCGCCGGGGTGCTGCTCGCCGCGCCCGGTCGCGGCGGCGACGCTGTCACGGAATTCGTGGCGGAGAACTATCCCTTCTTCGTCAGCGCCGATTTCTCCGCGATGACGACGCCCGCGCTCGTGGTCGCCGGCGACAAGGACTCCTCGGCGCATCTGACGGTCCGTGGCCCGGAATGGCACACCGATCCGTACTTCCTTTCGCCGGGGCGCAAGACCTTGCTCACCCTGTACGGCGCGGAACACGGTCTCGGCGGGATTTCCGGCTACGACGTCGCCGAGACGACGGACGAGAATCCGGCGCGAGTGGCCGCGGTGCAGCGGCTGACGGTGGCCTATCTTCGCAGCGAGCTCTACCCGGGTGACCCTGCTTGGCAGGAGGCCGCCGACGCGCTGGCCGCCGAGTCCGAACCGCTCGGGCGGGTCGAATCGAAGTAGCGCCCTAGTTGACAAGTCTCATAGAGGACTAGTCTACTAGTGGCATGGTTCTCTCCCGCCTCATCCTGGGGTTGCTCGCCCTCGCGCCCATGACCGGCTACGACCTCAAACGCCATTTCGAGTCGACCGTCGGGCACTTCTGGGCGGCGGACAAGGCGCAGATCTATCGCACCCTTGCCCGGCTCGTCACGGACGGGCTCGCCGAGGTCGAGAAGGTGGCCGGCTCCGGAGCGCCGGACCGGCAGGAACACCGCATCACCGCCGCGGGGCGGACGGCGCTCGCCGAGTGGCTGGCGAGTGAGCCCGAGCGTCACGTCGAACGCGATCCGTTCCTCGCGCGGGTGTTCTTCGGTGCGGATCTCGACGAGGACGCCTTTCGCTCCCTCCTGGCGGTCCGTCGCGAGGCGACCAAGGCGCGGCTGGAGCGGTTCGAACGGACGCGGGCGGAGTCGGGTGCGCCCGACCGGGCGGCCCGGCTTCGACTGTCCACACTAGACAATGGAATCGCGCACCTGCGCGTCGAACTGGACTGGCTCGACTCGCTCGAAGAGGAGCTCGCGTGAGCGCGTTCCCCGAGGTGCATTCCGCCGGGACGGCCACCGTGGAGCGGCCGGTGGTGTTGCTGCACGGCGGCAACGTCGCGAACTGGATGTGGGAGCCGCAGCTGTCCGCGTTCGGCGATCGGACGGTGCTCACGCCGGATCTGCCGGGCTTCGGCGAACGGGTCCGCGAGCGCTGGCCGGGTCTGGACGCGGTGGCGGATGACGTCGTCGCGAGAGTGACGGGGCACGGCGTCGACGGCCGGTTCGATCTCGTCGGGCTGTCTCTCGGCGCGCTCACGGCGTTGCGTGTGCTGGCGCGGCACCCGGACCGGGTGAGTTCGGCGTTCCTGACCAGCGCGCCGCTCATGCCCGCCGGCGCCGGGATGCGCTTGTACTGCGGGCTGCAGTCGGCGTTCTCGCGGGCCCGCTGGTACTGGCGTGCCCAAGCCGCTGCCTTCGGGCTTCCCGGAGAGGCACGCGCCCGGTATGTCGAGCACGGTCTCTCGGTGCGCCGCGAAACCGCGTCCGCGATGGCCGCCGAGGTGTGCGCGGGCGGTGTGCCCGCGGAAGTACGCCGCTATACCGGGCCGCTGCTCGCGACGGCGGGGGAGAAGGATTCCCCGGCGGTGCGCCGATCCCTCGCGGAAATCGCGCGGGCCGCCCCCCAGACGCGGTCCCGGCTCGTGCCGGGGATGCACCATATCTGGAATGTGGAGGATCCCGAGCTGTTCAACGGAGTCCTTCGCGCTTGGCTCGGGGGAGTCGTGGATCCGTGTCTACTGAGCCGACCGCCGGCTCGACGGTGAGCGTGCCCGCGGCCGTGTCCAGTACGGCAAGCGGTCCCAGCGGAAGGGAAAGCGGGTCCGCGCCGTGTCCGGCGTCGATTCCGCCGAGTACCGGAACGCCCAGCGCGCCCAGCCGGTCCTCGAAGACGTCGACGAGGGTCCAGCCGCGATCGGTGTAGTCCTCGAAGCCGGGGAACCGGCCGAGCGCGATCCCCCGTACACCGTGGAGCGCGCCGGACCGGATCAGCTGGGTCAGCTGGCGGTCGACCTGCCCGAGGCCGATCGTCCGCTCGGCTTCGAAGAACAGGATGGTGCCCGCCAGCGAAGGCAGGCCGACGCCGACCGCGTGGGCGACGGTGCCGAGATTGCCGCCGACGAGGGCGCCGGTGGCGGTGCCGGGCACTTCGGCCTCGACTGTCATGGCCCTCGGGTCGCGGTGGAGGATGGCGGGTTCGCCGCCCATCAGGAGCCGCCGGGTCGCGGCCGCGGAGCGGGAACCGGCCAGGGAACCGTGGATCCCCGCCAGCCCGCAGTGCCGCCAGAGCGCGAGGTGGAGGGCGGTGATGTCGCTGAAGCCGATCAACGGCTTGGGATCTGCCCGGACGGCGTCGAAGTCGAGATCATCGGCGATGCGGTACGCGCCCGCTCCGCCGCGAGTGGCGATCACGGCGCGGACGGCCGGGTCACGGAACGCGTCGTCGAGATCGGCCAGCCGGTCTTCGTCCCGGCCGGCCAGGAAACCCCGGCGGTCGAGCGCGTGTGTCCCGATTTCGACGACCAGCCCCCAGCTTTCCAGGACAGCCCCGGTCTCGGCGACCTGCTCGTGGCTGGGAAAGCTGGCGGGGGAGACGAGACGAACGTGATCACCCGGTCGCGGGATCGGCGCGACCAGGGTGCGGCGCGAGGCTGTCACCCGATGATCGTGTCAGAGCACGGGGATCTCCGCCCACACCGTTTTGAATCCCGCGCCGGTGGTGACACCCCACCGGGCACTGATCGCCTCGACCAGCGCCAGCCCTCGACCGTGAGGGCTCATCGGGTCGTCCTTGATCACGCGGTGGGGCCGCAGGCGCGGACGGTGGTCGTCGACTTCGACGCGGACGACGTCCCGGCCCGAGGGGACGGAGACCCTGAGCTCGGCGACGCCGTCCGCGTGTTCGTGCGCGTTGGTGACCAGTTCCGTGGTCAGCAGCTCGGTGTCCGCGATGGTGGTGCGTCCGACCTCGCTCAGTTGCTGTCGCAGCCAGGCCCGGACCTCTCCCAGTGGTGGGGCGATACCGGTGGGGAACTCGTAAGCCTGTCGTGTTCTCGTGATACCCACGCGTTCTCCTTAGCGGGTTTCCCAGCTGGGCCAAGAGCATGGGCGCAGGCATGGAGTACCCAAGGAGTGCGGGGTTCACACGTGGGCGTTCCCGGCGATCGCGGTGACCCTGATCTCGACCCGCATCTTCGGCGCGCCGAGGGCCGGGACACCGATCTCGGTCCAGATCGGCGCCCGGTCGCCCATGCGCTCGCGGAACTGCTCGACCATCACGCGGTTGTGGGTGTCGCCGATGAAGCCCGGGGTTTCCGGCACGTGGTACGAGTCCACGGCGATGACGTCGCGCCAGGTGGCGCCCGCCGTGGCGAGGGTCCGCTCGACGTTCTCGAAGGCCTTGACGATCTCCTCCTCGAGCGATTCGGGGAAGTTCAAGTCGTCGTCCCAGCCTCCCTGCCCCGAGATCTCGATGCGATCGCCGACGCGCACCGCCTGGCTGTAGCGCATCTCGGCCAGTTGCCGGTCGCCGTATCCGGGCGTGGCGAAGAACTCCGGCTGGGTCATGGTGGATCCTCTCGTTGACTTCATGCTTGAAGTCAAGCTACCACGGTTTCACTTCACGTGTGAAGTCACTTCGTTCTGGGTAAGGTTCCGCCATGGCCGCCCCGGACCCCGACGAAGCGATGTGGCTGACCTCTGCCGAAAAAGAGGCCTGGACCGGGCTGGTCTCCCTGGTCCTCCTGCTGCCGGGGCGACTCGAGTCGCCGCTGCAGCATGACGCCGGGCTGACGCTGTTCGAGTACCTGACCCTCAGTCATATTTCGGAGGCCCCGGACCGGCGGCTGCGGATGAGCGAGCTGGCTTACCTCGCCAACGGCTCGCTCTCGCGTCTGTCCAATGTGGTCAAACGCTTCGAGCGGCGGGGCTGGGTGGAGCGGACGCCGGACCCGGGCGACGGCCGGTACACGCTCGCCGTGCTCACCGACGACGGTTACGACGTGGTCGTCGCGGCCGCCCCCACGCACGTCCGTTCGGTGCGGGAGCTCGTCCTCGACCCCTTGACCGCGGAGGATCAGCAGGCGCTGGCCCGGATCGCCGCCAAGCTGCGGACGCGGCCCGCCGACCTCGCTTAGGCACTTCAAGGCAGTCGAATGTGCGCGCGAAGGTACCTTGTGCTCGCGTTCCGGACTCTGGTCCTCTGACTGGGTTCATCACGCGAAGAGGGGGAGCTCTCGTGTTCAAGAAAATATTCGCCGTCCTGTCGGTGTTTTCGCCGGCACTCGTGGGTGTCGCGGGAACCGCGCACGCCGGGATCGTGCAATGGTCCGACGGTTACGAATCGAATCCCCATGGCGTATGGGAGCGCGGGATTCAGGGCGGTGACGGGCATTCCTGGTTCGACATCGGCATGGGAGTGGCGCGGACCGGCAACAACAACGGCTGGCTCTTCGCCGGTAACGGCTGGTCGGCGATGAGGACCGCGAAGTCGCTCGGAAGTTTCCCGTCGACGGCTGGCGGAAAATCTCCCACACGGTGAAGTGGATCGACGACGGGGCAGGCTATCAGCTCATCACTCTGCCCAAGCTCAATCTGAACGGCGTGGGTACCGTCTATCTCCAGCCGATCTACGGCAACAACGGCGGACCGGCGAAGTACATCCGCTTGGACGACGCGATCATCCAGTGCGTCTACTGACCGAGTCCGAGGTCTCGCCGAGGTGTCGGCCGGTGGGAGACGTTGCGACATTCGGTGAATATCCGCAGACGTCCACCGGATGAATTCGGGTTTCCGTCCGGTGGCGTGATCACGGAAAACGCCGAAACCTTCGGCATCGCTCACGCTGAAGAGTGAGAGATGCCGGGGTACTTCGGCTGGACGGCGCAATGCGGACCTGGTCCGCGTAGCCCGGATTCGCGGTAACAGCCCGTTGGTGCCTTGACACAGGGCGCTCTGGGTGAAGCCCGGCTCTCGCGCTAACGAAAAGCGAAACATTCCGTCTTCTCCACCGAGCCCACAGGAATTCCGGCCCCGGCCGGGTCTCGAAAGGGAAGTCCATGCCACGAAGACCACTGCTCGTCGTCCTGACCGCCGTCTCGGCGATGCTCGCGTCCACCGCGGTCGCCGCCGCGGCTCCGCCGGGAGTGGACCCGGCCACGGTCGACCTCACCCTGAACGCGGGGCAGAGCACGACCGTGACCAAGAACGTGACGACCTCGGCCGTGCCGCCGAATCCCGATCTCGTCCTGCTCGCGGACACCACGGGCAGCATGGGCGGGCCGATCGGCAACGTGCGGACGAACGCCGGCGCCATCACCGGTGACGTCCTCGCCGCGCAGCCGACCGCACGGTTCGGTGTCGCCGAGTACAAGGACTTCACCGACTCGGTGCCGTTCAAGGTCAATCAGGGCATCACCGGGGACACGACCGCCGTCCAGGCGGGGATCGACCAGTGGGCGGCCTCGGGTGGCGGGGACACGCCGGAGGCCAACCTGAACGCGCTCTACCAGCTCGCCACCGGCGCGGTCGCGTTCCGGCCGGACGGCACCCGCATCATCGCGTGGTTCGGCGACGCGCCGTCGCACGACCCGAGCGGCGGGCACACCCTGGCCCAGACCATCGCGGCGTTGCAGGCGGCGAAGATCCGCGTGGTCGCCGTCAACGTCGGCGCGCTCGACGCCACAGGGCAGGCTTCCGCCATCACCTCGGCCACGGGCGGCGTGCTGCTGAACAACGTCCCGGCCGGCCAGGTCTCCCAGGCCATTTTGGACGGCATCAAGTCCATCGAGGTCACGGTGACCCCGAAGGTGACCAGCTGCGACCCGCAGCTCACCGTCACCAACGATCCGGGCAGCGTCAAGGTGACCAGTGGCGGGGTCGCCACGTTCACCGAGACGATCAAGGCCGCCGCCGGTGCCGCGCCGGGCACCTATCAGTGCGTCGTCGATTACCAGGTCGACGGGGCTTCGCGGGGATACATCGAGACCACGACCGTGCGTGTACTCGGCCTGAGCATCAACGACGTGACCGTCGGCGAGGGTTCCGGTGGCGCGCAGGTACCGGCGACGTTCACCGTGTCGCTGCTCGGCGGCCCCAGCCCGAATCCGGTGACGGTCCAGTACGCGACCGCCAACGGCACCGCGTCCGCGCCCGCCGACTACACGGCGGCGAGCGGGACGGTCACGTTCGCCCCTGGTCAGACGGCCAGACCGGTGACCGTCTTGGTCAACCCGGACACCGTCGACGAGCCGGACGAGACGTTCACGGTGACTCTTTCGGCCCCGTCGGGCGCCGGCCTCATCGACGCGACCGGTGTCGGCACGATCGTCGACGACGACCGTGACGGCGTCTTCTCCTGCACCGGCACCGCGGCGAACGTCCTCGGGGTGACCGCGGCGCGGGCCAATCCGGCGAACCTGCCTTGTGCCGACGACAGCAGCACCGTCGCCGCCGCGACGCTCAACGCCGGCCTGATCAAGGTCGACACCAAGGTGCTGACCGCGTCGACCGATCTCACGCCGGACAACCAGTCGGCGGCTCCGGCCGCGGGCGATCGCGCGCTGGCGTCGGCCAAGATCGACAAGACGGTGATCAGCACGCTCGGGCTGACCATCGAACTCGGCGTGATCCAGTCACAGGCGACCGCGACCTGTCAGCCGTCGCCGGGCGGCCTTGCCCCGGTGCTGGCGGGCAGTTCGAACGTCGCCTCGCTGAAGATCAACGGTGAGTCGATCACCGTGGGCTCGGCGCCGATGACCATCCCGCTGGTCATCGGTTCGTTGAAGCTCAACGGCCAGACCGTGGCGAACGGCGTGGTGAAGCAGCAGGCGGTCGCGCTGGACACCGCGCTCGCGAAGATCGTGCTCGCGGAGTCCCAGGCCGACGTGCACGGAACCTCGGCGCATCCGGCGGGCAACCCCTGCCGTCGCTGAGCCGCTGAATCCCGCCGGGACGGACGGAACCTCGTCCGTCCCGGCGGTTCGCTCAGGGGAGGGCTTTCACCGCGGCCGCGGTGACGTCGGCCAGGAGCTTGTTGTCGATCTCGGCGTCCTTCTCCGACCGGTCGGTCAGCACCGAGATGACGATCGGCGCCCGGCCCGGCGGCCACACGACCCCGATGTCGTTACGTGTCCCGTAGGCCGCCGTCCCGGTCTTGTCGGCGACCGGCCAGCCCGGCACCCCGGCGCGGATGTTCTGGTCGCCGGTGGTGCTGCCCCGCATCATGTCGACGAGGATCTTGCGTTTGTCATCGGGGAGCGCGTCGCCGAGGGCGAAGGCGCGCAGGCTCACGGCGAGCGCACGCGGTGTGCTCGTGTCCCGGGTGTCGCAGGGGAAGGTGTCGTTGAGTTCCGGTTCGATCCGGTCGGCGTGGCTCGTGGTGTCGCCGATCCCGCGCAGGACCGCGTTGAGACCTTCGGGGCCGCCGAGTTCGCGGAAGAGCAAGTTCCCGCCGGTGTTGTCGCTGTACCGGAGCGTCGCGTCCATGACAGCGCGCAGCGGCATCCCCGTCGCCACGTGTTTCTCCGTGACCGGCGAATTCACGACCAGGTCCTTGCGTTCGTAGGTCACCGTCCGGTCCAGGTCGGCGACCGGCGTCCGCTGCAGGACACCGCCGGCGCTGAACACCTTGTGCGTCGACGCGTAGGCGAAGCGTTCGTCGGCGCGGAAGGCGACTTCGCGGCCTGTCGCGGTGTCCACCGCGTACACCCCGAGCCGGGCGCGGTAGCTGCGTTCGAGCTGTTCGAAGTCGGCTCGCCCGGTCGCCGCGACCGGCGAGGTGGTGGCCGGCGGCTGTGCGGGAGCGGGTGCGGAACACGCGGCGAGTGACGCGACCGAGAGCGCCAGCAGGGCGGCCCAACGGCGAGAAGTGACGGACACGGTGATTCCTTTCAAGATCGTTCGATGTCCGCAGTCTGTCCAGCGCCGGTCATGCTGTCCAAGACACGAATGACCTCTTTCATGCGTAATCCGCATAGTATGTGGTCGTGGACCTGATCGGGAGCTGCCGGGCGTTCGTGAGCGTGAGCGAGGCCGGGACCTTCACCGCGGGAGCCGCGATCGCGCGCATCCCCCAACCGGTGGCGAGTCGCCGGATCGCCGCGCTGGAACGGCATTTCGGCGAGCGGCTGTTCGACCGCTCCACCCGGCGCGCCGTGCTCACCCCGTTCGGCCGGGACATGCTGCCGTCGGCGAAACGGCTGGTGGCGCTGGCCGACGCCATGGAGCACGACGCACAGCGCGCCAAACTGCGGCCGATGCGGCTGGCGATGCCGGACACCTGCACCGTCCGCGAGCTCGCCGAACTCGACGCGGCGGCGCGAGCGCTGGACGTCTTCCTGGAGTTCCGGCAGGCGCCGCCGGGGGAGCGGGCGGAACTCGTGCGCACACAGGAGGTCCGCGCGGCGGTCACGGCCGTTCCCGCCGAAGAGGGCACCTGGATGGTGCCGCTCGGGCTGGCGGCCGGGGGGAGGCCGCGGGCGGGCGCCCTCCACCTGGAAACGCTGCGGGTCGGCCGGTCCGGCAGGCCGCCTCGCCGGATCTGGATCCAGCCCGAGGACGACGTGCCGCATATCCGGGATCGGCTCTTCCGGATCCGTGACTCGGTGGGCTTGCGGCCCGCGCAGGTATCCGTCGCCGATGCGCTCAGCGCGGCCGCCGCGGCGGTGTTCGGTTCGGACGATCTGCTGCTGTGCTCAACGGTTCAGGCCACCGAACTCGGCCTGAACTGGCGGCCGATCGGCGAGCTCCGGCTCGCGCGTGGGTTCGAGATCACGACGGGGCCCGGCGAGGACGCGCAGCGGCTCCGGGCACGATTGTGGCCGGACATCGCCCGGTGTCTCGGCGCGGAGGAGACGACATGAACACCGAGACGCTGCTCCTCGGACTGCGCGCCGAACTCGACGACGGCGGCTTGCGCGGTTCGTTCCTCGTGCGCGATCTGCGGACCGGATACGAGATCGGCATCGACCCGGACCTGGAGTTCCCGAGCGCCTCGCTGGTGAAGATCCCGCTCGCCGCGGCGACCCTGGAGCGGATCCGCCGGGGCGAGCTGGACGGCTCCACGCCGATCGACGTCGAGCCGGGCCGGGCCACCGCCCCCGGGCCGACCGGGCTGACGCGGTTCCGGCATCCGGCCAGTGTGGCGATCGACGACCTGCTCTACCTGACGATGGCCATCAGCGACGAGACCGCCGCGGACGCGCTCTTCGCGCTGACGCCTCCCGCCGAGGTCACCAGGATCACGCGCGAATGGGGCGTTCCCGGGATCACCGCGCGGCATCCGGCCGCGGACCTCAGTGACACGCCCGCCGAACGTTTCGCCCCGGCAGACGTCCACCTCGCGCACGCGCTCGCGATCAACGCGGGCACCACCGGGCAAGGTCATCCTGTTCCGCAGCTCGACGTCACCCGCGCGAGTTCCGGTTCGGCTCGCGCGTTCGTGAACCTGCTCGAAGCGCTGTGGAAACCGTCCAAAGTAGACGAAGAGGTGGCGGCGCGGGTGCGTGAACTCATGGGACTGAACCTGCTGCGTCAGCGGCTGAGCCCCGATTTCGTCTCCGACGCCACGAAATGGTCGTCGAAGACCGGCACCGTGCTGAATCTGCGGCACGAGGTCGGGGTGGCCGAACACGCCGACGGCGGGATGTACGCGATCGCCGCGCTGACCGGGTCCAGGGTGCCCGCCGCGGTCCAGCCGGAGGCCGAGGTGCTGATGGCCCGCGTGGCGCGGGCGCTGCGGGATCACCTGCGCGAAGGGTGACGTCATGTTCGTGAAGAGAAGTCGTGACTCGCGTGATCAGACACGTGACTCGCGTGATTGAACGGCGATCTCGCGAGTTACGCCTGTGATCACGTGAGTTCGCCGCCTGAGCACGCGAGTTACGGCTCTGAGCACGCGAGTTACGGCTCTGATCGCGCGAGACCGCCCCGGAGCCGCGCGGTGTCGAGATCCTGCCATGTCGGGTATCCGCCATCTTCCGGCCGTGTGGGAAAGCTGATCACCCGTCTTTACTTCACGTACGGACGTCGGGGGCTCCTGTCGAAAGGGAACATGGTGATCAGTAGTACGAGAAAGACGCGGAGGGGCACGGTGGCCGTGGTCGCCGGTGCGTTCCTGGCCTCCGGCCTGGTGCTGGCTCCGGCGGCGGGTGCGGCTCCCGCGGCCAAGGCCGAGCCGGACACCGCGGC
Organism: Amycolatopsis sp. NPDC043887; assembly: GCF_056435665.1. Classification (NCBI taxonomy): domain Bacteria; kingdom Bacillati; phylum Actinomycetota; class Actinomycetes; order Pseudonocardiales; family Pseudonocardiaceae; genus Amycolatopsis; species Amycolatopsis sp. NPDC043887. The sequence continues at coordinate 213,722 of NZ_JBWKEB010000011.1, forward strand.
GCTCGCCGGCGGGCTGACCAAGCAGACCGTGGTGTGGGGCGAGTGCTCGTTCCCCTCGGTCGCGCCGGCGACGGAAGCGGAGCTGAAGAAGGTCAAGGGCCTGGCCTGCGCCACCGTCCAGGTGCCGCGTGACTGGCACAACCCGCAGGACGGCAACACCATCGGCGTCCGGGTCTCCAAGACGGCGACCGCCTATCCCGGCACCGGCAGGCAGGGCATCGCGCTGGTCAACCCCGGTGGACCCGGCGGCGAGGGCCTCCCGTGGGGTGCCGCGATGGCGATGCGCAGCCCCGTGCTGGCCTCGCAGTACGACTTCGTCGGTTTCGATCCGCGCGGTGTCGGCCAGAGCACCCCGCTGACCTGTAGCTACACCGTCCCGGACAGCACGGATCAGAACGTGATCAGCCGGGCGAAGGTCGAGGGCTGCCTGAAGAACCCGCTGACGAAGTTCATCACCACCGAGCAGACCGCGTACGACATGGACTTCATCCGGGTGCTGCTCGGGGAGAAGAAGACCAGCTACATAGGTTACTCGTACGGCACGTGGCTCGGCACCTGGTACGCCACCACGTTCCCGTCCAAGGCGCACCGGTTCCTGCTCGACTCATCTACGGACGCGAGCCGTTCGACGCTGGAGAAGACCTGGGACCTGCAGCCGCGTAGCCGTGACCGCCAGTTCCAGGAGGCGCTGCTGCCTTACGTCGCGCGCAACGACGCGAAGTACAAGGCGGGCACCGACCCGCTCGAGATCCGCCGCAACTGGGAGAAGGCGGGCGGCACCCGGGAATTCGCGGGCATGCTCTACGCCGCGTGGTTCATCATCCCGGCGATGTACGACACCGGCCAGTACCCGTCGGCGGCCTCCATGGTGGCCGCGCTGGCGAAGGGACCGGCGCCTGCCGGGACCGACGCGGAGAAGCTGGAGCAGGTCGTCGCGAAGGCTCTCGCCACTCCTGGACTGACCGACGCGAACAAGGCGTTCCTGAACAAGGCCAAGGGCAACGCGCTGGAGGCCATCGCGAAGAAGGACTCGGTCGAGCGCAAGGCCTCCTACCAGGGCGGCGCCGAGGTCGAGACGTGGGACGCCGCGTTCGAGGCGATCCGCTGCCAGGACGGCCAGTGGAACCAGAACCTGCACTATTGGAACTACTGGCAGGCCGACCTGACCGTGAACGCGCCGTTCATCGCGCCGATCATGGCCCTGTCGGGCGCGCCGCTGTGCGCGTTCTGGCCGACCACCAACGCCAAGCCGGCGCCGGACGCCAAGACGTTCCCGAAGTTGCTGATCGCGCAGACCGAACTCGACGCGGCCACGCCGTACGAGGGTGCGCTCGCCACCGCGAACGGACTCCCGGGCGCCAAGATGATCAGCGTCGACAACGAAGGCAGCCACGGGATCTTCCCGTACAACACCGACTGCGTCGACGACCCGATCGTCGCCTACTTCCAGACCGGGCTCACACCCAAGAAGAAGTTCACCGGCTGCCAGGGCCTGCCGCTGCCGGGTGAGGACAAGACGGTCGAGGTCGGCGGCCATCTCGGGCACGACGGGAAGATCAAGATCAAGATGATCACGCCCCAGGTGCGCAAGGCGAACGAGATCGTCCGTGAGCTGCTGGAAGGCGCCGCGACGCCGGAAGCGGACGAGAAGGGCATGCCCGCCAACGCCTGACCTCCGGCGGCGTTGACGAGAGGCTCCCGCGGGCCGGTCCGGGCGCGCGGGAGCCTCTTCGGCATGATCTGTGATGGTTTCGTTATCGGTTCAGGCGCACGATCAGGGCGCCTTCCCCCTCAAGACCGGTGAGCGGAAACAGCCGTCCGCCAGGCGTGACATCGATGTCACGCCGATCGATCCCGGGGTGGGGGAGGAGAAGCGTCATGCTCGCCGAGTCTCGAGGCCTGTCGATGGAGGCCGAGCAGCTGTACCGGGCTTTGCTGGACGGGCGCCCGATCACGCCCGGCGCCGAGCTGGCGGAGCTGGAGCGGTTCGGCCTGGTCCGAGCAGGCGCGTCCGGGGTCGAGGTGTGCCCGCCGCGTGCGGCGCTGTCGGCGTTCGCGGCGCAGCACGAGGCAGCGGCGATCCGCGCGCGGGAAGCGGCCGAGGTGCTCGGCGCCGCTTACTCGCTGCGGACGGGCCGGGACGCGGACTTCGTCGAGGTACTGCGCAGCCGGGACGAGGTGATCGCCACCTTCGAAGCCATGCAGACCCAGGCGGCCGTCGACATCGTCGCGCTGGACCCGGGGTCTTACATGAGCCCGAAGCCCGAAGTGAGCACGGTGCAGCCAGGTTCGATGGCGCGTGGCATCGCGTACCGCGTCGTCTACGACTCGTCCGTGTTGCAGCACGACGACGGATTTGCCCAGGTGCAGTCGAGTATCGCCCTCGGGGAGCAGGCGAGGGTGTTCCCGGGGCTGCCGCTGAAGCTGGTGATCGCCGACGGCAACCGGGCGCTGATCGCGGTCCCGAATTCCGACGCCGGTGACGTCCTCGCCCTGCTGGTCCATCCGTCGATGCTGCTGAGCGCGCTGATCGAGTTGTTCGGCTCGTTCTGGCGGATGGCCGTGCCCGTGCGGGCGGGCGGTCCGGACGACGCGGAAGCGGCGCAGGAACCGACCGTCGCCACGCGCCGCCTGCTCGCGTTGCTGAGCGGAGGCCTGACCGACGAGGCGATCGCGCGCGAGCTCGGGGTCAGTGAGCGCACGGTGCTGCGGCGGATCAGCCGGTTGCAGCAACTGCTGGGAGCGCGGACCCGGTTCCAGCTGGGAGCGCAGGCGTCACGACAGGGCTGGCTCTGATCGTCTCGGGTCGGTCCGTGAAGGCCTCCTTACCTACTCTGAGGGTAGGGAAGGAGGCCTTCACGTACTCGCGTGGGCTAAGGGCGCCGGTACCGAGGAGTCGGCGCGCCCCGGCGGCCGAATCCCCTGAGCACGCGGACATTTCGTCCCCAAGTGACAAGCGGAGTGCCCTCTTTCTCACGTTCCCGTGAGCACGTCCGTGTTTTCGGCGGCGTTCCATCATCCTTTCATTGACACTCTTCCCGGGACGTCCATACAGTTCCGGGCAGATAAAGAACGGTCTCCGGAATGGAATCCGCTTTCGGCAACGGCGCCGTTCCGAATTCACCCGCTCCTGTACGAGTCGTCACAACGAGGGGCCATGGAAACCATTTCGGAATCGGTCGTCGCCGCCCACGGGCCGGACGACGCACGCGGCGGGGAGTCGTTCGCGACGCTGCTGAGGTACTGGGCGTGGCGGCTCGGCGACGACGTCGCGGTGACCTACCTCGACCATCGTGCCGGGGCGGACGGCCGGGCGATCACCCTGTCCTGGCGCGAGCTCGACGACCGGGTCGACGCCCTCGCCACCCGCCTGACCGGGTTCACCGGCCCGGGGGACCGGGCCGCGATCCTGGCCCGGCAGTCCGTCGACTACGTCGTCGCCTTCCTCGGCGCGATCCGCGCCGGGCTGGTGGCGGTCCCGCTGTTCTCCCCGGACCTCCCCGGGCACGCGGGCAGGCTGGCCGCCGTGCTCGCCGACTGCGCGCCGAGGGTCGTGCTCACCACCACCGACGGACTCGACGACGCCGCCGGTTTCCTCGCCTCGACGGATTTCGAGCGGCCCGCCGTGCTCGCCGTCGACACCACAGCTCCGGTCGCGGCCGGTGATCGCTCCTGGCCGCGACCGGAACCGGACGGAGTGGCGTATCTGCAGTACACGTCCGGTTCCACGCGGACGCCGGCCGGCGTGATGCTGACCCACCGCAACGCGCTCACCAACGCCCGTCAGGCTTGCGACGCCTACGCGATCGAAACCGGGACGACCTCCACCGTCAGCTGGCTGCCGCTCTTCCACGACATGGGCCTGATCCTCGGGATCGGCGCGCCGCTGGCGGCGGGGGCGGCGTCTGTCCTGATGGATCCGCACGCCTTCCTGGAACGTCCGGCACGGTGGCTGCGCGCGCTCTCGGCCAGCCCCGGCGCGATCAGCGCGGCACCGAATTTCGCCTACGCCTACACCGCTTCCCGGGTCACGGAGGACGAGAAGAGCTACCTCGAACTGAGCCGGGTCGTCTCGCTGATCAACGGCAGCGAGCCGGTTCTTCCGTCGACCATCGCGAAGTTCCACGGCGCCTTCGAGGAATGCGGGCTGCGCCCGGAGGTGCACCGGTCCTCCTACGGGCTGGCCGAGGCCACGGTGCTCGTCTCCGTCACCGAGGCGGGCACGGCGCCACGGCAGGTCGCCTTCGACCGCGAGCGGCTCGCCACCGGGCTCGCCGCGCCGGCGCTCCCCGGCGCGGCGTCCACCACCCTCGTCTCGTGCGGATTCCCGGTGGGACAACGGGTCCGCATCGCCGATCCGGTCACCGGCGCGCTGGTCGAACCCGGCAGGGTGGGGGAGATTCAGGTCAACGGCCCGAACGTCGGCGTGGGGTACTGGGGACGGCCCGCCGCGTCCGACGGTGTCTTCGGCCTGCCGCCGATCGACCCGGAGTCCGGCGCGGGCTGGCTCGCGACCGGGGACCTCGGCGTGCGGTACGAGGGTGAGCTGTTCATGACCGGCAGGCTCAAGGACCTCGTCATCGTCGACGGCCGCAACCACTACCCGCAGGACATCGAACAGACCGTGGAGACACATCCCGCGGTCCGGCCGCATTCCGCGGCGACTTTCGCGATCGAGCACGAAGACGGCGAAGCGGCGGTCGTGCTGGTGGAGCGTGCCAAGGAGACCGGGGCCGACCTCGCCGTGGCGACCACGGAGATCAAGAGGGCCGTCTCGGCCGCACACGGTCTGCGGCCGCACGACGTCGTCTTCCTCGCCCCGGGCGAGGTACCGCGCACCTCCAGCGGCAAGATCAGCCGTGCCCGGTGCCGGCAGTCCTATCTGGACGGTTCGCTGACCGCGCGGCGGCTCGGGTGACCGCGGAGATCCGCGCCTGGCTCGTCGCGCGGGTCGCGGAGCGGACCGGGTCGCCGGCGGACCACGTCGATCCGGACCGTCCGCTGCACGAGAGCGGGCTTTCCTCGCGGGAGTCGATGGAACTGGCGGCGGAGCTGGGCCGGTACCTCGGCCGCCCGTTGCCGCCGACCCTGGTGTGGCAGTATCCGACGATCGCCGCTCTCGCCGACCGTCTGTCCACAGTGGAGGACTCCGTGGCCGTGGGCGGTGAAGGCCGCGAGGAGGAACCGATCGCGATCGTCGGTGTCGGCTGTCGCCTGCCGGGCGGCGCGGACTCTCCTGAGCGCTACTGGCGGCTCCTGGACGCCGGACGCGACGGCATCCGCGAGGTTCCGGAGGATCGCTGGGATATCCCCGCGCGTGGCGGGTTCCTCGGTGACATCGCCGGTTTCGACGCCGAGTTCTTCGGCATCACTCCGGGCGAGGCCGAAACGATGGATCCCCAGCAGCGGATACTGCTCGAAGTGACGTGGGCGGCACTGGAGCACGCCGGGATCCCGCCGTCCACGCTCCGGGGAAGCCGGACCGGGGTGTTCGTCGGGCTCTCGGCGGGCGAGTACGGCCACCTGACGATGGCCGATCCAGCCACCGTCGACGTCTGGTCCGCCACCGGTGCCGCGACGAGCATCGCCGCCAACCGGCTGTCGTACCTGTTCGACCTGCGCGGGCCCAGTCTCACCGTCGACACCGCGTGCTCGTCCTCGCTGGTCGCGGTGCACCAAGCGGTGCAGAGCCTGCGCCGCGGCGAATGCGGGACGGCGCTCGCCGCCGGGGTGAACCTGCTGCTCTCACCGGCGGTCACGGCGTCCTTCCAGCGGGCCGGGGTGCTGGCCCCGGACGGGTACTGCAAACCGTTCGCCGCCGCCGCCGACGGCATCGCCCGCGGCGAGGGCTGTGGCGTGATCGTGCTCAGACCGCTGAAGGCCGCTCGCCGCGCGGGTGATCGGGTGCTCGCGGTGATCCGCGGCAGCGCGGTCAACTCCGACGGGCGGTCCAACGGTCTCGTCGCGCCCAGTCCCGGCGCGCAGGCGGACTTGCTGCGGGACGCGTACGCGGCGGCGGGCGTCGAGCCGTCCACTGTGGACTACGTGGAGGCGCACGGGACCGGGACCGAGGTGGGCGACCCGATCGAAGCGGGCGCGCTCGGAGAGGTGCTCGGAGCCGGACGCGAACCCGGCCGCCCGCTCCTGATCGGCTCGGTGAAGGGGAACCTGGGCCATCTGGAGGGCGCGGCGGGGATGGCCGGGCTGATCAAGGTCGTCCTCGCGATGGTCCACCGGCGGCTGCCGCCGACGCCGCATCATCACGAACCCAGCCCGCATGTCGACTTCACCGGTCTCGGCCTCCGGGTGGTGGACACCGGGACCGGGTGGCCGCGCTACTCCGACGTCGTGCGCGCCGGGGTCTCGGCGTTCGGCTTCGGTGGCACCAACGCCCACGTCGTCCTCGAAGAATGGCCTGCCGCGTCGTTCCCCGCTCGCGGGACGGAGACCGGGCGCCCGCGGATCTTCGTGCTGTCCGCGCGGTCGGCCGAGGTGCTCCGGGCGCGGGCCGCCGATCTGGCGGACTGGCTCGAAGACCCCGCCCACCGGTCGGTCCCGCTGGACACGGTCGCCGCGACACTGGCCCGGAGCCGCGACCACTTGCCCATCCGTGGCGCGGTCATCGCGGAGGGACGCGACCGGGTGGCTGCCGCATGGCGGGAAATGGCCGCCGGACGCGAGAGCGGCGACGTCGTCCTCGACGAGGCCGGAGCTGCGCCAGGCGTCGTGTTCGTCTTCTCCGGCTACGGCTCCCAGTGGCCCGGGATGGGCCGCGTCCTGCTGCGCACCGAGCCCGCGTTCCGGGCCGAGGTGGAGGCACTCGATCCGGTGTTCCTGGCCGAAGCGGGGTTCACTCTGAGCGAGGTGTTCTCCGGCGCGCGGGACCTGCCGGACCTCGCGGAGACGCAACTCGCGTTGTTCGGCATGCAGCTGGCCCTCGCGGGGCTCTGGCGCGCACACGGCGTCGTCCCGTCCGCGGTGCTCGGGCATTCGATGGGCGAGGTCGCGGCCGCCGTCGTCGCGGGGGCGCTGGACGTCGCCGACGGCCTGCGCGTGATGGCCACCCGCGCCCGGCTGCTGGCCGAGGTCGACGCGTCCGGCGACGGCGCGATGGCGGTGGTCGAACTGTCCCCGGCCGAACTCGCCGATCTGGAAGCGGACTTCCCCGGGATCACCGTCGCGGTCTACGCCTCGCCGGTCCAGTGCACCGTCAGCGGCGGCGCCGAACAGGTCGAGGCGCTGGTTTCGCACGTCGAGAGCCTCGGCAGGCTGGCGAAGCGGCTGCCGGTCGGGGGTGCGGGCCATTCGGAAGCCGTCGACGCCGTTCTCGGCCGGTTCCGCGCCGAGCTCGGCGACCTTTCCCCACGACCGGTGGAGATTCCCTGCTACAGCAGCGTTCTCGACGATCCACAAAGGTCAGTGGTGTTCGACGTCGAGTACTGGGCGGCGAATTTGCGCCGTCCGGTGCGGTTCAGCCAGGCGCTGGTGGCGGCGACCGCCGACGGGTACGGCGTGTTCGTCGAGATTTCGCCGCATCCGGTCGCACTGGCCGCGATCGAGCAGAGCACCGGCGCGCTCGCGGTGCCGTCGGCGAGCCGCAAGGTCGACGAGCGGGTGGCGCTCCTGACCACGCTCGCCCGGCTCCACACCCTCGGACTGCCCGTCCTGCTCGACGACGGTGGCCCCCGTCCGCTTCCGGTCGAGTTGCCGGGTCCGCGCTGGCGGCACCGGCGGTTCTGGCCGCGGCGTACGGCGAACCGAGCCGGGGGCGCGCATCCGTTGCTGGGTGTCCACATCGAACAACCGACCGGTGGCGGGCACCTGTGGCACGCGGACATCGGGACCGAGGCGCTGCCGTGGCTGGCCGACCACGCGGCGATGGGTGTCCCGCTGTTCCCCGCCGCCGGATTCCTGGAACTCGCGCTCGCGGCGGCGAAAACGGTCCTGCGGCCCGGCGGGAGGTTGCGCATCGGTGGTCTCGAACTGCACCGGGTGCTCCCGCTCGCCGCGCACACCGAGGTGACGACCAGCCTGAGCTCCGGAAGCGTGGACGTCTACGCGCGGTCCGCGGACGGCGGCTGGGTGCGGCACGCGACCGCCCGTGTCCGCGACGGGAACACCGCGCTGGTGCCATTCGGCGCGGTCGGCGACGACGCCCGGCCGATCGACCTGTATCGGGTGCTGGCCGGCGTGGGGCAGATCTATGGTCCCGCTTTCCGTGGGCTGCGTGACGTCCTGGCCGCGCCGGGCCGGGCTTCGGCGTCGATCACCCTGCCCGCCGACGATCCGGCGTACGTCCTGCATCCGGTGATCGCCGATGCCTGCCTGCACGCGCTGGCCGCCGCGGCCGGGGACGCGCTCCACGAAGCCGACGGCGTGTTCCTGCCGCTGACCTTGGGCGAGGTCGTCCTCGCCGGCGATCCACGCCGCGGTGTCCGGGTCGACGCGGTCCTCGACTCGCTCGACCCGGCGGGCGACGGCCTGGTCGGCGGTGTCCAGCTGGTCGACGCGCACGGCGTCGTCCTGGTCGAGTTCCGCGAGGTCTACTGCCGCCGGTTCCAGCGTTCGGCGCTGCCGGTGCCGATGGCGGATCTGCTGTTCGAGACGGTCTGGCGGCAGGCCGACCTGCCGTCGGCCGCGCCGGGCTCGCGCCGCTGGGTCGTCCTGCACGAAGACGCGCCGTGGCTGACGGCGTTGCGTGACCGGCTCACCGAAGCCGGGGACGAGCTGGTGACGGTTCGGCCCGGGGACCGGAAGGCGCTCGCGGAAGTCCTGAGGTCCCGCGAGGTGGCGGGAGTCCTCGCGTGCGCCGGGACTTCGGACGGGCCCGATCCGATGAACGCGGCGCGGAGGGTCGCCGAGTTCTCCGGCGTCCTCGCCGAACTGGTCGAAGAAGCGCCGCGGTTGTGGCTCGTCAGCGCGGGTGCCTCGGCCATCGAACCCGGCGAGCGCGGCGACCCCGGCCAGGCCTGGCTGCGCGGATTGGTCCGGGTCCTCGCCTTCGAGCACCCCGAACTGCGGGCGAGCCAGGTCGACTTCGACGCCGAGCCGGACCCGGCCCGGCTGTGGGTCGGCAGGCTGGTGGCGGAGATCCGCGCGGACGCGCCGGACGACGAGATCGCCTGGCGAGAGGGCGTCCGGTACACGCGGCTGCTCGCCCGCCCGAAGCTCGGCGAACCCGGCCACGAAACCGTGGTGCGCGACGGCGCTTACGTGATCACCGGAGGTCTCGGCGGCCTCGGCCTGGTCGCCGCGGATTGGCTTGCGGCACGCGGCGCGACCAGGCTCGTCCTTTCCGGCCGGCGTGGTGCGAGCCCTGCGGTCGAGCCGCTTCTGGCAGAACTGCGCGAGCAGGGCGTCGACGTCCGCGTGGTGACGGGTGACATCGCCGAACCGGGAACGGCCGAAGTGCTGGTCGCGGCCGCGACCGAAGGCGGCCTGCCGTTGCGTGGGGTGCTGCACGCGGCCGGTGTGCTGTCCGACGGCGCCGCCGTCGCCCTCGACGACGACGCCGTCGAGGCTGTCTGGCGCGCGAAAGCGCTGGGGGCATGGCGAGTGCACGAGGCGACGGCCGGACACGAACTCGACTGGTGGCTGACGTATTCGTCGGCGGCGGCGTTGTTCGGATCACCGGGGCAGACCGCCTACGCCACCGCGAACGCGTGGGTGGACGCCCTCGTCGCGTGGCGCCGCGCCGCGGGACTGCCGGCGGCGACCATCGGCTGGGGAGCCTGGGGTGAAGCGGGAGCGGCCGTCGGCAGCCGTAATCCCGTCCTCGAATCGCTCGGCACGGAGGAGGCGTTGGCGGCGATGGAGGCCGTGTTGCGCCGTGACCGCGTGTCGACCGGGATCGCCAGGGTCGACGCCGGGACGGTGCTCGCCCTGTTCCCCCGGCTGGCCGGACGGCCGTTCTTCGAGATCCTGGTACCGGGGGAGGAACCGGCATCCGGACCGTCCACTTGGGACGGACTGGACGCGCTGCGGGCGGTCCTCCCGGAAGCCGCCCGCGAGATGCTGGCCGACTACCTCGCCGGGCTCGTCGCCGGGATGCTCGGCCTCGCCGCGGACGAGATCGACCGGCGGACGCCGCTCACCCGGCTCGGCCTGGACTCGCTCGCCGCCTTGCGCGCCAAGGGAGTCGTGGAACGCGACTTCGGCCTGACGCTGCCGATTCCGCTGCTGTTGCGGGGTGCGGGCCTCGCCGAAGTCGCCGGCCATCTCGCCGATCAGGCGGGGTTCGGCGAGACAGGCGCCCGGCCCGCCGGACCGGTCACGGCCGTCGGGCCACGCGATCCGGCCGAACGCTGGATCGCCCGGCACTGGCAGGCGGAACTCGGCGGCGCGGAGCCCGGCGTCCACGAGGACTTCTTCGCCGCCGGTGGCGACGCCGAAGCGGCCGAGCGGCTGCGAGCCGTGTTCACCGGGCAGCTGGGAGCCGTTCCCGAACGGCTCTTCGCCACACCGACGATCGCCGCGATGGCCGACCTGCTGCGCGACGAGATCGAGGGACGCGGAGGCTGCCCTGTCCGGCCGTTGCGCGAAGGCGGCACGGATCCGGTGTTCCTGTTCCACCCGGCGGGCGGTCCGACGAGCGTCTACGAGGGGCTCGTCCGCCTGCTGCCCGAGGGCAGATCCGTCTACGGGCTCGAACGGATCGACGACGAAGACACCGTCGAGGACAAGGCCGAGTGCTATGCCGAGCTGATCCGGGAGATCCAGCCGCGGGGCCCGTACCGGCTGGGCGGGTGGTCGTTCGGCGGCTGCCTCGCCTACGAGACCGCACGGCGCCTGACCGCGGCCGGGGAGCGGGTCGATCTCGTGTTCATGATCGACAGCATCCTGCCGCTGCCCGCGCCGGGGAAACCGGCCGGGGAGATCCTGCTGGACCGGTTCGACCGGTTCGCGGAGCACATCGAGCGGACCTACGGTGTCCCGCTGGACATCCCGCGTGAAGACCTCGCCCGGCTCGGCGACGACGAACAGATCCGGCTGGTGATCGGCAGGTTGGCCGCACAGGTGCCCGAGCTGGGGCACGGCGTGCTGCGGCACCAGTACGAGTCCTATGTGGACGCACGGGTCGCCGAACGGTACGAGCCGGAACCCTATGCCGGGCCGGTGCTGTTGCTGCGCGCGCAGGAGCCGCATCCGCTGACCACCACCCTCGATCCGCGGTACCTGCGCACCGACGACACCCTGGGCTGGGACGCCTTCTGCCCGGATCTGGAGGTCGTGCGGGTGCCGGGCGATCACCTGTCGATGATCGACCCGCCGCACGTCGAGGTGGTCGCCTCGGCACTCTCGGCCCGGCTCGGGGCTCCGAGGACGGCGAGATCATGACCGATGTCCCGTTCGCTCCGACGACGGCGTTCCGGATCGCCGATCTCGCCGCCCGCCGGGAAGAGCTCCGGACCGCCGAGAAGCGGGCCGCCGACCGGCAGCACGCCAAGGGGAAGCTGACCGCGCGCGAACGCGTCGAGGAGTTGCTGGACCCGGGTTCCTTCGTCGAACTCGACCAGTTCGCCCGGCATCGGTGCACCGAGTTCGGGATGGACGCCAACCGGCCCTACGGCGACGGAGTGGTGACCGGGCACGGCACCGTCGACGGCAGGCGGATCTGCGCGTTCTCCCAGGACTTCACCGTGTTCGGCGGCAGCATGGGCGAGGTCTTCGGCGAGAAGGTCCTCAAGGTGATGGACCTGGCGATGACGCTGGGCTGTCCCGTGGTCGGGATCAACGACTCCGGCGGCGCCCGGATCCAGGAAGGCGTCGTCTCGCTCGCCTACTACGCCGAACTCGGCAGGCGCAACACGCTGGCGTCCGGCGTCATCCCGCAGATCTCGCTGATCATGGGCCCCTGCGCGGGCGGGGCGGTCTACTCGCCGGCGATCACCGACTTCACCGTGATGGTCGACGAGACCGCGCACATGTTCGTCACCGGGCCGGACGTCGTGCACGCCGTCAGCGGCGAACGGGTCACCGCTCAGCGGCTCGGCGGCGCCGCGGTGAACAGCGAGGTGTCCGGGAACGCCCACCACCGGGCCACCGACGAACACGACGCCATCGACTGGGTGCGGACCCTGCTCGGGTATCTGCCGTCCAACAACCTCGACACCGTCCCGGAGTACGCCGACGAGACCGCGCCCGAACTCACCGCCGCCGACCTCGAACTCGACCGGCTGGTGCCCGATTCGCTGAATCAGGCGTACGACATGGCCGAGGTGATCGTCCGTCTCGTCGACGACGGCGACTTCATGGAGGTGCACAGCGGCTTCGCGCCTAACATGATCTGCGCGTTCGGCCGGATCCGGGGCCGCACGGTCGGTGTCGTGGCGAACCAGCCTCGCCATCGTGCGGGCGTGATCGACATCGACGCCTCGGAGAAGGCCGCGCGGTTCGTCCGGTTCTGCGACGCCTTCTCCATCCCGATCCTCACCCTGGCCGACGTGCCCGGTTACCTGCCCGGCGAGGCGCAGGAACGGCACGGGATCATCCGGCGCGGCGCCAAGCTGATCTACGCCTACGCCGAGGCGACCGTGCCGAAGGTGACCGTGGTGATCCGCAAGGCTTACGGCGGCGGCTACGCGGTGATGGGGTCGAAACATCTCGGCGCGGACATCAACCTGGCCTGGCCCACCGCGGAGATCGCGGTGATGGGCGCCGAGGGCGCGGTGCGGGTGCTGCACCGGCACGACCTGGCCGCGCTGCCCCCGGAACAGCGGTCCGCCGAACGGCGACGGCTCACCGAGGCGTACCGCGAACGGCATTCGAACCCTTACTCGGCGGCCGAACGCGGTTACGTCGATCAGGTCATCGCGCCGTCGCAGACACGCCTTCAGGTGGCGAGGGCGTTGCACGCGCTGCGGACCAAACGGCAGACCCTCCCGGCCAAGAAGCACGGAAACATCCCGTTGTGAGCAAGGAGAAACGATGAAGCGAACCCGGCGGTGGGGTCTGCTGGCGCTGGCCATGGCCGCCCTGCTCGGAAGCCCGGTCCCCGCGAGCGCGGCGCCCGCGCCGGTCACCGCCGACAGCGGCGCGAAGGTCGTCGAGGAGACCTGGCTGGACGCGCGCACCGTCGACCTCAAGATCAGTTCGCCCGCGCTCGGCACCACCGGCATGGTCCGCCTGCTGGTCCCGGCGGGCTGGGCCGCGCAACCGACGCGGACCTGGCCGACGCTGTTCCTGCTGCACGGCTGCTGCGAACCGGTCGACTACCGCTCGTGGGACCAGTTCACCGACGTCAAGGCGTTCACCGCGGACAAGGACGCCCTCGTCGTCATGCCGACCGGCGGGCCCGCCGGGATGTACACGAAATGGTGGAACTTCGGGCTCAAGAGCACTCCCGACTGGGACACCTTCCACACCCTGGAGGTGCGGCAGATCGTCGAACGCGGCTACCGGGCGGGTACGCGCCGGGTCGTCGCCGGACTGTCGATCGGCGGGTACGGCGCGCTCGCGTACTCGTACAAGCACAAGGGCATGTTCGCCGCGGCCGCGTCCTACAGCGGGGTGCCGAACACCCTCAACCAGGGAGCTCCGCTGTTCATCCAGGGGATCCTGGCCCGCGCGGGGATCTTCAACTACCTCGAACTCTGGGGCGACTCCTGGGGGATGCGGCCGCTCTGGACGGCGAACAATCCATACGACAACGTCGACGGCCTGCGTGGCACGGCGCTCTACATCTCCTGCGGGAACGGGAAGACCGGTCCGCTCGACCCGCCGGGACAGTCCGACATCTTCGAACCGCAGGCGCTGGCTTCCTCGGTGAGTTTCACGGATCGGTTGAAGGCCAAGGGGATTCCGGCGACCGTCGACTACTACGGCGACGGTACGCACAGCTGGCCCTACTGGCAACGGGCGCTGCGGAACTCCTGGCCGGTGCTGGCGGGTGGGCTCGGGATCTCGTGAGTGGTAAGGACGGTTCTAACCGTCCTTACCACTCACGAGGGGTTACTCGGCGGTGCCGGCCACGGCGTGCTTTCGCGACACCCCGCACCGCACCAGCGCTACCCGGCCGCGATCAGTTCGGCGAAGCGTTCCGGGCTCACGTTCCCGCCGCTGACGATCACCCCGACCCTGCCCGAAGCGAGCACCTGGCCGCTGAGCAGCGCCGCGAGCCCGGTCGCCCCGCTCGGCTCGATGACGAGCTTCAGCCGTTCGAACGCGAACCGCATCGCGTCCCGGACCTGGTCGTCGGTGACCAGCGCGATGTCGTCGACGAGCCGCCGGTTGATCGAGAAGGTCAGTTCGCCGGGAATGGAGGCCGCCTGACCGTCGGCGATGGTCCGCGGCACGGGAATCGACACGCGTTCCCCGGCCTCCAGCGAGCGTTTGGTGTCGTCGCCCTCGGCGGGTTCGACACCGACGACCCGGATACCGGGCCGCACGGCCTTCGCGGCGGTCGAGCTGCCCGCGATCAGGCCACCGCCGCCGACCGGGACGACGAGCGTGTCCAGTGATTCGGTGTCCTCCAGCAGTTCCAGCGCCGCGGTGCCCTGCCCGGCGATCACGTGCGGGTGCTCGTAGGGCGGGATGAGCGCGAGACCGCGGTCGGCCGCCAGTGCCTCACCGATCGCGACGCGGTCGCCGGTGTACCGGTCGTAGGTGACGATCTCGGCGCCGTAGCCCGCGGTGGCGTCCTTTTTGGACTGCGGGGTGTCCTCCGGGATCAGGATGACCGCGCTGCTCCCGAGTTCCCGCGCGGCGAGCGCGACGGCTTGGGCGTGGTTCCCCGACGAGTAGGCGGCGATGCCCTTGGCCAGCTGTTCCGGCGACAGTCGCGAAGCGGCGTTGTACGCGCCACGGAACTTGAAAGCCCCGACGCGCTGGAGGTTTTCGCACTTGATGAAGACCTCGGCGCCGACGAGGTCGTCGAGGGTCCGGGAACGCACGACCGGCGTCCGGTGCGCGACACCGGCCAGACGGGCGGCGGCGTCGCGGATGTCGTCGATGGTCACGGGGGCGGTCATGATGCTCCTTGATCACGGATTTCGGCGAGATAGTTGTAAGCGGAGGCGCGGGAGATCCCGATCCGGGCCGCGACCTGGGGCACGGCCCGCCGCACGGCGAAGACGCCGCGCGCGTGCAGGCTGCGGAACAGGTCGAGGCGTTCTTCGCGGCTGAGCGCGGTCCAAGGTTTGTTCAGCCGGAGCTGGTGCTCGTCGACGATCGCGTCCACCACCGCGTCGACGTCGTCGCCGAAGGTGGTGGTCGGCGTTTCCGCGGCGATGCCGACGTCGGCGAGTTCGCCGACCAGGGTCCGCAGCTGGCCCAGCGCGGTGACGTCGAGGTTCACGCACAAGGCGCCGAACACCGAGCCGCCGCTGTCGCGCAGCAGCATGGTCGACGACTTCACGAGCTTCCCGGACGCCGTCCGAGTGACGTAGTTCAGCTGGTCTTCGGCGTCGTCGCCGCGGGCGAGCAGGCCCATGCCGATCTCGCTCATCGAGCCGCCCACGGTGCGGTCGGTGACCGAGCCGGCGATCGCGACCACCGACTTCTCCGGACGGCGGAAGTCGTGCACCACGACCTCGCAGAACGAGCCGAGTGTCGCCGCGATGCCGTCGGCGACCGGGGCGAGCGCGTCGAGGATCGCGTCCTGCTCAGACATCGCGTACTCGGGCCAGGGCTTCGACCTCGACGACGCCGCCATAGGGCAGCGACGCAACTCCCACACAGGTCCGGGCGGGCCGGGGCTCGGCGAAGAACTCTTCGTAGACCCGGTTGAGGCCGTCGCGGTCGGCGATGTCGGTCAGGTAGACGACGACCTTCACCACGTCGGCCCTCGTCGCGCCCACCGAACGCAGCGCGGCGTCGAGGTTGGCGAAGGCCTGCGGGCATTCGGCGCCGAATCCGCCGGGCACCAGTGCGCCGGCCTCGCTCACGCCGAGCCGCCCGGACACGGAAACCAGGTCGCCGCTGCGGAAGGCCGGAGGGTACGGATGCTCGTTGGTCACGAGACTGACTGTATAAGCGCTGGACGGAAAGTCCAACCGAAATAGGGAGTGACATACCGCTCACGTGGTGAGCGGGGTGTTACTCGCGGGTAGTCGCTCGGGTTAACGGGCTTCACTCGGACGAGCGACCGCTGTTTCATGATCGTCAAATGGCGGTGAACCGCCTTGTCCGGCCTTCGATGATCAAGGCAGCCTCCTCGGCGTGCGGTCCCTGTCCGCACATCCACAGCCGAGAGGATGCACACCATGCGCGACACCCAGAGCACCACCCGCCGCTGGACGAAGCGGGGCCTGGCGGCCGGCCTGCTGGCGGTTCCGATGCTCGCCGTCTTCGGCGGCTCGGCGTCAGCGGCGGAACTCACGCCGATCGCCGAGTACCTCGACAGCACCATCGCCGGCCTGTCCGCGTCGTTGGTCGAGGCGCTCGCGGCCCTGCTCGGCGTGGGCTGAGCCGGGCCCGAGTCGTCAGGAAAGGGGCGTTCAGGACGTTTTTCGTCCTGAACGCCCCTTTCCTGACATCGCTCAGACCACCTCGAAGTTCGCCATCATCGCCATGTCCTCGTGTTCGGCGTTGTGGCAATGGAAGACATAACGGCCGCGATAGCCGTCGAACCGCGCGATGACCTCGACCGACTCGCCGGGGGCCAGGTCCACGGTGTCCTTGATGCCGCCGTCGAACGGCCCCGGCGGACGCCCGCCCCGCGAAAGGATCCGGAAGCCCACCAGGTGCAGATGCACGGGATGGTGGATGTCGGCGACGAACCGCCAGATCTCCGTGTCGCCTAGGCGCGGGCTCGCCGACATCACGTCCGGTGAGAACGGTTCCCCGCCGATCACCCAGCCCGCGCGGCCGTGGACGGTGCCTGCCCGGAACGAGAAGTCCCGCGTGGTCGTGGCCTGTTCGCGAGTGAGCGGCGGGATTTCGCCGAGTTTCGCCGGAACGCGGCTGTCGTCCGCGGCGCGGCGCGCGACGACGAATCGCATGACCTGAGCGGTCGAACCGGTGCCGAGCCGGTTCACGAGGGTGACCTCGGTGCCGGCCGGATACCGGCCGAAGTCGACGACGACGTCGTACCGTTCCGCAGGCGCGATGGGGAGATGGTCGTGTACGCGCGGCGCGTCCAGGAGGCCTTGGTCGGCGCCGATCTGCACGAAACCGCCCCCGCCGGGCGGCGACGGGTCCAGCGCCAGGTCGTAGCGCCGGGCGTTGGAGCCGTTGAGCAGGCGCAGGCGGTACTTGACGGCCGCCACCTCGTGTACCGGCCACGGCGCGCCGTTGACCAGGATGACATCACCGAAAACGCCTTCCACATAAGCACTTTCGACGCCTGGTGTGGTCCGCAGCGACCGGTCGAGCGAGGGATAGGCGAAGGCCCCGTGCTCGTCGAAAGACCGGTCGGCGATCATCAGCGGCAGTTCACGGTCCCCGGACGGGAGTCCCAGTGAGTCTTCCTCGTCGTCGCGGACCAGATGGAAGCCGGCCAGGCCCCGGTACACGGCCGGACCGGTGAAGTCCATGCGATGGTCGTGGTACCACAGTGTCGCGGCCCGTTGCCGCAGCGGGAAGACGTAGTCGCGTTCCCCGTTCGAGATCCGGGCACGGGCGTCGGCCATGGTGTGCCCCGTGTGCGCGGTGCTCCAACCGGACCGCGGCAGGACGAGATCGGTCGGGTAGCCGTCGGAGTCGGCGGGGGTGTGCCCGCCGTGCAGGTGGACCACGGTCGGCACGGGAAGTTCGTTGCGGTGCTGAGCCACCACCGTCCGGTCCCGCCGCGACTCGATCGTCGGACCGGGGAAGATTCCGTCGTAGCCCCAGATCGGCGTCCGGACGCCGGGGAGGATCTCGGCCGCCGCCGCCCGCTGGGTGATCGTGTAGTGATCGGCCTCGGCGGTCCTTTGCGGACGCAGGACCGGCGGGATCGGCAGCGGTACCCGGAACGGCTCCGGCAACGGGAGTCCGCTGCGCAGCAACTCGCCGGTCCCCGGAGCGCCCCGCGCGAGCAGGCGGGGAGCCGCGACCCCCGCCGCGACGAGGACACCGGCCCCGCCGGCGAGCCCGAAGAAGGTCCTGCGGGGCAGCCGCCTGCTCATCGGTCCACCCGCCAGGTCTGCGGCCGCCAGACGGCGATGGTCGTCAGCACCGTCGCGGTGACGAGGGCGACGCCGAGCGGGATGTGCAGGTCGAGCGCGCCCTTCATCCCGGCGAGATACTGTCCGGTCTCGCCCAGCGCGAGCAGCAGGCTGATCCAGAACAGCCAGCGCGGTCCGCGGACCAGCCACAGGACCAGCGCCGCCAGGATCTGCGCGTACGCCAGGTACGACACGGCGTCGGCGCCCCAGCGGTGCAGCCAGAGCATGTCGTAGTCGCCGCCGAGATAGCCGCCGGCGAATACCGGCTGGCCGATGATCGCGACGGCGTGGGCGCTCACCAGTACCCGGTTCACCACCAGCGTCCCGTTCGCCGTCCGGCTCGGGCTGGTCAGGGTTTCACTCACGTGATCGAACGTAGAAGCCGACGCCTTATGCTGTCCAAGACAAGATCGGTTATCTGTTCATAACAGGCGAGGTATCAGCAGTGGATCTTCTGGCACTCCGGTACTTCCAGACGGTCGCCCGGCTCGAACACGTCGGCCGGGCCGCCGAAAAGCTGCGTGTCGCGCAACCCTCGCTCAGCCGGACCTTGGCCAGGCTCGAGAACGACCTCGGCGTACCGCTGTTCGACCGGCACGGCCGCCGGATCCGGCTCAACCGGTTCGGGACCGCGTTCCTCCGCCGCGTCGACCGGGCGCTGGCCGAACTCGACGACGCCCGTCAGGAACTCGACGACGCCGCCGGGCTGGAACGTGGCACCGTCGCCGTCGCAGCCGAAAGCCTCCTGGTCCTCACCGAACCGCTTCGCACGTTCGTCCCCAATCATCCGCTGGTGGACTTGCGGCTTTCCCAGGCATCGGCGGAGGGGATGGCGGACAAACTGAGAGCCGGCGACGTCGACCTCTGCGTCACGTCGCAACCCTTGACCGGCAACGACATCCGCAGCCGTGTGCTCCTCGACGAGGCGGTGATGCTCTGCGTTCCTTCCGGGCACCGGCTCGCCGAGCGCGGCCGTGTCGGCCTGGCGGATCTCGAGGGCGAGCCGTTCCTCACCACGCGGCCCGGTTACTGGCAACGCGGGCTCGTCGATCGTCTGTTCGCAAAGGCCGGGCTCGACCTGCACGTCGTCTGCGAGGGAGACGAAGCCGCGGTGCTCTTCCAGCTCGTCGACGCGGGGCTCGGTATCGCGCTGGTGCCTTCCCTGGGGTTGCGCGCCGTCACCGGCTCGGCGGTGGTCTGGCTGGACGTCGACGATCCCGACTGCCGCCGCGTGCTCAGCGTCGCGTGGCGCGAGGACACGTACCTTTCCGTTGCCGCCCAACGGTTTCGCGATCACCTGGTCGGCCACTTCCGTGCGCGGGCCGAGCCCCGGTCGAGGTGACCGGGGCCCGGTGGGGCGCCCTTACGGGTTGAGCGTGACGCTGTAGGCGCTCAGTGCCTCGCCGATCGGCTGGTAGTACGAAGTGCCACTGCCCTTGCCGGAGGTGATGCCGAGGCCGACGCTGCCGGAGAAGAGGCAGCCGCCCGAGTCGCCGGGGTTGGCCAGCGCGTTGGTCTGGATCAGCTGGTGCACCGAGCCTTCGGCGTAGTTCACCGTGACGTTCAGCCGCTGCACCGAACCCGAGGTGAGGCGGGTGGTGCTGCCGCTCTTGCTGATCCGCTGCCCGACGGTGGCGGTACCGGCGGAGGCGATCCGCTGGGTGGAGCCGTTCCACAGGGTGACGGCGCCGGGTGCGCTGCCGGTGGTGTTGCGGATCAGGCCGTAGTCGTTGGTCGGGAAGCTGGCGCCCTGCGACGGTCCGACGTTCCACTGCGACACCGCGCGGGTGCAGTGACCGGCGTCGAGGATGTAGTTCTGGCCGCCGCGGTTGGTGTTGAACCCGACCGAGCACCGGGTGCCGCCGCCGGTGATGGCTTCACCGTTGTAGATCGCGGTGTGCATTTCGCCAGTGGTCCGCTCCACGCGGACGCGGTCGCCGAGTGCTTCGGCGGCCTTCACGAGGGCTTCGGTGCCCTTGGCCGCGTCGGAGATGGTCAAGACGACCTGGTTGGCCTTCGGGTCGAGGCCGATCGACGTGTGCGCGACCGACGGCAACGCCTGCAGGGCGTTCTGCGCCCCGGCCAGCGCGGCGCTGGAGTGCTTGACCACCCGGGCCTGCGCCCCGGTTGCCGTCACCTGGTCCGCGGCGGCCTGGTCGAGGACGTTCACGACCGGCTTTGCGGCGTCGTCGAGGTATCCGTCGGCGGCGCGGGAGCCGAGCGAAGCGGTGACCTTCTGCAGCTTCTCGACGCTCGCCGTCTGCGTCCGGAGGAATTCGACGGCGGCGGCCTGGCTGATCCCGGCTTCGGCGGCGAGGGACGTCACCGCCTCGTGCTGCACCGTGGGGGAGTAGCCCGCGATGGTGGTGGCGGTGGCCGTGGACGGGGCGAGGAAGCCGGCGACCGCGGCCGCGGCCACCAGTGTCGTGGCGGTACGGGCTAAGGGGTTTGTGCGCATACCGGTGACTCACTTTCGCGAGGGGACATCCAGCGCGAGGGGTGGCCGCACTGGACACAGTGGGTAGCCGGGCACGGCCAAGGCGACCCGGCGCCGGTGATCCGGTGCCGATCATGGTGATCCGCCGCACCGGTGGCGGATACCGACTTTCGTTGGACAGGAAGAAAAATAGGTACCCGCCGTTCGGTCTACCGACGGATACGCGCACAGCAAACGGTGGGTACGTGACTCGCGTGATCAGGAACGGATCTCACGTGAGTGCGGCGTCGAAGGCCAGGCGGGCGAAGCGCTCCCCGATGAGCCGGTGCGTGGCCGCGTCCGGGTGGAGGGCGTCGGGCAGCGGCAGCTCGGCGTGGTCCGCCTCGCCGTACAGTTCGAGGCCGTCGAGGTACCGCAGGTTCGGATCGGCCGCGCTCCGTTCCTTGACGATACGGGCGAGTTCTTCGCGGATCACGGTGAGCGTCAGCTTTCCCGATGCGGTCTCCGCGGGATCGCCGGCGGCCCTGAACCGCACTTTCCCCTCACACAGGGCGTCCGGGTCGAACTCGCCTGGCCCCGGCGTGTGTTCGTGGATCGGGCAGTGGATCGGCGAGACGACCAGCAACGGCGTGGTGGGATGGCCTTCCCTGATGGTGTCAAGGAAACCGTGCACCGCCGGGCCGAACGCGCGCAACCGCATCAGGTCGGCGTTGACGACGTTGATGCCGATCTTGACGCTGATGATGTCGGCGGCCGTGTCCCGCATCGCGCGGGCGGTGAACGGGTCGAGCAGCGCGCTGCCGCTGAAGCCCAGGTTGACCAGGTCCACCCCGGCGAGGGCCGCGGCCGTGGCGGGCCACGTCCCGGTCGGGGTCGTCGCGTTGGAACCGTGACTGATGGAACTGCCGTGGTGCAGCCAGGTCCGGCGACCGCTCGACTGTGCACTGTGGACGGACGAGTCGGTGCGCAGGGCGACCAGCCGGGTCGTTTCGTTGTGCGGCAGCCAGATTTCGACGGTCTTCTCGTGACCGGGCAGGTCGTCGAACCGCAGGGTTCGCACGGGGCCGGGCTCGTGCCGCGCGGCACCGGTGGCCAGGTCGACGCTGATCGTGTCGCCGTCGGCCACGCTCGCCTGCCTCGAGAGCCTGCCGTCGACGAACAGTTCGTAGACGCCGTCGGGCCGGGGCGGTGTGCCGGTGAAGACCCGTTTGGTGGCCAGGACGTCGAGTTCGACGAGGGACGCCGTGGTGCGGAAGACCAGCCGCACGCCGGACGGTTGCGACTCCGCCATGGTCAGCTGGCCGTCGGGGATCTGCTGCCGCGCCCGCGCGGGCAGCCGGTGGGGGAGCACGCCGCGCTCGGTGGATTCGAGGTCGAGCGCGCCGCGGACGAGGTCGGCGGTGATCGGGGTGGTGAGCATTCTTCCGTTCATTTCGTTCGGGGCCAGGCGCGCAGCAGGACGTCGAGCGCGTCGAGGATCTCGGTCCAGCTCTCCTGCGAGCCGGGGGTGCTGTGGCTGAAACCTCCGGCGGCCTCCAGACCGACGAAACCGCTGAACACACTGCCCAGCAACCGGACCGCGTGCGTCCGATGCGGTTCGGCGAGGTCGTAGCCGCGCAGGATCGCCCGCGTCAATTCGGCGTGGCGGACGCCGGCGCTGGTGGCCGCCTTGTCCGGTGCGAGCCGGAACCTCGCGGCGGTGAACCGGCCCGGGTGTTCGAGGGCGTAGTCGCGGTGGACGTTCGCCAACGCGACCAGCGCCTCCTTGCCCGCCAGTCCCGCCACCGCGGTGACGGCGAGATCGGCGAGTTCGGCCAAGGCCAGCAGGGCGATCTCGGTCTTCAGTTCGTGGGCGTTCCGCACGTGCGAATACAGGCTCGCCGTCTTGACGCCGCACCGTTTCGCGAGCTCGGTCGGGGTCACGTGCTCGAAACCGATCTCGTCGGCCAGCTCCGCGCCCGCCCGGATCACCCGTTCCGTCGTCAATCCCGCTCGCGCCATGGCTGCCACTCTACCATAGTCCATTTGGGAGTTGCCTAATAGGATTAGGAGACGAAACCTGGGTTCGGTAGCGCCGGGCTCGGCAAAGGGTGGACCGGCCGAGGCGCCATCCCGCCCTCGGCGACCGGCTGCCCGCGAACCGAACTCTGGAGTGTCCATGCCGCTCACCCTCGTCCGCGGGTTCCTGACCGGGATCATCAGCGGGACGACCTTGTGCGCCTTCATCGCCGGCGTCGTCATCGAGTACGTTCCGCTGATCATCACGGGCGTCGGACTGCCGATCGTCTACGGGATCCTGCTCTACCTCGCCGGGGCACCGCGACGCGCCCGTGAGGCGAAGATCGTTCCGGTGGTCGCGCTCGCCAAGATCGAAAGCCTTCGTGCCGGGGGCACCGAGACGGGGGACATCCCGGTCGAGCTCGCCCTCACCGTCGCCCCCGACGGCCTGGCCACGTTCCGGGTGAAGATCACCCACGGCATCAACCTGGTCGACATCCCGAACTACCGGACGGGCGACGTCCTCGTCGTCCGGTACCCGCCGGACCGGCCGTGGAAGGCGGAGGTCGTGGACCGGCCGCCGCCGTCGTGGGAACGCCGCGCGGCCGAAGCCACGATCGAATCCGCTCCGGAGTCCAGCCTGGTGCAGGAACCGACGGAGGGCTGCGGGTTCGCCGCGCTCGCCGTCCTCGGGTTCCTGCTCGGCGCGGCGCTCGTGCTGTTCCAGTTCGGCGCGGAGCTGTTCGCGCCGGAAACGCCTGCCCGGACGGAAGAGACCCAGTCCAGTGTGACCACGTCCTCCTCGGGATCCGCGACCGTCGACGTCGACAGATCCCTGCTGGGCGAAGGGGAGTTGCGCCGGGCGATCGACTCATTGGCGCAGGCCGCGGACGTTTCGCAGGTGATCACCGTTGTCGTCGAGGACCGGCGGCTGACCGTGGTCTTCGCGCCGACGGGCGCCCAGGTGCCGCGGTTCGACCTCCGCGCGCTGGAGGTCGACCGCGTCCCTGCCCTGGTGCGGCGGGCGAAGGCGACCATCGAAGTCGGGGAACCGCAGACGTGGCAGGTCACGACCGTCCCGTTCGGCACCGCCGTCAGCACCCGGGTGATCGTGACCGGCCCCGACGGCAGCGGCTCACTCGCGGACGGTGGCTGAAGCCGGTCCGTGCTTTCCCGGCGCGGCGCTGCCGGAGTATTCGCCGAGATCGGAGATCAGCGCGGTCAGCTCGGCGTCGTTGTCGTAGCGACGCTGGTGCAGTTCGGCGATCTTCGCGCCCATCTCCGGATCCGGGTCGTCGGTGATGTCGAAGGACGCGAACCTGTCGACCAGCGGCAGCCCGACCCGGTCGGTGTTCCGGTGCGCCGGGTGCATGAGGTACTCCCAGTACCCGTCGAGGTCTTCGATCGCGAAGACGGCGCCCCATTCGTAGTCACCGCCGAAATCGCGGCCGACGACGAAGGACTTCACCGACGGGATGACCCGGCCTTGGTTGCGGAGGCTTTCCAGAGCTTCTTCGACCTGCTCCGGGGAGGCGTCGGGGCGCAGGGTGAAACGGTTGCCGTGGTAGATCATCGTGTTTCCTTTCCGTTGTTCCGGTTCGGGAGGAGAGCGGCGAGTGCCGCTCCGGCGCCCAGGGCGACACCGGTCCAGGTGAACGCGCCGGCGATGCCGATGCCCTGGACGAGTGGCTGGACGACGATGGGGGACAGGAACTGCCCGAGGAAGATCGCGGCGACCAGGCCGCTGAGCACGCGGCCGCGGTGCGCGGGATGGGCGAACTCGGCCAGGCGCAGGTTGAGGTTCGGGACGACGAAACCGACGCCGAACCCTCCGACGAGCAGTCCGGCCACGACCTGGGCGACGGTGCCCGCCGTGCCGATCACCAGCCAGCCCGCGCCCATGAGCGCGACGCTCACCGTGGTGATCGCCGTGGGGCTCAGGCACTCACGCAGGCGGGGGAACGCCAGTGCACCGGCGACGCTGGTCAACGTGCTCCCGGCGACCACGGCCCCGACGACGGCGGGGCCGCTGCCGAACCCTTCCAGCAGGAAGGGCAACTGAGTCGGCGCCATGTAGAAGACCAGTGTCGCCACCAACGCGAGGACGTAGACGCCGATGATGCGCGCGGGCAGCCGGGTCCGCTCGCGCTCACTGACCGCGGGACTGCTCCGGACCGGTTCGCGCAGGGATGTGATCGCGAAGATCGCCACGATCGCCGAGACCGAATAGATCCAGAACGGCGCTTGCCAGCTGACTGTGGCCAGCACCCCCGCCAGCGGCAGGAAGACGACACCGCCGAGACTCGCGAAAGCCTGCTGCAACGCGAGGAACGAGGCACGGCGCTCGCCGGAGTACCAGTCGGTGATCAGTGTGCTGACCGCGGTCATGATCCCGCCGACGGCCAAGCCGAGCCCCGCCCGGGTGATCAGCAGCAGGTAGAGGTCGTTCACGAAGAATCCGGCCGTCCCGGAGATCGCGTAGAGCCCGAGGCCGGCCAAGAGCAGGGGGCGGCGTCCGGCGCGGTCGGCGACGATCCCGGACAGGGGCGCGCTGATCGCGATCGCGAGGGAGGTCACGGTCAGCGTCAACCGCACGAGAAGGCCGGAGCCGGGGGTACCGGAGAAGACCTCCCGCATCGCGGGCAGGCTGGGCGCGATGATCGCCGCGGCCATGATGGTCAGCGGTGCCGCGGCCAGCACGGTGCCGCGGGCTCGCCGCGTCGGCGCCAATGTGTTCGTCACGCCCCCAATCTCGCAGCGCGACGGCGGGGTTCGCGTCGGTGAAAATCGCCTATGTCCGCCCGTTCTCGGTAGCGTGCGAGCATGACCGACGAGATCCTGCCCGCCATCGCCGGAGCGATCCTCACCGGAGAAGCCGCGCTGTCCGTGGCGGGGAGGGACTGGGGCAACCTGATCCACACCAGGCCCGGGCTGGTCGTGAGGCCCGCCTCGGTGACCGACGTGGCGATCGTGCTCAGGTTCGCCGCCGCGCGGGGCCTGCCGGTCGCCGCCCGCGGAGCGGGGCATTCGCCGTACGGGCAGGGACAGGTCGAGGGCGGGATCCTGCTGGACATGACTTCGCTGCCGCCGCACAGGGTGGTCACCGGTGATCTGGTGTCGGTGGACGCGGGCGCCCGCTGGCGGGAAGTGCTGGAGGCGACCTTGCCGCACGGGCTGGCACCTCCGGTACTCACCGACTATCTCGAGCTGACCGTCGCCGGCACCCTGGTGGTCGGCGGGATCGGCGGCGCCACCCACCACCACGGCACACAGACCGACGGCGTGGTGGAACTGGAGGTCGTCACCGGCGCCGGAGAGGTGCTCACCTGCTCACGCGAGAGCGGCGAGGACCTGTTCGACGCGGTCCTCGGCGGCCTGGGGCAATGCGCGGTGATCACCCGCGCGACCCTGCGCCTGACCCCGGCCCCGGCGCGGGCCCGGCGATGGAAGCTCTACTACGACTCGCTCCCGGCGTTCTTGGCGGACCAGCGCGCGGTTGTCCGTGACGGTCGTTTCGACTACGTGGAGGGCCAGCTGATCCCCGTCGGCGACGGCTGGCGGTACAGGCTGGAGGCGGTGGCCTACTACTCGCCGCCCGCCGGGCCGGACGAGGACGCGTTGCTGGACTCGCTCGGTTTCGGCGAGTCCGAAGACGAGGACACGAGGTATTTCGACTTCCTGAACCGGATGGCCGACGGGGAGGCCGCCCTGCGGGCGGAAGGAAGCTGGTTCCATCCGCATCCGTGGCTGAACGTCTTCCTCACGGACGACACGGTCGAGCGGTTCGTCGCCGAAACCCTCGCCACCACCGGCGAACCCGAACTGGGTGCCACGGGACTGGTCCTGCTCTACCCGGTGCGGAACGACCGGTTGAAGACTCCGCTGTTCACCGTGCCGCGGGGGGGAGATCTCCTGGCTGTTCTCGCCGCTGCGCGTCGGTTCGCCCCGCGATCCGCTGCACAACGCCCGCTTGCTGGAGCTCAATGTGGACCTCTACCGGAAGGCACGCGAGCTGGGCGGGAAGGTCTATCCGTCGAACGCGCTGCCGATGTCCACAGAGGACTGGCGCGCGCATTTCGGCGGCGCCTGGCCGAAACTCGCCGACGCCAAGGCCCGGTACGCGCCGGGGAATCTGCTCAACCCCGGACAGTGCCTGCGGGTGCCCTGAGGTCCGCGGACACTGGTAGAAATGTCCGATGCGGGATTTCTTCAAGGGTTTCCGGATGTTCGGGCAAGGCCTGGGCATCCTTCTGCGGTCGCCGAGACTGCTGCTGATCGGCGCGCTGCCCGCGTTGCTGACCACGCTGTTGCTGATCGGCGGTGTCGTCGCGCTGGCTTTCTGGATCGATGATCTCTCGCTGCTGCTCACCCCGTTCGCCGACGACTGGTCGCCGGGCTGGCAGACGACGATCCGGGTGGCGGCCGGTGTCGCGGTGTTCGGGGTGGCGCTGGCCATCGCCATGATCGGGTTCACGGCGATCACCCTCGCCGTCGGCGGGCCGTTCTACGAACACATCGCGGAGAAGGTCGAGGACGACCTCGGTGGCGTGCCCGGCGCGGTGGACCTCTCGGGGTGGCGGTTGCTGGTGCTGGGCCTGAAAGACGGCATCGCTCTCGTGCTCCGCTCGCTGCTGTTCACGATCCCGCTGCTGATCGCGGGCTTCATCCCGGTGGTGGGGCAGACGGTCGTGCCGGTCCTGCTGGCCTTGGTGACGGCGTGGTTCCTGGCGCTGGAACTGATCGCCGTGCCGTTCTACCGGCGGGGGATGGGCTTGAAGCAGCGCCGGCCGCTGCTGCGCCGGCACCGCGCGCTCGCCCTCGGGCTGGGGCTTCCTGTGTCGCTGCTGTGCCTGATCCCGTTCGCCGCGCTGATCGTGATGCCGGTGGGGTTCGTCGGCGGTGTGCTCGTCGCCCGTGAGGTCCTCGCGGCGGAGGCCTCCTGAGCCTCCCCGGGCCGTGTCTGTGTCAGATGGCGCAGACACAGCAGCCCCTCGGCGCCATCGTTGGCGGACACTGAGGGGAGCTTCCGATGAAGAGAGCACTGTTCCTGGCCACCGCCATACCGATCGCGGCCCTGCTGACGACCGGTCCGGCCGTCGCCGCCGAAGGGATCGTGTCCGGGGTGGTCAAAAGCCGCGGACTCCGGAGAGCCGATCGCCGGAGCGTGCGTGACGCTGTTCGATCTCGACCTGAAGGAAACTACAAGGCACGCGCGACCGCCGCCGGATATGCCGAGCTTTGGTCGCACAACAAGGGAAGCGCGCTCGCCGCGGACGTACTGGGCCTGCCGCACGCACTGGATTTCGGCTTGCGGCAGGGCGCGGCCACCGTCCGCGGCCGGATCACCGACCAGGGAAAGCCCGCCGCGGGGGCGTCGGTGAGCTTCACCGACCAGAACCAGCGGTGGTGGTCGACGGTCCTCACCGCGGCGGACGGCACGTACTCGTTCGGCGACGTGAAGGCGGACACCTACACGATGGTGATCACCTACGGCGATCGCTCGCAATGGATCCGGCGGAAGGCGAGCTTCCCGGAGGCGGAGACCTTCGTCGTCGCCGATGACCAAGTCGCCGTCGTCGACGAGGCGATCGCACCGTACGGGAAGCTCCGGGTGGTCGCGACGGACGAGAAGACCGGCGCGCCCATCGCGGGAGCGTGCTCGCAAGTCGAACAAGGGCATCCGCCGCAGCTGCGCAAATGCGCCGGCGCGGACGGCAAGCCCACCCTCGGGTACGTCTACAGCTACAGCGCGCGCACCGGGACATCCTCGACTGGGCCACGCCGGACTCGGACGGGCAGTACACCGTCAACGGCCTCGCCACGCAGAACGTCAAGATCAAGTTCTACGTCGACGCCGAATGCTGGTACCGGGACGCGGCCGAGTTCGCCTCCGCCACACCGATTCCGGTCACCGCCGGGCAGACCACCGGCGGTGTGGACCTCGGTCCCTGCCGCCGCTGAGCCTCAAGTTCGTGAAGGCCTCCTTCCCTACCGTGAGGGTAAGGAAGGAGGCCTTCACGGACCACGCCGGACCGGCATGACTCAGCCGATGGGCTCGATCCAGATGTTGCGGAACCGCGGGTTCTCCCCGGGATCCCCGTGGTCCTGCAGCCGGATGGCGCCCGGTGCCGCGCTCTCCGGGATGCTGTCGCCCGTCCCGCCGTCGATCGCCACGTCGTTGTGGACCACGACGCCGTTCCAGACCACGGTCACCCGGGCGTTGTCGGTCTTGTTCCCGGCACCGTCGAACCGCGCGGCACGGAAGGTGACGTCGTAGGTCTGCCAGGTTCCGGGAGCCGTCGCCATGTTCCGGTCGGGTGCCTTCTTCGAGTAGATCGCGCCCGCTTCGTTGTCGGCGAGCGTGGTGTCCCCGAAGGATTCGAGCACCTGCAGTTCGTAGCGTTCCTGGAGGTAGACGCCGCTGTTGCCCCTGGCCTGCCCGGTGACCTCCGGCGGGTAGTTCGGCTCGTTCCACTCGACATGCAGTCGGAAATCACCGAACTGCTGTTTCGTGCGGATGTCCCCGCCGTACGACTCCATCGCGCCGCCCGAGACCGGCCAGGTCGCCGCGCCGCCCGCGCGTTTCTCCCACGCGTTCAGATCGGTGCCCTTGAACAGCTGGATACGCCGCGACTCGGTCAGGGTGAGACTGTCGAGATTGACGTTGCCCGCGTCGCCCGTGTCGTAGCGATAGGAGATCGTGTTCGCCCCGGCTTTCAGGTTCAGCGTCTCGGGCTGTGTGTTCCAGGTGTCCCAGTTACCGGTACTGGCGAGCCTGACCTGTTTCACCTTCGTCCCGTTGACGTAGACGGTCACCGATTTGGTCCCCGGCGCCGGATCCGGGCCGTTCGAGTAGCGCAAGGCCGCGTTGTAGGCACCGGACTTCGGCGCGTTCACGGTGAACGTCGTGGCGGCGCCCTGGTTCCAGTAGCCGTCGACGAATCCGGTGCCCGTGTAGCCGGCGTGGTTCGTGTTCGTCCCGGCGCCACCGCTCAACGCGGCCCGCTCGGCCTCGTAGGTCGTACTCGCCGGAGGGCCACCGACCAGAGAATTGAGCGTGTACCAGGCCTCGGTGCTCCACAACGCCGCACCGGACTCCGCCGCGAACGGACGCGGCGAACGCACGTGGACCACGTGCCCTGCCTTCAGGCCCGCCATCTGCAACGTGACCTTCTTGCGGTCGGCCGAGAGGCTCGCGGCCGTGACGGACAGGGTCTGCTCGTCGATCTTCGGTCCGCCGTACGCGGGGGTGGGCTGGTAGCGCCACTGCTGAGCCTGGTACTTCGCCGCGAGGTTTTGCGCGGTTTCGGC
Source organism: Amycolatopsis sp. NPDC043887 (assembly GCF_056435665.1). Taxonomy (NCBI): domain Bacteria; kingdom Bacillati; phylum Actinomycetota; class Actinomycetes; order Pseudonocardiales; family Pseudonocardiaceae; genus Amycolatopsis; species Amycolatopsis sp. NPDC043887. The sequence continues at coordinate 243,554 of NZ_JBWKEB010000011.1, forward strand.
CGACAGCGGCTGGGTGTACTCCAGTTCGAATCCGCCCGCGACGGCCCGCATGGCGCGGATGTCGAAGGCGTTCGTGCCGTTGGGCGTCACCTTCTGGAGGCCGTAGGCGAGCTTGCCGGGCTGGCCCCAGTTGCCGCCGCCGTCGATCCCGCCGGTGTAGATCGCGCCGTCGGGGCCGAGGCTGATCCGGCTGACACCCGACTCGAGTCCTTGTGTGAGACGGAAAACGGCTCCCTGGTACTCGCCGTTGACCTTCTCCAGGAACGCTCGCTGAAGCCCGCCGTAGGTCACGTCGCCGTACACCATCTGCCCGGCGAACGGGCCCTGCGAGAGCATGACCATGTTGCTCGGCGAGTTCGCGATCTCGTTGTGCGGCAACCACAACACGGGAGCGGTGACGGGCTTGGAGTCGAACGGGCCCGGGGGATTGGTGTAGTGGTTGAAGAAGCGGTCCTGCTTGACCCGGACGAGCTTGTTCGCCGGCAGCCAGCCGCCCTGGTTGTCCGTGACGAAGACGTCGCCTTCCGGTCCCCAGCCGATACCGTGCGGGGTGCGCAGCCCGCCGGCGATGTAGGAGACCTGGCCGGTGGCCTTGTTCACCTTGATCGTGGTGCCGCGGTTCGGCGCGGGCTGCGGGTCGGTGGTGGCGCCGCCGTAGTTGATGGACACGGAAAGGTTGGCGTAGAAGAAGCCGTCCTTGTACAGCAGGCCGAACGCGAACTCGTGGAAGTTGCCACCGAACGGCCACGTGGCCACGGTGCGGTAGTCGTCGGTCACACCGTCACCGGTGGTGTCGTTCAGTTCGACGAGCCGAGTCTTCTCCGACACGTACAGCTTGCCGTCGACGTACTTGACGCCCATCGGTTCCTTCAGCCCGCTGGCGACGCGCTGGGTGCGGACCTTGCTCGGGTCGGTGTTCCCGCTGACGTTGCTCAGCAAGTGGACCTCGCCGAGGGTCTTGTCGGAACCGCCCCAGGTGGCGATGGCGAGCCGTCCGTCCGGCAGCCAGTCCATGCCGGTGACCTGCGGCTGGAAACCGTCGGGACGCAGGTTCGTCAGCGTGAAACCCGGGTGGACGCCGTTCAGCGGCAGGCCGTCACCGGGCGAATCCGTGGCACCCTCGCATTCCTTGCGCCCCGGCGAGGTCACCCGGACGACGTCGGCGTCGGTGCTGAGCACCGAATTCGGCACGAGCGCGAAGTCCGCCGCGCCCGGTGGCCGCCATTCGAGGGTGACCTGCTGGTCGTGGAGGTTGTCGAAATGGTCGATCCGCAGTGCGTGATACCCGGTGCTCAACTGGACCGAACCGGTCGCGGGAGTCGCGCCGTGCAGGCCGTCGTGGTTGATCACCGTCTGGCCGTCGATCCGGAGCCGGGAGCCGTCATCGCTGGTGAGCCGGAATTCGTACTGCCCGGCCGAGGCGATGTTGATGTTGCCGATGACCTCGGAGACGAACTGCTCGTTGAGCCCGAAGTCGGCCGTGGTGGTCCAGTTGATCGTCGGCATCAGCTTGTCGACGTTGGGAGTCTGGCCGGATTTGATCGAGCAGAGCTTGGTGAGCTCGCGCTGCAGGTCGTACGTGCGGAGCGTGACACCTGGTTGCTGGGGTGGGATGGCCGCTTCTGCCGGGGCTGTCACCAGCCCGGACACTGCCGTGACCAGCGCCAACGAGGCGACGATGGTCCGGTTGAAGCGCTTGCGGACAGACGGAAGCATCGTTGCTCCTCGGGTCGGCGGCGGAGCACCTCTGTGACGACGCTGAACCTAAGAGGACTTTCGGTTGAAGTCAACGAAAGTATGTACAGAACGGACGAAAGTTAGTCCGAACGGTCTCTCGGATAGAGTCGTGGCCTGCGGGAGGGAGGGCGATTGACGACGGAATCGGGCGGGCCCCGGCTGCGTTCGGCCGTTCTCACTCAGGCATGGGAACGCATCGACGGTGTCGAGGTCCTGTCGTCGGCCGACGGCGGTCCGCTGACCCGGACGATCAAGAAGCTCATCGACCCGCTGGTGATCCGCACCGCCGCGCGGCCCCGGCTCGGTCGTCCCGTGCTGGACCCGGCCACGGCGGCCGAGCTGACGGAAGTGCTGCTGGCCGACGCGGACAGGCTGCGCGCGACGGCCGCGTGGTTCACCCACCTCAAACGGCAGCGCCGCGCTCTGCGCATCACCGCGGGCAACGTCCAGGACGTGTGTTTCCCGCTGGCGTACGAATTGGCGACCGGTTTCGGCTCGCCGGGGCCGGACGCGGCGGAGACGGCCGCGGCGGCGTTGCGGGATCTGCACGGTGAGGGCGGCGCGGTGGGCGTCGATCAGCTCACCTCCTACCTCTCGGATCCGCGGTACTCGGCCGAGCTGACCGCGGAACTGCGGCGCCGCTGGCAAGCCGAATCCGCCGTACCGCAGGACATCACCGCACTCGGCGCGTTCGTCGACGAACTTTCCGACTCCGCTTGGCGAGCGCTCGCCGATTCGGTCACCGGGCACGCTCTCGGCCTGATGCTGCGACAGCCGGGCGGGGCCCGAGGCTTGAGCGAAGTCGTCCAGGCGATTTCCGGGCTGCCCGTACCGGATCTCGGTCTGCAGCGCGGGGATCGCACCACCGTCCCTCCGCTGAACCGGAGCGACGAAACCGGTCCCGAACTCCTGGAACGCAGTGTCGAGCGACGGGTGCGCGCGACCCTGCGCCGTCTGCCTCTGGATGAGCGGGCTCCCGTCGCCGAGCTCGTCGATGACGAACTCACCAGGGTCGCCGCCGGATTCGGGCTCGGCTTGCCCGCGCTGGCCGCGTGTTTCGCGCTCGGGGTCGTCCTCGCGCCCGCGCTGAGGCCACTCGACGGCGCGGCGCCCGCCGGCGTTCCCGAATTCGCGCGGCGGCTCAATGCCCAAGTCGCCCGGGAGGGGTACGTCCTGCACGCTCGTCGAGCCCTGGCCGGCGTCACGCCGCTCACTCCGCGACCCGACGCCGAACTCCTGCGCGATCTTCACGAGTTCGCCAAGCACTTCCTCGGCAGGCTGTGGGTCCGGCTGCACGGCTTCGACGTCCGCGGTGACCAGCCCGCCGACGCCGCCGACGTACGCGACCTGGTCACCGGCGTGGTCCGTTCGACCTCACTGGATCTGCGGACGAAGGTGCGGCGCGCGCTCACGGCCCGCCTGCCGGAGCTGGAGGCCGTGTCGTGACGCATCCGGTGCATACTCCCGTCATCGCGGCCGATGGCGGCCTCATTCGCTTCGCCCTCGTCGATCTTCTCGCGGGCCGGGCCTCCACGATGCACATCGAACTCACCGACGCCGCGGCCGCGGAACCCTGGCTGACCCGGCTCGCGGGCGCGGAGGCGACTCTCGTCGCGCTCGGCCAGGGCCACATCGAGCTTCCTGCCCAGCCGGAACTCGGCAGGCTCGCTTTGCTGCTGTGGCTGCGTCGCTGGTGGCCCGCCGGTCCGTCACTCGGGATTCCCTCGCTGGATCCGGCCTTGCTGGATCTCGAGACTGCGGTCGCGACGGCCGACGTCGAGGGCCTGGCCGAAGGTCTTCTCGACGGGTTCGAAGCTTCCCCTGCCGAGCTGTTCGACGCGGCCATCGCGGACGACGCCCTCCTGGCGGCGGGCCCGCCGGTCGCCGAAGAAGTCCGCGGATTGTGCACCCGGCTCGCCGCCTGGTTCGACGACGAGGACGACGTCGTACGCGCCGAGACGGCGGCGGAAATGTCGGCACGGTGGGAAACGGCGACACCCGGCCAACGCGCGTACGCGCTGGCCGCGGGCCTCGATCCGCTCGCACCCGGCGAAGGGGTATTGGCGAGCGGACGCGCGAGCGTCGACTGGGCGCGGGTACCACCTGGGATCCTTGACGCCGGTGAGGACGCGGTGACCTGGCGGATCGTCGCCGCCGCGACCGCCACGAGGCTCGAAATCGTCGTCGCGGGCGCGTTCGCCGACGCGGCCATCACCGCGTTCGCGAGTCATGCGGGCGAGCCGTTCGCCGAGGTGCCGCTGGAGCTGGGTGCCGGGCGGTTCTCCGGCACGGCGGAGCTGGACGAGACCGCGACCAGGCTCGCCGCTCGTGTCCATAGTGGACAGATCGCCGTCGTTGTCGGCGTCGCGGGAGAAGGTGTCGACGGGACCACGGCGGAAGACCGGGCCGAGGTGGTCGCGCTCGTCCGGGCACGTCCTCCGGCGGCAAGGACGCTCGCCGAACGGGCGGCGGCCGCTTCCGCCGATGAGGAGTTCTGACGTGCTCGTCGGCATGCCACCGCCCCGGAATTCACCCGACCGCCCGCTGCCGCCCGAACTGGGGCCGGCGACCTCGCACGGTTACAACTGTCGTTGTGTCGCACGGCATTTCGGCCTCGATCCGGCGCCGTACGGCGAACTGCCCGCGTGCTCGCTGTCCGAACGCCAGTACCGGAAGCTGCTCGTCGAAGCGGTCGAACTCCAGGACAAGGCCAAACGGCTCGCCGTCGCCCGGGACGTCGCCGGTGCGCACCGGACGTACGGCAAGATGCGGGAGATCGCGCAGCGGCTCGACCGGACGGATCTGGACCTCGCCGCGGTCAGCGATCTGGCCACCGTCTGCTACTCCACCGGCGACCTTCGCAACGCTCGTCAGTGCGCCGAAGCCGTGCTCCAGGCGTTCAAAGTCAGTACCGCCGCCATCGTCCACTACGGACAGTACGCCGAGCTCCGGATGATCGAAGGCTCCCGGGAGGTCGCCGAGCGCGTGCTCATCTCCTTGAGCACGGAGGAAGGCGACGTCGTCAAGGCGCGTGAGTTGATCGCCGGGCAACGCCGACGGGCGGCGCAGCGCAAGGACGCGGGGCCCGGACAGTACCCGCCAGAGCTGCTCGACGTGTACGGCGCGGACGAGCTGGAACTGCGGATCTTCCACGTGCGCGTCCAGATCGCCGCCGGGGACATGGCGGGCGCGCGGACCGCGATCGAGGACATCTTGACGGCTCTGGATGCCATCGCGGAGATCGACGATGTCCGCGGGCAAGTGGCGGCACTGCAGGCGATGGCGCGAGCCGAGCGGGCCCGCGTCCGCCAGGCGGGTGGCGAAGACACCGACGCGCGCGCGGATCTGCTGCGGCTGAGTGCCCAGCACGAAGGCCGTCCCTTGGCCGCCAGGGCGAGCATCGAGCTGGCGGCCGACCGGGCCTTCGGCGGCGACCTCCCCGGAGCGGTCGCCGCGATCGTCGCCGCCCGCGAGGAACTCGCGGCCGCGGGCCTGAACGGCGATGTCGCGGAGGCGAGCCACGCGCTGGGCACACTGCTGCTGTACACAGGAGACGTCGTGCAGGCCAGGGATCAGTTCGAGCACGCCGGAAAGATCTGGACGGCCAATGCCGACGTGCCGGGCCTGCGGCGCCTCGACGTGGCATTGGCCCGCTGCGCGATGGCCGAAGGCGACTGGACGAAGGCGAGTGAACACGTGACCCGCGCCCGGGAGTCGGCGCGGACGTCGGGGGACTGGTCGGATCGCCTGCACACGGATTTCGTGGCGGCCACGATCGGCTTCGCGCACGGCGAAGACCTCCCGGCCGTGCTGGACCTGCTGCTTCCGCTTGCGCTCGCGGCGGCGGAGTACCGGTTCGAGTTCACCTCGCCGCAGGCACGCACGGCCTGGGCCCGCGACGTCGCCGGTCCGGCGACGGAAATGGTGATGGCGCTGCTGGCGCAGCTCCAGGAGCCGAGGCTGGCGGCGGAACTGATCGAGCGCACCTGCGCCGTCGGGGCGTACACGGGTGTGGAAGGGCGCTCGCTCGACCTCACCGGCGCGCTGCCCACCCTCGAAGTGGGCCCCGTCGCCGAAGGGCTTCCGTTGGCGGCACTGGGTTCCGTGACGTCGTCGCTTCCGCTGCGGCTCGCCCCACCGCCCGGGCTGCGCTGGTCACCCTCGTCGCCGATGGAGCTGGACCCGTGGCTCCGCCTGGCCGCCGAGCGGTACCAGCTGCCCCGCACGGTCACCGAAACCGTCGAGACCTGGCCGACCGCGAAGCCCGGACGCGAGACCTTCCTCCTGCGCTACGCCGACGCCGGCCACACCTTCCTCACCTGGCGGACCACCGAGGACCTCGACACCGTCCACACTCATCCGATCGAGTTCGCTCTGGTCGGGACCGCTCGTCAGTGCTTGGACGCCGCGTCGCCCACACCACGCGAGGGCGAGAGCGTGGCCGACGCCGTCCGTCGCTCACTGAGCGAAGACGCCTTCGGCAGCTTCGCCGGTGAACAACGCCTGGCGCGCGTCCTCGCCCTCAACCTCCTGCCAGCGGACCTGGTCGAGCGGCTCCGGCTTACCGCGGCCGGCGGAACCCGCCCGCTCCTGCGGATCCAGCCGTCCCCGAGCCTCGCCGGTGTCCCGTGGGGGCTGCTCGCCCTGCCCGACAGGCGGGCGGACCAGGTGCTCGAGATCGACGAGATCGGCGGCTGTTTCGACGGTGACGAGCGCGTTCTCGACGTCGCCGACGTCTCGCTGCTCGCCCCTGCCGCGATCCCGCGCCGTCGACCAGCCGCCGACGGCCCGCCGGTCTACCTGCTCGACCCGCGAATCCCCGGGCAGAGTGCCTTCGGCGAGCTGGGTTCCGTGCTCGGCAAGCAGGATCCGGGGTCACCGCTGATCCGTCATCTCGAGAAGCGGATCGCCGACGGCCCGGTCCTTCCCGCCGCCGCCCGTGGGCTCGATCTGGTCCGCCGCACCGACACGGACCGCCGTCTGCTCGCCGAACTGCTGTCCGGCCCCTGTGCCCGGTTGGTGTTCGTCGGGCACGTCAGCCGCGTCCGCGACGAGTACGGCGCGCAGACCGCGCTCCATCTGTCCTGTTCTGCCGACCTTCCCGGCACGGCCGCGCCGATCGGAGCGCACCGGCCGTTCACCGCCGCCGATCTCGCACTGTCCGAAATGGACGCCATGCCCGCGCGGGTGGCGCTGATCGGCTGTGCCAGCGCGAGCGATTTCGGCTTGGCCGAACCGTTCGGCGTGCTGCTCGCCGCCGTCGCGGCCGGCGCGGGACTGGTCGCCGCCACGGTCTGGGCGCTCCCGACCTCGGCCGCCGTGCCCGGTTCGGACCCGATGTCCGAACTCGTCATCGCCGTCGACACCGCGCTCGCAGGGGAGGATCCGGTCACCGAACTGTGCGCCTGGCAGCGGTCCCGGCTCGCCCGCTGGCGCGAGAAGCCCGAACCGGCGACATCGCCCGTCTTCTGGGCGCCGCTGACCTGCCTCGACGCGACCGACGACGGGAAAACCTGGGTTCGGTAGCGGAATGGCCCGCCGAAGCTGTGTCCAGCACGAACGACACGGCGAGAGGCGGCACCCGATGTTCAAGAAGATCCGCGACAAGATCAACGAAGCGACGCAGCAGGGCATGACGCGGGGTGCGCAGGACTTCCAGCGTCACGCGGAGCAGTTCCGGCAGGCCGCCGCCGCGCAGGGCCACGACATCACCCCGCAGCTGCCGACGCCGCAGCTGGCCGCGCAGGCCTTCCGGAGCCTCAATGCAGACCCCGACATGGCGGCGTTCATGGCACTGCCGATGGACGAGCAACTGCGCCAGCAGCAGGAACTCCAGGCCTACGGCACCGAACTGCGGCGGCTCTACGACACCTGCGAGCCCGCCACCCTGGTGGTCCGCGAGCTGGAGCCGACCGGCCGGAAGATCGCCGGGCAGGCGCAGTACACCGCGACGCTCGAAGTCACCCGCACCGACGGCACCACCTACCGGACGGTGACGCAGCTGATCGCGCCGCTGGCGACGATCCAGCAGTACGCGCCGGGCACCCGCCACGAAGCCCGCGTCGACCCCGCCGACCCGGCGAAGGTCGCCGTGTTCGGGCCGATCTCTTAGCGCTGGTAGGCGGAGCTGCGAGAGGTCCGGAGAAGTGACCATACGCGTGAACCCGCCCGGCCGAAGGCCCCGCTATCGCGGTGGCAGGGCGCCTTGCTCGCTCGACATGACCTTTTTGCCATACCGCGCCCTGCCGACGTCGATCGCGGTCGCGGGTTCACCCACAACAGTTAGGCGGCGGCGATGTTCGGGACCTTCGAGTTCGGCCTGCCGGGAGATCCCCGGCAGGCCCACCGCCCCGGCCTGCGGCTCTGGCTGCTCGGCGTGCCGACGACGCTCGCCTGGGCGGCGGCGGGCTGGTCGGGCGCCCTCGGGCTGCTGGACGGCTTCCGGTTGATGTCGCTGAACCGCGTCGACGCGTGGGGGCCCGACGCGGGCCCGGCGGTTTCGCTCGTCCTGTTCTTCAGCGTCTCGATCACGGTGGCTTCGTCGCTCGGGTTCGCGATGCTGTGGGGCGGCGGGATGTCGTTGCGCGGGATGGGCATCGGCTTCCGGGCGAGCAGCCTCGCCGCGTCCCTCGGCATCGCGCTGGGCAGCGGCGTCGCGATCCCTTCCTGGACGCCGCCCGAGGCGGTGGGGAAGCGGCTGCCGTCCGAACCGTGGACCGAGGTGGACTGGATCGTCTACTACGAGCCGTACCTCGTTCCGGCCGTGGCCGGGGTGACCGCGCTGGTCATGATCATGGTGCTGGGACGGGCGTTCGTCACCAAGGCCGAGGCGGACGACCGCGCGCAGGCGCTGGCCCAGACGGGCCGTCAGGTGATGGGCCAGGTACTCGGCGTCGAGTTCACGAACGTCTGGGTGATGGGGAATCCCAGGTTCACCGTGCAGGTCCGGTTCCCCACGGACGACGGCGAGCGGACCGTCGTCACGACGATGATCACCCCGCCGCTTCAGGCCCCTGCCCGCGGCTCGACGGTGAAGGTCACCTACGACCCGCGGAACCCCGACTCGGTCCAAGTGGACCCGGATCCCGCCGATCGGGCCGCCGGCGGAAACTTCGGTGCGTTCCTGCCTCCGCTGTTCTGATCGCCCTCTACACTCGCGCGGATGGACGAACAGACGGCAGAGGTGTCCACCGCGCCAGCGGTGCGCAAGGCGATGATCCGGCTGGTCCCGTTACTCGGGCTGCTCTATCTGCTCAACTATCTCGACCGGGTCAACGTCGGGTTCGCGGCGCTCACCATGAACGCAGACCTCGGCATCAGCTCGGCCGCCTACGGGCTCGGCGCGGGCCTGTTCTTCGTCGGGTACTTCTTCTTCGAGGTGCCCAGCAACGTCATCCTGCACAAGGTCGGCGCCCGGATCTGGATCGCGCGGATCATGATCACCTGGGGCATCGTGGCCTCGGCCACCGCGTTCATCCAGGGCGAGGTCAGCTTCTACATCGTCCGGGTACTGCTCGGGATCGCCGAGGCCGGGTTCTTCCCCGGCATCATCCTGTACCTGACCTACTGGTTCCCGCGAAAGCAGCGGGCCAAGATCGTCGCGCTGTTCTTCCTCGCGGTGCCGCTCTCGTCGGTCATCGGCAGCCCGGTCTCCTCCCTGCTCATCAAGCACGGCGACGGCGTCCTGGGTTTCGACGCCGGGTGGCGGTTCATGTTCTTCGCCGAAGGGGTGCCGTCGATCCTGCTCGGGGTGGCGGTGTTCTTCCTGCTGCCGAGCAAGCCGAAGGATGCGAAGTGGCTGACCCCTGGCGAGCGCACGGCGTTGCAGTCGGCGATCGACGCGGAAGACATCCGTGAGGTCGGCAAGGAGGTGAGCACCCGATCGGCGCTGACCGATCCGCGTGTGCTCGCGCTGAGCGCCGTCTACTTCGGCATCATCTTCGGCCTCTACGTGCTCGCGTTCTTCCTCCCGCAGGTGATCAAGGGCTTCCAGGAGCAGTTCCAGACCAACTACAGCATCGTGGAGATCGGGCTCATCACGGCGATCCCGTACGCCGTGGCCGCCGTCGCCATGGTGTTGTGGGCACGGCATTCCGACCGCACCGGCGAACGGGCGGGGCACGTCGCCATCGCCGCGTTCGTCGGCGCGGTCGCGATCGCCGCCGCGCTGTATCTCGGCTCGCCGCTGTGGGTGATGATCGCGGTGACCCTCTGCGCGGTCGGCGTGTTCACCGCGATCCCGGTGTTCTGGCAACTGCCCAACGCCTTCCTGTCCGGAGTCGGCGCCGCCGCCGGGATCGGCCTGATCAACTCCTTCGGTAACCTGTCGGGCTTCGTCGGCCCCTATCTCACCGGCTGGCTGCAGGGTTTGACCGGGAGCTTCCGCGCCGGGATGTGGGCCGTCGCCTTCTTCATGGCGATGGCGGGGGCCATCGCGTTGACCTTCCGCGGCAAGGACAAACGCGCGATCAAGTGAGGTGGTCGAAGTCGCCGTTCACCCACCGGATATGGGTTTCGGCGCTTCGGCGCACCACCGCGCGGGCATCCCGGTCGATGGTGTCACCACCGAGGGTGTAGAGGCGGTCGTAGGAGAACTCGTCGAGCCGGTCGACGATGCGGCGGACCACGGCTCCCGACAGCGGGATGTGCTTGGGGAAGTTGCGCTGGAACGAAACCCAGTCCGGCGCGAGCCCGCCCGAGATCGTGTCCCCGGCCAGGATGCTGCCGTCCGGCGTCCTGGCCACGGCGCTGCCGCGCATATGCCCGCCGAGCCGGACGAGTTCGAGGCCCGGCAGGGGTTCCACGCGCTCGTCCCAGAACTCGAACGCCGGATCGGGGGCGGGCAGCCATTCGCGGTTGCGTTCGTTGACCAGCACCGGAACCTCGCCCAGCGCGCGGCTCCAGCCGAGCTGGGCGCCGAACATGTGCGGGTGGCTGGTGGCGATCACGGCGACGTCGCCGAGCCCGCGCACGACGTCGAGCACCTCGGTGTCCAACCAGGACGGCGGATCCCAGAGCAGGGTGCCCGCCGGGGTCACCGCGATGAACGACCAGTGCCCGATCGCGAGGTTCGGCTCCCGTTTGATGCTGTGCAGGCCACGTCCGTGATCGCGGTGCGAGGTCTTGTGCGGCACGGAGATCAGTTCCTCGTGCGTCCACCAGCGTCCGGTGTGCGCGCCGAGGTCACCGGCTTCCTCGATGCCGACCTCGCCTCGGTCGAGAACGCACCGGGGAGGCTCGGGAGTGGCGGGATGTTCGATACCGCACCTGTCGCAGATCCACATGATCGACAGCTTGCGACCTCCAGTGCGCTGGAGGTCAAGACGCGTCTTCCCCCGGCTCGCCGAGCCGGGGGAAGACGGGGGTTCAGCTGATGGTCGTCTTGCCGAGGACGGCGTCCTGGTCGGGCGGGTCGAGCGCGAGCTGGACGTCGAACTCGCCGAGCGAGCTGTCGGTGACGATATGCGAGGTCGCCGCGGCGTCCACGCTGCTGGTCGCCTCGCCGGCGGGGGTGCCCGCGGGGATGGTGAAGTCGACCTTGCCCTGCGCGGTGAACTTCAGCGGCCCTTCGGCGGGTACCTCGGTGTCCGGGATCGGCAGCTCGATGGGAATCGAGATCTTCTGCTCGCCGAGCGCGATGTTCACCTTCGAGCCGATCGTGCCGGAGAGCTTCTTGGCACCGACGAGCCGGAGCCCGTCGCCCGCGGCCTGACCGGCGTCGACGTCGAGGGTGAACGGCACCGAAACCGGCTCCCCGGCCTTCGCCGCCGCCGGGATTTCCGCCTTCACGACCACCGCGACCTTCTGGTCGCCGATGATGGGGAAGCCGCCCTTGTACGTGAGATTCTTTTCGACGGCGGCAGCGGTTCCCGCCGCGGCGAGCATGACCGTCCCGGCGACGGCGGCCGCGATCCCGGCCGCGCAGAACCGCCGAACACCCTTCCGTACGAGGGTTTCCGTCATGTCAGGTCCTTTCATCGTTGAATGGGCTCGAAAGCGAATGTAGGTGGAAAGTCACCAACGAGGAAAGGAAAAGATCTCTCGCGTTTTCTTTGCGCTTCGATCTTGTCACGTGTATGTGGAATGGCGAGTTCGTAAATTGTCATGCGGGGGAGGAAAGGGGAAATGGTGTCCGCATTCTTGTCACCTCGGTGACAGGTGCGACGGACGCGAGGTGAGCGGGCTAGGGTCTTGATCGTGACCGAACGACCCGAGCCGTGGCACCTCCGGACCCGCAGGTTCCTGCGCGCGACGGATCAGCGCGGCGAACTGGTGCGCGGGGCGCGGTTCCTCCGCAGGCTGGTCCCGGGTGACCCGCTCGCGCCGTCGACGGGCCGCTCGTCCGACCGGCTCGCCCGGCTGCTCGCCGAGGCGGGTGCGGACCGGCCCAGCGCCACCCGCGAGCTGGGGCTGGCCGCCGTGCAGGCCTGGCAGGCCGTCCGCCGGTCCGGCGCGCCGCCGGTGTCCGCGGACGGGATCACGGTGCTGTTCACCGATCTGGTCGGCTTCTCGACATGGGCGTTGCAGGCGGGCGACGAACGCGTGCTGGAGCTGCTGCGTTCGGTCGGCGAAGTGACCGAATCGGTCGTCACCGGGCATCGCGGCAGCATCGTGAAGGGCCTCGGCGACGGCGTGATGGCCGTGTTCGCCGACCCGGGCGAGGCGGTGAACGCCGCTTACGAGACGTGCTCCGCCGTGAGTGTGATCAAGGCCGAGGGCTATCTCCCGCACCTGCGCGCGGGGCTTCATCGAGGGAATCCGCGGCGGGTCGGTAACGACTACCTCGGCGTCGACGTGAACATCGCCGCCCGCGTCATGGCCGCCGCCGACGGCGACGAGGTGCTGGCCAGCGGAAGTGTCGTCGACGAGCTGGACCCCGGCGCGGTGATCGTGCGACCGCGCCGGAGTTTCCGCGCCAAGGGGACCCCGAAGGACCTCCGTGTCTACCGTGTCGTACCTCGCTACTCCTCGTGAGTGGTGAGGACGCTATCGAGGGATAGGTCAACGGTGGCTTTCGCGGCATGAGCACCGGGCACCGTCTTCGGGATGCGCACAGCGGAGGTGTACCCGAATCGCCGCTCGTGACCACCTCCGTGGCGCGTTCATCGGACGCCAGGAGTCAGGAAAGTCCGTGAAGGCCTCCTTCCCTACCCTGAATGTAGGGAAGGAGGCCTTCACGGACTCGCCGCGTTCGCTTTGCCGCTCACGGGCCGGAGTCCTAGCCGGGCATCTCCGAAGGCTGCGAGTCCAGCCCCGCCCGGCGTTTCGTCCAGCCACCGCGCGTGAAGTCCGGCACCGCGACCGGTTTCCCGCCGCGAGCGAGGGAGACCACGCTCAAGGGCACGGGGGAGCACCAGGCCGCCGAGTCGTAGACGTCGATGTCCGGCACCAGCCCGGCGCGCATCTGCTGCACGATCCGCCACTGCAGCACGTAGTCCATGCCGCCGTGCCCGCCGAGGTTCGGGTCGTCCTTGAGCTTCTTCCACAGCCAGTGGTCGTGACGGTCGCGGTACGGCCCGAAGTCCTTCCACGCGTGGCCGCTGTGGTCGGGCTCGACGTAGATCCGGGCGGGGTAGTCCTCCACGATGCCGCGGCTGCCGGCGAGGCTGTTGATGCGGCTGTACGGACGCGGCGAGCTGACGTCGTGCTCGGCGCGGATGATCCGGCCCTGCTCGGTCTCGATCAGGCAGGTCACCAGGTCGCCGTTGATATAGGTCTCTTTCCACGACGGGTGGCCCGGCGGCATGTGGCGCTTCCGGTAGTCGGCGAGCCCCTTCGGCTCGGTCGCCGTGGCGCGCAACGTGGCGAACCGGTCGCCGCGGTTGACGTCCATGCAGGCGGCGATCGGCGCGAGGCCGTGCATCGGGTAGAAACTCGCGGTGCTGCGGGTGTGCCACTTCCGGCGCCACGCGTCGGTGTAATACGTGTCGGAGAACAGCAGTTCGCGCAGGTCGTGCAAATAGCCGCCGTGTCCGTTGGTGACCTCGCCGAAGACGCCTTCGTGCGCCATCTTGAGGATGGCCAGCTCGTTGCGGCCGTAGCTGCAGTTCTCGGCCAGGAACAGGTGTTTGCGGGTCTGCTCGCTGGTGTTGACGAGGTCCCACAACTGGTCGAGCTCGGTGGCGATGGGCAGTTCGACGCCGACGTGCTTGCCTGCCAGCAGCGCGGCCTTGCCCTGCGCGTAATGGAACTCCCACGGGGTGGCGATGTAAACGAGGTCGATGTCGTCGCGGGAGAGCATCTTCTGGTAGGCGTCGGCGGATCCGCCGTACTCAGCCGGGCGAGGACGCCCGCCGGCGGCGAGTTTGTCCGCGGCGGCCTTCGCGCGCTCGGCGCGGATGTCGCAGACCGCGGTGACCACGGCGCCCGGGACGGCGCTCCACCCGCCGATCATGGACATACCGCGATTGCCGAGACCGATCAGCGCGATCCGGACGGTCTGGTGCCGCTCGAACGGGACCCCGATCATGCTGCGCTGACCAGGACGGCGGGGTGCGCTTTCCGCCTCTTCCGCCGCGGTCGCGCTCGTCGGGATCGCGGCGAGCGCTCCGGCGGCGAGCGCGCCGCCGAACAGTGTCCGCCGGGAGACTGAGGGCAGGTCGGCCATGAAGAACACTCCTTCGTGTCGCCTTCGGTGCCCAGACTTTGTCCAATCGCCGCCGGATATGTCAAGAGATGTGCCAAAGTGTGCAGTAAACTGCACTATTGCGCAATTTGGATGCTTGTTTGCCGGTGTTTCGCGCAGCCCAGGTGCGCGTACACACCCGGGCCGCGCGGATGGTCATCGACGGATCAGCACCTGGTCGATCGACTTGCGCACCAGGTTCGGCACCACGCAGTCGTCGGCTGGATAGCCGACCGGGATGACGGCGAACGCCTTCTCGTTCAGTGGCCGCTCGAGTAGTTCGCCGAGGAACCGCATCGGCGACGGCGTATGCGTCAAGGCGGCCAGCCCCGACAGATGCAACGCCGTGAGCAGCATGCCGACCGCGATGCCCACCGACTCGTCGACGTAGTAGTGCTTGTGCTTGGTGCCGTCCTCGTCGAGGAAATAGCGCTGCTGGAAAACCACGATGAGGTACGGGGCGTCGGTGAGATGGGTTTTGACGGCGTCGGTGCCCAGCGGGCGCAAGGCGGACAGCCACTCCTCGCCGAGCCTGCCCTCGTACGAAACGCGTTCTTCCTCTTCGGCGGCCTCACGGATCCGCTGTTTGGTCTCGGCGTCCTTGATGAGCACGAACGTCCATGGCTGCTGATGCGCGCCGCTGGGCGCCGTGGCCGCCACCGCGATGGCGTCCACCACCACCTGTTCGGGCACGGGGTCCGTCGAGAACATCCGCACGGTGCGGCGGGTGTCCATGCGGCGGCGCAGATCGGCGGCGGTGGCCAGCGATTCTTCCGCGGGCACGCGCGCCGGACGGTAGGGAACCGGCTCGAAGGGGTCGCCGTAGGTCGGGGTCCACTGTGCTGTGGTCATGATGGCGATTCTGGCGGCGGACCCGGTTTTCGGGAAGCCCCGGAGCCGGGTTATGTCCCTGGAGTTATGCCGCCGTCTGTCTCAAGTGGACGGAAGCCGGTCGTCGTAACCGGCGGGCGGTTCCGATACCTAGAGCGCCACTCAGCGGTGTCGCGGCGTAGAGATAGGTATCCACTGCACGACTTTCGTCGGTGTCAGGTTTCTCTTGCCGCGCACCAGAATCAGCACACCCGTCCCCATCGCGCGGCCGAACCCGGGCCGCAGAAATGAGTCGGAATCATGCGACTGCGCTCCTTCGCCCTGATCGCCGGCACCGCCTTCGCGGCGCTGCTCGGCGTCACCGCCCCCGTGGCGTCCGCCGCGGAACCGTCCTCCGACGTCCAGCCGATGATCATCGGTGGCCAGAACGCGACGAGCGGCCCGTGGGCGGCCAGACTCTTCGCCAACGGCAGGCAGACCTGTACCTCGACGATCATCGCGCCGCAGTACATCTTGACCGCGAAGCACTGCGTGGCCAGTAGCGGCACGTTCACCTTCCGGATCGGCAGCCTCGACCAGCAGAGCGGCGGCACCATGGCCACCGGCTCCACCGTCACCCGGCACCCGAGCGCCGACCTCGCGATCGTGCGGCTCACCGCGCCGGTGAACGCGACGTACTCGCCGCTGGGCACCACCGCCAACGTCTCCGTGGGGCAGACCGTCCAGGTCTACGGCTGGGGCGCGACCAGCCAGTGCGGTTCGGAGATCAACTGCCAGTCCCGCTACCTGAAGGTCGCCAACGTCTCGGTCACGTCGGTCTCCTGCCGTGACTACAACGGCGGCATAGCGGTGTGCGCGCGCCGCGGCGACGGCATCACCGCCGGTGGGGACTCGGGTGGCCCGATGTTCGCCTCCGGCCGTCAGGTCGGCGTCGCCTCGACGAGCGACCGGCAGACGACCACCGCCTACACGAACATCACGCGGTACCGGCCCTGGATCCAGCAGATCGCCGGCGTCTGAGGGGTATGGCGGACGTGGCGTGGTCCAGCACGGGGCCGAACTGGCTGACGTAAGCTGACCATGCCCCGCGTGCCCGATCGATGTCCATATGTACGGTTCCGAGTGGGGTCGTGAGTGGTAATGAGGGGTTAGAACGCTCATTGCCACTCACGACCCCCTGGTGAAATCGGGCAAACCATCCGAAACGGGCGTACTTCTCCGAGCGGTGTCCCTTGTGGACGGTCATGAGGGGTGCCAGGTCTTTTGAGGGGCCGCGCCCGTCTTCAACCTCGGCGTGCACAGGGCCCTCCCCGGCGCTTGCCGGGGAGGGCCCTGTGCTTGCTCTAGTCGGGACGGCCGACTTGGGTGTTCGACAGGTCGAGACCGATCGCGAAGTCCGCCGTGTAGCCGCTGCCGGTCTGTTGTGGACGCAGCAGCATCTGGGCACCGCCGTTGCGGTAGATCGAGTCCCGGCTGTTGGTCGTGTCGGCCGGACCTTTCCGCCGGTACGGTTCGGTCCGCAGATAGGCCGCGCCGAACTCGGGCGTGAAATAAAGCTGCGAGGTGAACTCGTACGGCCTGCCGTTGGTTCCGACGGTGCGTATTTTGATGTGGATATGCAGCGTGCGTCCCGTGTACCAGCCTGGCAGAATGGTGGTGAACCGGGCCGCTCCCGATTGGTCGGTGTTCTGGTAACCGCGCAGGAAACGGCGGCCGCGACTTCCCTGGGACGGAATGTCGGAGTACAGCCCGAACGCGTCGCACTGCCAAAGGTCGACCATGGCTCCCGGTAGTGGCGTGCACTGCTGCTGACGGATTTGCTGAACGGTGAAGTTGATCACCAGCGCGGTGCCGGGAACCAGTTGCCCGGTGGAGGGCTCACTGCGGATGTCGGAGCGGTTGAGTCGTTCGTCGACGAAGTACGGGCCCTCCATCTGCTCTGGTTTGACCACGCAATCCAGCGTGCAGACCTCGGGTGTGCCCGCGTTGAAGGTGGTGGCGCTCGCGGTGGCGGATCCGGCGACCGTGAGTGTCGCGCCGGCGGCGCCGAGAAGGATCAACGCCTGCCGCCTGCCGAGAACTCGGCCTACTGGCTCATCATCGTCATGCATGGGGTTCCTTTTCGCCAAATGATGGGAGTAAGGGAACTGAGCGCAACAATGGATTGTCGCAGGGTGCCGCGCGCATCCGATTGTCCGCCATGATTCGCTCGCTGTCGAGACGGTTCACTCTCGTGCATCATACTTCGAAGCGAGCAGTATTATTTGATGGGCCGAATTCTCGAACCGCTGCTACGGCATTTCGCCTACGGCGCCTCGAAATCCATCTTGAGAAAGCTTGCGTGCCCGGTGGTTCGCGACGTTGACGCGATTCCCGCATAATCCCGGCATGCAATAGCGACGCCGCCCCGGACGTGTTGTGTCGATGAACGCACCTCCGCAAGTAGGTGCGCCGCAGGCGCGGAACCGTTCCACGCCGAGAGACCGGACGACGCCGAGTATCCCGACGCCGCAGACCAGGGCCAGGGAGTCCGCGACCGTCGCGTCAGGCCGGGCCGAAACGGCCCATCGTGCGCTGTCGGTCAGAAGAGTGACGTCACCGATCGAAGAGGTGAGCGCGGTGGCTCCGGTGATGAGGCGTGCCTGATCCGGGTGGTCGATCAGATCCCGCACCGTGACGCGTAACCGATGAACGGCACGCAGATCACCAGGCCGGGTGGGCTCAGGCAGTGCGTGAAGCTCGGCGAAGGCGGCGAGAGACTCCAGGTCGGAAAGCTTGTCTTCGCCGTGCCAGACCTTCGGGGCGGTGTTGACCAGGTCGGTAGCGACGCCCGCCGCCCGGACGTAATCGTCTAACGCTACTTGCATCCCTTACCGACCTCTCGTATCTTCGCGGTTAACTGCTAGTTTAACCCTTACCTGGAGGTTGTCCGTGGAGATCGACGCCCTGGTGTTCGACATACTCGGCACGCTCGTCGACGAACCGGCCGGGATCCGCGAGGCGGTCCGGCAAGCGGCGCCGGGCACCGATGCGGATGATCTGGTCGGCCAGTGGCTGGGCCACATCGAGACCGAGCAGCGGCGCATCGTCGCGGGGGAACGGCCGTTCGCCCCGAGCGACGTTCTCGACCGCGAAGCGGCCCAGTTGGTCACTAAGACCGACGTGGTGCCGAGGCTTCCGCCCTGGCCCGACACCGTCGAAGGGCTGGCTCGCCTCGCGGAGCGATACCCGCTGATCGGTCTCTCCAACGCCGGCCGGACGAGCCTGCTCCGGATCAACGCCCATGCGGGTCTCCGGTGGCATCAAGCGCTCTCCGCCGAGGAGGCGCGGACCTACAAACCGGACCCGGCCGTCTACGAGCTGGCCGTCGAGCTGAGCAAGACGAGGCCGGAGCGGCTGCTGATGGTCGCCGCCCACGCATGGGACCTGAGGGGAGCACAGAGCGTCGGTCTCCGGACCGCCTACGTCGCCAGGCCCGTCGGGGACCCGCCGAAGGCCATGGATCGCTTCGACTTCCACGCAGACGGCCTCGCCGATCTGGCCGGTCAGCTCGCGAAAAGCCGGATGTGATCAAAACTGTCGGTGCCTCCCGCTAGGTTCATCCCAGTCCCCACCGAGACACCCCGCAAGGAGAAGATGCGTTGTCAGACTGGGAAAGAGCAAGCACGGTCAGGGTGTTGCCACCCGCCCGCCCGCGCAAGCTCGCGAAGGTCCCGTTCGTCGAACTGGCCGACGGACGGGTGCAGGGCGTGGTGTCCAGCGGATCGGACATCGGCCGGGTGTACGTCTCGTCGGTCGCGGCGAGCACGTACGAGTTTGCCTGCAGTACCAACAACAACCGGCCCTGCGGCGGAGCCCGGGGCATGTTCTGCAACCACATTCTCGCCCTGATCAACGAATCCACCCTTCAGTACGGTGCGGAGCGGGTCGCGCGGTACTTGCGCGTCGAGGTTCCGGAGCCGACCGCGCAGGCCATTTCGCAGACCATGAGCGCGACGCGGCCGTCGCAGGGTGACAACACCGCCGCCGCTTCCGTGTTCAGCCAGTTCTTGCGGCACTTGGCCTACCTCGAATTCGAGCCGTCGACGGCGCCGGTACCGGAGCTGCAGTGGTTCCCGCCGACGAGGGCGGTGGTCTGATGCGTGTCGATCTGCTCACCGATCCCATCGCCGGTCTCGACGAGGCGCTGGCGGTTGTCGATGCCTTCGACGACGTGCTCGTCGCCGGCTTGCTGCGTCCCCAGAAGATCGCGGGCTTGACGGAGCTGGCTGACGCCGTCGAGGGGTCGCCATTGGCGTCCAGAGTCGCCGAGGCGGCCGAGAAGACCGCAGCTGGTGCCGCAGGGGAGGAACATTTCGTTTCCCTTGCGGCGGCACGGATCGCGGTGTTCGGCTCCGTGCACGACGCGGTTCTCGCGCGCCTGGTCGAAGCGACCGGCCGGCCGCTGGGCGAGGACTCCGCCGGGCAAGCCGCCGCGCCGGAACCGCTCAATCTCCTGGTCGCCGCACGGTCCTGGCTGTCCGATCTGGCCCGCGCGGGCTGGCAGGGTATCGACCACGACCTGATCTCGGCTTCGGCGCAGGTGATCTCCGCGCTGCTCGCGGAACCGAGCCTCCGTCGGCTGGCCGTCCTGCTCGACGGTTTCGCCGCGGAACTCGCGGCGTCCTGTCCTGGAGCGGCGCTGGAGCGGATCCCCGCCCGGCGCTGGGGCGACCTGTGGTCGCGCGGAATGCTGCTGACCCTGCCCGGGGCGGCGGCGACGCCGGTGATCGGCACGGTCACCGGCCGCCTGTTGCCTCTCGGGGTCGACCTGCTGGAACATGCGACGGCCGCGCAGGCCCAGGTCCACGCGGTGTTCGAACCCGAAGACGGCACCCCGCCGCGGCTCGTGCGCGCGAACGTGACCGCGCCGAAGCCGGACACGATCATCGGCGCCGGGATCTGGCAGTTGCTGCGCCCGCATCTTTCCCTGCTCACGGCGATCAGCGAGGGCCGCTCGATGGACCTCGCCGACATGCCGGTCACCGCGGAGGGCGACGTCCTCTGGCGAGACGAACTTGCCCGTCTCGGAGAGCCCGCGGACGCGTTCTCGACCGCGCGCGTCGCTCTGCCGAAGGCCGTCACGCCGACGGTCGAGCCGCTGGATCGGCACCCGGTGCGACTCGCCGTTCCCGTCTTCCTCGAGGGGTACGGGATCGAGGGAGACGAAGACGTGCTCACGTTCACCTTCGCCGGGAATCGGCTTTCCGTCGAGACCGATCGCATCCCGGCCGCCGGCCCGCTGACACCCAAGGCGGTCGCGGGTTCCAGCGCGTGCATCGGCCTGATCCGGTGGGACGGCGGATTCCGCCTCCAGCCGCTCGCCGTCGAAACCACCGTGCGCAAGAAGACCACCGCCGTGCACGCCGGAGCCTGGGCAGGCGGCACCACGGACAAGGCCGGGGTGAAAGCCGAGAAGGCGGCCACCGACGCCGCGGCCGTACTGCGCGAACGCGCCGGAAGGCTGTTGCGGAAATGACCGAACCCGAGGACAACCGCCGCCAGGTCCTGTACTGGCGGCTGCTCGCCCGGCTCTTCGACACCGAGGAGCAGGCCGCGCTCGAATCGGCGAGTGTGGCCGTGGTCGAGGACGTCGGCCTGCCGTCCGCCGTGCTGGATCCGAACGTCGCGGTCGACTCGATCGTCCAGCGTCATCCGGAGCTGGCGGCCGAGTTCGACGGGCTGATGGTCCCCGAAGCCGAGGAGAGCCGGGACAAGGCCGCGGAAGTGCGGCGCGCGGCGCTCGTGTCGAAGGTGCTGCTCAACGTCTTCGCTCCGGCGCCGCCCACGGTGACGGCGGGGCAGCTGTCCCGCTGGCAGGCCGACGCGGGCTGGCTGGAGCGCGCGTTGGGCTGCCGTCCGGGAGAGTTGCGCGGAGGTCGTCGCGGCGGCGCCCCGACCGGCCTCGGCGGCACCGGCGGTGGTGGCGCGCCCGACCTGAGCACCCTGCTCCCGGCCATCGGCCCGGAGCTCGGCGGCATCGAGGCGGACCTGGTCAAACGGATGCATCTGCGTGAGGTCCTCGCCGACCCGGCGCTCGCGGCGAAGCTGAGCCCGAGCATGTCGCTCATCGAACAGTTGTTGCGGGACAAGGACAACCTGTCCGGAGTGGCGTTGGCCAACGCCAAATCGCTCATCCGCCGCTACGTCGACGAGATCGCGGAGGTCCTGCGGACCCAGGTCGAGAAGGCCTCGACGGGCAAGGTGGACCGTTCGGTCCCGCCGAAGCGCGTGTTCCGCAACCTCGACCTCGATCGCACCATCTGGAAGAACCTCACCAACTGGAGCCCCGACGAGGAGCGGCTCTACGTCGATCGCCTCTACTACAAGCAGACCGCGAAGAAGACCACGCCGCAGCGGCTCATCGCGGTCGTCGACCAGTCGGGCTCCATGGTGGACTCGATGGTCAACTGCGCGGTGCTGGCTTCGATCTTCGCCGGGCTGCCCAAAGTGGACGTTCACCTGATCGCCTACGACACCCAGGCGCTCGACCTCACGCCGTGGGTGCACGATCCCTTCGAAACGCTGTTGCGCACCAACCTCGGCGGCGGCAACGACGGCATGGTCGCGATGGCGCTGACCCAGCCGAAGATCGCCGAACCCGCGAACACCGTGGTGGTGTGGATCTCGGACTTCTACGAGACCCGCGTCGAGCAGCTCTTCGAAAGCATGGCCGCGATCCACCGGTCCGGGGCGAAGTTCATCCCGGTCGGCTCGGTCACCAGCGCCGGCCGGGGCAGCGTGAACCCCTGGTTCCGCGAGCGCTTCAAGGATCTCGGCACGCCGGTGATCTCCGGCCACATCACCAAGCTCGTCCACGAACTCAAGACTTTCCTCACCTCCTGAACCTCCCGAAAGGCAAGACATGTCCGACCTGTTGCGCGCCCCCGCCGAGATCAAGTACGCCGAAGAGCTGGACTGGCTGGAGTCGGTCGACGACAACCCCAAGCCGTTCGCCTGGCGTCTGTCCCCGAAGATGCTGCGCCTGTTCATCCTCGGTTCCGAACGCGCCGACGGCCTCGACCGCGAGATCTCGCAGAAATGGTTCGGCGACCGGAACATCGTCGAGCGGGCCATCGTCACCCTCGCCTCCGACCGCGGCCTTCTGCTGATCGGCGACCCCGGCACCGGCAAGAGCTGGCTCGCCGAACTGCTGGCCGCGGCCATCTCCCGCAACTCCACGCTCGTCGTGCAGGGCACCGCCGGCACCACCGAGGACCACATCAAGTACTCGTGGAACGTCTCCATGGTCATCGCCAAGGGCCAGTCCCGCGAGTCGATGATCCCGTCGCCGATCATGACCGCGATGGAGGCGGGTTCGATCGGCCGTTTCGAGGAGCTGACCCGCTCCACCAGCGACGTGCAGGACGCGCTGATCTCGATCCTGTCGGAGAAGTACATCTCGGTACCGGAACTGGACAGCGACGGCATCGTCTTCGCCAAGCCCGGTTTCTCCGTGATCGCCACCGCGAACAGCCGCGACCGCGGGGTCAACGACCTGTCGTCCGCGCTCAAGCGTCGCTTCAACTTCGTCCGCATCCCGGTGGTGACCAACAAGAAGAGCGAGGCCGAGATCGTCCGTTTCCGCACCGAGGAACTCCTGCGCCGCCACCAGATCGAGCTGGACGTGCCGCCCACGCTGCTCGACGTGCTGCTGCGCAGCTTCGGCGACCTGCGTGCCGCGGCGGCGTCGGCGGGCAGCGACGACGAGAAGCTGGAGTCCGCGTTGTCCACCGCCGAACAGATCGGAGTGCTCGAAGACGCGGTGCTGCACAGCAACTTCTTCGGCGAACATGAGCTGACCGCCCGCACGCTGGCGTCTTCGCTGGTCGGTTCGCTCGCCCGTCGCGAGCCGGAGGATCTGGCGATCCTCAACAAGTACCTGCACGGCGTCGTCGAGCCGCGCAGCAAGGACGAGGGCGGGGACTGGCCCGAGTTCCTCGACGGCGGCCGCGACGCGATCGCCTCCCTCTCGTGAGCGGCGCCTTCGAGGCGTTGCGCGGCCAGTTGCAGGAGGCCGCGGCCGCCTTCGCCGATGGGCCCGGCGCACTGGAGGGCATCCTGCTCGGGCTCGTCGACGACGTCGACCGCGCGGTGCGCGAGCCTTTGGAGATCTTCCCGGTCTGCCATCATTCCCCGGCTTCGGCCGTGGCGATGGCACGGCGCTTGCGGGAGAAACAGCCGAAGGTGGTCTACCTCGAGCTGTGCGAAGACATGGCGCCATTGCTGACCGAGCTGCGCAACTGCCGTCTCCCGGTGGCGGTCCAGGCGTTCGCGACGGAGGTGAAGGGATTCCCCGCGGAGTGGGCGCCCCTGTCCGTGGTCGCGCCGATCACCGAGGCTTCGGCCGAGTACCAGGCGATCGCGTACGCCCTCGACACCCCGGGAGTCGAGCTCGTCCTCGTCGACCGGTCGGCGGACCACGTCTTCCAGTGGAACGAACGCGAACCGTCCCCGGAGCCGGACACGCCGCCCGCCGAGGAAGAGGCGGCGCTGCACGGTGACGCGGTCGGCGTCGAGATCGGTGATCTCCGGCCCCGGTTCGCCGAACTCGAGGAACACCTGCTGCGGCACGGGCGGGTGCGGCACTGGTCGGAGTGGTGGCACCAGTACGTCGAGCTGCCACTCGGCGACAGCGACCACGACACCTACCGGCAGGTGATGTTCCTGATCGGCAGCCTGTTCCGTCGTCTCGCGCCGGGCGACACCCGGCGTGTCCGGGTGGACGAAGACCGCGAGCGCTACATGTGGACCCGGATGCGCGAGCACCTCGCCGCCTCGGGTGCGGATCCCGCGGACTGTCTCTACATCTGCGGTGCCTTCCACGCGGCCAGCCGGGTGGCGGAGTTCGGTGTCGAGGGTACGGACGGGTTCGTGATCAGCCCGCGCAGCGAGAGCACGTGGCAGTACGGGCTCATCCCGTCGAGCCACGCCTCGATCGAGGCGCAGTTCGGGCTCGCCGGGGGATCGGTGTCGATCGCCGCCACCGAGTGGGCGAAGAACCTGAAGCGCACCAAGGTGAAGCAGTTCCAGCTGGAAGGACAGGTCGGAGGGCCGAAGCGAAAGAAGGCCGCGGAGTTGCCCGCGCCGATCCCGGATCCGGTGGCGTCGGACCAGCTTTCGGGCTTCCTGCAACGGCCTCCGGTGCTCGACCGGCTGGACGAGGCCGAACTGCTGGGGTGGTCGGTCGAGATCGTCCGGGCGGCGCGCCGCAACGGGTACCTGGCCTCGACGGCCGACGCCATCGCGGTGTTCGAGACCTCGATCCTGCTGGCGGGTCTGCGCGACCGGGCCAAGCCGACGCCGTACGACTTCCAGGACGCTGCGGTCACCTGTATCGAAAAGGACGTCGTGCCCGGCAGGCGCGACGTGCGCCGTCTCGTCGAGATCATGATGGGCGGGGACCGGATCGGCCAGGTCGGCTACGACGCGTTGCCGCCGCTGGCGCGCGACGTGCACGACCGGCTCGAACCCCTGAATCTCAAGCTGCAGCAACGAGGTGTGCAACGGGCGCTGCTCGACATCGCGTCGAGGCCGGAGCTGGAGCCCTGTTCCGATCTGCTGTGGATGCTGCGCCACCTGATGCCCCACGGTGCGGCGCGGCCGATCATGGGGGAGCGGCGGCTCGGTGAACGGCCGATCCAGGAGTCGTGGGATCTGGCGCTGGGCACCCACCAGCGAGCCCTCATCGAGCTGGGCTATGAGGGCGTCAGTGTCGAACAGGTGCTGGAGCAACGGCTTCGGCGTGCCGCTTACCATCCGCAGGCCACCGCGGCGAAGGTGCTCGGGGCGGTCGAAGACGCGACGCTCTACCTTCGCAGCGCGCGGCTGGCGGGAGAGCTGGGCACACGTGCCCTGGAGGTACTGGCCACCGAACGCACCGTCGACGGCGCCCCGGAAGTGCTGCGGCGGGTGCGGAGGCTGCTGGCGCACTACCGGACCAGCGAGCCGGTGCTGCCCCGGTGGATCGAGGACTTCGTCCGGACGGGGTACGCGCACTACTGCACGCTGCTCCCGGCGGCCTTCGCCGACGAGGAGGCCGGTGTCGAGCAGGTCGCCGCGATGCTGGGCTTCCTGTTCAGCATGGAGGCGCTCGCGTTGTCCCTGGGGTGCGACCGTACGCAGCTGGAGCTGGCGATCGCCGGATCGCATCCGGAGGAGCCGTCGAAGGTGGCGCTGTTGTGGGCGGCGCAGGTCCAGCTCGGCCGTCTCACGCGTGCGGAACTGCGTGAGCGCTGCGCCGGACTGCTGGCGAACCCGATGGTGCTGCCGGCTTATCCGCGCTACCTCAGCGGTTTCGTCCACGCGTTGGAGCCGGCGCCGGGATTGGCCGACTTCGTCGTCGAGGCGGTGTCGAACGCTTTCGCCGAGCTGCCGGACAGGCTGCTGCTGCCGTGGTTGCCGACGTTGATCACCACGTTGCGGTCCCGGGGCGCGGAGCTGGTGCCGCTGCTCGTGCGTGAGGCAGGGCGGATCTTCCCCGGCAGGCTCACAGCTCTCGACGCCTGGGTTCCGCCCTGGAAGGACCAGCCGGAACCCCTTGCGGTGACGAGGAAAACCGGGGGAGGCGGCCTCGCGTTGCTGGCGGCGCATCCGGCGAGCTGCGACGCCGTGGCGGGCCTGCTGGGCTGTGAGGAGCCGTGGGCGAGCACCGCGCGCACCGGCTTGGCGCTGCTCGAGCGGTATCCGGACTCCGCAGCCGCGTTGGAGGAGGTGCTCACCGGCGGGTGAACCCGAGGGGCGGTCGCCGGACGTCCGGCGACCGCCCCGATCCGTCAGTCGGCGACCCAGCTGCCGTGGAAGCCCAGCGGCACCGGCCTCGGCAGATGGATGCGGGCCAGTGGCTTCGCGGTGAAGTCCTGCGCCGCGAGGATCACCAGATCCGAGGCGTTGCGGTCGGGATTGTTCACGTAGGCGAGGGCGTAGCCGTCGTCTTCGGACTTGCTGCGGGACGACGGCACGAACACCGCTTCGCTCGCGTCGGCGCCCCGGCCGAAGCGGTGCACCTCCGAACGCCCGTTCCGCAGGTCGTGCTTGATCAGCGCGTTGCCGAAGGAGCCGGAGGGCTTGTCCAAGTAGACGTCGAACAGTTCGCCGGGAGAGGCCGAGTACCCGTACCTGTGCCGCCGCGATACGAGGCTTTCGTTGACCCGCGGGAACTCCTGCGGCCGGTCGTCGAGAACTCGGCGCCGGACCCGTCCTTGCGCGAGATCGATCGTCCAGCGCTCCAGCACCGGCGGTCCCGACGCCGACGGGCCGCCGAAGCCCTGCTTGCCGGCCACCTCGAACGGACCCGGCATCGTGGTCAGGTCGACCACCACCGTGGAGCCCTGTTCGTAGGCGTTGAGCGTATGCGAATAGAACACCGGATCCACCCCGAACCAGCGGACCGGGCCGCCGTCGCGGTTCATCACCCCCACCCTGGCCGGATGGCCCGTGTTCCACTTGTAGGGCACGACCTTGCCCGGCTGCGGATCGAAGGTGACCGGCACGTCGAAGACGACCACGTAGTTCTCGGTGAGCCCGAAGTCGTGCATCATCGGGCTGTCGGTGACCGGGATCCTGGTGGTGCGCACGACCCGGCCGGTCCGGTCGACCATCAGGTGCCGTACGTGATCCCACGTCGGGTGATAGGTCACCGCGTGCAGCTCGTCGGCGCGGGCGTCGAACTTGGTGTGCGCGGTGTAGGAGCCTGCCAGCGAACCGGCGAAGTCGAACGGTCCCAACGTGTTCAGCTCGCCGTCGAGTTCGTAGGGCGGAGCGCCGGACTCCTGAAGGGTGAGGATGCGGCCGTGGTGGCCGATCACGTGCGTGTTCGGCGCGAAATCCTCGGCGGGCACCGGCCACGGGTACCGCTCGCCGAGTTTCGCCGCGACACCGGACGAACGCACCCACCGGTTGCGGTACCACTCGGCCTTCCCGTCGCGCAGCCGGACGCCGTGCACCATCCCCTCGCCCAGCATCCAGTGGTGGGCGCGCGGGTCTTCGAGCCCGAGCACGTTCGGCCCGGTGCGCAGATATCGACCTCGGAGGTCCTGGGGAATGCGGCCGGTGACCGGCAGACCGAACGCCGTCACCTCCTCTTTCACCGGCGCGAACGCACCTTCGACGAACGGGTAGCGCGGATTCTGCTTGGCGAAGGCGGATCCGCTGCTCCCGAAGGTCGCGGCGGCTCCGCCGATGGCCAGCGCCGCCGCCCCGCGAAGCACGTTCCGCCTGGTCGGTTCGGTCATGGTCGATCCCCCAACTCAGTAAGTAACTGTGTATGCCATAAACAGTGTATGGCATTACCTGTTTTAGGTGCAACAATGCGGCCATGGACGACGTGGAGATCGAGTTGCTGCCGCCGGGCACCGCACTAGCGTGGGGGCCCGCGCCGGCGCCCCGGCGCGGGCCGAAGCCGGGATACAGCCTCGAGCAGATCGTCGACGCGGCCATCGCGCAGGCGGACGCGGAGGGTTACGCGGCGCTGTCCATGCCGTCGATCGCCAAACGTCTCGGCATCACCGCGAACGCCCTCTACCGATATCTGAGCTCCAAAGAGGAGCTACTCGTCCTGGTGGCCGAGGCGGCGTGGGGGCCGCCACCGGAGCCGGTGTCCGGCGATTGGCGCGCCGCGGTCACCGCCTGGGCGCGCACGCTCCTGGAGCGCTGCCGCCGTCATCCGTGGCTGATCGACCTGCCGGTGCGGAGGGCGCCGAGTACGCCGAATCTGCTGGGGTGGCTGGAGAACTTCCTCGAGGGGATGGCGGACTCGGGCCTGAGCGTCCAGGACGTGACCGGCTGCGCCGTCCTGGTCGACGGATGGGTCCGCAGTACCGCTTCCTTGCTCCGGGACGTGAACGCGAGCCCGCCTGATCAGGTCCGGGCGCTGAGCGCGTTCCTCGGCCCGCGCCTCGGAGGGCGGGGCTATACGCGCGTCGCCGCCGTGATTTCCGGTGAGGCGTACGGCGAGGAGAGTATTGAGGAGGCCGACGTCGAGTTCGGCCTCGGTCGCATCCTGGACGGCATCGAGGCGCTCATCGAACGCCGGTGAACACTCCGTCGAGCCGGTAGTCGACGATCTCCGACGCGCGTTCGGCCGTGTAGGCGTCGACCATGATCCCCGTGACCAGACCGGCGGACATCGTCGCGAGCGCGTCCGCCTCGAGCAGGGGGTCGAGGCGGGCGGGGACGGCACCTTTCTCCTGTGCCGCCCGGAGCAGGCCGGCGATCGCGTGGACCAAGTGGGGCAGAAGGGGTTCCTGATCGGGATCCTGGCTCCCGCGCGTGACGTCGACGGCGAAGTACGCGATCTGGACCGCGGCCAGCATGCGGCGGCGTTCGCCGTCCGGCAGGACGGCGGTCAGGTAGGCGCGCACGATGGTGCGTTCGTCCCCCGTCTTCATCGCCTCGCCGATGCTCTTCCCTGTGATCTCGCCGGTCAGTTCGACGACCCGCTGCCAGGCGAACCGCAGCATCTCTTCCTTGGTCGGGAAGTAGTACTGGACCAGGTTCATCGAGATGCCCGCCTCCGCGGCCACCGCGCGCAGGGTGACCGCCTGCAGGCCTTGGGCGGCGGCGATCCGGAAAAGGGCCTCCGCGATTTCGCGCCTGCGCTCTTGGTGGTCGACACGTTTCGGCACGCGATCACTCTGCCATGCCGGCGAGGGCTGGCGGGAACGGCCACCCACTGTTATGGTGCAAGTGCACTATAAAACTTCGAGGAGGTCCGATGCTGGGGGAGTTCACCGACAAGAAGGCCGAGGAGCGCTTCTTCGCCACTTATGACGCGATCCTGCGGAAGTGGCCGGTTCCCGCCGAGGAACTGGACATCGCGACGAGGTTCGGCCCGACCCACGTCCGGAGTTGCGGGCCGGAAGACGGTCCGCCGATCGTGCTGCTTTCCGGGGGAATGGGCACCTCGTTGTCCTGGTATCCGCATATCGCCGAACTCGCCGCCCGGCACCGGATCCACGCGGTCGACAGCATCGGCGAGCCGGGGCGATCGATCCAGACCGCTCCCATGGAGTCCGTGGAGGACTGCGCGGACTGGCTCGCCGAGGTCGTCGACGGGGTGCTCGCGGGAACCGGCCACGAAAAGGTCCACCTCGCCGGCGTTTCCCGAGGTGGCTGGCTCGCCTTGAACCTCGCCACCCGGACGACCGACCGGATCGCCGGTGTCGTCGCCATCGAAGCCGCGGGGTTCGGTGTGATCGACCGGAGCTTCATCTGGTGGAGCTTTCGGGAGATCTTCCTCTGGTTCCTGCCCAAGTGGCTTCTCCGGCTGGTGGCTTCCGGCGATCCGGACGTGCGGCACACCGTGCGGCCCCTGTTGTTCGCCGCGCTCAAGTACAAACAGCGACTACCGGAGATGCACCTGTTCAGCGATGACGAGTTGTCGGCGATCGATGTGCCCGCCCGGATCATCGTCGCCGAACGCAGTGTCATCCAGTGTGCCCGCGAGGTGGCGGCCCGGCTCGACTCGCTGAATCCGCGCATCGAGGTCGAAGTCGTTCCCAAGACGACTCATGGGCTGTCCCTGGAGAAACCGGAGCTGGTCACCGCCCGGATCCTCGAGGCCGCGCATCACGCCGCGACCACCTGATCCGGCCACGACGGCGATCGGCCGAGCAGGGCGACGATCGTGTCCAAATCGGACTGCCCTGGTGCGTCGACGGCCGGGCCGAAGGCGGCGCCCGGAGCCTTCCGGTTCTTCCCGTCCGGGATCGCCTTTGCGAAGCCCAGTCCGGCGTCGAGCACCTCGCGCTGGAACTCGAGCGGCAGGCCGACGGTTTTGGCCACGTCCCAGGAGTGCACCAGGTAGTCGACGAAGTGGAAGCCCAGTGCCTGCTCCGCGGTGAAGGTGATTTCGGTGGAGAACTCGGGAAGAGCGAACTTCCGGTCGGCGAGGTCGTGGGGGGCGAACGCGTTCAGGACCCGGTTCACCGAGGCGCGGTAGGTGGCGACGGGGTCGTCGTCCAGCGGGAGCAGTCGCCAATGGTCGAGGTGGCTCTCGCCCTCGGCCGCGGCGGCGAAACCGTGGTGCTGGGTGGTCATATGCGCCAGCAGGCCGTGCAAGGTCCAGGCGCTGCACGGGGTCGGCTTGGTCAGATCCGCGGGGGCGATCTCGCTGACGAGGTCGAGGCTGGCCCGGGTCACAAGGGCGTCGAGGATGCGAAGTTCATCGATAGGCATGCGCATATCATCTACGCATGCGTACGAATCCGTCAACAGGTTCCGCCGACCAGGTCGGTATGGTCTGCGCATGGCGGAGCAGGGGAGGCCGGATCTCGCGGCGATGCTCGGCGGGCTGATGCGACGGCTGATGAACGCCGAGACGCCGGTGCTGGCCGAGCACGGGTTGACCATGTGGGGCTACGTGGTGCTGAGCGCGCTCGACGACGGGCCCGTCCGCACGCAGGCCGCCCTCGCGAAGGCGATCGGCGCGGACAAGACCCGGATCATCGGCACCCTCGACAACCTTCAAGAGGACGGGCTGATCACCCGCGAGCCGGACCCGAAGGATCGCCGGGTCCGGCTGCTGGGGATCACCGAAGCCGGCCGCGCCGCGCGAAGGTCGGCCCAGTCGAAGATCCAGGAGCAGGAGGAACGGTTGCTCGGACGGCTTTCCGCCGGTGACCGGGCGGCGTTCCTCCGCGCCGCGCGCCTGCTGTCCGAAGCCGAGTGGCCGTGACCGGGTTCACCCGAGTTCTTCGGTGACCATGCCCGGCGGGTAGTCCGACGGCGACCGGCGCCACCATGCGCCGAAGGCGTGAGCCAGCCGCCGTGGCACCTCGACCTGCGCGCCGCCGCCATGAAAGTCGATCGTGACCAGCACGCCGCCGATTTCCGAGGTGTCCCAAGGGATTCGCCGGATCAGTTTCGCGTAGTCGGCGCTGGCGGACACGAACGTGACCACCTTCGTCGCCCCGATCCGGCGCGCCTCCCCGAGTACGGCGCTTTCCAGCACTCCGGACGGCCAGTCGCCGAGTTTGAGTTTCCGGTCGTAGTAGGCGATCGGCTCGTCGGCGCGCAAGATGCCGTAGCCGCCGCTGAGGAGCAGCAACCGACCGCTTCCGGCGGCCTCGGCCAGTGCGCCGCCGACGTTCCGGTAGAAGTTCCCGGTGTAGCGCAGCCAGGCCTGCCGCAACCCACCGTTGTCCACCTTGGACCGCTCCAGGACGTCGGCCCGCGCGCGTAGCAGCGGTTCGGGCCACACCTCGCCGGTCTCCCCGGACGCGTCACCGCCGCGGATCTTGGCTTTCGAGGGGCCGAGGATCGTCAGCGCCTCGCGCGGATCGATCGTGTCCAGGACGGTATCCACCGGAGTGACCGTATCAGTGGAACCAGGTCGAACCAGTGCCGTTCGGTGTCGGGAGCATGCCCTGGCTGGGCGGCCACAACGCCGTCGACCGCACCTGTTTCAGCTGTCCGCGCAGGGAGTGCACGGGAAGTGGCCGCTTCCGGGTGAGCATGGTGGTCGTCCGCGGATGTAGATCCACGAACGGGTAGGTCGCGTGGAGCGCGCCGAGCCGCCGTTCGAGACGGAGGCTGTGTTCGGTGAGGTCGGCGGCGTCCAAAGCGGGCTGAACGAGGAGGAATTCGTCGGTTCCGAGCCGCACGGCTCTGTCAAGAGGGCGCAGATCCTCGCGGATCAGGTCCGCGATGTTCTGTTCGGTGTGCATCCTGACCCGGTCGCCGTGGCGTCTGCCGACCTCGGCGAGATCGTCGACGGTGATCATGATCAGCCCGAGGGGGACGGTGTCGGTCGACGCGCCCAGCCAGCCGGAGATCCCGGCCATGGTCGCCAGCCCGGTGTCGGGATCGATCGCGAGCGCCGGTTCCTCCGGTTTCGACGGCGCGCGCCGTTCCAGTCGCCCGGCGAGGTGACGCAGCGCCGCTTCCGCCCGGTTCTCCACGGGAGCCGCCGCGGGAGTCGTCACGCTGTTCAGCACTTCGTCGATCTTGATCCGCGCGGTGGGCGGCAGGCGATCACCGAGCGCGTCGCGCAGGCGGACGACCTCGGCGTAGGCCTCGTCGCGGCGGAAACCCCAGCGGCCCTGGAACCGCCGCGCGGCTTCCACCGTGGACGCCGACGGGTCGACATCGTCGAGGTCCTGGGCGACGACCGAGCCGCCGAAGGTCGGGGTGAGCACCGCGACCGACCACTCGCGGGCGAGGCTCTCGTCGGCACGCAACAGGACAGGGGTCACGCCGTGCGGCAGGTCCGGACGGCCCGAATCGACCATCCCGACGACAGTGACGGCCGCGCGGCGCGCGATCCTGGCGTAGACCTCCCGTTCCCGTTCGAAGTAGGGCAGTCGCTGGAAGAGCGCGAGGACGACCATGTCTTCGTCGGTGCCTTCGGCGAGCGCGGCTCGCTCCACGGCGTGCGACGCGATCACGAGCGCGCGTTTCGAAAGCACGCCGGCGCGTGCTTCTCCGTCGGTCATCGAAGGATCGCTTCCGTGTGGGGATGAACTGATCAGGTTAGAAGAGCGGTCGGCCGCCGCCTAGCCACACGATGGTGTGACCCTCGCTGACCGGACGCTGATCGGTCCCGGGCATGCTGGACGGACCAGACCGCGGAAGGAGGACCATGTCGCCACTCGTCGTGCACGGCCTGTGGTCCCGGGGCCGCGGGATCGTGCTCTGGGGCGAGCACGGCGACCGCCCGGCGACGACGTCGATGCGGCCGTCGAGCGCGGCCCGGCCGCACCCGTTCGCCGCGTCGGTCGCGGATCTGACCGCCTTGCACCCCGGCAAACCGGCGTCGGCCGTTCTTCTGCTTCCGTCGCGTCGCGGGGGGCCGGTCGCCTCGCCCGAACTGGGCTCCCGCGGCCGCCCGCAGCAGGAGCTGACGCTGGAACCCTGGTCGGTGCCCGCGCTCCTGATCGACCCATCGGAGCTGGAGGACCTGGCCGAGACGGTCGGCTACGGCACCTCGGTCCGCCATCTCCGCGCCGTCGTCCGGCTGGCGGACGATCTGGTGCGCCGCGGCCGCGTGCTGCCCACGCTCGTGCGGAACGAGATCGTGGCGCGGGCACGCTGGCGGCCCGTGGCCCGGGGAGGTGACGCGGTCGCGGTCCGGGCGCTGATCGCGGCCACCCCGCCGGTCGGCCGGGCCGAACATCCCGGGCCGGATCCGGCGGCGCTCGTCACCGACGCGCTCCACACCCTGGTCGACGCGGCGGTCCGCGATCGCCTGGCCGCCGCCGGACATGCCACGGAAAGCGATGGCCGTGAGGGCCCGTTCGGGTCGTGGCTCCACGCGCTGAAGAGCGCCGACGACCGGATCGGCCAGGCGCCGGGCCGCATGGGGATCGTCGCCGAGGGCATCGCCGCCTGGGACGCGGTCGGCGACACCGACCTGACCGAGGGCACCGTCTGCTTCCGGCTCGACGAGGTCCCCACGCTGCACGGCCCGGCCGACGACCCCGACGACCAGACCGGCGACGGGACCAAGTGGCAGTTGCGGTTCCTCCTGCGCTCCACGGCCGATCCGAGCCTCCTGCTTCCGGCGGAAGACGTCTGGTCCGGTGAGGCCGGCGCCAAGTTCACCGACCCCGAGGGCCTGTTCACCGCCGAGCTGGAGCGCGCCGCCGGTGTGCTGCCGCTGCTCGGCCCCGCGGTCGAGGCCGAGAAGCCGGGTATCTACGACCTCACTGTCGCCGAAACCGTGGAGTTCCTCGACGGCGGCGCGGAACGGCTGGTGGCGGCCGGATTCGACGTCCAGCTCCCGGCGAGCTGGGGCGGCAGGCGCAAGCTGGCGCTCAAGCTGTCCGTGCGCGGCGCGCCGGTCGACCAGGCCGCCGTGCATCGGCTCGGCCGTCACCAGCTCGCCTCCTACCGCTGGGCGCTCGCCGTCGGGGAGGACGCCCTGACCGACGAAGAACTCGCCGGGCTGGCGGCCGCGAAGTCGTCACTGGTCCGGCTGCGCGGCCGCTGGGTGAGCGTGGACCCCGAACTGCTGCGCTCCGGTCTCGAATACCTCCGCCGCGACCCGGACCGCGAGAAACCGCCGCTGCCC
This sequence comes from Amycolatopsis sp. NPDC043887, assembly GCF_056435665.1. Taxonomy (NCBI): domain Bacteria; kingdom Bacillati; phylum Actinomycetota; class Actinomycetes; order Pseudonocardiales; family Pseudonocardiaceae; genus Amycolatopsis; species Amycolatopsis sp. NPDC043887. The sequence goes on from NZ_JBWKEB010000011.1 coordinate 277,798, forward strand.
ACCCCCGCGGACCTGCTGGCCCTGCTTCACGGGTTCGACGACACGCCGCTCCCGGTCACCGAGGTCACGACCGACGGCTGGATCGACGACTTCCTCGCCGGTCGTGTCCAGCGCACGATCGAGCCGGTCGAGCCCCCGTCGACGTTCCTGGCGGCCCTGCGGCCTTACCAGAGCCGCGGTGTCGCGTGGCTTTCGTTCATGGCGTCGATCGGGCTCGGGGCCTGCCTCGCCGACGACATGGGGCTGGGCAAGACCGTCCAGCTGCTCGCGCTCGAAGCGATCGAGCGGGCACAGGGGGACAGGCGGCCGACGCTGCTCGTCTGTCCGATGTCGCTCCTCGGGACGTGGCAGCGGGAGGCGGCGAAGTTCGCACCCGAACTGCGCGTCCACCTCCATCACGGCGCCGATCGCGGCCGCGTCCGGACCGAGGGCGCGGACCTGGTCGTCACCACCTACTCGACCGCCGCCCGCGACGCCGACGAGCTCGCGGCCATCCGGTGGCACCGGCTCGTGCTCGACGAGGCGCAGGCGGTCAAGAACCAGAACACCGGGCCCGCGCAGGCCTTGCGCCGGATTACCGCCGGGCACCGGATCGCGCTGACCGGGACGCCGGTGGAGAACCGGCTCGCCGACCTGTGGTCGCTTTCGGATCTGCTCAACCCCGGTGTGCTCGGTGGCAGGCAGGAGTTCCGCGAGCGGTTCGAGGTGCCCATCGAACGGCGCGGCGATCTTCCCGCGGCCACCGAGCTGCGCCGGCTGACCCGGCCGTTCCTGTTGCGGCGCCTCAAAACCGATCCCACCGTACTCGCCGACCTTCCCGAGAAGATCGAAATCCTCCAGGAGTACCGCCTCACCCGCGAACAGGTGACCCTGTACCGCGCCACCGTGGACGAGATGATGACCAAGATCGCCGACAGCGCCGGGGTCAAACGGCGTGGCAACATCCTCGCCGCGATCACCAAGCTCAAGCAGATCTGCAACCACCCCGCGCATCTGCTGCACGACGGCTCGCCGATCGGGCACCGTTCCGGCAAGGTCAACCGGCTCGAAGAGCTCCTGGCGGAGATCCTGGACGCCGGTGATCGCGCGTTGTGCTTCACCCAGTTCGCGGAATTCGGGCACCTGCTCGTACCGCATCTTTCGCATCGGATGAACGCGAAGATCGCCTTCCTGCACGGTGGCCTTTCGCAGCGGCGCCGCGACTCGATCGTCGAGCACTTCCAGTCGGGCGAGGGTCCGTCGATCCTGCTCGCGTCACTGAAGACCGGGGGAGCGGGGCTGACGCTCACCGCGGCCACCCACGTCCTGCATCTCGACCGGTGGTGGAATCCGGCGGTCGAGGAGCAGGCCACCGACCGCGCCTTCCGCATCGGCCAGCGGCGCAGCGTCCAGGTGCGGAAGTTCGTCTGCCCCGGCACCATCGAGGAGCGGATCGACGCCGTCATCACCAAGAAGGAAGCGCTGGCCGATCTCGTCGTCACCGACGGGGAGGACTGGCTCACGGAGCTGTCCACCGATTCGCTGCGCGAGGTCTTCGCGCTCGGACGGGAGGCGGGCGATGACTGACGGATTCCGCCGGACACTCGACGAATTGGGTGTCCACAAAGGACTCGTGCCGCCCTGCCGGGTCGACACGCTCACGATCGGGCCCGGCGCCGCGGTCGCCGGCGTCCGGGTGACCCGGCAGCGGTTCTACGAGGTCCGCATCGGCTTGCCGACGTTCGGCAAGCAGGTGTGGACGGCGGTCATCGCCGCCGTCGCCGCGGACGAGACCGCGAAGACGGCCTTGCTCGACGGCCGGATCCCGGACGACATCGATCGCTTCTTCGCCGCCGAGCAGGTGCCGTTGTTCCCCGAGGCGGCGTGGGAACTGTCGCTGGACTGCACCTGCCCCGGCACCCGCGTTCCCTGCGATCACCTCGTCGCCGGGCTGATCGCGCTCGAAGAGGAGGCGGACCCGTTCGCCATCTTCACGCTCCGCGGCCGCGACCGCACGGCCTTGCTCGAAGAGATCGGACGGCAGGCGGGTGCCCGGGTGACCGCCCCGTCAGCGGAGGCCGAGCCCCTTGGTCTCGACGAGGTGATGGACGACTTCTTCGGCTGGGGCCCGGCCGGCGACGTCACGAACACGCGACGGCCGCGGGCCGGGGACCCGTTGGGACTGCTCGACGAGGTCCCGCCGCTCACGGCCACAGTGGACGGAACCTCGGTCACCGCCCTGCTGCGGCCGCTCTACCGGGCGATCACCGGTCAGGCGAAGTAGGCGTCGACGAGCTCGTCGTCCACTTCGGACAGTGTGGCGGGGGACCACTTCGGGGAGCGGTCCTTGTCGATGATCTGTGCTCGGATCCCCTCGGCGAACTCGGCGGACGAGAGCGCGTGGGTCGAGATCCGGAGCTCCTGCGCCAGCGCGGTTTCCAGATCGGGCATCGCGGCGGCCGACCGGAGTGCCCGCAGGGTCACCTTCAGCGCGGTCGGCGACTTCGCCTCGATCTCCTTGGCCGCGGTGGCCGCGGCGTCCCCCTCGGCGTGGAGCCTGCCCAGGATCTCCTCGACGGTGTCCGCCGCGTAGCACCGGTCGATCCAGGGGGCGTCCCCGGCCAGCGTGCTCGGCGGCGCGGGTTCGGCGATCAGCTCCAGCGCGTCGTCCGGTGTACGGGCCGCCAGCGCGTCGAGCAGGTCCGGGATCAGTTCGCTGGGCACGAAATGGTCGGCGAGTCCGCAGTGGATCGCGTCGGGTCCCGAGATCGCCCCGGCGGTGAGCGCCATATGCGTCCCGAGTTCGCCGGGCGTGCGGGACAACAGGTACGTGCCGCCGACGTCCGGGACGAAGCCGATACCGGTCTCGGGCATGCCGACCCGGGAGCGTTCGGTGACGATCCGGTGGCTGCCGTGCGCGGAGACGCCGACGCCGCCACCCATGACGAGCCCGTCCATCAGCGCGAGGTAGGGCTTCGGATAGCGCGAGATCACGGTGTTGAGGCGATACTCGTCGGCCCAGAACCGCAGGGACGCGGTGCCGCAGGCGCGGGCGTCCTCGTAGATGGCACGGATGTCTCCGCCCGCGCAGAGCCCGCGATCGCCGGCGCCGTCGATCAGCACGGCGCGGACACCCGGGTCGGCGCGCCACGCTTCGAGGTGGTCGAGCATGGCGAGGACCATGCCGTGGTTCAGCGAGTTCAGCGCACGCGGCCGGTTCAGCGTGATCCGGCCGATTCCGCTCTCGACGAGGAACTGGACGTCGTTCACGATGAGCCACCCTAAAAGTAGGAAGTCCGACCATGTGGAGCTTGTGGCCTACGCCTCATAACCGCGAGCGGATGCCGCGTGGATTCTGGTAGTCATCGGATATGAGTGAACAGCCGACGGCGGCGGAGCTTGCCGACGAACTCCTCGACGTCCTCGCGACCGAGCTGCCCTTGATGGCGACCTTCGACAACATTCCGGGACACGACCACGAATTGCGGGACGTCTCGGAGGCCGGTGACGACCGGCTCAGGGAGCGCGCCGTCCGCATCGCCGATCACGCCGCCCGGTCCGCGGATCCGGACCGGATCACCCTCGGTGTCGTCACGCATCACGCGGAATCGCTGCTGACCAGGCTCGACTCGCGGAAGACCGAGTTCACCCTCGCCGATCCGATGGCGGCCGAGGGGACCGGGGTGCTGTCCTGGCTTCCTCAGCTCGAGCCGTCGGGGGAGCAGGCGGAAGAGGACTATCTGGCCAGGTTGGCGGCGTTCCCGGGGTTCTTCGCGGCGCTGGCCGACCGCCACCGTGCCGGGATCGCGGCGGGCCGGATCCCGGTGGAACGGGCGGTGCGCGGCGCGATCGACCACGTCGACCGGTTCCTGGCCGCCGAACCCAACCCGCTGCTCGTCCCGGCGCTGACCGGTGACCGCGCGGCGCGACGGCAGCGGCTGTTCATCGAGAAAGCCCGCCCGGCGCTCGTCGCCTATCGCGAAGTGCTCGCTCGCGAGATCGCCGGCCGTGGCCGTTCCGATGATCGGCCGGGCCTCTGCTGGCTGGACGGCGGCAAGGAGAGCTACGCGGGTCTGGTCAAGACGCACACCACCACCGGGATCTCACCGCAGGAACTGCACGACACCGGCCTCGCGCTCGGGAGGGCGCTGGACGAGGAGTACCGGCGGCTCGGTGCGGCCGTGTTCGGCGAGGACGACCCCGTCGCGGTCCGGCGGCGGATGCGCACCGATCCGTCGCTGTGCTGGCGGGACGCGGACGAGATGATCGCGACCGCGACGGAAGCGGTCGCGCGGGCCACGGCCGCCGCGCCCCGCTGGTTCCGCCGCGTGCCGTCGGCCGAATGCGTGGTGCGTGCCGTGCCGGAAGCCGATGGCCCCTCGGCGGCGCAGGCGTACTACATGCCGCCATCGGCCGACGGCACCCGACCCGGCGTCTACTCCACCAACACCTACCGGGTGACTGAACGCTTCCGGTTCATCGCCGAGTCGGTGGCGTTCCACGAAGCCGTTCCAGGACACCATTTCCAGGCTTGCGTGTCCTACGAGCTGGAGGACATGCCCCGGCTGCGCAAGCTCGTCCCGCTCTCGGCGTTCGACGAAGGCTGGGCGCTCTACACCGAGCGGCTCGCCGACGAGATGGGCCTGTACTCCGACGACGTCATGCGGCTGGGCATGGTCGCCGAGGACTCCTTGCGTGCGGCGCGGCTCGTGGTGGACACCGGGCTGCACGCGCTGGGTTGGACCCGGCAGCAATGCGTGGAGTACCTCACTGAACAGTGCGTGCTGAGCGACGTCGAAGTGCAGTCCGAGACCGACCGGTACATCGAATGGCCCGGTCAGGCACTGTCGTACATGACAGGCAGGCTGGAAATCCAGCGGTTGCGCGCCTTCGCCGAGGAGCAGCAGGGCGAGGCCTTCGACATCCGGGATTTCCACGATGTCGTGCTGAGGAACGGGCAGGTGCCGCTGCCCGTGCTCGGTGACATCGTGCGGGAATGGGTGGCCGGCACGCGGCGCCGGGAGTGACCCCGGCGCCGCGTATCCGGGCTCAGTCGCGCTTCGCGAGCGTCGCGACTTCGGCGTCGGTCAGCGGCCGGTCGTAGAGCCGGACGTCGTCCACCGCGCCGCGCAGGAAGTCGACCTGCTGACCGCCGTACTGGCCGCGGCCGATCACCGTGTGCCCGGTGCTCGGTGCGGCGGAGCAGGCGTTCTGCGCGGCGACCTTCTGGCCGTCGACGTAGAGCGACAACGTGCCCGCCTTGGCGTCGCGGACGCCGGTCAGGTGATACCAGCGGCCGACTTCCGGCTTCTCCGGCGAGAGGGCACGGAGGCCGACGAAGCTCATCGCCCACCGCTGATCCTGCCCGGAGTACTGCAGGAAGAACGCGCTGTCGCGGCCGGTGTCCTGGCTGACGACGGTCTGGAACGCGCCGCTCGCCTCATCCAGCTTGGCCCACGCCGAGACCGAGTAGCTGCCTGCCGTGTTCACAAGGTTCGCCCCGGTGTCGGCCTGCCCATTGCCCGCGAAAGCCAGCGCGCCACCCTGGACACCGCCTGCCCACTGCGTGTTGGTCAGGGTGGCGTGCGCGGTGCCGACCGAGTCCTTGGCGCTGGATCCGGTGCCCTCATCGAACTTGTAGGCGTGCACCCCGTCGATCCCCGGAGTGCCGGGGCCCGGGTCGGGAGCGCCGGAGCCGCTGCCGTCGGCGTTGCGGATGATCGCCTGGTTGACCGCCCGCACCTGGGCGAAGTCCATCTTCTTCACTTGCCTGTCGTAGGTGAAGAAGCCGTTGACCTCGTGCTCGACGTCGGTGATCTGCGTGTAGATCGAGCCGCTGATGCCGCAGCTCTGCGCCGACGCGAGCACGTCGCGCTGGTTCTGGACGTAGCGGCTGTTCAGGGTCGCCTGGTCCTTGACCATCTCGTAGGCGTGGCCTTCGCCGAACCACATGTGGTTCTCGACCTCGAGGCCGTAGCCGCCGTGTTCGCCGTCGATCGAGATCCGCTTGCCGTCGGGCATCGGCTTGGCTGGGCCAGGGTAGGCGTGCCAGTCGATGACGTCGCCCTTGCCGGAGTCACCGAGGGAGTCGCAGCAGTTGACGCCGCTGTGCGCGTTGACCAGCCGGGTCGGATCCTGGGCCTTGACGTCGTCGGCGATCTTGCCGGTGGTCTCGCGCGACCACTCGCCCCAGCCCTCGTTGAACGGCACGTAGCCGACGATCGAGGTCCAGTTCTTCTTCTGCTCCACCAGTTCCTTCAGCTCCACCTGGAACTGCCGCTGGGCGTCGGCGGGCGGACGTCCACCGGTGCGCATCGACGGCATGTCCTGCCAGACGAGCAGACCGAGTTTGTCGGCGTGGTGGTACCAGCGGTCGGGTTCGGTCTTGATGTGCTTGCGGACCGTGTTGAAGCCGAGGACCTTGTGCTGTTCGAGGTCGAAGCGCAGCGCCTGGTCGGTCGGCGCGGTGTAGATGCCGTCCGGCCAGTAGCCCTGGTCCAAAGTGGACTGAAGGAAGAGGATCTTGCCGTTGAGGGTGAACCGGAGTTTGCCGTCAGCGCCCTTGGCGGTGCCGAATTCGCGCATGCCGAAGTAGGACGAAACCTTGTCCACGGTGCGGCGGCCGTCCTTCAGTTCGACGTCGAGGTCGTAGAGGAACGGCGAATCCGGCGACCAGAGCTTCGCCTTGGGCACCGGCAGGGAGATCGTCGCCGAACTGGATGCCGCCTTGCTGCGGCTGACCACCTTCCTGCCGTCGCGGACCACGGCCTCGACGGTGAGCCCGGAGTTCCCGCCCGTGTCCACGGTGAGCTTGAGCGTGGAGGACTTGAGGTCGGGGACCATGCCGAGCGTGCCGATGTGCTTCGCCGCGACCGGTTCCATCCAGACCGTCTGCCAGATGCCCGAGGCGCCCTCGTAGAAGATGCCGCGATCGGGGACCAGCCGCTGCTTGCCGACGGGCTGCCATGTCGCGTCGGCGCGGTCTTCGACACCGACGATGATCTCCTGCTCTCCCTGGGGTTTCAGCGCCGAGGTCACGTCCGCGGAGAACGCGCCGTAGCCGCCTTGGTGCGCGGCCACCTCCTTGCCGTTGACGTAGACCTTCGCCTTGTAGTCGACGGCGCCGAAGTTGATCCGCAGCGTGTTGTCCCTGCCGACGTTCCAGTGCCTCGGCACGGTGAACGTCCGCCGGTACCACATGTAGTCCTCGTGCCGCTGGATCCCGGAAAGCGCCGATTCGGTGGGGTAGGGGACCAGGATCTTCTCGGCGAGCTTCTCCCCGAAGGGCGGGATCTCACCGGGCGCGGCGCCGGCGAACTCCCAGACCCCGTTGAGGTTCTGCCAGTTCTCGCGCACCAGTTGCGGCCGGGGGTACTCGGGCAACGCGTTGGTGGGCGACACCTGGTTCGTCCACGGGGTGGTCAGGCGTGGCTTGCCCATCTTCCAGCCGCTCTCCGCGGCCGTCGCGGCCCCCGACGTCAACGCCACCGCGGAGACCACCGCGACCGCGGCCGCCAGTGACTTCCGGAAGCGTCTCGTCTTTCGGGGACGGTGTGGTGACAACGTTGGCAACATCTGCTCGACACCCTTCTCCGGGGGCGGCCGCCTCGGCGGAGGTGCGCCTCCCACTGGACCTGTGCAGGCGTGAAACCACGACCCCGTGGCCGGGGAGAACCGGTGTGAGCCGGGGCCACGGCTGGCCGTCAGGATGTTTTTACATCGTTGATACAACGTTGTAAAGCGTCGAAGGCCTCGAATCGGTCCTGGGTGGTAGAGCTGTCCTGTGTGTCAGGAGCGGCGGGTTTCCCGCAGCCACTCGCCGAGCGCGCGGTAGTCGGCGCCGGTCAGGCCGTGCCGGGGATCGACGCGGTGCAGCAGGGCATGCCCGGCGTGGTGGCCGGACGCCCAGTCGCGATCGATCTCGGAGATCTCGTCGTCGACCCAGACGAACGGGCGGTTCTGGGCATGTTCCAGCAGAGGCCGCGTCTTCCAGTGCAGGCCGATGCGAGCGTCGCCCTCGTCGGTGTCGGATGGCTCGGGCCAGTCCGCCACCGGCAAGCGGGGCAGGCCAAGTCTTGGGGCGAGCGCGTCGTTGGCGTCGTGCAGCCACGTCGTGGCCCAGACGAGTTCTCCGGGGAGTGCCTTCAGTCGTGGTCGAGGTAGATCAGAGGACTTGGTGCCACGACGGCACACGCTATCGGTGTTCGTTGACACGGTAACTGACCGATAAGTAACTTACTGGTCAGTCAGATCGAACGGAGGCGACGATGCCCGAAGAACGGTCTTGGTGGGGTTGGGGCACCCTCGACGGCGAACTGTCCCGAGAGGAGTCCGACGCGCTGGTGGCTCGCACCGCGGGTGTGCTGCCCGGCCACGACTTCACCGACCACGCCCCGCCCGACCCGGCGGAGCTCGGCGTCCCGGCATCGCGGATCCGCCCGCCCGCGGCGCTCGCCGCGTTGTGCGGTGACGCACCGGCCGACCGGTTGTCCCACGCCCGCGGCAAGGCGTTCCGCGACGTCGTCCGCAATCTGCTCGGGCGGGTCGACCATGTCCCGGATCTGGTCGCCCGGCCGCGGACGGAACAGGACGTCGTCGACCTCCTCGACTGGTGTGCCGCTTCCGGTACCCCGCTGATTCCTTACGGCGGCGGCAGTTCCGTGGTCGGTGGGGTCGAACCGCGGTTCGACGGCCCGGCGGTCTCGATGGACCTGGCCGGCCTCGGCGACGTGCTCGAAGTGGACACGGTCAGTCGCGCGGCGCGGATCCAGGCCGGGATCTTCGGACCGGCTCTGGAAGACCGCCTTCGCCCGCTTGGGCTGACCTTGCGGCATTTCCCGCAGTCGTTCGCCCATTCGACGCTCGGCGGCTGGCTCGCGACCCGCGCGGGTGGGCATTTCGCCACTCTCGCTACGCATATCGACGATCTCACCGAAGCTCTGCGCGTCGTCACGCCCGCCGGGATCAGTGAATCGCGACGTCTGCCGGGCTCGGGCGCCGGTCCCTCGCCGGACCGCATGTTCCTCGGCTCCGAGGGCACGCTCGGCGTGATCACCGAAGCCTGGATGCGCCTGCAGGACCGGCCGGTGTGGCAGGTGACCGCGTCGGTCGCCTTCGAACGGCAGGAGGACGCGGTCGCCGCCACCCGCGCGATCGCGCAGTCCGGGCTCTATCCGTCGAACTGCCGGCTCCTCGACCCGGCTGAGGCTCTCATCAACGCGGGCGCGAGTGTGGGCGGTGGTCTCCTGCTGGTCGCGTTCGAATCCGCCGACCACCCGGTCGACACCTGGCTCGACCGCGCGCTCGAAGTGACCGCTGGCCACGGCGGTGTCGTGAAAGCCAGGCGCAGCAAGGATTCCGCCGGCCAGGACAGCGCTTCGACGTGGCGGTCGTCCTTCCTGCGGATGCCCTATCAACGTGACGCGCTCGCCCGCCGGTCGCTGATCGTGGAGACCTTCGAGACCGCGTGCACTTGGGACGGTTTCCCGGAGTTCCACGACGCGATCACCTCGGCGGCGCGCATCGCGATCGACGAGGTGTGCGGCGGCGCCGGTGTCGTCACATGCCGGTTCAGCCACGTCTACCCGGACGGCCCCGCGCCCTACTACGGGATCTACGCCGCCGGGCGCTGGGGGAGCACGGTCGCCCAGTGGGACGAGATCAAGGCCGCGGTTTCCGAGGCGATCGCGGGCCACGGCGGCACGATCACCCATCACCACGCCGTCGGCCGCGATCACCGGCCCTGGTACGACCGGCAGCGTCCCGGCCCCTTCGCCGCCGCCTTCGCCGCCGCCAAAGCCGCGCTCGACCCGGCCGGGATCCTCAATCCCGGTGTGCTGATCGGCTGACCGGCGGGCGGACGAACGAGGTCAGCAGCGCGGTGAACCGCATGGCAGCCAACGACAACGTCCGTCCCGCCATGGTCTGCACCTGGGCTTCGCGTTTGCGGAACACGGCGTTGTCGAGGAGCACGTAGGCGACGCCTTCGGTGGCCGCGTCCTGCTCGATGTCACCCAGACCGCCGACGAGCGCGATCCCGCCACCGCAGCGGACGAACTCGTACTTCGGGCTCAGTTCGTTGCATTCCAGCACCGGATGGGCCGCGAGATTCTCGATCCGGGCGGCGATGTCGAACAGGTCGCGCAGACTCTGGCCCGGCGCCGGGAGCGCGAGCGGATGACGGCACAGTTCGGCGAGTTCGACGGAGTCGCGGCTGGTCAGCGGATGATCGAGCGGGACGATCGCGTACACCGGGACGACGACCGCGCTCTCGACCCGCACCCCGTGCTGAGGCCCGGTCGCGAACGTGACGGCGACGTCGGCCGCGCCTTCGAGTACCCGTCGAGTCGCTTCGTCCCTGGTGACGACGTCGATGTGGAACGTGACGTCGTGCACGCGCCGGAAGGCGGCGATCGCCTGCGGGACCACGCGGCGGGCGAATCCCTCGGAGCAGGCGACCGTCAGGGACCGGGCGTGCAGGCCGCGGCCGGTGCGGAGTTCGTCGACGAGAACGGCCGATTCGGCCTCGCTGCGCCGGACGTGGTCGAGCAGCCGGGTCCCGGCCTCGGTCGGCACCATGCCGCGCGGATGCCGGACGAACAACGGCACCCCGAGACCCGCTTCGAGTTTGGCGATCTGGCGGCTGATCGCGGACGGCGCCACCGTCAGTTCCGCCGCCGCCTCGGACACCGAGCCGGTGCGGGCGACTTCGAGGAAGTACGTCAACGCGATCGGCAGTAGTCGCATCAGATCTCCGCAGGTTTGCCGCAATGAGAACGCGGAGCACGGTAAACGGCAATGGTCCGGATACGCAAACCGACTTACGCTCCTCTGCGACACTCGACGAGCGAATCGGGAGACAACACGGTGTTCCCTGCAGAACTGGTCGCGAAGGCCCACGAGCACGTTGACTCGGGAGCGTTCTTCGCCGAACTCGCCGAGCTCGTCGGGTATCCGACCGTGAGTGATCATCCGAGCGGCCGCGTTGCCATCAAGGCATATCTGGATGAGGTGCTGACCCCGGCACTGACCGCGCTCGGCTGTTCCGTGGCGATCCATCCCAATCCGGATCCCGGCGGCGGCCCGTTCCTGATCGGCACCCGGATCGAGTCGCCACAGCTGCCGACACTCCTGTGCTACGGCCACGCGGATGTCGTCGATGGGCACGTGGGCCGGTGGAGTGACGGCCGGGACCCGTGGACGCTGACCGCCGACGGTGAACGCTGGTACGGCCGAGGTGCGGCGGACAACAAGGGGCAACACCTGATCAACCTGACCGCGCTCAGGCTGCTCCTCGCCGAGACGGGTTCGCTCGGGTTCAACCTCAAGTTCCTGGTCGAGACAGGGGAGGAGATCGGCTCGCAGGGGCTCGACGAGTTCGTCTCGGTGCACCGGGAGGCACTGAGCGCCGACGTCCTCATCGCGTCCGACGGCCCGCGCCTGGACGCGGCGACGCCGACGCTGTTCCTCGGCGCGCGAGGCAGTGTCCGGATCGCCCTCGACATCGACCTCCGCCCCGACGCCTACCACTCGGGGAACTGGGGTGGCGTGCTGCGCAACCCCGCCACCACCCTCGCCGGGGCGATCGCCTGTCTCGTCGACGGGCACGGCCGCGTCCAGGTGCCGGAACTCCTGCCGCCCGAGCTCCCGGACAGCGTCCGCGCGGCGCTCGCCGGACTCGAGATCGGGAACAAACCGGGCGATCCGGCGCTGGACGCGGGTTGGGGCGACACCGGGTTGACCGCGGCGGAGCGGCTGTACGGCTGGAACACCCTCGAAGTCCTCTCGCTCGGCGCCGCGGACATCGACCGGCCGGTCAACGCCATCCCCGGTCGCGCACGAGCGATGCTGCAACTGCGCTACGTCGCGGGAACTGACGTCGACGGAGTGGGCGAGGCGATCAAGAAACACCTTGCCGCCCAAGGGTTTTCCATGGTCGACGTCACCGCCGAGGGCAGTTTCCGCGCCAGCCGCACGCCTGTCGGCGACCCGTGGGTCGGCTGGGCGAAGAGTGTCCTCGACGAGGTTTCCGATCGGCGCGTGGCGATCCTGCCGAGCTTCGGCGGAGGGCTGCCGAACCATGTGTTCACCGACCTCCTCGGCCTCCCGACGCTGTGGCTGCCGCACTCCTATCCCGGATGCCTGCAGCACGCGCCCGACGAACACCTGCTCGCGCCGATCGCCCGCGAGGGAATCGTCCTCGCCGCGGCACTGTTCCACGCGCTCGGACGGCGCGGCGGGGAGGCATGATGAGCGAGCGGACGGTGGCCAGGCAGCGCACGCCGTCGTCCACCCGGCGCGCGATCGCCGCCGCGACCATCGGCAACGCGCTCGAATGGTTCGATCTCGGCGTATACGCGCTGATGGCGGCCTATATCGGCAAGACCTTCTTCCCCGGCGGGAACGCCGCCGTCCAGCTCGTGCAGGCGTACGCGGTCTTCGGCATCACGTTCCTCGTGCGTCCGCTCGGCGGTCTCGTGCTCGGCGCCTACGCCGACCGGTTCGGCCGAAAGAAGGCGCTGGTGCTGACCATCTGGCTGATGGTCGCCGGGACGTTCCTGCTGGCGGTGATGCCGAGCTACGCGACGATCGGTTTCCTCGCGCCGGCCGGCGTGATCGTCGCGCGGCTGATCCAGGGCTTCGCCGCGGGCGGGGAATTCGGGGCGGCCACGTCGTTCCTGATTGAACAGGACGGCCGCCGCAAAGGCTTCCTCGGCAGTTTTCAGTTCGCCAGCCAGGGTTTCGCGACACTGATGTCCGCCGGGTTCGCCGCCGGGCTGACCGCTTCCCTCAGCGCCGACGCGATGACGTCCTGGGGCTGGCGGATCCCGTTCGTCTTCGGGCTGCTCGTCGGCCCGGTCGGCTACTACATCCGGCGCCACGTCGACGAACCCGAAGCCACGAAGGAGAATCAGCCGAAGTCCGCACCGGTCCGGACGCTGTTCCGCTTCCAGTGGGGCGGCCTGCTGATCGCAGGGGAGCGCTGGTCGTCTCGACCTCGCTGAACTTCATCCTTCAGTCACTGCCGACCTTCGCGATCAAGAATCTCGGCCTGGACGACTCGCTTTCGTTCGTCGCCCTGATGATCACCGCCGCCATCCTGACCGTCGTGACACCGATCGTCGGGCTGCTCACCGACCGGCACGGCCGCATCAGGATCATGATCGGTGCCGCGGCGGTGATCGGGGCCGGCGTGGTGCCGCTGTACCTGTGGGTCACCACCTCGCCGTCGTTCCTGACCCTCACGATCACGATGACGATCCTGGGGCTGCTGAAGGCCACCTACTTCGGTGCGCTTCCGTCGGTGATGGCGGACGTGTTCCCGGCGCACACCAGGGCGACGGGACTTTCGTTCGCCTACAACGCCACCGTCGGGATCTTCGGCGGGTTCACGCCGACCATCGCGACCGCGATGATCGCGGCCACCGGATCACCTGTTTCGCCTGGTTACTATCTTTTGGCGACGGCCTCGCTGAGCATTGTCGCGCTGGTCGCGGCGAATCGGCGGCGCGGGATTCGCTGAAGTCCGGGGAAGTCGCGGGGTAGCTCAGTGTCCAGAGCGGACGGCGGATCGACGGCGTGGTGATCCCGGCGGAATTCTTGAGGCGTAAGGTAAAGGTGCAGTGCTCTGCCTGGTGGCGAGCGTGTCGCGTCAGCCAAGCGGTGTTGAGTCCCGCAGTCTTCGATCAGCTTTACGTTGGGGGCGCGGGTCATACGCTGGAGCCTGCGCGCCGGGCAGCCCGCCCGCACGGCTGCCCCGCCCCAGCGGCGTAGCACTGTGGCTTCTCCTGCTTGCCCTGATCGTGCTCGCCGAGGCCGTCAGGTCATCAGGCTGAACTACTGGGCCTTCTGGCTCGTCCTCACTGCTGCCCCGACCTGGATCTGGCAGGGACCCGACGTCAAGCTGATCATCACAAGGAAACGAGTGGCTTTCGCGACATGCCTCGGCACTGGTCGCCGCTGCCTATGTCCTGACAGACATCAGGACCGCTCCGTGCTCCGGGCATGCCGAGGGGCCCGTCGCCGGTGGGGTCGGCGGGCTCCTCGGGCTTCAGCGGCGGGGCTTCTGTAGCGGGTCGAGGTATTGGGGCGGGATGAATTCGGGCCGCCCGTTGGTCATGCGGACTTTCCAGCCGGATTG